>CAZRXG010000046.1:0-28268 GCA_964603985.1 uncultured Anaerolineae bacterium | reverse complement strand
CGGAGAAGCCACTACCTCTGGTAGTGGTTAGGGATTTTGAGGTTTGCCGTTCACTGCACCAGGCAAAGTGCCAGCAATCTTAAGGAGAGGGAGATGCTTATTAACAAATACTCGCGGCCCCTGCGTATCTTAGCGTTAGTCCTGATCATGCTTGCCGTCGCGAGTCTGGCCTGTACCATCCCCGGTGTCGGTGGGGGGGAGGAACCAGAGGAAGAGGCAGAGGCGGACGCGGAGGCTTACATCGCCGAGGAACCGGGCAAGGAGGAAGCGGCCCCAAAGCCCACCAAAGAACCAACTCAGGAGCCGACCGAGGAGCCGACCGAGGAGCCAACCCCGGAGCCGACCGAGGAGCCAACACCTGAACCTGCCGACTACATCACGGTTGAAAACGCCGGGGATGTGGTGCAGCTACGGTCGTTTGCTGCCAGCCCGACCGCACTCTCGGCGGTGGCCTATTCGCAGGCCGACGATATGGTCGCCACCTACGGCTGGGCCAAGATCGTCTCGGTGTGGGACGGCGAGGACGGCTCGCTGATCAACGACCTGCGCGGGGCGACCGAGTGGGGCATGGGCCTGGAGTTCTCGCCCGACGGCACCAAGATCGTCGCCGGATCGTCCTATGGCTTCCGCATCCATGTGTGGGAGGTGAGCACCGGCAAGATGTTGTTCGAGGTGGTCACCAACATCTGGACGCACCGCGTGCGCTGGTCGCCGGATGGTTCCCAACTGGCCGTGGCGGGCGAGGGCAACAAGAATCTGACGATCTACGACGGCGATGGCGGCGCGCAATTGAACCAGGTGCAGCCCACCGGCAACGACCTGTGGTCGGCTGCCTACTCACCGGACGGGGAGTACCTGGCTGCCGGTGACAACAGTGGGCACATCGTCGTCTTCACTGCCGACGGCCTGTCAACCGTCGCCGAGATCAGCGCGCCTGCCTACGAGCCGGTGGTCGACATGGAGTTCTCGCCCGATGGGCAGTACCTGGCTGCCGCTCTGGACGAGGGTGAAATCCTGGTCTACAACACCAGCGACTGGTCGCGCTTCTCCTCGTTCATGAGCGCCGAGATGTTCGACCTGTCGTTCTGCAAAGACAGCAAGGCGCTCGTCTCCAGCGGCGGCGACGGCGTTATCGCCATCTGGGACATCGAGAAGGGCACCAAAGTCTTCTCACGCACGATGGACGTGACCGTGTGGGCCGTCAGCGTATCGGGCGATGGCCGCAAGTTCGCCGCCGCGATGGACGACGGAACGCTGGTCATCATGGGCCTGCCTGAGGAGTAAAGACATCCTACCGATCCGGCAGCGTGGCTGTTCAAATCACGCACCGGCTACGAGTCGCTATACAGGGGTAAGGAATGGGCCTTACCCCTTTTTCGCACGCTTCACAGCCGATTGGTGAAAGCGAGGTACGTGATGGGGACCATCGATCCGGCCACCGAGGAGAAGCTGCGCCAGGGCTTCAAGTACTTTAACCGCTTCATGCTGCTGATGTGGCGGCTGGGACTCGGCCCCTGGGTGAACTTCTGGCCGGAGGTCGGCGGGCGCATCATGGTGATCACCCACACCGGTCGTAAGAGCGGCCTCAAGCGCCAGACGCCGGTCAACTATGCCATCATCGACGGCGACATCTACTGCACCGCCGGGTTCGGCGGCGGCTCCGACTGGTACCTGAACATCATGGCCGACCCGGAGGTCGAGGTGTGGTTGCCGGATGGCTGGTGGTCTGGCGTGGCCGAGGACATCTCCGAGGACGAGCGGCGGCTGTCTCTGCTGCGGCAGGTGCTGATCGCCGGGGGCTTCGCCGCGCCGTTGTTCGGCGGGATCAACCCCACCACCGCGACCGACGACGAGCTGGCCGCGGAAACCGCCGACTACCGCCTGATCCGCATCCGCCGCACCGAGGCCCGCACCGGCCCCGGCGGCCCCGGCGACCTCTCCTGGGTGTGGCCGCTGGCCGCAATGATCTTACTGCCGATGATGCTGTTCCGCCGTCGTCGGCGCTGAAGCTCACGCGCCAGACCCTGACCGCCTTTCGCTCAGCGCCACTCCCAGACCGGCTCGTTCGCCAGAATACGGCGCACCTGCTCCGGAAAGCGGTCAGGGTCGAGCGGCTTGCCGATGAACCCGTCAAAGCCGCCGTTGATAGCCCGCTGCATGTAGGTCTCGCTGGCGTTGGCCGTCACGGCAACGATCTTGGCGCCATCAAGGTCAGGACGCTCGCGCAGCTTGCGCTGCACCTCGAAGCCGTCCTCGTAGGGCAGGTTAATGTCCAGCAGGATCAGATCGACCGGCCCGTGCTGGTTAGCCTCCTGGGCGGCCTTCCACCCGCTTTGAATCCACTCGCAGTGTTCGATGCCCAGTTCGGTCAGCAGGCGCAGGATCAGGTTGTAGTTGTCGACGTTGTCCTCGACCACTACCAGGTGTTTGTCGCTTAGATCGGTCATCGTGAAGGAAGCTCCTTAGCCGCCGTTCTGTTGGCTGAACAGGCGGGCATTGTCGATGGCGATGGCGACCTGGTCGGCCATCATCTGAATGGTCCGGATGTCTTCTGTGCTGAAGGCGTTCAGGCCGGTGCTCTGCACGTCGAGTGCGCCGATCACCTCGCCACGCACGCGCAGCGGGAGCGCCATCTCCGAGCGCGTCTTGGGCAGGTGGGGGTTATCGAAGCGGATCGCCTCCTCCCCCACGTCGAGCGCGATGCGGGCCGCGTTATTGGCCGTCACCCAGCCCACCATCGACTGGCTGCCCACGCCCAGCTTATGCCCCTTACTCAGCAGTTTTTTGCCCGCTTCGCCGGTCGCCGCCCGCAGCACCGCCCACTCGCCCGCGCCGTCGATCAGGAAGATGGCGGCGTAGTAAAAGCCGAAGTGCTTGCGGATCAGGTCAACGCAGCGCGTCAAAAGCTCCCCGATGTCCAGGATCTGGGTTGCCGCCATGGCTACTTCCGAGGAGGCCAGCAGGTGCAGGTTGCGGCGCTGGAGATCTTTCAAAAACTGCATCTCCTCGCTGAGGTCTTTGACGGCGAACAGTGCGTTGGACACCTTCCCGTCGCCATCGCAGATGGCCCTCACCTGAACCTCAACCGGCACCGCCCGCCCGGCGTGCGTCAGGAACTCTTTGACGTACGGCGCTGGCAAATCGCCGGTCGCGAGACCTTTCAGCACATCCCTATCATTCTGGACGTTCTCCTCCGCCGTGATCTCGGTCACATTGCGATTCTCCAGCTTGCCGCTCTCGTACCCCAGCATGTCACGCAGCGTCGCGTTGACGCCGACGATCCGGCCATCCAGATCGGTGATCAGGACGCCAAAGGGGACACTGTCAAGGATCTGGTCACTGGAAAGCTGCATCGATCCTGCCTCCTGGTTCGTTGTTCTGGTTGGCAAAAATGCAGATGGCAGACAGAGCCTCTTCTCTGTTGCGGAATCCAAGTATAACACGCCATACCAGAATCTTCGCAGGTGGCTGCATACATTTTCGTATCATTCCGGGGTCAGCTCGCGGGCGTGAGTGCTTTGTTAACCTGGATCGTGTGGATTGTGGCCCTGCCCTCACCCATCTCGGACGGTCAAACCGTCCTCGATTCGCCCTCTCCCAAAAGCGACCTCCGGTCGCCGGGAGAGGGCAGACAGAGCGCGAGCCGAGCCAAAATCGTGATCGGCTGAATTCTGGCAAAAGCTCGGTGCCCCCGCTCTACCGCCGCACCAGCTCCCACATCTCGCCGATCACCTCAACCGGCACCTCCGGCCTCTCCACCGGCAGGAAGTGTGTCGCATCCTCAACTTCGATGTAGCGCCCGCCCGGAGAGTTCTCGGCGAGCGCCCGCCAGATGCCCGCACGACGCGCCTCATCGTCCCGGAGCTGCCGGGCCTGCTTCTCGCTCAGCCGCTCAGAGGTCGGTGCCCAATCACAGTCGATGGCGAAAACAGGGATGTCGCCGGGGACGGCCAGACCGGACGACTGCCGCACCGCCTCACTGTAAGTGGCCTCGATGTCAATCGCCGCATACAGCACCTTGCGGGTGGGGTAGGTCGCCGCCAGCCTGTTGATGGCATCCAGGTCATACAGCGGCGACGGGCTGGCGATGGGGGTAAAAGTCTCCCTTGAACCGGGCATCACGAGCACCTCAAAGAACACGCGCCCGACGCCCAGCGCGGTCGCTCCCCGCTGCACGCCGGGCGGCAGGAAGGGCCGGCCCCCGCCAAAGGCCGCTTCACCCGTCTCGGAGAACAACTCGGCCTCCATCGATACCAGGCCGAGCACGCGCGGCTCGTCGTAGCGGTCGAGGTAATTCAGCGCCGTGATGCCGCTCCCCGAATACGCCACCAGCACGATCTCCTCCTCGCCGAGCGCGACAAGCGCATCGTGCAGGTCGTCGGCGGCGCTGGCGACACTCAGCCGGTCGGGGTGGGGTTGGCTCCACGCAAAACCCGCCGGGTCAAACGCATAGACGCGCATCGTCTCGGCCAGTTCAGGCTGAACCAGCTGCCAGTAAATCGAGCCGCAGTTCAGGCAGGGCAGCAGCACCACCGCCGGGCCGTCGTTCTCCAGGCCCATCGCGACCAGGTGAATGTCCCGCCCCCCGATGTCCACCATCAGGCTTGAGTCCGGCATTGGACCACCCAGAGCACGCGGGTCAAGAACGCTGGCCCGCAGCGTCGTGAATACCAGCAGCAGGGCCAGAACGACGAGCAGCCCAACCAGCACCCGCCGGGCGAGCGACCAGCATCCTTTTGGCTTCTTTCCTTCTGACGACGCGCTTTCGTTTTGCATAGGCCCTCCCTTACCCGGTCCCATCTTTGCTCATGTTCAACACCAGTGTTGAGCAGAACTTTTGAATATCAATAACAACCTAACGAATACATTTGATCAACTGAGAAATTTCAACATCCTCTATAGAGGGATATTCAAAGTAATAGTATGCTCCATATTGATCAATAATAAAGGGAAATAACGGTGGGGTTACTGATAAATCTTGTGTCCAGACAAGTTTTCCAAGAGTATCATATTTGCGCAGTGTATTTGAGTACGAGAAATACAAATTACCATTTGCATCAATAGCCTGTAATATCCCTAAAGGGTATTCATCAGATGATCGGGAATAACTGATATCTATACGCTCAATAAGTTCTCCATTGACATCATACTTATCTACGCTTTTTCCCCGCTGCATATAAGCATACCCATTCCAACCTGCAACGAAGCTCGTCCATGTTACCCCTGAATAATGCGAAGATTCTCCCCGGTAGAAAATATGCCATTCATCGTCGAGCTGTGAATAGAGAATACTCCGAGATGGTGCGAGACCACTCATGCAAAGAAAAAGCGCTTTTCCAGAGATGATCTCTATAAAACGAGATCGTGGTATACCTGTACAAACGTCCAAACTTTGATTATCAGACATCTCTGGTAATTCTAGCTGATGAGGAGACGAGGTGTCCTGCAAAAGGACAAGACCCTCATTGGTAGCCAGAATTGGTTTATCGTTCCAGATTCCATAATCTACCACTTGTAAAGTGTTTTCGGAATCGTTCGACAAGTCAAAACTAGAGTTGATGGTGCCATCAGTGTGATAGCTAGTTATTTGATTGCCAGTGCGATATAAAACATAGATTCGATTTTGCGCATCGAAACGAACTGACTCATTAGCCGAAGCCACTCTCCCATTAATCTCCAGTACTGGCTCACATTCGGCTTGCTCTTGAATGTAGGCTTTCGGTGTTTGATTCTCAAAAGCACACCCACATAAAGTCAATGTAATTCCAGCAACAACTATGCTTATATTAAAAATAGATTTGTATATTGGTTTAGCTTTCAGAACACCTCTTAGTCTTTGTAAGACTGTCATGGCAATACTGTAACTCCTATTCGTTGAAGTTCACTTGAACTCGGATGCCCATGCTTTGCGACACGTTTAGCCTTTGTCTCAAAGGGCAAATTGACTGTTTTCTCCCAGGTTTCTGGTGTACGTTCAACGTAGAAAGCCCAAACCGCTGCTCGATTAACGTAGGTAGCAAGTGAAATGAGAGGCAAACCTCGCCCATTGTAGTCCATTTCCGGCGGGGGAAAAGCGGGCGGCGGGTTTATGGCGAAAATGGGGGCTTGACCGGTACACTGCATGTGCCACGTCTTAACAGTGCCAACGGCGGAGCGAAGGGTGATGAACGTTAATCGATACCGGCCAATCCTCGTAGCTGCTCTGGCAGCCGTATTCTTATCGTGCACCCCGGCCAACCCCACACCCCCGCAGGCACCGGGCGGCGGAACCGGCGTGCGCTGGGCCTACCAGTTGCAAAACATCAACCCGGACGAGCTGGCCGCCAGCCGGTTTGACGTGCTGGTGATCGACTACGCCGACGACGACGGCATTCCGTTCCCGGCAGCGCAAATCGCCCGGCTTCAGGCCAACGGCAAGACGGTGCTGAGCTACCTGAGTATCGGCGAGGCGGAATCCTACCGCCCCTACTGGAACCCCGCCTGGGTCGAGGACACCGGCGACGAGTGCTCCGCGCTCCTGTCCGATTCCGCGCCTTACTGGCTGGAACCGGCCAACCCCGACTGGTGCGGCAACTACAAGGTGCAGTTCTGGGCACCGGAGTGGCAGGCCATCACCTTCGATTACCTCGACGAGATCCTGGCGGCGGGCTTCGACGGCGCGTACCTCGACATCGTCGACGCCTTTTACTACTGGATCGGCGAGGAAGACCTGGGCGCGTCCTTCGTCAACCCGGACGCCGCCGTCGACATGTTCGACTTCGTCGCCGCGATTGACACCCACGCGCGGGCGGTGGACGGCGATTTTCTCATCGTGCCGCAGAACGCGCCGGAGATCATCGAATATCTGGATGCTGGTCAGGCCGCCGCTTACCTCGACCTGATCGACGCCATCGGGGTGGAGGATACCTTCTTCTACAGCGACAACGTGGACGAGAACGCGCCCTACAATCCGCAGGATTACGTCCTCGACCTGCTGGTGGATTATCAGGCCGCCGGGGTGACGGTCTACGCGGTGGACTACGTCACCCGGCCCGGCAAGGTGGAACGCTTCTACCAGGAGGCGCTGGCGCGGGGCTTCATCCCCTACGCGACCGTCCGCGAGCTTGACCGCCTGACGGACCTGGAGCCGTCACCGTAGGGCACAGGATCGCCGCCTGACTCGCCGGGCTGCTACGAAGCGGGCGGCCGGTCGATGGGCAGGTACACCGTGAACTGCGTGCCCTCGCCAAGGGTGCTGTTGACCTTGATCGTGCCGTGGTGCAGGGCGACGTTCTCCTTGGCGATGCTCAGCCCCAGCCCCGTACCCGGCACGCCTGAATCCTTGGCCGTCTGGGCGCGGAAAAAGCGGTTGAAGATGAAGGGCAGATCCTCCGGCGCGATGCCTGGGCCGGTGTCCCACACACACAACGCCACCCTGGGAGCGTGCGCCTCCTCGTCCAGCCAGGTGCGGATGCCCAGCCGGTCTCCCTCCGAGGTGTAGTTGATGGCGTTAGCCAGCAGGTTGACCAACACCTGCATGATGCGCTCGCGGTCGGCGCAGATCTCAGGCAGGTCAGGGGCCAGATCGGTGGTCAGCGAGAGACCACGTTCCTCGGCACGCGGCGAATGGGCGTGCACGATCTCCTCCACCAGGTCGTTGGGGTTGAGCTTCTGGGGGTTCATCGCCAGCACGCCCCGGTCGATCCTGGAGAGGTCGAGCAGGTCCTCGACCAGCCGCTCCAGACGACCGATTTGCCCGGCCATCGTGTCCAGGTAGAACTTGCGCCTTTCTTTGGGGCCGGTGTTGAGCAGCGTGTGGTACAGCTTGAGGTTGGCGATCGGCGTGCGCAGCTCGTGCGAGACGTTGGCGACGAACCGGGTGCGCATCCGCTCGACCTCTTTCTGGGCGGTGATGTCGCGCATCACGCTCACCAGGTAGGCGACCCGGCCGTCCATGTCGATCACAGGGGCGACGGTCGCGTCCGCGACGTACCCGGAGCCGTCGGGCCGTCGCGGGTTAAACTCCCCCTTCCAGGTGTCCCCTTTGATAACCGTCCTGCTGATCTCCTGCCGTTTGTCAGGCGTGAGGCCCAGCAGGTCGGGGGCGGATGTGCCGATCACGTCGTCGAGGCGGTGGCCGGTGAGCTGCTCCCAGGCCGGGTTGGCGTATTCGAGCACGCCTTGCAGCGTGGTGAAGATGATACCCTCGCCCGCGTTCTCGACGATGGCCGTCAGCCGCTCGCGCTCACGGGTGATCTCGTCCGTGCGCTCGCTGACCAGCTCCTCCAGGTGTTCGGCCTGCTGCTCCAGCGCCCGGTACAGCCGCGCATTTTCGACGGCAATCGAGATCTGCGCCGCCAGGTTTTCCAGCGTCCGCACTTCGGCCTCGCTGAAGTGTGCCACCTCCGCCGACTGCACGTCCAGCACGCCCAGCAGCCGCTCCCCCCGGAAGAGCGGGCACGCCACCTCCGACCGCGTATCGGGCAGCAGCACGTTGGGCAGGTAGCTGGAATCGGCCCGTACGTCGTGCGAGACGACCGGCCGCAGGCTCCTGGCCGCCCGCGCGACCAGGCTGGGCCTGGCGACCAGCGGGATGGCTGACTCGGAGGTCGTGCCCACTTCCGAGGAGCACGCCTTGACGACCAGTTCCTCCGTCTCACCGTCGAACAGGAAAACGTGCACGTGGTAGTACTCGAACGCTTCCCGGATTCGCCGGACGATGCTGTCCATTAGCTCGTCGAGCGAGAGGAAGGTGATCAACTGCTGGCCGATCTCGTAGGCGATCTGCTCGCGCTGCGTGGCCTCTCGCCACTGCGTCACGTCCCGGACCGTGCCCCGGTAGCCGATCACGCACCCTGACGCGTCAAGCAAGGGCGAGCCGGTCGCTTCCAGGATCACCTCGCGACCGCTCTTGTGGTAGAACGTGCCCCCGAAAATGACGGTCGCTTCGCCGTCGAGGGGGGGCTGGTTGACGGTGGCCACCAGGCGCTCCAGGTCGTCGGGGTGCACGAAGTCGAAAATAGACTTGCCGAATACCTCCTCCGGCCTGTAGCCCAGGACATCGGTGATCCGGTCGGAGCAGTAGATCATGCACCCTGCCCGGTCGATCTCCCACAGCCAGTCCGATGTGCTGAGCGCGATATCACGGAAGCGCTCCTGTATGCGGCGCGACTCTTCGTACAGCCGGGCGTTGCTGATGGCGATGGCTGCCTGTGCAGCAAACAACTCGGCCAGCCATATGTCGTCCTCGTCAAAGACCCGCCCCTCCCGGCTGGAGACGATGTTCAGCACACCGATCACCTGATCCTGCCAACGCAGCGGCACCGACAGCACCGCCCTGATGTCCTCCCTGGCGTAGGTCGGTGACCGGCCCTCCCAGCCCCGGTAATCCTCGACCGTCATCGCCCGGTTGTTTTCAAAGGCCCGTCCCGCCAGGCCCTCGCCTGGCTTCATCGTCCGCCCGATGTGCTGCTCCGAGTAGCCGGTGCCCTCCACCACCCGCAGGAGGTCTTCGGTTGGCTCGTACATGTAGATGGTGCCCCCGGCATCACCGCCCAGCAGATCGACGGCGTGCCGGATGATCTCGCGCAGCAGCTCGCCCATCTCCAACTGCGAACTGATGTCCAGGCCGATGGTATGAAGCGCAGCCAGAGCCTGGCTGCGTCGCGCGGCAGCCGCTTGGGAGGCCGGTTTATCAGGCATAGGTGCTCTGCCCCCGGTAGTTGGCGCGTGGTAGGCGGTCATGAACTTCACGCTCTAAATGATTAAACGGCGTGACGCCCGACCACGTTACTCCTCTATCCTTACAATTTGCAATCGATAGCACCAGAAGGCTTTCCCCCGGCGTGGGGACAATGTTAAAATCCGGGTATGGACGAGAATCTGCTGAACCCTCCGCTGGTGCACGCTCCAGAGTTCGCTCCGGGCAAGTGGCTGAACGCTGCCCGTCCGCTCGCCGAGGCCCGGCTGCGCGGGCGGGTCTTGCTGGTCGATTTCTGGGATTACACCTGCCTCAATTGTATTCGCACCCTCCCCTACGTGACAAGTTGGCACCGGCGTTACGCCGACCGGGGTCTGGTCATCGTGGGCGTCCACACCCCGGAATTCAAGTTCGCCCGCCAACAGGCCCAGGTCGAAGCGGCGGTCGAGGAGTTTGGCATCCGTTATCCCGTCCTGCTCGACAACGACTACCAGACCTGGGAGCGCTTCGCCAACCGCGCCTGGCCGGCCCGGTACCTGGTCGACGGCGACGGGTACATTCGCTACCGGCGCGCGGGTGAGGGCTACTACCGGGAAACCGAGCACGCCATCCAGGCCCTGCTGCGCGAGCGTGACCCGGACGTATCGCTCCCCGACCGGCTGCCCCCGCTGCGCGAGGAAGACACCCCCGGCGCGGTCTGCTACCGCCCCACGCCCGAACTGTACGCCGGGTACGAGCGCGGCGCGCTCGGCAACCGCGAGGGCTACGCCGCCGACAACCCGGTCGTCTACCAGGCCCCGGGGGAGCAGCGCGAGCCGTATTTCTACGCGTCGGGCATCTGGCGGGCGGGCCGCGAGCACCTGGCTTTCGCCGGGCAGAACGGCGGGCGGATCAGCCTGCCTTACAGCGCCGTCGGGGTGAACGCCGTTCTCAGCCCCTCCGGTGACCCGGTCGAGGTGGCGCTCGGCCTGCGCCCTGCCGACGGGCCGCCCACCGTCGAGGTGCGCCAGGATGGCGGGCCGCTGGCTCCTCTCAACGCCGGAGCCGACATCGCCTACGACGGCGATCTGAGCATCCTGCACGTCACGCGCCCGCGCCTGTATGGGCTGGTCAGGAACCCGGACTTCGAATCGCACGAGTTGGAGCTGATCTTCCGGACCAACGGGCTGGCGTTGTACGCTTTTACGTTTACCTCGTGCGTCGCGCCGGGCGGCAACCCCGGTCAGGCTGGTTACTTCCAGATGCCCTGAGCGCCGTCGGGCCGCCACCGCTGCCGGTTGGACGAGAGGCCCGGCAGCGGCGTGCAAATCTGAACATCCCGGCTCCTGCCCCCGGCTTGTGTGGGCGGGAGCGGGCAAAACTTACAAGGGACAATCATCATGAACGAGATCCTCCCCTACGTGGTTCCGCTGGCAGTCGCCGCCGTCCTATCCACCGGCCTCGCGGTCTTCGTTATCCGTCTGAAGCCCCCTTCCGGTCGCTCCTTCACGCTGCTGCTGCTGACAGTGGCCGCGTGGGCGATCCTGCACGCCGGTGAGCTGCTGGCCCGCACCCAGTCCAGCAAGACCATCGTCATCAACCTCATGTACGTCAGCATCATGTGTGTGGTGCTTACCTGGTTCTTCTTCACGCTTGAGTTCTCCGGCAGCGGCCACTGGCTGACCCCGCTCAGGATCGTCCTGCTGTGTGCCTTCTACGCCTTCCTGATCCCCGTGATCTGGACCAACCCGCACCACCATCTGTTCTTCACGGTGCTCGATGTCGATACCAGCACTCCCTACCCCTCGACTAATATCGTCTACGGGCCACTCTTCTGGGTGCACGCTGCCTACTCCTATGCCCTGCTGATGGCCGGGCTGTTTATTCTGTTCCGCGCGCTGACCCGCTCGCCGCAGTTGTACCGGGGGCAGATCGCCTTCCTGATCATCGGTGCGCTGGTGCCCTTCGTGTTCAACATGATCCAACTCGCCGGTCTTAACCCCTTACCCTACATCGACCTCACGCCTTTCGGCTTCAACATCACCTGCCTGGCCTTCGGCTGGGTGGTGCTGCGTGGACGCCTGTTCAACATCGTGCCCATCGCGCGTGACATGGTGCTCGAAAACATGATCGAGGCCGTGCTCGTCCTCGACGCCGACAACCATGTCGTCGACCTCAACCCGGCAGCCGAGGTGATCCTTGGCCGCCGCGCCGGGGAGGTCGTCGGTCGGCCCGGCGCGGAGGTGTTCTCAGAGTACCCCGACCTGGCCGGGCGTTTCCGCGACATGCCGGAGGCGTTTGAGGAGATCGAGTTAGGCCAGGACGGCGACCTGCGTGCCTACGAACTGCGCATCGCGCCCATCCACGACCGCTGGGGTAGCCTGCGGGGGCGCGTGATCAACCTGCGCGATGTCACCACGCGGAAGCGCGTCTGGCAGGAGCTTGACGACCAGTTGCTGGAGGCCGTGGTGCTCAACCGCGTGCTGGAGGCGGTCGCCTCCTCCCCCGACCCCGACACCATCCTGGCAACCGTCTGCCGGGAGCTGGCGCAGGCGCTCGATTTGCCCCAGGCGGCGGTGGCCGTGCTCAACGAGAAAGGCACGCACCTCACCGCCATCGCCGAGCACCTGGGGGAAGGCCGCCCGCCCGCGCTGGGCCAGGTGATCCCCGTGCATGGCAACCCGGCCACCGAGCTGGCCCTCGATGAGCGCCGGACGGTCGTCATCCCCGACGCCCAGACCGACCCCCGCGTCAGGCCCTCCTGGGCGCTCTTCCGGCAGCGCGGCACCACCTCCATCATGATCGTCCCCATCGTCGTCCGCGACCGCGCCATCGGCACGCTGGGCCTGGACGCCATCGAGCGGCGCGAATTTACCTACAAAGAGGTGCAGCTCGCCGAGCGCGTCGCCGCTGCCGCCGGTCAGGCGCTCGAAAACGCCCGCCTCTACCAGGCGCTCCAGGAGGAGCTGGCCGAGCGGCGGCGCGCCCAGGCCGAGCTGGAAGTCGCCAAGCAGGCCGCCGAGGCGGCTAATCAGGCCAAAAGCACCTTCCTGGCTCACATGAGCCACGAGCTTCGCACCCCGCTCAACAGCGTCATCGGCTACACCGACCTGCTGCTCCAGGGCCTGTACGGCCCCATCACCGAGAAGCAGACCTCCCGCCTGGAGGCCGTCAAGCGCAACGGCGGCCACCTGCTCAACCTGATCAACGACGTGCTCGACCTGTCCAAGATCGAGGCGGGCGGCGCCGAGTACCAGATCGAGCCGCTCCAGATCGCCCACGTGCTCAAGAACTGCCTGACCGCCATCGAGCCGCAGGCCCTTGCGAAGGGGCTGGCCGTCGAGCGTGATTTCGCCGACGACCTGCCCGAAGTGCTGGGCGACCTCGGACGCGTGACCCAGGTCTTTTCCAACCTGCTCAGCAACGCCATCAAGTTCACCTCGCAAGGCTCGGTCAGCATCGACGCGTGCGTGCTGCGTCCCGGCGAGACAGCCGAATATCCCCACCCGAATATCACCCGCCCGGTGGTCGTGGTGGCCGTCAAGGACACCGGCATCGGCATCGCCGGGGAGGACCAGGGGGTGATCTTCGACGAGTTCCGCCAGGTGGACAGCTCGAGCACCCGCGAGTACGAGGGCACCGGGTTGGGGCTGGCAATCACGCGCCGCCTGATGGAGGCCATGAACGGCCAGATCTGGCTGGAGAGCGAGCCGGATAAGGGCAGCACCTTCTACGTTGCCCTGCCGCTGGCCGAGGAGACGTAGAGGTCGCCGGAGGCCATAGGCTATCAGCCATACGCCGGATGAGGTATCACCATGCTGCGTGTACTGCTGCTCTACTTATCGCAGGCTGAATGGGCGAAGCGCCTCGTCACGCACTGGGGCCTCGCCCGCCGCATCGCGCTGCGCTTCGTCGCCGGGGAGACGCAGGCCGCCGCCGTCGAGGCCATCCGCGCCCTGAACGCGGGCGGCATCTCCGCGACGGTCGACATCCTCGGCGAGAGCGTCACCGACGAGTCGGAGGCACGCCTCGCCGCCGGTGCCTACTGTGCCCTGGTGGACGCCATCGACGCGCACCGCCTCGACGCCTGGGTCTCGGTCAAGCTCACCGCGCTGGGCCTGGACATCGACGCCGCGCTGTGCCGCCAGCACATGCGCCGCATCCTGGCCCACGCCGGGGAGCGCGGTCTGGTCGTCACGATTGACATGGAGGATCACCACTACACTCAGCGCACCCTCGACCTGTTCCACGCCCTCCGCGATGAGGACGGCTTCCAGAACGTGCGGGCGGTGATTCAGTCCTATCTCTACCGCAGCGACGCCGACATCGCCACGCTGACTGCCGGGGGTGCGGGCGTCCGCCTGTGCAAGGGGGCCTATAAGGAGCCACTCGACATTGCCTATCCGAGCAAGCGCGACGTCGACGTGGCCTACCTGCGCCAGACGCGCGCCCTGCTCGACGCCGCCGGGGATGGGCGCGGCTATCCGGGCATCGCCACCCACGACGAGCAGCTTATCCAGGCGGCCAGGGACTATGTCACCCGGCAGGCCATCCCCCGCGACCGCTTCGAGTTCCAGATGCTCTACGGCGTGCGGGGCGCACTGCAAAAGCAGCTTGCCGCCGAAGGCTGCCGCGTGCGGGTGTACGTTCCCTTCGGCACGCAGTGGTATCCCTACTTCATGCGCCGTCTGGCCGAGCGCCCCGCCAACCTGTGGTTCTTCGTGAGCAACTTCTTCCGCCGCTAGCGGCGCTGTTAACCTGAATATTGCAGATTGTGGCACTGCCCTCACCCATCTCGGACGGTCAAACCGTCCTCGATTCGCCCTCTCCCTGATGCACCTTGAGTATTCAACCCGGCCACGATGGAAATGCCGATTCGCCCGGCTTCTCCCCTCCCCCCAGTGCCGTCAGGCGCGGACTGTGGGGGAGGGGACGGGGGTGGGGGGCAAGCAGGGGGGGCAAAAAGCCAGCTTTACAAGGCACTCGCGGAGCTGTGGGAAACAAAAACCGGCCCGCGCGTCCTGCCGACGCCGGGCCTTTGCGTGCCGCAACTGCGCCCCTGTCAGGGGAACGTCACAAAACGCTAAAAACAAACAGCGCAGCAACCATAAAGGCGAACAGGATCATCACCTCGACAAACCACCGGTTGACGCCTCCGGTAGGCTGCGGCTCCCCGACCCCGGCAAAGGTCGTGAATCGCCGGTACTGCTCTGGCGACAGATCCTTGGTAAACGACGGAATGTACGAGGTCCCGGACAGGCCCCCTTTGGGCGGAAAGACCAGCACTGTGATGGGAGTGGTGTCACACGTTCTACAGCGCCCGATCAGCACGTCCTGGGCACTCCTCCTGGGTTTGCCACCTTTGAGCATTGCCCCCGCCTGCTCAAGGTGATCGGCCTTGAACAACCGGACGAACTCCGCTCTGGAGTACCGCTCGATCTGCCCCAGGCGTTCCAGCCCGCGCTGCGTGGGATAGATGTGCCCGTAATAGGCGTTGCACGATTTGCAGAATGGCCGCCGGAGCGCCTGCCACACGCCTACGATAGATCCGACGCAGAGCAGCGCCACATCGGCGGCCCAGTTGAGCAGCAGGTTAAACCCGATCACGTGCTGCGCCGGGCCAACCACCCCCGACCGGATAATCACACCTGAGCTAAGCTCGAAGAGAAGAAAGCCGATGAATCCGCTTGCGCCGGTCGTCTCAACCAACTGCGCATCAACTTGCCGGGCAGCGACCGCCCGGCTGACTCCCATTTGCTCCTGGATGGCGGCGATCTGCGTCATTCTGAAGATCAGGTAGTTGTCAATCTGGTACACGGCGTAGATGAGACCGACGAACAACACGCCCAGTGCGAGGGCCGGCACCGCCTTCGTGACCGGTGTCCGCCAGATGGCATATGTAACAATGAAGGAAGCGCCCACGCCTATTACGATGGGAGTAAATACTTGCAGGGATGTCCCTTGCCTCACCAGGCTGAACGCGGTCCCCAACACGAGCGGCCCGACCCCGATAGCCAGGAGGAGAATCCCCGGCTGCTGCTGTACGCCAGATCTTGCCATCATTGAAAATCGATACCTTCAATGAACTCGTCGATATCGGATTGGTGCTCTCTGAAGATCCCCTCGTTGAGGCTCTCGGCGGTGATCTCGTAGGCGACCCCATCCCTAACGATATAAATCTGCTCCCCGAAATAGAGGTCGTCCGGCGCAACGGGATACCGGTAGTAACGGCGGGCAGCCGGTTCGCCGTCGATCAGGAACGTGTCACTTGCGACGAGAGTCGCGTCGAGCTGCTCGACCAGGTAGCTGCGTGATTGGCGCTCCAAATCCTCAGCCGTCATCCCCTGGAAGACCGGGAATTTCCCCACCGTGATCCAGGTAAACCCAAAGCGGGCATCGGCCAGCACGAGCACGCACTCAAAATTCTGGCCCTGGCATTGAGGGATGTCTGCTATGTTCTGGACTGCCCACTCGGAGGGATAGGTGATCACCAGATCGTCCGACTCGAAGGTGTTCGGGCGTAACTGGACATAGGCGACGACACTCGCAACCGCGACAACGCCGCCCGTGATGAGTACGCTTATGAGCGCGGCGCGGCCTATGTTGTAGGTGTAGTCGGCCAGATCGCCTCCCTCCGACCAGTGTTTGTACGCGCCACGCTGGAGTATCCCCAGGCCGATCGTCAGGCCGTAGCTGGCCCCTATCCACAGCAGGGCGAATACCAGTATCACAGGGAGCAGTAACTCCAGCCTGAACGCCGCCAGAATCAGAATGCCGATCAGGCCCAACGGCAGCAGGACCGTCAAAGCGAGCGTGGGGAGCACCCACTCCCGTTTGCCCAGCCGCCGCCAGTTCAAGGCGTAGACGATCCCGGCCACGATGGGTGAGATGAGAAGCAAATAAGCCCCAAACTGGTCGGGATTCCAGGGACTCCGGGTGCGGGCCGGAGTCGTGGGCCGGGGAGATGGCTCCCGCGAGGGTGCCTCGCGAGGGGCCGGGACTTCGTCAGGAACCCTCTTCTTCAGGGCTTCTTCGCTGCGCTGCCTGACAACGTCGAGATGCTGGCTGGCTTCGTATTCCACCGGGGGGCCGGTGGTGTCGGGCGGAGTGCTGAGCAGAGTGGTCAGCGCTTCCTTCGCACTTTTCCCCTGAAAAGCGCCCCGGATGGCCGCCACGGTGTCGACAATGAGCCGCAGCCGGGTTACCTCTTCTGTCTGCGCCGACAGGATGTAAATGTAACCCCAGTGACCCCGCAGCGCGATCAGCAGCCCGTTGGGCCGGAGGGTGACGAATTGTTCGTCAGGCGCTACCGTGCTCTGGATCGCATCCGAGACGGCGGTGGGCGTGCCGGAGAGGCTGATTGTCCGGTCAAATGCGGGCATCGTTCGTTTCCTGTTTATGATCTGGCTGGACTATCGCGCCCAGTATAGCCTTACTTCGAGGAGGGGCAAAGTCACCGACCGGTGTTGGACTATCCGGCGCATCGCGCGTGGCAGCAGCGACGGGCACGAAGCATCATCGTGCCCGCCGGGAGAGGCGAAGCTGTAGGGTGTTATTTGGGTTTCAGTCCGCAGATTACGCGGATTACACAGATTTTTTACCCCTCCGTCCCGCTGCGGCGCGGTTGGAGGCGCTCAACTGTGTAACTCCTATCAGGCTTGATTCTTTGCGGGCGGGCCGCTACACCGCGTCGAGCATCCCCACCGACCGCAGCAGCAGGAAAACGCCCAGCCCGACCAGCAGCAGCGGCGCGATGAGGGCCGTCCCCACGCCCATCAGGACGAACAGCATGACCGTACCCGCTGCGATCATCATCAGTCCCAGGCCGCTATGGCCGCCGCGTCGCAGGCGCTTCAGCAGCGAAAGCCCCGGCCAGATCAGGAAAAACCCCCACCACCAGCCTCCGCTCACCAGGCTCGTCACCACGACGACCGCCACGATGGGCCAGATCCAGTCCGACCTCCTGCCGGGCCAGACCGGCCAGTGGTGCCCTCCCCAGCCGCGATACAAGTCCCCTCCGGCAAAGGGGCTGTGCTGCGTCATCGCCTCACCGGGGCTGTCGACCGGCGGCACGTGCACGGTCGCTTCAGGCGTGCGCTCGCCCGCCTGTGACTGCTGGCCCGCCTGTGGCTGGCCCAGCGGCTCAAACTCCGGCTGCCAGTCCTCTTCTTCGCGCATGAAGCGCTCGTTGGGCGGGATGTTGTACCCCATCGGGTCCGGCGTGGCCGCCCACTGCGGCGGCTGCTCAAGTGATTCTTTATCCGTCATCGCGAAACCACGTCCCTCTCAATCCAGATCGGTACACAAACATGAAACATCTCCACCCACCCCCATTTTACGCGCAGCCCGCCCGCCTGTGTACCCCCATTTTTGGGGGATTGGGCCGCCCATCTGCGAAATCTGCGCCATCTGCGGATTGAAAGCCCTCCCGCCTCACCGTGCTCTTGCACCCCGCTCACGGTTGCCCGTACAATGGGGCAGGTTCATTATCTCTCACACGAGGATAGGCCAATGCCCCCCGAATTGTTTATAGACAACCCCCTCATCCTGTCGATTCTGTTCCACCCGCGCCCCGCCCGGCCCGGCGGCAGCCCACGCGCGGGCATCATCGACGGGACGATCCCCGTTGCCAGGGAGGTCGAGCTGGGCTACCGCCTGTACGTCCACGCGCCCGACGCGCCGCTGATCGTCTATTTTCACGGCAACGCCGAAGTCGCCTCCGACTACGACGACCTCGCGCCCTACTATGGCCGCGCCGGGGCATCGCTGCTCGTCATCGATTACCGGGGCTACGGCTGGAGCACCGGACGCCCGCTCGTCAGCACGCTGCTGCCCGACGCCGGGGCAGTCGCCGGGGCTTTGCCGATCCTGCTTGAAGAAGCCTCGCTCTCCGACGTGCCCCTGTTCGTCATGGGCCGCTCGCTGGGCAGCGCCCCGGCCATCCACCTGACCCACGCCCACCCCGACCTGTTCAAGGGCCTGATCATCGAGAGCGGCTTGGCGCACACCATCCCCCTGCTGGCCCGGCTGGGCGTGCCGCCCACCGTGCTGGCCGGTGTCCCCGACCCCTTCGGCAGTGTCAAGAAGATGGAGTCCATCGACCTGCCGCTGCTGGTCATTCACGGCGAGCGCGACATGCTGATCCCCGTCCAGAACGGGCAGGCCTTGTACGACGCCTCGCCCGCCGCCCTCAAGCGCATCGAGCGGGTTCCGCGCGCCGGTCACAACGACCTGCTCTTCCACGCGCTGAACGAGTACTTCGCGGCGATTGCCGATTTCATCACAGCCGCATCGCAGCCACCCACGCCCCAGGAGTAGCAACGCCATGCCTCACCTGTTTAACAAGGCCGTCGCCGAACCCACCTACGCCGGAGACATCGTCGGCCCCATCGAGCGCCGGGACGAGCGCGACATCATGTTCGCACGCGCCGACCTGTTCGAGTACTTCGGCGCGACCGGCCCGCAGTACCGGGCCTACTACGACGCCCATCCGGAGCACCTGGAGGGCGACGCCAAGATCAGTCGCATGCCCGGCCTGGGCAGGACCGGCGGTGTCGACGGGCCAATGTTCAGGACGCAGTTCGCCACCATCAACCTGATCGGCCCGGAGACCGCCGTCGATGGCCCGCCCGCCCCCACCCGAGTCTCAATCCCGCCGGAGCGCGCCGCCGAGAAGGTCAAAGCCTTCGCCCGCATCCTGGGCGCCGACCTGGTCGGCATCGGCCCTCTGCGCCAGGAGTGGGTCTACAGCCACGTCGGGCGCTCGCTCGGCGATAAAGAGGGCTTCCTGCCCTGGGGGACGCCCATCGACCTCGGCCACGCCCACGCGGTCGCGCTCGGCTTCCGCATGGACTACGACCTGATCCGCACCGCCCCCGACTTCCCCGTCCTGCTCGCCACCGCCAGGGGCTACGCCACCGGTGCCTGGGTCTCGATTCAACTGGCCCGCTACATCCGCCTGCTGGGCTATTCCGCCCGCGCCCACCACATGCGCAACTACCAGGTGCTCTGCGTGCCGGTCGCCGTCGACTGTGGGCTGGGCGAGCTTTCCCGCGCCGGGTTCCTGCTCACCAAAGAGTTCGGCCTGGGGCTGCGCCTGGCCGTCGTCACCACCGACCTGCCCCTGGCCCACGATCAGCCCGTCGACATCGGCGTGCAGTCCTTCTGCGAGACGTGCAAGATCTGCGCCGAAAGCTGCCCGGTCGGGGCCATCCCATCCGGCGACAAGGCCGCGTTCAACGGCGTCAGGAAGTGGAAGCTCGACGCGGAGAAGTGCTACCGTTACTGGCACGCCGTCGGCACCGATTGTGGTCTGTGCATGGCTTCCTGCCCCTGGACCAGGCCCACGACCTGGCTGCACAAGGCCCTGGCCGAACTGGCCTCCATCCCAGGCCCGCACCAATCGCTGATGACCTGGGCCGACAGGCTATTCTACGGTAAATTCGAGGGCGCGCCGCGCCCCCCCTTCATCGACCCGTTCACGCGTTGAGCTTCCCGGAGGTGCTGCGATGCCTGTCATGTGGGGTGTGCTGAGCGCGCTGTTCGTCCTGGCGCTGTGGGGGATAACCGCCTTGCCGCGCCGCCCGCGTGGGCGCGCTGCTCTTCGGCGGCGTGGCGGTGATCGTGGGGACGGTGCTTGTCCGGCTGTGGGTTTATACGTAGTATAGGAGGCACTCTCCTATTGCCGTTTCTGCTTATCGCAACACTCTCCACTTTCCACCCAATATGCAGTATCAAGAAAGGTGGTACCATGCGAAAGTCAGCGTTTCAAAGACTGGGCCTGATGCTGGCGTTACTTTTGCTGGCTGCTTGTGGAACATCAACGCCAGATTCACCCTCTGTCGCGGAGGCCGGGGCAGAGCCAACTCCCGAATTTGGCTACTTAGTCATACGTGACGACGAGCCTGTGATACGCAAATCGGCTCCTCTCTTCGAAGCAACTACTAATAACTGCGACTCACCTGCCAGCACGACAGAAACCCTTATACGTGAGCACGAAATCGTCTACAGTGTTGAGCTCGAGCTAACCGAAACAATTATCGCCGAAGTCGGGGCCGGTATCCCCGAAGTGGCCGAGGCAAAATTGGGGTCCGAGCTAGAAGCAAGCCTCCATTTTAAGATAGGGGCTAGAGAAATGGTCGCAGACCACCGTGAAATAGTCACTCCAGGTCACAGCATGGGCATTGCCACTTTGCAATGGGAGGAGATATGGTCTAAGGGCACCATCTCGGTCACCCGTGCTGATGGGACCTTGTTGGGTGAGGTTCCCTTTCTGGCCCTCACACAATTACGCCTAAACTTATTGAAGAACGAGGCTTCCCCCGATCGCTGTCCAACGTTTACTCCGGATAAGACGCCGAAACCTGACGAGGGTGACGTAACGGCACCGCCTCCCACTGCCATCCCGGCCTATGACAGTTTTGACAACAACTGTGTCGATGGCAAGTTGTGGAATCAATTTGCGGACGGCAGTCCTCACCAAGACCTTCTCTTTCTGCCATCTCCCGACGGCGCATGCTGGAACTTGGAGGAATGGGGCTTAACCGAACAAGAGGGACGCTTGGATTTCACATTCACCAATACAGCGACCGACGATGTTATGAGCTACTACCTGGTCGAAATACTGGAGCAACCCCGCGTCACGGCGGTCGAGATCGAGTTGACAATCGACTCGGTGGGAAACCAGGGGGATGGCGTTGGGTTGTTCACCCGCCTCAACGATGACGAGAGAACCTGGGTGTATTACCGGTTGTGGTTTGGGGGCAAACCGCAGATTGACCAAGGAGACGTCATCTATGAGGCTGGAGGCAAATGGGTTGAGGGACAGTCCGTCATCTCGCTCCCGGCCATGGTAACACTGAAACTCGTATGGAACGGGCACGAGATGAAGTTTTATTTGGATGACGAACCGATATTGGAGCCGGTGCTATTCCCCGGCTTCAGCGATACATTTGGTATCTACTGGGTCACACAACCGGACAGCTTCTTGCAAGGTCACATTGACGAGGTGCGTGTATCCCAGGAATAGGCCCAACGCTCCAGCCACCTGCTTCATTGACAGAGCCTCGCCATGCCCACCGGCGACGGGGGTATGCTGGATTCCCGCTCACCAGGAGAAAAATCTGCCTTGCTAAGAGAGACACGGTTACAGGTATAGCTCCAAAACGGGGGTTCGCGGCGAGGCTTCACCAACAGCACCCTCCTCGCCGCCCGCCCCCCACGACGTGCACCCCATCCGGCGAGAGGGTACTATTGACCTCCGGTGCCGGTTTGGTGAATAATCAAACTAGAGGCACACGAGACCCGCTTCGAACCCGATCCGGGGCTTCACCAACCAACCGGCATCATGGGGCGGATTCTCTTACCGCTAAGGAGCAGAACATCACATGGCAAAACGGTTAGCCAACATCGGGGTACGAGGGCGTCGCAAGCGCATGGCCTTCGGCCTGATCGCGTTCTTCGTCGGCGTGGCGATCCTGTTCATCCTGATCGTGATCGGCGCCAAATGCTGGGTGCGGCTGGTGACCTTCATCCCCTTCTGGGTGGCCGGGCTGGGCATCTTCCAGGCGCGGGGCTGGACGTGCGTGGCCCACGCAGCGCGCGGCGTATGCAACATGAACGGCGGGGAGGAGCCGATTGAGGACCCCGCCGAGGTCGCGCAACTTCGCAGGCAGGCAGTGGAGATCTACATCTGGACGACGGCGGTTGCCATCGCCGCGACCGCGCTCGGCATCACGCTGGAGTGAGCGACGACGCGCGGAGGCTCAGTAGAGGGGGATACCCGTGAGCAACTACGCACATCTCTTCCACCAACGCTACAGCACAGCGCTGCTGGCCGACGCGGCCTACCGGGCGGGCGTTCCGGTTGGCGTGCCGCCATCAGGGCTGGCCCCGCTGGAGCGGCGTGACAGGCTGGCCGGGCCGGTCGTGACGGTGGAGGTGAACAACGATCTGGTCACCATCCTGGGAGCGGTGCACCGCGCCCGGCCCGGCGATGTGATCGTGCTGACCAACCGCACCGCCGAGGTCGCGCTGCTGGGCGACCTGATCGCCACCGAAGCGCAGCGCAAGGGGCTGGCCGGGTTCATCGCCGACGGGCTGGTGCGCGACGTGGGGACGCTGCTCGACATCGGCCTGCCGGTCATCTGCTGGGGCACGCTGCCGGTCGGCCCGCTCAAGCTGCCCGCCGAACTCAAGGGGGTCGGGCAGAGCAACGTCGAGGTGACGCTGGGAGACGCGCGGGTGACGCCCGGCGACTGGGCCTTTGGCGACGCCGACGGCGCCATCTTCCTGGGGGCCGATCACCTGCCCGCCGTCTTCGAACAGGCCGAGCAGTCGTGGGGGCGCGAGGAAGCACTGACAGCCGAGATCCGCGCGGGGGCGGCGCTGGGCGACCTGCTGGGGATCGAGGCGTTCCTGGCGAAGCGGGCCGAAGACCCGGCGGCAGACTTCAACGCGCACCTGGCCGAATTGGGGCGGGCGATCTGAGGGGCAGAATCTACGCAAGCGCGGAGCCGGGCAAAGGCTCCCGTGCTTTTCGTGTGCCCTGCTGCGTTGCCGGGGTGTGAGCCCGAACCATTAGCGTCCCACCCGCTCCCCGCTTACAATATCCTTCCGACGACCCAACCGGTACGCAAAGGACACACCCTCATGCCCCAATCACTCCGACCCGGCATGCGCGTGCACTTCCTCGGCATCGGCGGCTTTGGCATCAACGCCATCGCCCGCGTGATGCACGAGCAGGGCTATGCCATCTCCGGCTGCGACGTGGCCGAGTCACCGCTGATCGCCCCCCTGCGCGAGCGCGGCGTCCCCATCGAGCGCGGCCACGACCCGGCCCACCTCGACGCCTTCAGCCCCGACGCGCTGGTGATCTCCTCCGCCATCCCGCCCGGCAACGCCGAGGTGCTCGCCGCCCACGAGCGCGGCCTGCCGGTCTACAAGCGCGCGGACGTTCTCGGCGCGCTGATGCGGGATAAGATCGGCGTCGCGGTCGCCGGGACGCACGGCAAAACCACCACCACCGCCATGATCGCCCACACGCTGGACACCTGCGGCCTCGCCCCCGGCTTCATCATCGGCGGCATCTCCCGCGACCTGGGCACCAACGCCCGCGCCGGGTCAGGCGACGTGTTCGTGATCGAGGCCGACGAGTACGACCGCATGTTCATGGGCCTGCGCCCGCGCATCGCCGTGCTGACCTCACTGGAGATGGATCACCCTGACATGTTTGGAAGCATTGAGGACGTGCGGGCACTGTTCGCCGAATTCCTCAACCTGCTCCCCCCTGACGGTCTGCTGGTGGCCTGCCACGACGACCCGGAGGTGCGCGCGCTGATCAACCGCCGCCTGGAGGCCGGGTCGCCCGCCGTCACCTACGGCCTGACCATGCAATCGCTGTATCACTTTTCGGGCATCGGCTGGCTGGCGGTCGGGCTGGAACCGCAGGACGGCGGCACGGGCTTCCGCGTGGCCTACGTCCTACCGCCCGGTCGGGGCGAGACGCAGGGCCAGACTGTCGTCATGGACGCATCGCTGACCCTGCCCGGCGAGCACAACGTCCGCAACGCCCTGGCGGCGACCCTCGTCGCATTCGAGCTGGGCATCGATCCCCGCCGGGCACTCGACGCACTGGCGACCTTCTCCGGGGTGGGACGGCGCTTCGAGGTGAAGGGCGAGGCGGGCGGCGTGACGGTGATCGACGACTACGCCCACCACCCGACCGCCATCCGCGCCACGCTTGAGGCGGCCCGCCAGCGCTACGGTCGACGCCCGGTCTGGGCAGTGTGGCAGCCGCACACCTTCAGCCGCACCAGAGCGCTGCTCGACGAGTTCGCGGCCTGCTTCGCCGAGGCCGATCACGTCGTCATCACCGACGTGTACCGCTCGCGCGACCGGGAGACGTTCGGGATCACGCCGGAGAGCGTCCTCGACCGCATGCCCGGCCACCCCAATGCGCGGCATGTCCCCGGCCCGGTGGGCGCGGTGGCCGAGTTTCTGGCCGCGCACGTGAAGTCCGGCGACGTGGTGATCGTGATGAGCGCCGGCGACGCGACGGCGGTGGGGGACGGGTTGCTGGCAGCACTCGGCACAGAGAAACGGTAAGGTTTATAAGATGACCCTCCCATCCCCCGCCCTCGACGCCTTACGCGACGCCTTCGGCGAGCGCCTGCTCCTCGATGAGCCTCTGGCCCGCCACACCTCGGCCCGCATCGGCGGCCCGGCGGACGCCTTCCTCGCCGCCCAGACGCGCGACGACCTGCGCGCGGCGGCGCGGGTCGCGTGGGCGAACGACCTGCCACTGTGCATCCTCGGCGGGGGCAGCAACGTCCTGATCGCCGACCGGGGCGTGCGCGGGCTGGTCGTGCACAACCGCACTCATGATGTCACGTTCAACGAAGCGACGGTGATCGCCGACTCCGGCGTCAGCACCATCCAGCTTGCCCGGCGCTGCATCAACCACGGCCTGACCGGCCTGGAGTGGGCCATCGGCGTGCCGGGCACGCTCGGCGGGGCGGTGTACGGCAACGCGGGCGCGCACGGCGGCGACATGAAGGCGGTGACCGCCAGCGTCGACGGCGTGGTGCCATCGGCGGGCGGCACGATCCTCGACGTGACGTGGGCCAACGCCGACCTGGCCTTCGAGTACCGCTCATCAATCCTCAAGCGCGAGCGGCGGCAGTGTGTCATCCTGGGCGCGACGCTCGATCTCGCCTCCGACGATCCGGCAGCCTGCCGGGCGCGCGCCGACGAGTACAGCGCCTACCGCAAACGCACCCAACCCCCCGGCGCGACCATCGGCAGCATGTTCAAGAACCCACCGGGCGACTACGCCGGGCGGCTGATCGAGGCGGCTGGTCTCAAGGGGACGCGGGTCGGCGGGGTGCTGATCAGCGAGCAGCACGCCAACTTCTTTCTCAACGTCGGCGAGGCGACGGCGGGCGACGTGAAGGCACTGGTCGACCTGGCCCGCCGCGAGGTGCTGGCACAGTTCGGCGTGAAGCTGGAATTAGAGGTGGAGCTTGTCGGCGAGTGGTGAGGTAGGGCAGTGTGCGAGGGCCGACCGGCTCAGGGCAGCGGGAAGGTCGTCCGGCCCTCAACATCGTCGAACGCCTGCTGGCGCTCCTCGCACGCCTGGTAGGTCTCGCTGATCAGCACGTCCAGCGTCCCCTCCAACGCGCTACAGGTGCGCTGCGGCTCGATGTCGCCGATCAACTCCGCGATCTCGTTGGCGCACTCCAGCGCGATTCGCCCGTGATACTCCTCATGGGCGACCACGTGCAGCATGAAGCGGTCCCACTCCTCGTACAGGGTTCGTGACGGCGATCCCACCGGCTCCCACTGGGGATAGATGTACTCCAGGTCGAGGTTCACGGCCATGCTGCCAACCTGACACGCACCAGGTGTCTGCTGCATCTCCCAGTCGACGGACAGCTCGTAGGTCGTCATCGCAATCGAGTGTTCGCGGTTGCTCAACTGCGGCCCGTCATTGTACAGGTGCTGCCGGATCGCACCCATGTCCCCTGCCTGGAAGGTGTAGTAGCTGACCGTCGTGCTGGTGACGACCTGCGGGGCCAGCTCGAGGGGCGGCAGCGCGGTCGGGTCGGTCTGCACGGCCCGCGCCGGGAACGCGCCCGTCACGCCGAAGCCGCTCAGCAGCCGCAGACCCATCCCACCCGCAAGCGCCACCACGGCCATCAGCATCCCCACCATGCTCAGCCACGCGGGCAGGATGCCGGCTGGCCGCCGCCGTGGCGCGACGACCGGCCCGGCGCGCGGCAGGGTGTAGTACTCACGGGCCAGCCTACGCGCCTGCCAGGTCTGCCAGTCCTCCCGCGCCTGCCACGCCCACGCGTCGTAAGGCTCGATCTGGAGGATGTGCTCGATAGCGGCCAGCGCCTCGTGCGGGTCAGGGGTGCAGTAGGCCAGCCAGCGCCACGCCGCGACGAACTCTGGCTCCTGCCCCACGACGAACCGCAGCAGGTGGAGCGCCTCAGCGCGCCGCCCGGCATTGACCAGCTCGATGGCGCGGAGCACGTGCGCGTGCATCTGGGAGGTCTGCATCTACTCGCTCGTTTCTCCGTCCCCCATGCGGTGCAACATCCACCATCCCCACCACGCCAGCAGCAGCATCACCAGCGCGACCCCCAGCCCGATCTCCCTCTGCCCGGCGAAACGACTCGCCAGCCAGGGCATCGGCGGCGCCGCCCACAGCAGATTGAGCGTGTGCGCTGCCGTAATCATCGCATAAAGCGCACCATCGCGCCATGCGACGCTGGCGCCCACCGTGCCTCCAGGATGGTATCTCATTCGCCCGCGCTTTTCACCCCCACCCATCTCCGCAACTCCGGGCCGGGGATCGGGTGATCGCCCGCCCAGGCCGACCGCCACCATCCCGGCCAGCATCACCACCGCCCCAAACGCATACCGCTCGTGGGCCTGCGTCGGCCACAGAAAAACGCCCAGATACAGCAGCGCCCCCGCCAGGAGCCACCCCCGCCCCGACGCCTCCCGCCGCACCCGCCACGCCGACCCCAGCACCCCCACCGACCACAGCACCAGCGCCGCCGATCCGAGCGCCCGCGCCGACACCCCCACCAGCACCGGCGCGCTGTCAGGGCGGGTGAGCGGCGCCTGGTAAGCCCAGTTGCCCGCCCCACCCGTGACCAGGTACCAGGCATTCAGCGCATTGACCGTCAGCCAGCCCGGCCCGGCCACCAGCGCGGCGATTCGCCCCAACACCAGCCCACCCTGCCCCAGCGTGACGAACGGCCCCATCGCCAGCGCAACCGGCAGGATCGCGCCCAGCGCCAACAATCCCACCCGTCGCGGCACGCGCCCCGCCTCCGCCAGGATCACCAATCCCACCACCGGCGCGACGACCACCGCCTGCACCTTGACCATCACGCCCGCCCCCAGCAGGATCCCGGCCAGCATCGGACGCCGCTCCACCGCCGCCACGACCGCCCCCAGCGCCAGCAGCGCGTAAACGCTCTCAAGCTGGCACCACCACGCGCTGAGCACGATCAGCGCCGGGTTGAGGGCCACACTCACCACCCCCCACAACGCACCACGCCGACCGCGCGCCATCCGCCAGATCAGCCACCCGATCCCGGCGTCGGCCAGGATCGCGGGCAGCTTGACGATCACCGGCCACACCCCGACCGTCGCCAATTCGCCCCCCGGCGCGAGCAAGCCGTAAAGCCCTCGCGCCGCCGCGATCAGCAGCATCCCCAGCGGCGGGTAATTGGCATCCGAAGCCACGTATACGCTCAACCAACCGCCCGCGCCCAACGCCGCCGCCCAGCCGGTCAGCGTCGGCAGGTCGCCAGGATGCCCGCCCCAGGGCGCGATCGCCAGCCGCAGCGCCACCCCTCCCCCGATCACCGCCCACGCCATCCACCGCCGCGATTTCGCCATGCGGGGTATTATAGATGCGCGGGCGGCGGTTGGCGATTGGCGGGCCGCGAATCTGCGCCTATGGGGATTTACAAAATAATGGGGTAACTTTTACTCTGCTCTGTGATGCTGGTTGTTGGCACGTTGTTGCTCAAACCCTCACCCGCCTTCGCCCGACCTCCGGTCGCGACCTGCGGTCGCGCTCAGTCTG
>CAZRXG010000045.1:0-28632 GCA_964603985.1 uncultured Anaerolineae bacterium | reverse complement strand
GATGGCAGCCGCACTTTCCCCACACGCCGCGCGCTCTGGACGGGGAGCGCGGCCCAGTATGGGAGGCTGCCCGTCTGTGCGCTCAAATCCTTTCCGCGCGCTGCGGCGTCTGACGACCGTCCGCCGACGTGAGCATCGTTCCCCGCAGGCGCTAACTAGAACTAACGTTCTATCCATTATAGCATGGGATGAGAAGGAGTCAATTGAACGTTTGTTCGAATAGGGTTAGGGTTGAGTTAGCGATCAGCGGTTGGCGGGCGCGGATTCACCCGCCTCCGTGCATGGGGGACAACCAAGGGAACCACTCTATCACCGGTCATCTAAATTCTGTGCTACATACCCTTCAATATGTAACCGTGTGACCGTCCTCATCCACTAGGAAGGCTGCCCCTTTGTCATCCCCATCAGTTGACTCCACCGGCTCTAGGAGCTCATTAGTCATAGTTTCCGACGCCGTTGGCCCATCAAACGATGTATATCGTTTACCTCTGACATCCTGATACCTAAGCCCCTTAATCTGGAATCTATATACCGGGAAATACCTAACATTTGTGATCAACAAATGTATAGTTGTCCCTCCAGTCAGATCGCAGTCTGTTTCCAAATCCCACGTGTGTTCAGTCGGCTCAATAGCATATTTGAGCACCTTATAATGACCTTCATACATGCTCACCCGAAGGGATAACTCAAAGGAGACTCGAGTAATCTCAGATTTGCCTACATTCGATAGCTCCACAACAAAATATCTATCACTCAACCCACTCAGGTCTTGTTGGTCTAGGTTCTTAGTTATTATCCTCAGCCACTGCTCATGGGGTTCAGGATCATGATACTTCTCTGATATTGATCCGTTGCCAAGCAGCCTTGACGCGTCCCACTCTCTTAATCGGAGCTTCAACAGAGGATCATTCGCTAACTCTGTTTGCCGCTTTAACTCTCGTAAAGTCGACCATGTGATAAAAAATGCCGCCGCAGTTGCCAGTGAGCCAATAATACTCGCCAACGCGACAAGGATATCTAACACATCCCGACCTTGCTGGAATGTTTCAAGCAACATCTTTTGCCACATCCTTACTTCTCGGGCTTCCGAAAGCCAGCTTTCAAGCATTTTTCCCCATATAGAACAAGTGCCCTCACTTGGCGACGATCACCCTCCGCCACGTAAGTCAACGCAGCGCCGCTGCTGCTAATCAACCGCAACTCTGCCCGATAGGGTGTGCCGTGCATCTCTTGAACCACAACTGGCCACTCACCACGAACCTCCGGCGCAGGAAAAAAAGCATTGAGTACCACACTTGCTTCCGGGCCCAACGGCAGGCGAGTCACGCTCCGCCTCTCTAAATCGTATGTAACATCCACCGCTATGTTGTCCCTAGTCAGCATCCCCACCTCAACTCCTGGTTCCTCCCTGCTACCATACCACTTAACATAGCCCTCAAAACCCTCCTCTATACTTTCCCTTGGAATAACACTCACAATCGCGTCTACCACCAGATTAAAAAAACTTCTCTCTGGCCGTTGCAGACGTATTCCTTTTTCGAGGAACTCACTCACGATCTCTCTTGCTCCCATCGGTTGGCACATCCCCCTGAGTATCACTTAATCCACCAAACGAAGAATCACCCTACAGTCATTGGTGGTTATCACTTACATTATACACCAGATGCACACAGCGTAGCTATTTCATATATACCTTCTTGCATCGCGGATTCTTCCCCTTTCCCACTCGTGATTGACCTCTGTAGCTTTTCCCTACTTTTCCGCTTTGTTCATCCCCTCCCCGCCATCTTGTCCCTGCTCATCACAGGTGTCGACACTTTCATCGCCCCGTGCATCTGGAAACAACCCCTCGAAGAACTCGTACATCTTTTTGTCTTCGTCAGGGAATGGTCGACCTCCCATGCCTTGTTTAACTGTTATTTCATAATGTTCTTTTTCTATGGGCTGTATAACCTTAAGAAGAAGACTGGCCTGTGTCTCACCTGCCAGCACCCGTGCCTCTTTTTCTCCCAGACATTTGACTTGGTGGAGTTTGTATATCTGGCTGCAATATGACTTGGCCATACGTCTATCTAGATTTACTGGGTTGTCAACACCACACTCCTCGAAAAGAGCTTTATACCTTTCTTTGAAGTTTTGGGGATTTTCTTTCATCCATTCTGCAATATTGGACATGGCTACATGAACTCTCTCGGAGTAGAAGTGTTGGAGCAATTCGGCCATTAGTTGTCCCCTTGCATACTTGCTTGCTTGGGTAAGTTGCTTCCAAGCTAGGAACACAGCTACACACGCAACAATGGCCGCCACCGCCGAAGCTATGGCTGCTATTACATTCGGCCACCCTGCACTCTGAGGCGACCTTACTACTATCTCTACGAGCACTTTTGTAGTGTCCATTTTTTTAGACCTCCTATCGGTTCCGGGCAAACCCCTGGAGTATTGCTCCAATTGTTGCTGCATCCTTGCTCCGAGATCATATTATACATTGCAGCTTACTTTGTTCGAATAGAGAACCGAAGTAGGGTGGCTTAGCATCACACCAGAACGCTGGCCTGACATCGGGTGACGAAGCCGCCCTGCCCTTGGCCTGGTGCTTTAGCGCCGGGCGTAGGATCTGGTTGCCCCGCTCCACACTAACCCAACCCCAACCCGATTAGAACAAATGTCCAATTGACACCCGCCTATCGTGTGCTATAATGAATAGAACGTTAGTTCTAGTTTGCGCCTGCGATGTGCGGCGCGTGGGCCTACTGCCGCAGCCGGGCACCGCATCGCGCGGAAAGGATCGACAGCGTAATCGGGCATCCCGCCGGAGACGCTCGCCTCGGCGAGGTCTGGCGCGGTGCCGCGCCCCCTGTCGGGGCGTGTGGCGTATGGGGAGGGCCGACTGCCGCCCCATCGCGGCCTCAAATGAGGTATGCCGCACCGTCCCGCCAGACAGGGCGTAGCAAGGAGGGCCTACTGCCGCCTTGCGTTGGCACCGCCCGGCGGAAGCGACGGCGGACTCCACCCTCCCTGCCGGGTGGCCCGCCCGATGCACGACGCGCAGCCCACCGGCGAAACGCCGCGAGAGGCCGGATCAAGTAAATAACGGGTTGGCCGCCCCGCAAACCCGCTCATTGCCGCCCCTGAGGCCATACGGTATACTCCGCGCCTGACGAACGGCATCAGCGGCGAAAAGGGAAACCACGTGAAAGCGTTAGTCACCGGGTTGGGCGGATTTGTGGGCAGTCACCTGGCCCGCCACCTTTTGCAAGCAGACACCACCGTCACCGGCACCACCTTCTGCCCCCCGGATCAGTACCCCCACCTGGCCGACCTCATCGACGCCGGAGTGCAGGCGCAGCACGTCGAGCTGACCGACGAGCGTGCGGTTCACAAGCTGCTCGACGAAACGAGACCCGACTTCATCTACCACCTGGCTGCCCAGAGCTTCGTCCCCGAATCGTTCGACAACCCCTGGCAGACGCTGGGCAACAACATCCACGCACAGCTCAACATCCTGCACAGCATGGTCAAGCTCAACCTGGACGCGCGGGTGCTGGTGATCGGCTCCAGCGAAGAGTACGGGCCGGTCTCCCCGGACGACATCCCGATCAACGAGGGGCAACCTCTACGGCCTGCAAACCCGTACAGTGTGAGCAAAGTTGCCCAGGACATGCTGGGCCTGCAATACCACCTGAGCCACAACCTGGCCGTGATCCGGGTGCGCCCGTTCAACCACATCGGGCCGGGGCAGAGCAGCCGCTTCGTGGCACCGGCCTTCGCCAGCCAGATCGCCGCCATCGAGAAGGGCGCGCAGGAGCCGGTGCTGTACGTGGGGAGCCTTGAGGCCCGGCGCGACTTCACCGACGTGCGTGACATGGTGCGCGCCTACCGGGACGTGCTCACGCTGGGCGAACCGGGAGCGGTGTACAACATCGGCAGCGGGCAGGCACACAGCATCCGGGAACTGCTCGACATCCTGCTGCACATGACCGACGCTCCCATCGAGGTGCAGACCGATCCCACGCGGATACGCCCGGTCGAGGTGCCCATCGTGGTGTGCGACGCGAGCAAGCTGCGCGCCACAACGGGCTGGCAGCCCACTTACACCTTCGAGCAAACGCTGGCAGACATCCTGGAAGAATGGCGCGCCCGCCCGACCAAGCCTGCACGTTAGCCCCCCGGCTTACGAAGCTCAGCCACAGGAGGAAAACCAGTGCCGAAAGCGTTGATCACAGGCATCACCGGACAGGATGGGTCGTATCTGGCCGAGTTCCTGCTGGAAAAGGGTTACGAGGTCGTCGGCCTGGTGCGGCGCACCAGCACGATCAACTTCGAGCGCATCGGGCACATCCAGGACAAGATCACCCTCGTCTCCGGCGACCTGCTCGACCAGACCTCGCTGAACCAGGTCATCGAGGAGCACCGCCCGCAGGAGGTCTACAACCTGGCCGCGCAAAGCTTCGTGCAGACCTCGTGGGCGCAGCCGGTCTTCACCGGGGAAGTGACCGCCCTGGGCGTGACGCGCATGCTCGACGCGATCCGGACGATTGACAACGGCATCCGCTTCTACCAGGCTTCAAGCTCGGAGATGTTCGGGAAGGTGCGGGAGATGCCGCAGAACGAAAACACCCCCTTTCACCCGCGCAGCCCCTACGGCGTCGCCAAAGTCTACGGGCACTGGATCACGGTCAACTACCGGGAAAGTTACGGAATGCACACCACGAGCGGCATCTTGTTCAACCACGAAAGCCCTCGCCGGGGGCTGGAATTCGTCACGCGCAAGGTGACCGACGGCGCGGCACGCATCAAGCTGGAACTGGCCGACAAACTGGCGCTGGGCAACCTCGACGCACACCGCGATTGGGGCTACGCAGGCGACTACGTGCGCGCGATGTGGATGATGCTGCAGCAGGATGAGCCGGACGACTACGTCGTCGCTACCGGCATGACCCACTCGGTTGGCACGCTGTGTGAGGTGGCCTTCAGCTACCTGGGGCTGGACTGGCAGGAGTACGTCGTCCAGGATCCCCGGTACATGCGCCCTGCCGAGGTTGACCTGCTGGTGGGCGACGCAGGCAAGGCAAAAAGGCAACTGGGTTGGGAGCCGACCGTCTCGTTTGAGGAGCTGGTTCACATAATGGTAGACGCCGACCTGGAACGGCTCAAGACGGAGACCATCTAGGTGGATCTTCTTATCCGCCGCCGCCATGACTTTCACGCTGGTTGATACCCACTGTCACCTCGACTTTAGCCACTTCGACGACGACCGGGATGAAGTCGTCCGCCGGGCAGCCGAGGCGGGCGTCGCGCGCATCGTCGTGCCGGGGATCGACGTGGAGTCCAGCCGCCGGGCGCTGGCGCTGGCCGACCGCTACCCGGCCGTATACGCGGCGGTCGGTGTGCACCCCAACAGCATTGGATCGGGTGGGGGATCGCCGGAGCGGGCACTGGAGCAGATCGGCGAGCTCGCCAGGCATCCGAAAGTGGTGGCAATCGGCGAGATTGGGCTGGATTATTACCGGGACAACACGCCCAGGGAGACACAGCACATCTGGCTCAACGCCCAGCTTGACCTGGCGGCCAGACTCAGATTACCGGTTATTCTGCACAACCGGGAATCAACCGAAGACATGCTTGACCTGTTGAGCGGGTGGGTTGACAGGGGGCTGCCGTCGGAACTGAAGGATCGCCCAGGCGTGCTGCATTCCTTCTCGGCGACGTGGGAGGACGCACAGGTCGCGCTCAGGCTGGGATTTTACCTGGGGTTCACGGGGCCGATCACGTTCAAGAAGGCCGATGAGATGCGGCGCGTGGCGCACAATGCCCCGGCGGACCGCGTCCTGGTGGAGACGGATGCGCCCTTCCTGGCCCCACACCCGCGCCGGGGCAGGCGCAATGAACCGGCTTACGTGCGGTACGTGGCTGAAAAGCTGGCCGAGGTGCGCGGCGTCGACCTGGCGACAATCGCGGAACAGACCACGCAGAATGCGGTGGCCCTCTTTGGGGTTGGCTTAGCGACGTGAGGAATCCGGCGCTATAATCGCCCGCCGTCGAATGGAGCACGTGAGCGGCGCAGTCAAGGCCGCTCTTTTGCCGGAGGCCCCATGCAGCCCGACCTGTCCATTGTGATCGTCAGTTGGAACGTGCGTGACCTGCTGCGTGAGTGCCTCGCGTCGATCCGGGCGGGCGGCGAATTGAGCGTAGAGGTGATCGTGGTGGACTCGGCGTCGTCGGATGGCACACCGGACATGCTGCGAGAAGCGTTCCCCCAGGTGACGCTCATCGAGCCGGGCACCAACGTAGGCTTCACCAGAGGCAACAACATCGGCATAGAGGCCAGCCGGGGACGGCACGTGCTGCTCTTGAATCCCGACACCAGGGTATTGGGTTCGGCGCTGGAGAAGATGGTTGCCTACATGGATGGGCACCCGAAAGTGGGGGCGATCGGGCCGCAGTTGCTCAATGAAGATAGAAGCGTGCAGTCGTCGCGGCGGCGCTTCCCGACGCTGAGGACGGCGTTCTTCGAGAGCACCTGGCTCCAGCCGCACGCGCCGCAGAAGGTGCTCGATCACTACTACATGCTCGACCACGAGGATGATGAGACCGTTGCGGTTGATTGGGTACAGGGAGCGGCGGTGCTGGTGCGGGGGGAGACCATCGAGCAGGTCGGGATGATGGATGAGGGCTTCTTCATGTACTCGGAAGAGCTTGATTGGCAGCGGCGCATCAAGGCGGTAGGCTGGGAGGTGGTCTATTATCCGGAGGCGCAGATTGTCCACCACGGTGGTAAGAGCAGTGAGCAGGTGGTGGCGCAGCGGGACATTTACTTCCACAGCAGTAAGATACGTTACTTCCGCAAGCATCATGGGGTGGGTGTGGCCTTTGTCCTGCGCCTGTTTCTGTTGGGGAATTACGCCTGGCAGTTGGGACTTGAGGCGGGCAAATGGTTGCTCGGACACAAGCGCGCGATGCGAGGGGCGCGCGTCCGGGCGTACTGGCAGGTGCTGCGGTCGGGTCTGAAGGGGTGACGGTCAGGTGCGCGTTGGGTTCGTGACCGGGGAATACCCGCCCATGCAGGGAGGCGTGGGCGCTTTCACGCGTGAGGTGGCGCGGGCGATGGCCGACATGGGGCATCACGTGTTCGTGTTCACGCGGGAGAGAGTCCGGGGAGCGGATGAGACGGGCATCGAAGTGTCGCCGGTGGTGGGTGAGCGTTGGGGGTGGCATACGACGCGGGCGATCCGCGAGTGGGTGGATGAGAAGCAGATCGAGGTGCTCAACCTCCAGTTTCAGACGGCGGCTTATGACATGCACCCGGTGATTCACCGGCTGCCGAAGTGTATATCACAGACCCCCGTCGTGGTGACGTTCCATGACCTGCGCGTGCCTTACCTGTTCCCCAAGGCGGGGCCGATGCGGCGCTGGATTGTGCGCAAGCTGGCCCGTGATGCAGATGGCGTGATCGCCACAGACAGGGCGGATGAGGTCACGCTGAGGGAGGCGTGGCACATCCCGGGCGTGCGGTGGATTCCCATTGGCAGCAACGTCGCGACCACACCGCCGCCGGGTTACGACCGGCAGGCGTGGCGGGCGGGAATGGGCGTTGGGCCGGATGAGCTGCTGATCAGCTACTTTGGCTTTTTGAATGAGAGTAAGGGCGGGTTGGTGCTGGTAGGGGCGTTGGCCGGGTTGATCGCGCAGGGGGTTCCGGCCAGACTGGTGATGATCGGTGGGAGAGCGGGGTCAAGTGACCCGACAAACGTCAGGTACGGAGAGCGGGTTGATGCTCTAATTGAGAGGCATGGCCTGGGTGAGCGGGTCACGTGGACGGGGTTCGTGGAAGATGAGCAGGTGAGTGCGAACTTCTATGCCAGTGACGTGACCGCTCTGCCTTACATGGACGGCGTATCGCTGCGGAGGGGAACGTTGATGGCTGCGCTGGCGCATGGGCGGGCGATTGTGACGACGCAGCCGCAGACGGATGCGCCGGAGCTTGAGGGGGTGGTTGAGGTGGTGCCGCCGAACGACGCCGATGCGCTGGCGGAGGCCATCCTTAAAGTGTGGGAAGATGCGGCGTACCGGCAGTCGCTGGAGCGGGCGGCGAGGCAGGCAAATGAGCATTTTAGCTGGCAAAGCATCGCGCGGCGAACCATGGATTACTTCCATAACCTGATGGCCTGATGAACACATTTAAGGGCTGGATAGTCCAAAACCCACTCCTGATCGTCCTGCTGGGCGCGTTTGCAGTGCTGGCGGGCATCTACAGCGTCGTGACGCCGCTCTTTGAGATGTCGGATGAGCTTTGGCATTACCCGATGGTCAAGACCCTCGCCGATGGCAATGGCCTGCCGGTGCAGGACCCGGAGAACCCCGGCCCCTGGAGGCAGGAGGGCAGTCAGCCGCCGCTTTATTATTACACCGGCGCGGCGGTGACGTTCTGGATTGACACGTCGGACATGGATGAGGTGCGGCGTCTCAACCCACACGTTGACAATGGCATCGTCACAGAAGATGGCAACGTTAACCTGATCGTCCACAATCGGGGGCGAGAAAAGTGGCCCTGGCGAGGGACGACGTTGGCGGTGCACATCGTGAGGCTGATGTCGGTGCTGATGAGCACCGGGGCGATTTACTTCACATACCGCATCGGACAGGAGATCTTCCCGGAGAAGCGCTGGTTGGCGCTGGCAGGGGCGGCGGCGGTGGCCTTCACGCCGATGTTCGCCTTCGTCAGTGGGGCGATCAACAATGATAACCTGGCGACGCTGCTCGCGGCGGTGGGGCTGTGGTTGATGCTGCACATCCTGCGGGAGGCGGACGAAGGCCACCCGACGATGCGCCATGCCGTCGCGCTGGGGGTCGTGCTGGGCCTGAGCGCGCTGACCAAGGCCAGCGTGCTGGCGCAGTTTGCGTTGGCAGGGCTGACGATGGCTTACGCAGCGTGGAGGCGAAAACGGTGGCAGACGTTCTTCTTCGAAGGGCCGGTCATCGTCCTGATCGCGGTGGCCATTGGTGGGTGGTGGTATTACCGCAACTGGAGGTTGTACGGTGACGTGTTGGGATTGAACGCCTTCATCGCGATCCTGGGGCAGCGCGCGCGCCCGGCGTCGCTGGCGCAATTGTGGGGAGAGCGGCATGGCTTCATGCAGAGCTATTGGGGGCTGTTTGGTGGGGTCAACGTGCCGATGCCGGGTTGGATATACAGCGTCCTCAACACGCTGGTCGTGGTGAGCGCCGCAGGGGTGGTGATCACGCTGGTGGGCAAGGCACGCCGGGAGGGGTTCGGGCTGCGGGCCTGGGCCCCAATGCTGCTTTCGCTGTTGTGGATCGTGGGCGTGATCGTGCCGTTGGCCGTAAGTTGGGCCAGGATCACGTGGTCGTCGCAGGGGCGGCTGGTCTTTTCGGCGATCAGTGTGATTGGGCTGTGGTTCATGGCCGGGTTAGGCGCGTGGATGCCGGATCGCCTGGGGCAGTGGATGACGGGGAGCGTGCTGGTGTTCATGGTGGCGCTGACGGTCGTTGCGCCCTTCGCGTGGATCGTGCCCGCTTACAGGCTGCCGGAGCCAGTCGCAGAGCTGCCGGGTGAGGCCGCCCATGACTTCGTCCCGCCCGGATCTGAGCGGCCAGTGATGCGGCTGTTGGGTTACAGGGTGAACACGGTGGAGGTGCAGCCCGGTGAGCCGGTCAGGTTGACGCTGTACTGGGAGAGCCTCGCGCCGATGGAGCGCAACTGGAGCGTCTTCGTCCACCTGGAGGATAGTGCCGGGTTCGTGGCCGGACAGCGGGATACTTACCCCGGCGTGGGGTTGATCGCAACGGACGATCTTGAGCCGGGTTATCGTTGGGCGGATGCTTACGTGGTGCCGACCAGTGCGTCGGCTTATGCGCCGGAGCGGTTGGAGATCAAGGTCGGGTTGTACGATTATGCCACCTGCCCGGCCTGCGAGCGGATGACGCTCGCGGAGGGAGGGAACGCGGTCACAGTCGGGTGGGTAGACCTGTTGGCGCGCGCCGATGCGGACAACCTGCCGAATCCGGTCTGGTTCAACTTTGGGGATGAGATGGAGTTGATCGGTTACAGGCTGGACACCCGTGAAGCGCGCCCGCAGGAGACGGTCACGCTGACGCTGTACTGGCGTGGCTTGAGAGAGATGGACAGGAATTACACGATCTCGGTGCAGGTGTTGGGGCCGGAGATGCGTCGTTATGGGCAGGAAGATAGTTGGCCGTTGGATGGAGATCTGCCCACTGCCGCATGGACGCAGGGAGAGACCGTAGAGGATACGTACAGGTTGACGCTTGCGCAGGACACGCCGCCGGGAGAATATAAGATTCAGGTGGCCGTCTATTGGATGAATGAGGCGGGTGAGATCGAGCGGCTGCAGTTGGTCACCGAGGATGGGCGGTTGGTGGATGACTTCGTGCTGTTGACAGACTTGCGGGTGAGTGAATGATGCGTGAGCGCCCGGAAGTACTGCTGATCGGCGTGCTGTTCGTGGTGCTGGGGATGACTTACAGCCTCGTCATGCCGGTGTTTGAGGCGTCGGATGAGATCTTTCATTACCCGGTCGTGCAGCACATCGCGAACAGGGGGCGGCTGCCGGTGCAGCAGCCGGGCGTCGAAACGATGTGGGAGCAGGAAGGCAGCCAGCCGCCGCTTTATTACCTGCTCGGCGCGGGGTTGACCTTCTGGATCGACACGGGCGACCTGGAGACGATCAGGTGGCTCAACCCGCACGCCAAGCTGGGTGTTCCCCTCGACCCGGACAATAAGAACATGATCATCCACACGGAGGCGGAGGACTTCCCCTGGAGGGGCACCGTCTTGGCCGTCCACCTGATACGCTTCCTCAGCGTCGCGTTGGGGACAGCGAGCGTGGTTCTCTGCCAGGCGCTGGTGCGCGCCATCTGGCCGGACAGGCGGTGGGTCGCCGCGATGGCGATGGCGTTGGCGGCCTTCAATCCGATGTTCGTGTTCATCGCGGGGTCGGTTAACAATGACAACCTGATCGTGCTGCTCAGCACGTGGACGTTGCTGCTGCTGGTGCGGGTGTTGAAAGAAGGCATCACGATGCGCAGGGCGGTGACGCTGGCGGTCGTCGTCGCGTTGGCGACGATCACCAAGATCAGTGGGCTGACGCTGCTCCCGTTGACCGGCCTGGTGCTGCTGATTCATGGCCTGCGGACGAAAGAGTGGAGACAGGTGATCGGCACGGGAGTGGGGTTGGCCGGAGCCTGGTTGGCGTTGAGCAGTTGGTGGTACATCCGCAACGTCGTGCTGTACGGTGAACTGTTGGGCCTGGAGACCCACGTCGCCGTCGCGGGGGGGCGTGAAATTGGGTTGTGGGCGCTGCGCCATGAGTGGTATGGCTTCTGGGTCAGTTATTGGGCGCTGTTCGGGGCGGTGAACATCCTGGCTGATGGTGGGGTGTACGTCTTTTATGCTGCGATCTCGCTGCTGGCGGTGATCGGCCTCGCCGCGTGGGTCGTGGTGACCGTCCGGGAGAAAGCCTGGGGGAACCTGTTGATCCCGGGGTTGCTGGCGCTTCAGGTGTTGATCGTGTTCGTCGGCGTGGTGCGCTGGACGCTGACCACGTATGCGTCGCAGGGACGGTTGATGTTCCCCGTGATGGGTGTAATTGGTGGGTTGATGGCTTATGGCTTGCTGAGTTGGTTGCCGCAGCGTTGGCGCGTTGGGGGCGTGGTGCTGATTGGTGTGCCGATGCTCGCCGTTGCCGTCGCTGCGCCCTTCCGGTACATCGTGCCGACGTACGCGCTGCCGGCGGTCGTGGAGAAGCTGCCGGAAACGGCGACCCCGGTCGGTGCGGACTTTGAGGGGTTGGAGCTGGTGGGCGTTGAGATGGAGTCGGTCACGGTGCAGGAAGGTGGGCGCGTGCCGGTCACGGTCTATTGGAGGGCGGCCAGGCCGCTCGATGAGAATTATAGCATTTACCTGCACGCGCTGGGGCGAGACGTGGTCGAGATAGGCAAGATCGACAGTTATCCGGGGGCGGGTGCGCTGCCGACAAGTCGCATGCAGCCGGGTGAGATCGTCAGGGATAGCTACTCAATCGAGCTTGACCCGGCGTTCGAAGCGCCGACGGTGGTGCGGGTTCTGATAGGGGTTGCGACCTGGGATGAGGATGGGCGTTATAACACGCTCACAGCGGTGGCGGCCAGCGGCGTGGAGATGGGCAGCGTGATCGTCGAGGCGGGCGTGGCTTACCCCGTCGAGGCGGAAGCGTGCGGCAGTGCCATCCCGGAGGAGGCCGTCCACAGGGCCACTTTTGGAGAGTTGGCCGACCTGTGGGTCGAGCAGCCAGCGCCCCGGCACCGGCCGGGAGATACAATCCCGGTGGCGCTGTATTGGGATCATCGCAGCAGCACACCCACGAGCCTGACGGTGTTCGTGCACCTGGTGAGTGCAGAGGGGAAGATCGGCGCGCAGGCTGATGGGCCGCCGCTCAATGGTGATTACCCGACGACGTTGTGGAGAATCGCGTGCCGGGTGAAAGACGTGCATCGCCTGCAACTGCCCGCCGATTTACCGGCAGGTGAGTACCGGATTCTGGTTGGGTTGTACGATGCAAATGACCCGGCATATGCTCGCGTCCCGGCGTTCGATGCTGATGGATCCCCTTACCCCGACCAGGCCGTCCCGGTTGGAACGATCACGGTGGAGGGGCCATGACATGGCTTGAGCGTGCACGCGCATGGTTGGAAGAAAAACCCGGCCGGGCCGATGCAGCGGCGATTCTGACGCTGACGCTGGCGTGGGCTTTCTACTTCTGGCGCGTGCTGACGCCCAACCCCGCCGATCAGGTCTCGCTGCCGGAGGGGGACTTCTCCGGGCAGTTCGTGGCGTTTGGGGCGTACCAGGCGAGACGCTTGCTGGCCGGTGAGGTGCCGTTGTGGAACCCGTACAATTATGCCGGGCTGCCCTTCATCGCCGACACGCAGGCGGCGACGTTCTACCCGCCCCGGCTGATCACCATTGCCGTCAGTCGCCTGCTGGGAGGATGGAGTTATGCGGCCCTCCAGTTTGAGGCCGTCGCGCATTATTGGCCGGGTGCGCTGTGGACTTACCTTTTTGTGCGGACGGTCACGCGGTCGCGGGTGGCGGGGTTGGTGAGTGGGATCACGCTGGCTTATGGTGGATACCTGAGTGGTTACCCGCCGCTGCAACTGGCGGTCCTTGAGGCGGGCATCTGGCTGCCGTTGGCGCTGTTGGGGATTTACAGGGCGTCGGAAGGTGAAGGGGGCGAGGAGCAACCTCGCAGATGGCGACCGGCGTGGCTGGCGTTGAGTGGGCTGGCGTTGGGGATCAGCCTGTCGGCGGGGCACCCGCAGACCAGCCTGCTGCTCACGTACACGTTGGTGGCATACACCGTCCACCGGGCGATCCGCCAGAGGATGGGGTGGCAGTCGACGTTATTGGCCCTGGTGGGAATGGTGGGGCCGGGGTTTGGGTTGGCGGCGGTGCAGCTGCTGCCGGGGTTGGAGTACACGCGCCTGACGATCCGGGCCGGGTATGGCTTCGATGCGCTGGCGGGTGGGTTCCCGTTTACGGACCTGATCGTCTTCCTGATCCCCAACGTGGTAACGGTGTGGTCGCCGTTGTACAGTGGGATCGCCGCGTTGGCGCTGGTGGGTGTGGCGATCTGGCGCGGGCATGAATCGGCGCGCTTTTGGGGAGTGGTGGCGCTGATCGCGCTGGGGTTGTCCTTCGGAGGGGCGACGATCATTTACCGGTTGGCTTACCTGCTGGTGCCCGGCTTCTCGTGGTTCAGGGGGCAGGAACGGGCGGCTTACCTCGTCGCGCACAGCGTCGCCATCCTGGCAGGGATGGGGGTGGCGTCGCTGCAACGCGGCCTGCCGGATGGCGCGCGGTTGGCCCGCATCCTTGGCATTGCGAGTGTGGTGGCGTGGGGGCTGGCGTTGGAAATCGTGATCGTAGATGGCGCGCTCCCGGTGGTTGACCTGTTCGCGCTGAAACGTGGCTTCTTCTTCCTTGGCATCCTGACCACGCTGACGTGGGTCGTCGGCGGGTGGTTATCCGGAGAGGCACAGAGGGCATGGTGGTCGGTGGCGGTGATCGCGCTGGTGGTGTTTGACCTGTTCAGCAACACGATGGGCACCAAGTGGGAGCCGATTCCGGCAAGTGAGCGTGACCTGCTGAGTGACCTGGTGCCGGTTGCGTTGAGTGATAAAAGCCTGTACCGGGTTGATGGACGGTTGGGGTTGGGTGAGAATTATGGCACGCTGGTCGGGTTGCAGGATATTCGGGGCATCAGCCCGCTGAGGTTGAGCACGCTGGATGCTTATTATGGGCTGCCGCCGTACCGCCTGCACCAGTTGTTGGGGGTGAAGTACGTCTTCACCGATTGGCGGCAACTGGAAGTGCCCAGCACGATCCGCGCTGAAGCGCAGGATGGGACGCTGCCGTTGTACCTGCACGAGATCGATGACCCGATGCCGCGCGCGTGGATGGCGTACCGCGTCATGGTCACGCCGGACGCGGGGCAGGCGCTTGGATGGTTGGCCGATCCGGGATTTGACATACAGGGGACGGTGATCCTCGAAGCTGAGCCGGACATCGACCTCCCTGACGAGCCGCCCGCCGATCCGCAGGTGAAGGTTGAGCGGTATGAGCCGGAGGGGATCGTGTTAGGCGTCGACACGCCCGCCGATGGCGTGCTGGTGCTCAGTGAGATGGATTACCCAGGCTGGCAGGCGATGGTGGATGGGCAGCGCGTCGGGGTGTGGAGGGCCAACGTGGGCTTAAGGGCGCTGCCCCTCGAAGCGGGCCAGCACAGCGTCGAGTTCGCTTACCGCCCGCTCAGCGTGAAGGTGGGCGCGGTGCTCAGTGGCATCTCGGCGGGCGTATTACTGGCGTTGGCGTTGAGTGGCCTTTTCAGGCGTAGCCACAAGATGGTGGAGGAGTAAATGGCAACAACCTCGATTTCTCTATCCCCGGAGCAAGCTCCGGGGCATTACGAGAAATCGTCCCTTCGGGACCGGTTGTTGCTGGATCACTGCACCAGGGCTTCGCCCTGCGGAGCCTTCGGCTCCAGCCATTCATCCCCCCAGCAAGCTGGGGGGGCATCCTGGCGGTGCAGTGAACGGCAAACTTCAAAACCCCTAACCACTACCAGATGAAATTTAACTGTTTAATCCGGTGATCGTTTGCCCCCCACCCCCGGCCCCTCCCCCACATTCCGCGCCTGATGGCGCTGGGGGGAGGGAAGGAGCCGGACGAAGCACATTCCCATCGTGGCCGGGTTAAATACTCGAGGTGCATAAGGTGGGGCTTCCTGGAAATGGAGTGACCGATGATCGACCGACAGCCCTTGCAGGAATTCATTGCCAATGCCGACCGGCGGACGGTCGCGCTGGCATTGGGCGTCGCGCTGGCGCTCGTCGCGGCAGCGCTCGGCCTGGCGCTGGCGCTGATCGGGCCGATCTACACGCTGGTGCTGTTGGTGGCGTTGGCGGGAGTGGTGTGGGTGATCGCGGGGTTGGAAAATGCCCTGTGGAGTGTGGTGGCGGTGATCACGCTGCTGCCCTTTGCCACGCTGCCGATCAAAGTGGTGCTGACGCCGACCTTCCTCGACCTGGCGATGGCGGCGGCTTACTTCCTGTACTTGATGCAGTGGATGACCGGTGAGCGGCGCAGACTGGCGACCACGCCGGTGCACCCCTTCATCGTGCTGTTTGCCGTGTTGAGCGTCTTCAGCTTCGTCGCGGGGCTGCGCTACGCGGGGCTGACATCGCGCGTGCTCCGAAGCTTCGCCGAGCTGCTGCTGAGCGTCGGCTTCGCGTTGGTGCTGGTCGACGTGCTGCGCACGCCGGAACAACTGCGCCGCTTCGTGCTGGTGGTCGTGCTGATGGGAACGCTGGCCGCGTTGGGTGGGATCGTGTTGTGGCTGATGCCGGACTCGCTTGCGGAGCGTATCCTGATCCGCTTGAGCGTTATCGGTTACCCGGATGGGGGCGTGATCCAGTACATTGAGCAGAACCCCGATCTGCCTGAACGGGCGATCAGCACGACGGTCAACCCGAACGCGTTGGGTGGGCTGCTGGTCATGATCGCCGCGCTGGCCGCACCGCAGCTCATCACCCGATACCCGCTGACGGGCAGGCGGTGGCACGCCGTGCCGATTCTGCTGGTATTGGTGATTTGCCTGGTATTGACCTTCTCGCGTGGATCGATGGCGGCCTTCGGCGTCGCCATCCTCTTCATTGCCGCGCTGCGCTACCGCAAACTGCTGGTCGTGCTAGCGGTGGTCGGGGTGGTGCTGCTCGCGCTTCCCTGGAGCCAGGTGTACATCGAACGGTTCATCGAAGGGCTACAGGGTGCGGACCTGGCGACGCAGATGCGGTTTGGTGAGTACAAGGACGCGCTGATCCTGATCAGGCGTTATCCGCTGCTGGGGGTTGGATTTGCGGGCGCGCCGGACATTGATATCTACCTGGGGGCGTCCAGCGTTTATCTGGTCATGGCCGAGAACATGGGGTTGCTGGGCCTGGGTGCGTTCCTGATCTTGATGGTCGTCCTGTTCGCCTACGCGTGGCGGGCGCGCCCTCACCTGGACGCCGTGCCCAGCCTGCGACCGATGTGGTTGGGCCTGGTCGCGGGGCTGATCGGGGCGCTGTTCAATGGGATACTGGATCACTACTTCTTTAACCTGGAGTTTCACGCGGCGATCACGATCTTCTGGACGTTCGTGGGGTTGGCGCTGGCGGCCACGCGGATCGCGTTGGAGGCGGGGGAGGCTACGGGCAAGACGGCTCCATCGTCTCGCCGCGAAGCCTGATAATGAACTCAAAAAACTAATCCGGCCACCGTTTGCCCCCCACCCCCCAGCCCCTCCCCCACATTCCGCGCCTGACGGCGCTGGGGGGAGGGGAGAAAGCCAGGCGAATCGGCATTTCCATCATGTCCGGATTACATACTCAAGATGCATACGCGGGCCAGGGCTCTGTTAAGCAGGATTTTGCACAGTCGCGATGCACTGCTTCTTCACCCCCCTGTGAGCCTGACGGCTCATCCGTCCCCCCGTGCACGGGGACACATTGGAGCGCGGCGACGATGAGGGCCCAAGAAGGGGGGCAAAAACCAACCTAAAAACACCAGCCTCCCACAAGGAGACTTTGTGGCAACCTGTCCGTGGCCCGTGCGTCCCTAAACTTTGCGATGGGCAGGTGGATGTGTTAAACTAGCGTGCGTTCGGGGCGTGGCGCAGTTTGGCTAGCGCGCTACAATGGGGTTGTAGAGGTCGCCGGTTCAAATCCGGCCGCCCCGACTCAGACGAAAAGACCCACCAGATCGCGGTGGGTCTTGTGAGTCCACGGCGGGACAGCCTAAGCACCCAGCAGATTCTGGAGCTCCATCGCCAGAGACAACTCCCCGTCGATTTTGAGCTGCCCGGACATAAACGCACTGACGGCGTTTAGATCGCCGCTGATCAGCGCCAGGAAATCCTCGGCAGAGCAGGTCATCGTCATGTCTGGCGATTCGGCTGTGCCCTCCTCGATTTCCAGGCTGTCACCCTCGATCCTGGCGATAAATTCGCCGCCACCCTCGCCAGCGAGGTTGAACTGCAGAACGGCGTCCCCACTCTTCCAGGCGCCCGGGTCAAACTGCCCGGCGATCCCCTTCAGTGCCTCACGCACACTCTCAGGCATGGTGTTCTATCTCCCCTTTCACGCAAGCATTAGAGGCGAATACAGTCAAAGAGGCGAGGCATCGACGCGCTGGCTGTGACAGGCCACGACGTTGAATACACTCTCCTCAAAGTATACAATAAGGGTCAGTTATTTTGCCAAAGAAACGAGATCGGTACGAGGAAGCGGTAAGGATTGGGAATGCGTAGAAGATGGGTTATCGGTACAGCAGTAATCGCGTTGGCCCTGGGCGTGATAGCGTGCAGTGGCTCGCTGCCGACGATCACGCTCTTTGCCCAGCCGGAGGAAGAAGGCCCGCAAGAGGGGGATGACACATCGCAGGCTGAGGCCCCGGCACCACCTTCGGGCGACACGGCCTTTCCTGCCACCGGGCGGTTGGTGGTGATCGGCGAAGATGGCAACCTGTACCTCATGGAAGCAGGTGAAGAGCCGCAGGCGCTCACAAGTGATGCCCTCGCGATGGAGGACGGGTTGAGCGGGCGCGTTTACAGCCACCCGACATGGTCGCCGACGGGGTGGCTCTCTTACGTGCGGGCCGAAGTGCTGCCCGGCAAGGAGCCAACGTTGGACGTGCTGGCCGTCAGGCCGGGCGAGGGTGAGCCGGTCAGCCTGCTGAGCACGACCGAGAACAGCTACATTTACGGGTATTGGTCGCCCGCCGCGTGCGCGACCGGGGCACAGTGCGGCCAGTTCGCCTTTCTGATGAGCGACGACGCCGACATGGCGCTCCACCTGGCAGAAGTCAACACGGGGGCCGAAGGGCTGGCTTCTGAAAAGACCGTTGGCCGGGCGCAACCGTTCTACTACTCGTGGGCACCCGACGGCGGATCGATGCTGTGGTTCCGTAACGGTGAGGACCTGGCGATCTATGACGTAAACGACGACGAGATCAGCGAGAGCCTGCCCGACACGCCGGGTATCTTCCAGGCTCCGGCCTGGTCGCCGGTTGATGAGCGGCTGTTGTTCGTCGGCAGTGGAGAAGACGGCAACCAGATGATCATCGCGGATAACGACGAGCGCACACAACTGGGGCCGCCGATCAAAGGATTGATCTTCTTTAGCTGGTCGCCGGATGGGCGGCAGGTCGCCTACGCCAGCGGTGGGTATCCCCTCTCCAACCTGACCGTCACCGGGGCGGATGGGGGCGAAGGTCACAGCGTGGTTGACGTAGACGACATCGTCTCTTTCTTCTGGTCGCCGGACAGCACCCGCCTGGCCTTTGTGTCGGTCGAAGATTACGCCCAACCCCTGCCGGAGGTTCGCCGCATCGGGGTGTCGGCACACCCGGCAGCCCAAGTGGACGAGCCGACCTTCGTCCTGGTGTGGCACGTGCTCGATGTGGAAACCGGCCAGACAACCCGCCTGGCGGAGTTTCTCCCCACACCGGCACAGTTCTACATCTTGCAGTACTTCGACCAGTACGCCCAGAGCCACCGGGTCTGGTCGCCGGATGGGCGCTACCTGGTTTATGCCCACCAGCCGCCGGATAAAGAAAATGCGGAGATCCGGCTGATCGATACCTTGCAGCCGGGAGAGCCGCCCATCACGCTGGTGGAAGGCCGTCAGGCGATCTTCTCTTTTGGCGAGTGACGCCCGTCAAACGTAGACCAAAAGGCGGTTGGCAGTCAACCATCGAAGTGGTATAGTCCACCACCGACCACCGGGGAATGGTGGTGATTTTGTGTAAGTAGCACAGGGTAGCAATGAATCGCTCTTCTTTGACACCTAACCTGACGGTCAAACACCGGCTGGCGGACGCACTGAAGCGCGTTCCCTGGCTGGCCGACATGATGCGAACCGTGTTCCGGTGGCGGCAGACGCGCTTCACGGCGGGGGTGGTGGGTGTCGTATTGAACGATGGGGGCCAGATTCTGCTGGTCGAGCACGTCTTTCACCCAAGCGAACCCTGGGGGCTGCCGGGCGGCTGGCTGGAAGGGGACGAGTCGCCGGTGGACTGCCTCAGGCGGGAGCTGCGCGAGGAAGCGGGGATAGAGGTCACGGGCGCTCGCCCGCTGGCAATCGAGCAGAGCCGCCGTCACCGGCACCACCTGGACATCGCCTTCGTGTGCCACGCAGAAAATGACGTTCAGGCTCTGAGCACAGAGCTGGTGGATTATCGCTGGGTAAGCCTCGACGCGCTGCCGCCGATGGCGCCCTTTAACCAGGCAGCCATCGCAGCCTTTGAGCGCCAGCGAGACGATAAGGGCAAACAGGCATAATGAACACACACCTTCCATCGACACCACGACGTATCAACTTACCCATACTGGAAGTGGCCGGGCTGTTGATGATCCTGGCCGCGGCGATGCTGCTCGTCACGCAGTTGAGCCAGTTCAGTGCCGAGAGGCAGACGATGCCGCTGGGCCTGACGATGGGCGGCGTCCAGGTCAGCGGGCTGGCACGCACCGACGCACAGGCCCGCATCGAACAGGTCTACGGCGTGCCGGTGAAGGTCATGTACCGCGACCAGGAGATTCACCTCAGCCCGGACCAGGTCGGCTTCCGCGTTAACTCGGAGGCCATGCTATCCCGCGCTAACGAACTGCGCACCGAGGGGACGTTCTGGGCGGGGTTCTGGGACTACATCTGGCGACGCCCTGAGGAGGCGTACAGCGTCGATCTGGTGGCAGAATACTCCGAAGACCTGCTGCGCGCCTGGCTGGCCGACATCGCCGCGCGGTACGACAGCCCGCCAACCGCCGCGCAGCCCTCGTTGAGCACGCTCTCCTTCGAAGCGGGGCAGCCGGGTTACACGCTCAACCAGGAAGAATCGTTTAACCGGATAGACAAAGCCCTGTACAAGCCGACCGACCGCACCGTCGAGCTGGTGATCGAGGAGGACCCGGCCCCACATCCCGACATGGAAACGCTTGAGGCCCTGCTGGTAGATTACCTGGTCATCAGGAAGTTTGACGGCGTGGCGTCGATCAACGTGATCGACCTGCAAACCGGCGAGGATCTGGAGCTTGACCTTGATCTGCGCGAGGGGGGTCTCACCTACCTGGACTGCGACGTTGCCTACGCCAGCACCAGCACGATGAAGCTCCCGATCATGGTGGAGTTCTTCCGCTACCTGGACTGGGTGCCCACCCCCGGCTCGGATGCTTACAAGATCCTGACCGAAACGCTCTGGCAGTCGGGCAACATTTCGGCCAACTTCATCATGCAGGAGATCGGCTACGGGGACCCGTTCGATGGGACAAAGATCATCACGGACTCGGTGCAGTACCTGGGATTAGAAAACTCCTTCATCGTCGCCCCCTACGACAATGAAGATCCCCCCGAATACTACAGCACACCGGCCCGCGAGGCAGCGCGCGCCGGGACATGCGTGGACACCTACGCCGACCCGTACATGCAGACGACCACGGACGACCTCGCCATGCTGCTCGACATGATCTACCAGTGCGCCGAGTTCGGCGGTGGGGACCTGCTGGCGGTGTACCCGGATGACTTCACACCCGACGAATGCCGGATGATGATCGACCTGCTCTCAAATAACGAAGAGGGACAGTGGCTGGTGATGTCGGGGGTGCCCGCCGACGTACCGGTCGCACACAAACACGGCTACACCTACGACACGCACGGGGATGCCGCCATCGTGCTCAGCCCCGGCGGGGATTACGTTTTAGCCATATTCCTGTGGGCCGACGTCAACTGGCTGGATTACTCTATCAGCTCGGCCATCGTCGAGAACATCTCGGCAGCCGTCTTTAACTATTTCAACCCCGATCTAGTGCTTGAGCCCCGGCGAGGACCCGGCATCGAGAGCTGACACCGAAACATCGAAACCTGGGAATAAAAGGCAGGGTGACTGCTCGATCACCCCGCCTCGCGCTTCAACAGCCAGAGGGTGAGATCGTCGCTCTGGGGCGCATAGCCCACAAACTCGTCGACGGCATCCAGAACGGTCTCCAGCATCACCTGGACCGACCGACCCCGGGCAGCATCGAGCGTCTCCGTAAAACGCCCGACGCCCCACTCGGTATAGTCGACCTGCATCGCCTCGGTGACGCCGTCTGTATAGGCAACGAGCACATCGCCGGGCATGAGAGTGATCTGGCGCTCCTCTATCTCAATGTCAGGCAGGACGCTCAGCGCAATCCCCCGGGCGCGCAACTCGTAAATCTGCTGCCCCTTGTCACGAACGAGAATGACCGGATTGTGCCCGGCGCTGGCGTAAACCACCCGCCCGCTCTCCGGATTCCATACGGCGTAAAACACGGTAACAAACAGGTCGCTGTGCGCGTCGTTGAACAGTAGCTGGTTGAGGCGCACCAACGTCGCGGCAGGTGAAGTGCGGCTCATGGCTGCGGCCCGCAGAAGCGTGCGGCACATCGCCATAAACAAGGCAGCCGGGACTCCCTTGTCGGCCACGTCGGCCATCACCAGCCCCCACTGACCACTCCTCAGGGGAATGAAGTCGTAGAAATCCCCGCTCACCTGCCGGGCCGCGCGCCAGGTAGCGGCGATATCCCAGCCCGGGATCTGTGGGGGCGCTTCGGGGAGCAAGCTGGCCTGGATCTGGCGGGCAACACTCAACTCCTGCTCCAGGCGCTCACGCTCGGCAGCGCTGGCCTGCAATGTGGCCGTGTCCAGCACCGTTGCCGCCTGGTGCGCGATGCCCGCCAGGATGTTCATCAGGCGCGGGTTAGATGGACGGCCCCCGCGGGGATCGTCCACGATCAGCAGGCCGACCGGCTCCCCCCTGGCACGCAGTGGAAACCCCACCAGGGAGGGGGCCTCCATCAGTCCGGCCAGAGGCTCAGGGACGGCCAGTTGATGCCCCTCCCCCGCCCCAAGAGGGCTGTCGGCCACGCTCAGCAGATCGAGGAAGGGATGGGCGTCGGCGGGAAGCGCCTCAGATGCCAGCGCGCCATACGGCCGGGGGGAGATGCCGTACTGCGCACCGAGGTAATACGCCCGCCGGTCCTGGTCCCAGCGCAGGATCAAACAGTGGTTGACCCCGGCCAGCAGGGCCGTCAGGCGGGCAATGGTCTCAAGCGCCTCGCCGACCTCGACCTGGGCGTTGACGGCTTCGGCGACCTGTAACAGAGCCGTCGATACCCAGGCCTCGGACTGCTGGGCGGTATACAGGCGGGCGTTGTTGATGGCGACGGCAACCTGGTTGGCAAAAGCGGACACAAGCTGCCGATCCTGGGGGCCGTACTGTCCAGGATCGCGGTGCTCGACGACCAGATAGCCGATCAGGTCGCGCTCGACAAGGAGCGGCGCAACGACGCAGGTATGCTCTTCTGGGAGATCGAGGGGAGCGTGGTAGGCACGGCGGACGGCTTCCTCCAGCGCGGCTTCGCTGCTCAGGTCGTAAGCCTCAAGCTCCAGCCGCCGCCCGACATGCTCTTCCAGCCTGGCCCCGGTTGCGGCGACCATCGTCAGGGCCTCGGCACCGTCTTCCAGCAGCATGACGGCCGCCGTATCGAGCGTCACCACCCGCCCCAGGCCCTCCAGGATGCCGGTCAGGACGCGGTCGAGATCCAGGTCGGAGACGAGCGTGGCGCTGATCTTGTGGAGTGTCTCGGACAGGTCGCGGCGGCGGCGCTCGTTTGCGTACAGGGCGGCGTTGCGGATCGCCACCGCCACAGCGTCGGCCAGGGACTGCATCAGAACCAGGTCTTCCCCGGTGAAGGCATCGACGGTCTCGCTCTGGAGGTCGAGCACACCCAGCACGTGTCCCGTCATCTTAATGGGGATGACCATCTCCGAGCGGGTATCCTCTACCCCTACCCCAGGACGGTAGTCGGCGACCTGGGTGACATCGCCCACCAACTCGGCCTCGCCCAACCGGGCAGCCTTGGGGATCAGGCCGTGATCGTCCAGGTCGTAGGTCAACTCGTCGATCAGCCAGCGCACACTGTGCGGCCCGGCCCCGGCGCGAAAAGACAGCGAGTCGCCAATACGAAGGAAGATGTGCACCCGCTCGTAGCCGAACGTATCTGAGATGAGATCGACGACCTCATCGAGCAGCTCTTCCAGGTCGAGGATGGAGACAACCGCCTGGCTGACCTGCATCAGGGCTTCCAGACGCCGGGCGAGACTGCGCTCGGCGTCGTACGTCTGTGCCTGCTCAATAGCCACCGCCACCTGCGCGGCCAGCGCTTCGAGGAGGAACACGTCCTCACTGGTGAAAGCACCAACCCGATCACTCTGCACATCCAGCACCCCGACCACGCGGCCCTCAACCTTGAGGGGAAGCGCGATCTCGCTGCGCGTTTCGGGCAGGACATCGGCCTGCTTGTAGCGCGGATCATGGGCGACATCGGTGGCAAGGGCCGTCTGGCCTTCTTCAGCCGCCCAGCCGACCATCCCCACCCCCCAATCGACGCCGGGATTGCGTTGAGCGAACACATCGCTGGTGCTGGCACCGATTTGCAACCGCGCGCCGTCGTTCACGAAGATGGTAACGCAGTAGTAGCCAAACGTATCCTGGGTCAAGGTGACGATCTGGCGGAACAGGTCGGGCAGGGGTTGGACAGCCGATACCTGGGCGCTCACCTGACCGATCAGATTGAGCCGCTCGGCGCGCGCCTGGGCATATTCGTACAACTGGGCGTTGCGAATGGCCCAGGCCGCCTGGTTGGCGAGGGCGGTCAGGAGGCGCAGGTGCACCTCGGTGAAACGGCCAACCTGTCGACTCTGGATAGCCATGACACCGATGGTTGACGCACCGGCGATCAGGGGGACAAACAGGCCGGAGCGCGGCGGCGAAGCCAGCTCAAACTCAGGGAAGGCGGGCAGCTTATCGTGCTCGGCTTCGAAGTCGCGCACAAACAGCGCCTGGCCGGTCTTACGCACCCAGCCGACGATCCCCTTGCGACCGCCCTGGGGAAAGACGGTCTCCGGCAGCCGGTCGCCATCCTGCACCCGAATCTTGATCTGGTAGGCATCCCCATCGAAGAGGCCCAACTGGAACAAGGCGGCAGGCACGATCTGCCCGGCCTGCCAGTAGAGCAGCTCACAGAGGTCATCCACGCTAAGCTGCGATCTGAGCAACTGGCGACCAAGCTCATTCAGGCTGGTCAGCTCTGCCGCCGACCGGCGGGCACGGCGCTCGCCCAGCTTAAAAGCCACCCAGGCAGTCAGCGCGCTTAACGCAACAATCGACGCCAGGGCAGCCAATATGATGTGTATGGTTTGCATGCCACCCACGCCTGATGGGGAAGCCAATGACCACGCAGGGAGGCCGGGAACAGGTCAGCCAGCGCGTTTTACCATAACAAGGCGGTTGCGCCGTGTCCCAGGCGTATAGCGAACCTCGTCCATGACGGCGCACATCAGGTACAGGCCCAGCCCACCCGGTGAGGACTCCTCAGCCTGACTGCCAATAGGTGGGTCCGGAACCTGAGCCGGGTCATAAGGTTCGCCGAAGTCGATCAGGTGAACGGTGCAGATCCCCTCTCCGGCCTCCACGACGACTTCGATCTCGCCGGAGGGGTCGTCAGCGTAGGCATGCCTGATGATGTTGGTGCAGGCTTCGTCAAGAGCCAGGCGACACTGAAAGATCGCGTCTTCGTCCAGGCGCGCTCGCCGGGCCACCTCGCTGACCCGCGCCACGAGCGGGCGGATGCTCTCCACCTGCGCGGGGACGCGAAAGACAACCCGCCTTCGCCGTACTACCAATGCGATCAATACGAGCAGCGCCAGCACGACAACGAGTGCTGCCGGCCCTGACGATAAAAACCTGCCAAGCTTGCCCTGTGTCTGCACGCCGAATCTACCCTCACAATCTACTCAACCATACGTTAAACCGGTCAGTCCCGTTGCGCCACAACAGCAGCCAGAGCTTCGTTGAGTGTCCCGTAAAAATCAAAGACCTGCGTAAAACCGACCATCTCAAAAATTGACAACACACGCGGTACCAACGAACACAACACAAGATTCCCGCCCGCATCTCCCGCCGCCCGCCAGGCCGACAGGAGCACCTTAAGCCCCCGGCTTGAGATATACTGCACGCCCTCCATATCCACGATAAGCCGGTCACGTCCCCGGCGAAGAAGGCCGGTAAGGGTCTCCTCAAGCTGGGGGGCATGGGCCGCATCAAGCCGCCCTTGAGGGGCAATCACCCAGACACCCCCGGCGGCCTCGCGCACAGGGATGGCACCGGGCACCGGCGGACCGGCCTCAGCCGTGTGAGTTTTCACCAGCGTCAGCCTGTTGCCCGGCCCGGCAAAGTCAAACACGACCTCATCCATCACCTTGCGCATCAAGTACAGCCCGATCCCGCCGGGCTTGATGTCGTCCAGGTTGTCGGCCAGTTTGGGCGGAGGCACGCTGTCAGGGTCGAAAGGCTTCCCATAGTCAACGATGTGGATGGTACACTTGCCGTCCTCGACCAGACAGGTGATCTCGATATCGCCGACTCCCTCGCCGTAGGCGTGTTCGAGGATGTTAGTGCAGGCCTCATCAGCCGCCATCTGGCAGTGAAACACCTCTTCCTCATCGAGACCGGCTGCCTGTGCAGCCTCACCCACGAAATGGGTGACCGTCGGGATGGCCTCGTAGCGATAACGCCCCAGCACGGTAAGCCGACGTTCCTCAACCATCTGCCTTACCCGGCCTGCCTGCCCGACAAGCGTGCAGCCATTGAGCGCACAATTCGCGTGCCGGTTAGAAGCTACCGACGGCGCTTACCTGGTCGTCAAAAATCTCGAAGATCGCGTCCAACCCGGCTAACTCAAGGACCTCACGGACACGCTGCGAGGGGGTAGAGATGCGCAGATCGCCGCCGTCCTTCCTGACCTGCTTCAGAGCGGCCACCAGTTCGCGTAGCCCGCCACTGCTCATGTAGTCAACCTGCTCCAGGTCAACCACCAGATTGATGGCCCCCTTGTCGATGCGCTCATTCAACACGTCGCCAAAGTCGGTAGCGGTGCTGCTGTCCACCCGCCCTTCGACCAGGATAAGATCGACGCGGTTCAATTCCCTGACGGTGATCTCCATCGATGTAGTCTCCTGCTTGGATCTGCACCATTATTACGGGTTCTCCGGAAAACAAAAGGCGCTCCGAACAACATTTTGTTTTCCTCCAACGGCGGAAACATTATACCATCCTATCGCAAACGAGCCACGTGCGCGATCCCACCGGTTGCCCACCTGAATCCGGGAGCACGAATGGCATGTCAGCTTGTCAGCTTGTCAGCATATCAGCATGTCAGCATGTCAGCAAGCTTTTCCCCCGCCTGATGAACATTGACAATTTAATCCGGTCATCGTTTGCCCCCCACCCCCGAACTCCTCCCCCACATTCCGCGCCTTGACGGCGCTGGGGGGAGAGGAGCAGCCGGACGAAGCACATTCCTGTCATAGCCGGATTAAATACTCAAGGTGCATGCGGCGGGGCTGACGCTGCGCGTCAGAGGATTCGGTGCCGCGTACAGGTGAACGCGTACAGATGAACGAGAGGCTTTTTGACAACTTGTTCGTGCACGCCCTGAATCCACCCTTATAGCTACACGATTGGGCGTGTGTTACAATCCCGTACAGATCGGCAAGCTCGCGACTACGCGCCGTTGACTTCACAAAAGGTTCAGGCTGAGAGCGGAAACCACGATGAACGACGACACAGACAAACAGAAACCCTGGGTACCACTCGTCAAGGCGGTCGCGCAAGGCGTAGGTGCCGGGATTTTACTGGGTGCCGCATTTGCCGGTGGGTACCTGTACCACGACCTGATCGCAAACCCCCCATCGCCGGAGGTCTCGCTTGAGCTGGTCAGGGAAGCGGACGACCTGCTGAACCAGTACTTCCTGTATCCCATCCCGGACGAAACCACGCGCGTCTATGGCGCCATCCGGGGGCTGGTCACCTCCCTGGAAGATCCCTATACCACCTTCTCGGAGCCGCAGGCAGCCGAGGTTAACAACACCAACCTGGCCGGGCGCTTTGGCGGCATCGGCGCGGAGCTTACACGCGACGAGCAGGGGCACTTTGTGATCGCACGGGTCTACCGCGACAACCCGGCCTACGAAGCGGGCGTCATGGCGGGCGACATCATCACGGCCGTTGACGGCGTCGAAGTGGACATCACAGCGGCGGACATGAACGCGGTCCTGGCCGCCGTGCGGGGGGAAGTCGGCGAGCCGGTCGTGCTGACGCTCCTGCGCGGCGAAGAAACCCTCGAGGTCGAGATCATCCGCGCCGAGGTGCTGGTCCCGTCTGTGTTCTGGCGCATCCTTGAGGAAGACGAGCGCGTTGGATACATTCAGATCGTGCACTTTACCGACCGCACGACGGAGGAACTGGTGCAGGCGCTCGAAGAATTGAGCGAGCAAGGTGCCGAAGCGTACATCCTCGACCTGCGCAACAACACCGGCGGGCTGGTCAGCTCGGCGGTTGGCGTGGCCGGTGAATTCCTTAACGGGGGTGTGGTTCTGTACGAGCAGACGCAGGGCGGCCAAGAGGATGTCATGAACGCGTCGCGGGGCGGGTCGGCGCTGGATGCCCCGCTGGTGGTGCTGGTCAACGCGCAGACGGCCAGCGCCGCCGAGATTGTGGCCGGAGCTTTCCAGGATCGGGCACGGGCCACGCTGATCGGGCAGCCGACCTTCGGTAAGGGATCGGTACAGTTGATCCTGGCCCTGAGCGATGGATCGTCCATTCGCGTGACCAACGCCCAGTGGTTCACGCCGGACCACCATCGCATTGAAGGCCAGGGACTCACGCCTGACATCCCGATCGAGGCGGTGGAAGGGATCGATGCAGAGCTGGCGGCGGCGCTGGAGCACCTGGACGCCAAACTGACGGTGGCGCTCGGCGGCGACTGAGCAGCGAAGATGGGAACGGATGAAAGCAAGAAAAAGTTGAGGAAAATCGCGAGAGAGCCGCGAAGTACGGTCGCAGGCTTTACCCTCACCCCTGCGCGCACTCCGAGCGCGCTCGGAGCGCGCGCTTTCCCCTCTCCCGGCGGGAGAGGGGACGTCGCGGGGCGACCGGAGGTC
>CAZRXG010000044.1:0-30078 GCA_964603985.1 uncultured Anaerolineae bacterium | reverse complement strand
GATCTCGGCCACGCCGAGGGTATAGTCGCGGTCGAAGGTGAGCATGTTCCAGGCGATGTCCTCGTGCGCGTCGATGATCGGCGTGGTGTTTGTCCCTTCCGTGCGTCGATCCGCGTCGTCATTCATAGCACCAGAAACTCCAATACCCAGAAGACCCCCATCCCGGCCACAATCGTCAGGAAGACGTTCTTTGTCCGCCAGGCGACCACCATCGACACCACACCCGCGATCAGGTGGGCGTTGCTCAGGCTGAGGTCAAACGTGCCCGCCGGGCGCAGGAGCCCAGGCGCGATGATCGCCGTCAGCACGGCGGGCGGCACGTACCGCAAACCGCGCGTCACCGGGCGGGGGATCTCGCCCCGTCCCAGCGCGGCGATCATCGTCACGCGTGTGAGGTACGTGACCAGCGCCATGCCGATGATGGTTACCCAGACACTCATGCCACACCCTCCGTCTGCTGCTCAGAGTCGGCCACCGGGAAGACGCTCTCGGCCACCATCCCGGCTGCCACGCCGACCAGCGCGGCGGCGATCAACCCCAGGTTGTGCGGCAGGCCCACCAGCAGAACCGCCACAGCACCCGCCGCGAGAGCGGCCAGGACACCGGGGCGATCTACCAGCGTGGGGACCATCAGGCCGATAAACGTGACGATCAGCGTGAAATCCAGGCCGAGCGCCTCCGGGTTGGGGATGCGGGCCTCGGCGAAGATGCCGAGCGCGGTTGCGATCTGCCAGGGGACGAAGAGTCCCAGCCCCGCCGCCAGGCAGTACCAGCGCATGTGCGGCATATCCGGCTGCCGCGTGACCTGGGTGATCATCACGGCGTAGGCCTCGTCGGTGAGCAGGAAAGCGAGCAGGGCCTTCCAGCCGCCGCTCCACCGGCGCACAATCGGGCCAAACGAGGCACCGTACAGCATGTGCCGCAGGTTGAGCGTCAGCGTCGTCAGGACGATGATCACTCCACTGGTCCCGCTGGCGAAAAGCTCGGCGGCGACAAACTGCGCCGACCCGGCGAAAACCAGCGCCGACATCAGTTGTGACTGTGCAACGCTCAACCCCGCCGAGCGGGCCAGCAGGCCGTAGATGACGCCAAAAGGGAACACCCCCACCAGCAGGGGGAGCATGTCACGTAACCCGTGCAGGAAAGAACGCCGCGCCTGGGACATCGCGCCTCGAGGGGCTACCCGGCCAGCAGATACTCGGCGATCAACTGCGCCGTAGCAACCAGACTGTCGGTATGGGTGCGCTCGTAGTGATGCGAGGCGTCCACACCGGGGCCGATCAACCCGACGATCACGTCGCCGCCCGCTCGCCAGAAGGCTTCGCCGTCGGAGCCGTAGTAGGGGTAAATGTCGAGCTTGTAGGGGATGCGGGCTTCCTCGGCCAGCGCGACCAGCCGCCGCTTCATCTCGATGTGATACGGCCCGCCCGCGTCCTTGACGCAGATCCCGACCGTGAATTCGTCGGAGTTCTGTGGGCCTCCGGCGGCAGCCATGTCCACCGTCAGCAGTTCGGCCATGTCGTCCGGGAACCCGCTGGCCCCGCCGTGCCCGACCTCCTCGTAGTTGCTGAGGTGGATCGTCGACCGCTGGGCAGGTTGGAGGTTGGCCTCGGCCAGCGCCCTCACCGCGCCGTAGATACAGGCCACGCCCGCCTTGTCGTCCAGGTGGCGCGAGCGGACGAAGCCCGCCTCGCCCACCTCCACGCGGGGGTCAAAGGCGACGAAATCGCCGGGGGCGATCCCCAGTTCGCGCGCGGTCTCAGCCGAGAGCGTCCGCGCGTCGACGCGCACCTCGTAGGCGTCGGCGTCTCGCTTGAACTCGCGCGCCTCCGACCCGTAGATGTGCACCGAGGCTTTGACCGGTATTATCGTGCCCCGTATCGTCTTCCCCGACCGGGTGTGGATGGTCACGCCTTCCCCCTCAACCGACCCCCACGACCAGCCGCCCAGTTGGGTGAGCTTCAGCCGCCCGTCATTCTTGATCTTGTGTACCATCGCGCCCAGCGTGTCGACGTGGGCCGTCAGGCCACGCGGGGCATCTTCGGCGGCTCCTTCCCAGGTGGCTACCAGCGCGCCCTTTTTGGTCCGGGCGATGTCCAGGGGCACGAGCAGCGCCGCGAAGGCTTCTTCGCAATAGTCAATTGCCATCTCGTGGAAACCTGTCGGGCTGGGGATGTTCAACAGGTCCACCAGGAAGTCGAGCATCTCCTCGTTATCGACGGTGTAATCGGTCACGGCGTTCCCATCCTGTCGGCGAGATCAAGAGCTGGCGATAGGGTTTGTATGTGAAGGTCAACGCGCCTGCGGCGCAGTGGAGCGTTAGCGAACCAGCCTCAGGACCGCCAGCCACAGCGGGATCAGGCCCAGGATGACCAGAGCCGCCAGGATGCCCAGCGCGATCCCGTAGATGTCCACGCCGGGGATCAAGTCCTCCGGGATGGCGTCGGCGTAATCTTCCTCTTGCTCGAAGCTGGGCCGCCGGGTCGTAGGGGGCGTCTCCCGCTGCACCGGCCTGCCGCTCACGGCCCCGATGTTGATGGGCGGCAGCGACGGAATCGTAGGCTCACCCTGCACCGTCGTCCGGGTCGAGCGTATGGTTGGCTCCGGTTCCGGGGGCGGCGATGACACGACCGAGGGCTTGACAACAAAGGCCGCGGTCGGCTGCTGGCCCCGCTGGCGGTACTTCTCCAGGATGCGGCCCAGTTGATCGGCCGTCCGGTAGCGGGCAGATGGCTCCTTGGATAGCACCTTGCGGATGATGCGGTCCAGATCCTGGGGCAGGGCGGGGTCGACATCCATCAGCGAGGGCGGGTCCTGCTTGATGTGCGCCAGTGCCAGTTCGCGGTAATCCACGCCCACGAAGGGCAGCCGCCCGGTCAGCAGCTCGAACAGCACCACGCCGATTGAGTAAACGTCAGATGCGGGCGTGGGCGTCTCACCGGCAGCCTGCTCAGGCGAGAAGTAGTGCGGGCTGCCCCACACAATCTCTTCTTCTTCGCTGTCGGGTTCGAGCGACTGTGCGCTTGAAAGGGCACGGGCGATGCCGAAGTCCGTCACCTTGATGCTGTTATCCGGCGTGACCAGGATGTTTTGCGGCTTGATGTCGCAGTGGACAAGCCCGGCCCGGTGAGCATATCCAACCCCCTTGCACACCTCGACGATGATGGCCAGCGCCGCATCAACCCCGAACGGCTCCTCCCGCGACCGGATCAACTTTTTCATGTCCTGCCCGTCGACGTACTCCATCACGATGAAGTGGGTCTTCGGGCCATCCTGGCCCACGTCGTGCACGGTGACGATGTTGGGATGCGAGAGGTTGGCCGCTGCTTGCGCCTCCCGCCTGAAGCGCATCAGAAATTCAGGGTCCCCGACCAGACTCGGTCGCAGCACCTTCACCGCGACCAACCGGCCCAGCTCCATGTCCTGGGCCTTGTAGATCACCGCCATGCCGCCCGCGCCGATCTGCTCGATCAGGCGGTAGCGATCCTTGAGAACAGGGTTTTCAGCCATACGATCAGGCGGCGGGGTGCTGTCCCCTCTAAAATCCGGCGACAGGAAAGGCCGCCTTACCTCCTTTTCCAGACGGAGTGATTACGGTCTATTCTACCCACATTCCGGGATGCTACAAGCCAGAAGTCAGGCCGCGGCCAGTTTTTGCATCGTCTCGCCCCAGCGCTTCGGGATGCGCCGGGCCGCCCCCTCGTGGTCAATGCAGATGTGACTGGTTTTACCCGTCACGAGCGTCTGCCGCGTCTCGGCATCGACCACCTCGTAGGCGAAGGTGATGCTGCGGCTGCGGATCTGGTCCACCCACGTGCGGACGGTGATCCGCTGATCGTAGCGCGCCGGGGCCAGGTAGCGGGCTTCCACCCTGGTGACGGCCAGCGAGTACCCGGCCTCCTCAAGCTCCGCGTAAGGCGCGCCTCCCTGGCGAGAGAGTTCGCTGCGGCCCTCCTCAAAATAGATGAGGTATGTTGAGTGATGGACGATGCCCATGGCGTCGGTCTCGGCGAAGCGGACGTGGAACGTCGTCTCGGCGACGAACGGCTGGCTCTCGGACTGCATGCTGCTCTCGCTCCCGTGTGAGTGGGGAAATCGGCGATAAGGGGCGCTAGAGTGCCCCTTCCTGCTCCAGGATGGCGCGAATCAGGTCTTTGCGGGCCTGCCCGCCCAGCATCTCAAGCTTGCGGACACCCAGCGGGTCGATCTCCTCCCGCAGCAGGCGCACCTCTCCCTCGCTTGGGGGCGGCGTTTCGCAAGCGTCCGGCGCGACCTCAAGATCGAACCCGGTCTTGCGACGGATGCGCTCCATCGTGACGCCGGGGTGGTAAGTCGTGAGGCGCATCCGCCCGTCGGCCCAGTCGAACTGCCCCAGGTCGGTGATGCAGTAGCACGGCCCGCTGCCCCGCGCCCGCCCGGCGACGTGTCCCAGCCCGCTGACGAAGTCCACCTTCTCGACAAACGTGACCTTCGAATGGCGTGGCACGTAGATGTAAACCCGGTCGGAGAACGTCGTAACGTCGGGGATGCCACCCGTGCCGGGCAGGCGCATGTACGGGCGGTGGTAATCCTCGCCAAAGGCGACGTTGTTGAAGTTCCCCCGCGCGTCGATCTGCGCCGGGCGGAAAAACTCCTTGGGCGCGAGACCGGGCAGTGCCTCGACCGCAGCCGAGGCGAATCCCCGGCCCATCAGTGCCTTGCCCAGCCACAGTTCTTCGACGGTCGCCAGACCGAGCGGTGCCCAGTCCTCGCAAATGGCCTGCCCGATGGCCGAGGCGAAGCGCAGGTTGGGCGCATGAGTGAGCTTTGCCAGTAAATAGCCCGCCGCAACCAGCGGGGTCGCCAACCCCTGGGCGACCACCTCACCGTCCTCCAACTGGTGGGCGATGCACACGCTAATCAGTTCGTCGACCGTGTAGCCGGCGGCGGGTTGGGGCGGGTCGGGCATGTTTAGGTGTGCTTCTCCGTGATCAGCGTCTGCGGCGTCGACCCGACGCCAGGAAGATGTAGTATGCCAGTTGGGCCAGCGCCGTCAGCATGGCGGCGATGTAGGTCAGCGCAGCCGCGCTCAGGACGGCGCGAGCACCCCGCCGCTCGTCGTTACCCACCAGCAGGCCGCTGGTAGTAAGCATCTTCATCCCCCTGGCCGACGCGCCGATCTCCAACGGAAGCGTGACCAGCGTGAAGATGAACGCCAGCGAGAACAACCCAATGCCCAGCCACATCAGCACGCCGAACTGCAAAAACAGGCCGATGATGAACAGCACCGGCCCCAGTTGAGAGCCGAAGTTCACGACCGGGATGATGCCGCTGCGCAGCCTGAAGACCAGGTTGCCCCGTGCATCCTGCACCGCGTGGCCTACCTCGTGGGCGGTGATCGCCAGCGCCGCGACCGATCCCTCCCGCGCCGTGCTCTCCGACAGGTGGAGCGTCTTGTCGCGCGGGTCGTAGTTATCCGTCAGTTGCCCGGCGATCCCCTCAATGCGAACGTCGTGCAGGCCCTGCTCGGCCAGGAGCTGCTCGGCGGCCCTGACCCCCACCGTGCCCTGGCCGTTCGGGACGCGTGCCCACTTCCGGTAGGCGCTCCGAACGCGCCATTGCGCGTAGAGCATAAACAGCAGCGCCGGGCCTACGATAATCCAGTAAACAGGGTTCCAGTAGAAGAACGGCATGACGGTTTGTACACACTCCTTCTGCTTTGTGATTTTACCAACATGTGGTACTCATTCATATTGTAGCACGTCCGCGTAAGAATCCTGTCAAAAGCCTGCCGGATGCCTCCCACATCGATGACGATGGCCTGTCAGCCTGACCGCAGCCTTGCCCCGCCCCTTTCGGATGGTGTAGACTACCTTCATCCGGATCGATCCGCTCAACTGCCTGAGGTGACCATGAGCGAAAAGGAACGCGCACAGGCGATCATCTACGGCCTTGCGCTGGGCGACGCGCTCGGCTGGCCGATTGAGTTTCTCAGGATGGAGAAGATCAAAACCATCTACGGTGAGGACGGCATCCAGGAGCCGCCCGACCCCGCCCTGTACACGGACGACACGCAGACCAGCGTCGCCATTGCCGAAGCCCTGGTCGAGGCCGGGCAGGCCGACATCGACCCGCTGATGGGTGCCGTCACCCGCCATCTGGTCGCCTGGAGTAATTCGCCGGAGAACACCCGCGCGCCGGGCCACACCGTCACCGAGGCCATGCGAACCCTGGAGGCGGGCGTCTCGTGGCGCGAATCGGGGGCACCCCACGCCAGGGGTAACGGCTCGGCCATCCGCGTGGCTCCAATCGGCTATCTCTACCAGCACGACCCCGTCCGGCTGCGGGAAGTTGCCCACGCAACCAGCCTCATGACCCACTCACATCCGGCTGCCGTTGCCTCGTCCGTTGCTGCAGCCTATCTGGTCAAGCTCGCGCTCGACGGCGTGCCACCTGAGCAGTACGTCAGCCGCACCCTGGAGTTCACCGCGGGCATGTCGGAGGAACTTCACGAGGCGCTGTCGCACGTCGAGGAGGTCATCGACTGGACGGATGAGCTGGCCGCCATCACCAATGTCGGCGGCGGCTGGGTCGCCGTCGAGGCCGTCGCGATGGCCGTCTACTGCGCGCTGCGCTACTCCAACGACTTCGTCGGTGCCGTCCGCCGGGCGGTCAATATCCCCGGCGACTCGGATTCGGTGGGCTGCGTCACGGGCGGGCTGGTCGCCGCCCGGGCCGACCTCGACGCCATCCCGCGCGGCTGGATCGACCGGCTGGAGCACCGCGACGACCTGACCGATCTCGCCAACCGTCTCGCCGCCAGGAAGGAAAGCCTCACGCAAGGGTCTGCCGGTGGAGAATAAGCTGATCTCCCTGGAGGAGGCCGCCGCCCTCGTCCGGCCCGGCGATACGCTTGCCCTGGGCGGCATCACGCTGTACCGCCGCCCGGTCGCCTTCGTGCGGGCCTTGCTGAGTCTGCCCTCCCCACCCATCGACCTGACGCTGCTGTGCTTCACGGCTGGCTACGAGAGCGACCTGCTCATCGGGGCGGGACTTGCCTCGCGCCTTCGATCCTGCTACTGTGGCCTGGAGATCTTCGGGCTGGCCCCCATGTTCACCCGCAAGGCCAACCAGGGTGAACTGGGGATCATCGAGGAGAGCGAGGCCAGTCTGGCGCACGGCATTCGTGCTCACCTGGCCGGAGTCAGCTTCATGCCCGGCCTGGGCTGGCTGGGCACCGACCTGCCGCGCCTGCGCCCCGACGTGAAGGTCATCGACGACCCTTACCGACCCGGCGAGCGGGTGGTCGCCTTCCCCGCCATCGCCTGGGACGTGGCCGTCATCCACGCCCTGAAAGCCGACCGCTCCGGCAACGCCCTGCTCAACGGCAACCTGGGCGTCGACGCTGAGCTGGCGCTGGGCGCGCAGCAGGTGATCGTCACTGCCGAGGAGATCGTGGACGGATTCGACGGGCGCGTCGATGTCGCCGGGGCGATGGTCGGCACCGTCGTCCACGCCCCACAGGGAGCCTGGCCTACGTCCTGCTACCCACTTTACCCCCTGGCGGGCGGCGAGCTGCTGCGCTACATCGAAGCCTGCAACGCCGACGGGTTCGACGCCTATCTCGAAAGCCTGGCCGCCAACGCGCCCGCCTCTGGTGCGCCTTAGTAATCGCGCTCGCGGACGACCAGGTTAAGCAGCGGCTCGTCTGCGACGAAGCGCCGCAGGTTCTCCGCGAAGATGTCGGTCGCCCGCTCGTCGTACTGCGGCGTGAAGCCAGCGATGTGCGGGCTTATGATGACGTTGGGCAGCCCCCACAGCGGACTATCGGCAGGAAGTGGCTCCTCCTCGAAAACGTCCAGCGCCGCCCCCGCGATGGTTTTTTGCTCCAGTGCCTTGATCAGCGCCGCCTCATCCACGATCCCACCCCGCGCAATGTTGATCAACACCGCGTTGGGCTTCATCGCCGCCAACGCCGCCTCGTCGATCAGGCGGCGCGTCTGGTCGGTCAGTGGGACCGTCACCGCGACGTAGTCGCACTCACCCAGGAAGGAGTGAAGCGCCTCCGGCGGATAGACGCGGTCGGGGATCTCGGCCTCCGGGTCGCCCACACCGGGCATGGTGTAGGCCTCGTCAACCAGGCGGCGCACGTCCCGCTTGAGCGCCAGAATCTTCATCCCGAAAGTCTGCGCCAGCCGCGCGATCTGCCGCCCGACGCTCCCGTAGCCGACGATGCCCAGCGTCGCCCCGTAAAGCTCGTCCGGCACGTAGCGGTCCCAACGCCCATTCGTCCATTTGGTCGTGACCGTGGCCTTGTCCTCCACCATCCTCAGCAGGTGATGGGCGAAGGCCAGCATCTGCGCCAGCGTGTACTCCGCCATCGGGATGGCGTGGATGCCGCTCGTCGTGGTGAACATCACGTCGCTGTCGGCGTACAGTCGATGGTCGAGGATATGATCCACGCCCGCCGAGTGCAGTTGAACCCACCGCAGGCGCGGTGCGTTCTCCGGGAAAGGCAGCGTGGACATGGTGTACATCACGTCGATCTGGTCGATGATGTCCGCCAGGTCGTCGGCGTTGCCGGTGGGACGCTGGCTGATCGCCAGGCGCGGCGAGACATTGGCCAGCTTGTCCATCAAAGGTTCGGGGAACGGCATCGTCACGAGTACGTTAATCGTCTCCATCGGGGTCACTCTCCTCCTCTGCTTCGGTTGATTCAGCCCTGTGACCGCCCGACCGGGCCAGGGCCAGACCGCCCGCCGCGATTGCGCCCAGACCGAGCGCCAGCGTTCCAAACAGGATCATGCGCAGCCTCCCGACCGGCACCCCAAACACCCGCTCTGGAACCGGGGCGGCGGTCTGCGCCGGTGTGGGCGCGATCCCGAAAGCCGGGAGGGTCGGTGTCGACGTGAGCGAGCTGTGGATTGGCAGGCCGGGTGTGGGCGTCGCCTCTGCCCCGGCCATCCCTTCGGGCGTGATCGTCGGCGGAAACGTGAGTTGCGGCGCTGGCGTTGGCTGCGATGCCGGCGCGGGCTGTGGCGACCCTGGGGTGGGCTGCGCGTCGGCGGTGGGGATGGCCGTCGGCTGGGGCGCACTCCCGACGCCGGTGTCGAACACAATGCTGTCCTGCGAGTCGGCGGTTCGCCCGGCAGAGTCGATGAATCGCACGTAAACCGTCTTGAGACCTGTCCCACTGCTCGTGTCGAGCGTCCAGTCGACGTACTGCGCCCACGGCATCGTGACCGCCCCCGCGAAGTCCGGCGTGTTGCTGACCATGATCTGCGTCGCCTGCCCGATGCGCCCCTCTCCTCCACCAAAGACGCCCTCGTTCCACAGCGTCAGGGTAACGTCTGCGCTGCCGGTCGCGGTGGCGTCGTCGTTGATGAACACCGGCAGCACGTTGGGCTGCGCCGAGAAGTTGAGTGTGAAGTAGAGCACGCCGTCAGGGTCGCCCGCGATGCCGATCCCGATCTCGCGTAACACGGGGTGCAGAAGGTTGTTCCGGTGGGGGGTGCTGCTCAGCCACCAGCTTAATGCCTCCTCCGGCGTGATCTGCCACCCGGCGTACAGGTTCTCGTTGGCGCGGCTGGCCGGGTAGCCGGTCGCCAGCACCCGGTCGATGGGACGGTTGCCGCCCGGCCCCTCGTGCGCGACCGTCCCGGTCTCGCGCTGGTATTCGCTGTGTGCCTGGGCGGCCTGCGTCAGCAGCGCGTTGAGCGCGAAGGGCGGCAGGCCGTTCGCCACGCGGGTCGCGTTGATCCCCGCCAATAGTTGCGCCACCAGCGCCGAATCCTGCGCCAGCGCCGCGCCCGGCTGGGGGACGACCAACAGGGCCAGCAGGCCCACCAGCAGCATCCATCTCCATCTACGCATAACAATGTGTATTTTACCATTCTCCAATCAGGTTTCCCGGTGTACAATGGAAAAGGGGGAACCTTTTTAGCATACTCAGCGTCTCACCTATGAGATTATGGAGGAGAACCAAGAAAGGCGGAAATAGAACATGGTCAATCGAAAATACGGGTGGCTGGTATTGTCCGGCCTGTTGTTTATCACGCTGGCGCTGGTCGCATGTGCTAGCGGGGCGGCAACGCCCATGCCGCAAGCGGCACCGGCGTTCGACTTCGCCGAGGACGAGGGCTACTACGGCAATGAGGCATTCGCGGGCGAGGAAAAGGCCATCCCCGTCGAGGAAGCAGAGATGGCCCCCGAAGAGCCTTCCGGCGTTTCCCGGACGGCTGCAACGGGTGTGGACATCAGCGTCCAGCAGGTGACGATCGAGCGCCTGATCATCCGCAACGGCCACATCACCATCCAGGCGGAGGACACCCGCGTCGCCGAGGAAGCGGTCGAGAAGATGGTCGCCGAGATGGCGCCCGCAGGCGCGTTCATCGTCTCCAGGGATATCTACGGCGGCGACCCCGGATCGCCGTACATCAGCATGTCGATCCGCGTCCCGGTTGAGCGCTTCGAGGAGACGATGGATCGCCTATCCGCGCTGGCCGCCGAGGGCACAACCCCCTCGCGCAACGAGTCGGGCCAGGACGTGACCGAGGAGTACGTTGACCTCCAGGCCCGCCTGGAGAGCCTCGAAGTCGCCCGCCAGCGCCTGATGCAGATCATGCAGGAGGCCCAGACCACCGAGGAACTGCTCCTCGCCGAGCAGCAGCTTACCCAGCGCGAGGCCGAGATCGAGTCGATCAAGGGGCGCATGCAGTACCTCTCCCAGTCGGCCAACCTTTCGAGCATCTATGTCGAGCTTCAGCCCTACATCCTCGGCCAGCCGGTCGACACCCGCTGGCGGCCCGCCGAGGTTGCCCGCCAGGCCATCGACGCGCTGATTAACGGCGCGCGCGGCTTCGCCAACTTCCTGATCGTCTTCGTCATCGCCGTGCTGCCCTGGCTGATCCTGTTCGGGCTGGTGATCTACGGCATCGTGCGCTTCGTGATGTGGCGCGTCCGGGTCGGGCGTGAGAAGCGCGCTGCGCGTGCCTCAGCCCAGAACTGACGGCCAAAACCTGACATGTAAAAAACCGGACACCCCGCCTTGCCGGGCGGGGTGTCTTTTCGTCTGGAGCGGGCACAGCGCGCCCCAGCCTCTAATCCAGGCCCTCAAAGTCCTCGTCCCCGTACAGCGCCTTGCCGCCCTTCTCCGCCGCCCGGCTGAGCTTCTTCCCCTTGAGCGGCGCGCCCATCGCCGTGTAGAAGGCCGCGTCGTAGGCGCGCGTCTGGATCACGACCGGCATCGGCACCGCGTGGCCCAGCACGATGGCCTGCTGGCGCGTGTCGAGGCGTGCCAGCACCTCGCGCAGCCCCTGCGCCCCGCTGACGCCCATCAGCACCGCGCCGATGTCGCGGTCGTTGTCCAGCAGCGCGGTGACGCGCGTCGCGATCTGCGACATGACCTCCTCGTCAATCGCGCTGGGGCGCTGGTCGACGACCAGCAGCGTTACCTTGTACTTACGCAGCTCACGGGCAATGGTCCCGAAGATCGTCTGGCGGGCGATCTGCGGGTCGAGAAACTTGTGTGCCTCTTCAATCGTGATCAGCAGTTGGGGCGGCTGTTTGGCTTCATCCCCCAATGACTCCTCGATCCGGTGGACGTAGCGCCCCCGGATGCGGCGTGTCAGGTAATTGGCGACCAGGATGTAGGCTTCCAGCGCGTTGCCGTACCGCCCGAACTCCAGCACCACGCTGATGCCCCGGTCGATGTAGTTGATGATCTCCTGCACCGAGTCACCGGTCGTCTCCGGGGCCAGGAACCCGAAGCGCCTGAAGCGCTCCAAACGGCGCATCAGGGCCGTCAGCGAAGGCCCGTTGATCGTCGTGGTGTTCAGCAGGTCCTCGATGATGTCCGGCGAGGCGGTCAGCAGTTCCTGGATCCAGTTGTGACCCCACAGGCGTCGCAGGGTGTAGGCCGCGTCGAGCATCGTATCGGAGATGTCCATCGTCTGCCGCAGGGCCGCCAGGTCCTCCGGCTCGATGTCGCTGAAAGCCAGCGTCACCACGAAGTCAGGGCGCACGCCGCGCCGCCGCGAGGACTCGTCATCCAGCGTGAAGATGGCGACCTTGTCCGGGAAAAGCTGCTTGAGACCCTTATCCCGCTGCCCGGCTTCGTTCAGCACCTCCCAGCCGTAGTCGTTGTGCATGTCGAAGATCAGGTTGACAGCCGTGTTGCGCGTGACGATCCCCGCCAGCAGGATGCGGGTCAGGTAGCTCTTACCGGTGCCGCTCTTGCCGAACACCCCCACCGAGCGCTCGGCCAGGCGGGTGAGGTCGACGTTGATCTGGGTATCCAGCAGTTCCAGCGGCGCGCCGATGTTGAAGTGTGTCTCGTCCTCGTCGCCGAAAATGTCGTTGATGTCCTGCTCGGTCGCCGTTAAAACGTCCCGAAAATGCGGCGGGACGGTGCGCACCGGCTCGACCGCGCCGCGCTCGTCGATGGTCAGCATCGGCGCGACGTGCATGATCCCGTAGGCCGCCGATCCGCTGTACACTTCGGCCAGGTAAGGGTTCGACATGTCGGGCGGCGTGCGCATGATCTGGGGATTGGTGTTGTCGAGGCCGATGTCGGTGACCATACAGAAGAAGCGCCGGCTGTGGCCGTGCACGACCACGTAGCGCCCCACCGCCAGGCCCTCGATGTCGGTGGTCACGTCGAGCTTGATGTCCAGCCCCTTGCTGAGCGACCCGCCGACGACCACGCCCAGGCGCGGCGCGCGGACGCCGAAGTAACCGTCCAGTTCGCTTGTGTGTTTCTTTGCCATCTCAGTTCCTTACGCCGGATAGATCAGCCTGAGCAGGTTGTCCAGCTTCGCTAGGTCATTGCTCAGCAGGCGGGCCGCTTCCCGCCCAGCTTCCACCAGAAACCCGTACTGCTCCTCTTCCGGGTACGTTCCCGCCGTGATCAGCAGGTTTGCGGCCAGAAGCTGCTCGCCGGGCACCAGCGAGGTGCCGAGCACCATGCGGAAGTAGTCGAAGCGGCTGACCACCTCCTGCGTTTCAGCCGGGTCGCACAAAAAGACCGGGTCCAGGCTGAGCGGCGGGCGCGGCGGCAGCGTCTGGCGGATCTGCCCGTCGTACGCCCGGTAGCCAATCGCCAGGATGCTCATCTCGACCGGTACGATGCGGTGAAAGTGCTGGTCGCGGATCGTCTCCTCGCTGACCGTGTCGGCCAGGACAAGCTGCTTGACCATCGGGTCGTCGTCGATGTGAATGTCGTACAGCAGCCCGTATATCACCTCCCGGCTCTCGCTGCGCGGCTGCGCCCGGACGACCATCCCGAAGGCCGGGGTGTCGATCTGGCTGACCCGCGCCCCGGCAGAGAACCCCGCCGTGTTTGAGCTGAGGACACGTCCTATCGGCTCATCCCATATATCAGGCATAACGTCTACATCCTTATTCCTTTAACCCACCTCGAAGCGCCGCTTGTGGCCGCGTGCCACGTCCTTGCTGGCCTGCTTCTCGCTCTCGGAGGCGTCCAGCCCGTGACGCGTCATCGCCACCCGGATCATCATGTTCAACTGGTACTGCTCGTCACCCTTGACGACGGCCAGCTCGTCCGCGCGCATAAGCACGTAAGGGTAGCGCTTGGTGATCTGCTGGCACTGCTGGTAGATCAGCGCCTGTAGCTCGGCGATCAGCTCCCTGTCCTGCGCCACCCACATCGGGACCTCAACCCGCGCGATGTGTGGGGGTTCCTCCGGCCCGGTGACGTTGAGGTAGAAGAAGGCGATCTCCAGCGCCTCCCCGCCTCGCTGGCGGAACTCCTTGTTCTGCGGCGACATCTGCACGAACAGTGCGGTTCGCTCGCCCGGTTCGAGCAGGTGATTGTAGATCTGCGCGTCGAACAGGCCCTCCAGGCGTCCGCTGTGTGCCAGGCTGCCCCGCGAGACCTCCTCAGGGGGGATGTCGAGCAGGTGCAGCGTCCTGACGAGGAAACTGCTGTTGGGCCGCGCGGTGTACCCAACCAGGCTGGCCTGGAACTCCAGCAGGCGGTTCATCGCGCTGAAGTAGATCTTACGCAGTTGGTCGCGCTCCGGCACCTCTTTCCCCATCACGAACAGCAGCGGCCCGTCCAGCAGCGCCAGCAGCGGGCGCACTTCGCCGCGTTGATTCCAGGCGTGCTCGGCCAAGGCGGCCATCTCGGCGACCGTCCGCCGGGCGTTGACCGTAGCGGGCGAGATCGGCCCCGACCCCTGCGGGTAGACCAGCTCTCTTTCGTAGAACAGGTAGGGCTGGCTGAAGACATCCGGCGGCTGGCCGCTGCCGTGCGGCAGGATGATCGTGCCGATGTTGATCAGGTAGTAGTGCATCGCGCCGTGCTGCCGGGGGTAGATCTGCGACCCGTCCGTCGCGACGATGGTCGCCGTCTCCGGGAGGGGAGCACAGGAGTAGGTGTTCATGATCGGCTCGTCGAGGGGCCGCGCACCCCGGTATCCGGCGTCCTTCTCGACCGCGTCCTGCACGCGCTCGTGGATGTGTGGCAGGAAGGCTTCGTCGGCATAGGCAGCCAGGATCTGAAGCGCGATCTCGGTTTTGCTCTCGTTATCCAACTCCTGATTGGCCAGGTATTCGCCCATCTGGTCAATCTGGCCGGTGAGCTTATGGAATTCCAGCGTCACAGCAGCGTCCTCCTGACCTCTCCTTTATACGCGCACATACCGGTAAACGCTACCCCTAAGATAGCACGTGCGTTCTAAGTCGTCAAGTGCGTGTATAGACCGGAGAGAGTTAAGTAGTTCCTCCCGCGCTGCGCGGTCTCACGTCGGAACGCCATGCCCGTGCACTGGCACACGGACGACACCTTCTTCAACCGACCGCAGGCGCGAATCAAGCGCTCCCCCAAACGCCACCAGAGCGGTCAGCAGACCGGTGATCACAAAGATCAGGCCGATGCCACGCCCGGTCCCGGTGCCGACGATTGCCCCGGCTGAGACTGCCAGCGGTCCGCCCCCTGACAGCAGCGGCTCGAAAACACGGTCGGCGAGCGGCCCGGCGACGACGAACGCCAGCGACTGTGCGGCACGTGTAGCCATCTGCTGGATGGCAAACACCCGCCCCTGAATCGGTTCGTCAACGGCGTTCTGCCAGATAGCCTGATTCAGGCCATTGACGAACGGCGCCGAAAAGTGTGCGCCAAAGGCCGCCAGCGCGATCAGCCACGGAACGGGACGTAGCCCTATCACGGCGACACATAGGCCAAACAGCAAACAGAAGCCCAGAACGCCGTTGACGCGCCGCCTGGGTCCACCCCACGCGCTCAATGTGAGGCTGCCGCCCAGCAGCCCGACGCCTGCTACGGACAGGATGATCCCCAGCACCTGCGGGGAGGTGAAGGAGAGCACCAGCGGCTCGATCAGTGCGCCGATCAGCCCGCTGAGGAAGAAGACAATGGCGAAGAACACCAGCAGCATCGACAGACCGGGCCGCGCCGCGATGTAGCGGAACCCCGCCGCGATCTCACCCAGCAGCAGGCGTTCACGGGGCGCGTGGACCGGTGCCCGCCTGGGCCGGGGAAATCTCACCAGCAGCAGGGTCATGACGGCCACAAGGAACGTCAGGAAGTCGATTGCCAGAATGCCCTGTACCTGGATGGTTACGACCAGCACACCGGCCAGCAGCGGCGCGAGAATGTCGGCCACAGCCCGGGACACCTGCGTCAGCCCGCTGGCACGCCCGTATTGTTCTTGCGGAACAAGCAGCGTCAGCGAGGCGAGAAAGGCAGGAATCTGGAAAGCCTCAAATGCAGAAGCCAGCGCCACCAGCAGATAAATCTGCCACAGCGCAACTCGACCGGACAGGAACAGCAGCGCCAGCATCACGGTCGTAAGCGCCGCGCCACAGTCGGCCAGTATCATCGTGACGCGCTTATCCAGGCGGTCGACCAACGCCCCCGCAACAGGCGACAGCAGGATCACCGGCAGGGCTTTAAACAGGAACAGCAAGGCCAGCGGTGATACCAACCCGGTGTGCTGATACAGCCACACGCCGACGGCGAAGGCCGTCAGCCCGGAACCAAGCGTCGAGATCAATTGGCCGCTCCACACGACGAGAAAAACGCGCACACCCGATTCGTGCCCCGAAACATGCCCACCTGAAACGTGCATGGTATTCCTCTCTTTGATCCGTTAAAAACGTAATGCAGAGCAGCAGTGGTGCTGCTCCGCATTAATCGCATAGCCTGCCCACGCCAGGCGATCTCGGTTGTTCTCGCTTGGCGTGGCTATGTTATAGTGGTACCATTGTACCAAGGTACATCACTACTGTCAAGAGACAGGATCTTCTCAGAAAGCGATTGCTATGCAAAAGAAGCTCAAGGTAGAGCGGGTGCAGACCGGCGTGCGCCTGGAGAAGCGCATGGTGAAGGTTCTCAAGGCTCTGGCCGAGTATCTCGACATCTCGCTGGGCAGCCTGCTGGAAGGGATCGTGCTGCACGTGTTTGAAGGTAAAACGCCGTTCGACGCCGAGACGCTGGAGCGGGTCGCGCAGCTCAAAGACGTTTACGGCATGGATTACGGGATCGAGTTCAGTCACAATCTGGTGGAGGATGAACTCGAATAGTATCGCGAAGGTAAAAGATGAAAAACTCTGCCCTGACTCTAAACACCCGAAGATGGATAATTCTCATCCTGCTCGTTGTTCTAGTGGCAATTTGCTTTACAGCAACGATTCTGTCATGGACCAGTTTTGCGCAAGGAGATGGGGTAGTTTATGCCTATTACTCGCCAGTCTGGTCGCCTGATGGTAATGGGCTGGCTCTCGTTCATTGTCGCAAATACGTGGATAGAGATTTTGGCAAGTGCTCCATACTCTACCGCGTACAAGAGTCGGATAGTGATTGGATCAATCTAAAAGGTGATAATTGGAGCTATTCCAATACCGCACCAGATTGGTCACCGACCGGCAGGTATCTAGCATTTGCCTCCGAACGCGAGGGGAATTACGAAATATACAGTCTGGATACTGCTTCCAAACAAGAAAAGAGACTCACAACAAATCCAACTTGGGATAGTATGCCTAGCTGGTCACCTGATGGTCGGCAAATAGTTTTTGCGTCATTGCGGGAAGGACACTTCCCCGAATTACACATAATGGATGCAGAGGGCAGAGAGGTTGCTCTTTTGACTGAAGGTGATAACTATACTGTTCTGCCAGCTTGGTCACCAGGTGGCAATGAAATTGCATTTTTACATCTGAATCCAGGGCCATTTATGACACCACTTCTGTTTATCGACGTTCTGTCAATCCACAGTGTCTCAATCATCAACCTCGACAGTAATGATTTGCGGGATTTTCGTCTTCCATCATTAGAATACCTGAGCGGCAGCACAAAACTAATGTGGTCACCAGATGGTAGTAAAATAGCTTTTACGACAATGAAAGCTGACAACGAATCCAGAACAAATCTCCTGAACATCAACGATGAGACAATACAAACTTTAGCGACCACAACCACAGCCCCTTATAACGTAGCATGGTCACCCAACAGTAAATATCTTGCTTATGCTGGTCAAGATGGCCTGCATATTATTGATACCAACGTGGCATCCATTCGGCTGGTCTCTGCAGCCCAGGGTATGGCTCCTTTTTGGTTATCAGATAATCAGGTAGCATATTTCGAGTTTTCTCCTGCTACGCTCAGAATACTCAATAAACCTTTTCTGTGGAACGAGCCAGATGCCATACCCGGCGGAGATGTCGTAACTTACCAGATAGACTGAGAGCCTATCCCAAGACCATAGGGAAGGCCCTTAAAAAGTGGTTTGGACAGCCCAGCCAGGGGCGGAGAAGTGCACTTTCAGTGCACATTTCGTTTTTAGCCCGGCCAATTCATTGCCGGGCGCTTTCTGACGCTTTCTGACGTGGGGGTGAGGGCCGCGTCGTCAAGTGCGCCAAAGGTCACAGGCCCAGCGCGCCCAGGTCAAATTCGTACAGGGCAGCCGCTCTGCGCTTATCAGCTCCCAGTGTGCCGATGTACCGCAGCGTCGTCTTGACATCGGCGTGGCCCAGATTCTGCTGGATGGCAACCAGATCCATCCCCGCATCGTGCAGCCGCCGGGCATAGGTGCGGCGACAGTCATGCGGTTTGACCGTCACCATCTGCCCGTTGACGTTGATCGGATACTCGTTCAGGATGTACCCAACCGCCCGCGTGGTGAGCGGCGTCAGCCTGACGTGCCTTGTCCCCTTATAAAACCCCCGGAAAACCGGGCCCTCTGTGATGTGTGCTCGCTCCAGCCACCTCTCCACGATGGCAAGGCACCAGCCCAGTTCGCCGTAAGGCACCAACCGTGCCTTGTTGCCCTTACCCTCCCGCACCTGCAGGGCCGATTCACCACCCAGCGACGCGTACAGATCGGGAACCTCCAGCGACACCAATTCACCCTCACGCACGCCTGTGCACAACAATGTCGCGATCAGGGCCGTGTCTCGCAGCCCCTTCAGTGTCTCCACGCCGGGCTGTGCAAGGAGCTGGCTCGCCTGAAAAGCCGTCAGGCGCAGGTACTCCCTGTCATCGCGGTCCTGGTGAACGGTCACCGAGACCGGTGCGGCGCGCGGCTCGATGGCGTTCTCAATGCGCGTGATCAGTTCGTCCACCACAGCCTTGCGATCCGCCGGAGACGTGTTGGGCGGGGTCAGGCCGTACAGCGCATCACGCACGTTGTTATTCAGCAGCAGCCGACGGTATGCCCCCCGGATGGTCGAGAGGATCGAGGAGACGGACGAAGGCGCTTTGCCCTCCGCCAGCAGCATGTCGCGATACGCGGCCAGGTCGGGCTGGTACCAGTGCAGCCCGTTTCCGTCGAGCCATCCACTGAACCGTCGCAGGCGGCTCTCCGTGTCTTTGCTGCCAGCGTCGCCGTAAGCCAGTATGGCGTAGCTGTCGAGCCTGGTCAGCGCCTGTGATGTCATTTTCTCTCTATTCTGGGCAAGATCGTTAATTACTTCGTATTCTGGTACTTATACGAAATAATTTTATGTCGAAAAGCAGGTACCTGTCAACAGCTTGCGGCTCGTCCGACGCTCACATTTGCCACCCATAGCCTGAGGGGTACAATTTATCTATCAGTATTTGCCCTGAACCCGACACACGAGCTTGCCACCTTATGATGCCCCAACTGCGCTTAAAGGCTGCTGCCGGAACCCACCCCGGCCAGGTACGCGAATCAAACCAGGACGCGGTTCTCGCCTTTGTGCGTTCCCCCGAAAAAGGAGACACGCTGGGTCTGCTGGTCGTAGCCGATGGGATGGGAGGCCACCAGGCCGGGGAGGTCGCCAGTCTGCTGGTGGTTGAGACGGTCTACAACGCTCTGCGCGAGTCGCTGGCACAGGACGAATCCAGCAGCGCTCCACCTGAGGAGCCAGGCACCACCGACGCCCCGCAGCAGCCCCTCTCCCGTGACCTTGAAGAGCGTCTCCGCCGCGCAGTCGAGCAGGCTAATGCGGCGGTTTACAGGTATGCCCAGCGGCACCCGGAGGCGGCAGGAGACCTGGGCAGCACCGTCACCTGCGCGTTTGTGCACGGGCAACAGGCCATCATCGCTAATGTGGGGGACAGCCGCACCTACCATCTCAGCGAGGACGGCCTGGAGCAGGTAACCGACGACCACTCCTACGTTGGCGAATTGCTGCGTGCCGGGCAGATCTCGCCCGAAGACATCTACGACCATCCCCAGCGCAGCATGATCACCCGCGCACTGGGGCAAAACCCCCAGGTTGAAGTCGATGTGACCAGGCGTGTCCTGGCCTCCGGCGACCGTTTACTGTTATGCAGCGATGGTCTGTGGGAGATGGTGCGCGACACAGACAGGCTTGAACGGTATCTCTGTGAGGCCGTCCGCCCCGACATCGCCGTGCAATTGCTGATCCAGGCCGCCAACGAAGAGGGCGGCGCGGACAACATCGGCGTGGTCGTCGGCGAGCTTATCGCAGTCTGATCGGCAGCGGTTCCGTCCCTCCGGTGAATTCGCCCCGTGTTCGTTGCGGCAGCGTACTCCTCACAGTTCCTCGATGGTGTACACGTTCACCGGTTGGACCCGTCCCTTGACGTGGGTGTTGGTCACAAACTGCGTTTTGGCACCGAGCAGCAGCTTTTCACAGGTTGTCTCACTGAACACAATCGGGACGCCGACCTCTTTAGTCAGATCCTGCAACCGTGAGGCCAGATTCACAGCGTCGCCGATGACGGTGTAGTCCATCCCCGCGCTGAGCCGATGTTCCCCACGAAAGTCTCCCCGGTGTTGATGCCAATGCCGACCTCAAGCACAAACTGTCCGGCTGCCGACCAGCGGGTCTGCATCTCTTGCAGCCGCTCGATCATCGCCATCGCGCAGCGCACCGCCCTGGTGGGGTGATCCTCGACGGCCAGAGGAGCGTTGAAAAAGGCCAGGATGGCGTCGCCCTCAAATTTGTCTATTGTGCCCTCGTGCTGGAAGATGATCTCGGTCATCGCGGACAGGTATTCGTTCAGGATTTCAACGACCTCATCCGGCGAGAGCTTCTCCGCAAGCGACGTAAAGCCCCGGATGTCGCTGAACAGGATCGTCATCTCGCGGCGCCGCCCACTCAGGTAGTTGTCGGGTTGGGAAAGCATCGCGTCAATGACCGCCGGGGCGACGTACCGCTCAAAGAGCGAGCGCATATAGGCGCGCCTGCGCTGCTCCTCGTAGAACTGGACTCCCGTGCCCCCCACGTAAGTCAGCCCCATTGCCATAAGCGGCCCGGCAACGGGCAGCAGGATGCCGTTTCTGGCAAACAACAGGACGGCGAACATTACTTGAAGCGCCATCAAGGCCCCGACGGCGACCAGACCGCCCAGCGGCTTCAGCCGGAGAGCCGCCCCGGTGCTCAGAAGCGCCAGCCCAACCATCAGTGCCAGGCAGCCCATGCCGCTCAACGGGTGAATAAAACGCTGGCTCAGGATGGTGTCAACCGCGTGGGCGTTGATCTCCGCCCCCGGCATGGGCGGCGCGCTCCCGAAGGGCGTCGCATAGTTGTCGTGCAGCGATTCACTGGTTGCGCCAACGATCACAATCTTACCGGCGAAGACCCCCGGATCGACGGTTCTCTCGGCAACCTGGTAGGCCGAGTAGTAGGGCACGCTTCCCGCCGGGCCGCGGTAGTTGACCAGCAGGTATCCTCCGTCGAGATCAACCGGGTGATCGCCGATCATGACGCGGTCGCCGGAGAGCAGGGTAAAGCCCTCCTCGCCGTGGTACAGGCGCGCAAGCTGCATCGCCCACGAATACAGCACCCGGTCGCCGTGCGACTGGTAGGCTGGCAGACGCCGCACCGCGCCATCGGCGTCACGTGGGAAGTTCGCCAGGCCGAGGGCCGCCGCCGCTGCCTCAATTTCAGGGATGGGCCGGTTGAGCTTGCGTGACTCGAATGTCTCCTGGGCGTGGAAAACGATATCGTTGACCACCACCACATTGCCCGCGTCGCGGATTGCCAGCGCCAGCGCCGTGTCCGCTTCAGGCGTGGTCGATTCGTAAAAGAAAATATCGATGGCGACTGCCCTGGGATGGCCGGCTGCGATGGCGTTGACGATCTGAGCGAGGTAATCACGCGGCCAGGGCCATTGCAGGCCGGTACGGCTGAACGACGCATCGTCTATCACCACCAGGACGACCTGGCTCTCCCCCGGCAAGGATCCCCGCGCCTGGAAGAGCAAATCACTCGCTGCCAGCTCCAGGCGGACCAGCGGCCCGGTGGTCAACCAGAAAGCCAGCCCACCGACGACCACGGCCAGCCCGGCAGCGCGCAGAACAGGTGTCAGGCGGTTCTTGGTTGGAACAGGCTGCATGACGCCCCCTTGCCGCCTGCCGGGTCCTAAGGAACAGCCCCGGCGTTAAAGTCCTGTACAAACCGGGTGATCGCCTCGTAGTCAGGCAGCAGCACCTCGAAGTCCCAGGCGTTGATAGTCGAGGTGGTCATGCTGTAGTCCATCTTCACCGTCTGGATGGCGTCCGGCTCGATCTTCTGCCCGATGCACAGCAGCGACGAGATCTGTGAGGGACTCAGGTCGGTCTGCGACGCGCCTTTCATGCTATCGACCAGTCTGGGCAGCGTCGGCAGTATCTGCGGGCTGAGCATCCGCTCGCGTATGGCGAGGATCACCTGTGTCTGGCGGTCGATGCGGTACAGGTCGGTCGTGTTGTCTTCGCGGATGCGGGCGTATTGCAGGGTCGTCTCCCCGTCCATGTGGTAATGCCCGGCAGGGAAATACGGCAGATCCTGCCAGCTACCATCCACAGGTTCAGGGATGACGATGTCTATGCCGCCGATGGCATCCACACCGGCCACGAAGGCATCAAAGTTAATGATGACGTAGTGGTCAACCTGCGTCCCAAAGTTCTGGGCGAGCGTCTGCACCAGCAGACTCACGCCCCCACCGGGCAGGTTGTAGGCGTTGCCGTACGCGTAGGCAGTCTTGACCCGATTTTCGACGATGCCGTACTGCTCCAACCCCGGGATGCGCACCCACAGGTCGCGGGGGATAGACAGCACTGTCGCCGAGGGGGCAACGAAGTCCAGCCGCACGATCCGGATCACGTCCGCGAAGCCGCTCTCGTAATCGCCGGAGAGGGTGTCGCTGCCGACGATCAGCAGATACATCACCGGAGGGCCACCACACTGCGGCGCTCCAACAGGCGTGGCAGCAGGGAGCGCAGCCTCGCCCTCCGGCGCAGAGGCAGGCTCTTCACCGGTGGAGTCCGCAGCCGGCTCCTCGACTACCAATTGAGGCCCTAACGGGCGATGCCACAACCGGTAAGCGAGCAGGGCAAGCGTCACAACGACCGCCAGCAAGACGCCCAGCAGCAATCCCCGGGAGTCTGACCGGCGCACCCTGTCCCCGCCGAATTGCCCGGCGTCTGGATCGTGAGACAGGCTGCTTGCCCCGCCAAACCGCTTCAGCGCCCTGGCTGCAATGCCCCGCACCTCGCGGTCCGGGTCGTCCAGCGCAGCCTGTAGTCCCGGCACCGCGCGCAGGTCGCCGATTCGCCCCAGCGCCTGGATGACCGCCCAGCGCACCCGGCTGTCTTCGTCACGCAGGGCTTCGAGCAGCCCCGGCACCGCCTGGACGCTCCCCGTGCGCCCCAGTGTCACCGCCGCCGTCCGGCGTGTAAGAGCATCCCCACTCCGCAGACGGCGAAACAGTTCCGGAACGGCGCGGGCGTCGCCTGCCAACGCCGCCCCCTCAACGGCGGCCAGATTCCCGGCAGGGCCGGATCTTTCGAGCGTCATCGCTTCCCTTCAAACGTACGATGTTCCCCTGCTCGCCCTTGCCGAGCAACGGGAACATCGCCTGGGACAGTAGCTACAATATTGAGTGGACCGCCGGGCGACGGTTACCCACAATCGTCCGGACAGGTGCTTGAATCCTCGCCTGTGTATACATCGCAGACGCCGTCGCCGCAGTATAGCTCGAACTCACCCTCAGTCACTTCACCTCCCGAGTTGATCTGCAGCGTCTGCGGCTGACCCAGCCCTTCTCCCTCACCCTGGCCCGCCCGGAGCGTCGAGGTCTTCTGCTGTCCGCTGCCGTCGGTGTAGGTGATGTCAACCACACCTGCGACGACGGCGAACGTGACGAAGCCCTCCCTAATTCGCAGATCAACCCAGTATCCCGTGCCGCGAACGGCTGCCACACCATACGGCGTGCTGATCTGGTGCAGCGAGTCCTTGTTCGTGAAGTTGACCCGGTTGAAGGTCAGGCCGGTGATCTGCTGGAGCTTGATCGCGAACTTAGCCTCATCGCTCATCGTGAACGAGTTGATCACCATCTCCGTGCTCTCAAAGATGGTTGTCTCGGTGTTGTCGAGAAAAACCAGCAGTGCGATGCCGTCGTCTCCGGTGCGGATCATATCGCCATCGCCGACCAGTTCGGTCCCGGTGACGGCGGCATAGGAGGTCTGCCCCACCCGGCGCATCTCGACGAGGCCCTGCTGCACGGTCAGCGTGGCCATCATCTCAGTTGTGGTTGACACGTCCGACGCGCCCGCTGGTGCCGCTTCGGCCACGGTGATGTCTTCCGGGGCAGGGGTTGCCGTCGGAACCTCCTGCACAAAGGCAGAAGGCTCACCAATCTGATCACAGCCCACGCCTACCGCCAGGATGGTAAGAACGGCCATGCACAAAACATAAGTTCTCATCTGTCATTCTCCTGTAAGCCACCAATAACTGCGTCGAGCGGGCCTCCTGCACCGTCTCAGGCTCTCTTCATTATTATAGGCCAGCTTGCTGGCACCAGTATTAAGATTATATATCAGTTGTCACAATCGCGCGGGCGTCTGAATCTGCCTCTTTGCAGCCGCTAGGCGGGCAGGAAGTAGAAAGCCAGGGCAATGATGAGATAGACCGCCAACAATTGTGCCCCCTCCAGCCAGTTTGATTCGCCATCCAGCGCGATCAGGGCGGTGACCAGAGAAGCCGAGAACAACGCGATCAGCTCAAAAGGCGTGAACACCAGCAGCAGAGTTTGGCCGAACAGCAGGCTGATGAAAACCAGTAAAGGTGCGACAAACAGCGCAACCTGAAGGCTCGACCCCAGTGAGATCGCCAGGCTCAGTTCCATGTCGTCCTTGAGTGCGACCTCGACCGCCACCAGATGCTCGGCCACGTTGCCCACCAACGGGATGATGACGATGCCCAGAAAGAACTCCGTCAGGCCGATTGATGTCACCACCGGCTCGACCACCCCGACCAGTATCTCGCTGACGACGGCCACCCCGACCGTCGCGACGGCCAGCACGCCCAGCGCGACCGGAACGCTCCACCTGGCCTCGTGGGCGACGGCCTCGCGCACCAGCGGGCCTCTACGGGTGATCATGGCGTAGACCACGCTCAGCGCGTACAGGACGATCATCACGACGGCGACGCTCTCGCTGAACATCTTCTCGGCCTGCAGGTCAGGCTCGATTGCCTCGCTGAACAACGAAGGAACGATCAGCGCGACCACGGCTAGGACGAGCATCGTTGAGTTCAGCGCCGCCTGCCGCCGGTCGAAGGTCTGGATGCCGTGCCGCAGCCCGCCCAGCAGAACGCTCAACCCGGACACCAGCAGCAGGTTGCCGATGATTGAGCCGGTGATCGACGCCTTGACAAGCTCCAGCAAGCCCTCTTTAATCGCAAAGATGGTGATGATGACCTCCGCCGCGTTGCCCAGAGTCGCGTTCAGCAGGCCGCCGATGCTCGGCCCGGTATAGAACGCCAGTTCCTCGGTTGCCTCGCCGATCAGGTCGGCCAGGGGGATCACGCCCAACGCAGCAAAGATGAAGATCAGCAAAGGGCTTCCATGCAGAAGTTCGACGACAATCGCTGCCGGGACGAAGATAAGCATGCCATAGAGCACTTTTTTGATCATGAGCCACTTCCCCTCGAAGCAAAACGTTTCAGGGGCTTATTATAGCCGAGTATAATAGGCAGAAGAAACAGCCAGGCCACCGGCAGGAGAGAACACAACGTGACGATTATTCTACACATCACCCGGCGCCAACAGTGGGAGCAGGCCAGAAGTGCCGGGGCGTACCGCGCCGACACGCTCGATTCGGAGGGATTTATTCACTGCTCAACCATAGACCAGGTCATCGAGGTGGCCAACGCGTATTATCGCGGCCAGCGCGACCTGGTGCTGTTGTTAATCGAAGCCGAAAAGGTGGCCCCTGAGATTCGCTACGAAGGCCCGCCCGGAGAACACGCGGGCGCAGACGCACCACTTTTCCCGCACATCTACGGCCCGCTGAACCTTGAGGCCGTCGTTGGTGTGGTGGATTTCGCGCCCGGCGAGGATGGCCGCTTCAGCCTGCCGGATGAGGTCGCGGGCCTGCTCTGACCTGAAAGGAGTGGACGAAGATGGAATACCGCACGCTGGGGCGGACGGGGTTGAAGATCTCCGAACTCTGCCTGGGCACGATGACCTTCGGCTGGGGGGCCGACGAGCCAACCTCGCGCGCCATCATGGATCGCGCCTTTGAAGCCGGGATCAATTTCCTGGACACCGCCGACGTCTACTCCTTCTGGGCGGAGAACAACGACGGCGGCGTCTCCGAGACGTGGATCGGCAACTGGCTGAAGGGCAAAGACCGGCGGCAGGTCGTCATCGCCACCAAGGTGCGTGGGCGCATGTGGGATGGCCCAAACGGTGAGGGGCTGTCGTGTGCCCACATCATGGCAGCTGTCGAGGACAGCCTGCGGCGGCTGGGCACGGACTACATCGATCTTTACCAGACCCACTGGCCCGACGACGAGACGCCGCTCGAAGAAACGCTGCGCACCCTCGACGATCTGGTACGTCAGGGCAAGGTCCGCTACGTTGGCTGCTCGAATCACCCCGCCTGGCTGCTGACCAGAGCGCTCTGGCTCAGCGACGTGAACGGCCTGGCGCGCTACGATTCCCTCCAGCCGCACTACAATCTCGTCCACCGCGACGAGTTCGAGCGCGAACTGAAGCCCCTGTGCGCGGATCAGGGCCTCGGCGTGATCCCCTACAGCCCGCTGGAGGGCGGCTTCCTGACCGGCAAGTACCGCCCCGACGCGGGCATCCCGCCCGGCTCACGCGGCCAGGGGAGCGAAAGCATCAAAGGCCACCTGACCGAGCGCAACTTCGCCCTGCTCGATAGGATGGCCGAGATCGGCGATGGCTACGGCAAGACCATCGCGCAGGTGGCGCTGGCCTGGCTGCTCAGCCAGTCTATCATCACCGCGCCCATCGTCGGCGCGCGCACGGTGGAGCAGCTTGAAGAGAGCCTGGGCGCAGTTGGCTTCCGCCTCACGCCAGAGGAGATGGGACTTCTCAACCAGGCCAGCGCCCCGCCGTCTACCTGATCCCGGCGAGAGACTGCCGGACAGGGGAATCAGGGATACGCAGATCCCACCGCTATAACCCGTATAACCAAAGGAACCACCACCATGACAGATTTATTCTCAGCCAGCCTGGGCACCTACCAGGGCATCGTGGATACCGCTCTCGGCGAGATGGACGCCGGGAACGTCATCTCGCGCATCTGGGAACACGACCACACCGTCTGGAAGCCCGACCCGACCGAGATCACCAACCGGCTGGGCTGGCTGCACATCGCCCGGACGATGCGCGATGACCTCACGCCGCCCAACGAGCTGGCCGACGCCGCCCGCGAGGCCGGCTACACCCACGCCCTGCTGCTCGGCATGGGCGGATCGAGCCTCGCGCCCCAGGTCTTCCGCAAAACCTTTGGTGTCCGTGAGGGCTACCTCGACCTCGCCACCCTCGACAGCACCGACCCCGGCGCCGTGCTGTCTCACGCCAGCCGCCTCGACCCGGCACGCACACTTTTCATCGTCGCCACCAAGTCCGGCAGCACCGTCGAGACGCTCTCGTTTTTCAAATTCTTCTACAACTGGGCGTCCGACGCACTCGGTGCCAACAAAGCAGGAGAGCACTTCGTCGCCATCACCGACGCGGGCAGCAGGCTGGACGAGATCGCCCGGCGCTACGGCTTCCGCACCACCTTCCGCAACGACCCCAACATCGGCGGGCGCTATTCGGCGCTCTCCTATTTTGGGCTGGTCGCGGCGGCACTGGTCGGGGTCGATCTACCCCTGCTGCTGGATCGTGCTCTCGACATGGCTGAGGCGTGCCGGTCTGGCGCGGCAGCCGACAACCCTGGCGCGTGGCTGGGAGCCGTCATCGGCGAGCTGGCAAAGGCCGGGCGCGACAAGCTGACGCTTACCACCTCACCGGGAATCGCCAGCTTCGGCGACTGGGTCGAGCAACTTGTCGCCGAGAGCACCGGCAAGGAGGGTAAGGGCATCCTCCCGGTGGTCGGCGAGCCGCTGGCCGGACCGGACGCCTACGGCGACGACCGCCTGTTTGTCCATCTCCACCTGGAAGATGATCACACCCACGTCGCCGCCGTGGATGCGCTGGCGGCAGCCGGGCATCCCGTCGTGCGCCTGACGCTCGACGACGTTTACGACCTCGGCGGCCAGTATTTCCTGTGGGAGCTGGCGACCGCAGTCGCAGGGCACCGCCTGGGCGTCAACCCCCTCAACCAGCCCAACGTCGAGGCGGCCAAGGTGCTGGCCCGCCAGATGGTTGCCGAATACGCCGAAAAGGGCGCGCTGCCCGAATCCGGGGCCGTCCCGCCCACTGCCGGGACACTGGCCGCCTTCCTGGATCAGGCCCGCACCGGCGACTACATTGCCCTCCAGGCTTACGTCCGGCCCACCGCCGAAGCCGATGCCGCGCTGCTGGCGCTGCGCACCCGCCTGCGCGCTGCGACCGGGCTGGCGACGACCGTTGGCTACGGCCCGCGCTTTCTCCACTCGACCGGCCAGCTTCACAAGGGCGACCGCGGCGGCGGGCTGTTCATCCAGTTTACCGCCGATGACCTGCAGGATGCCGCCATCCCCGATGAGGCAGGTTCGTCCGAATCGTCGATCACCTTTGGGGTGCTCAAGGCGGCACAGGCCCTCGGCGACGGGCAGGCCCTGCGCGACGCCGGGCGGCGCGTGATCCGCTTCCACCTCGGCTTGGATGTGATTGGCGGGCTGAAGCAGCTTGCAGAGGGGCTGGCATAATCCAGACACCCCCGGCCGATTAGCTCATTTGACGCAAAAAGGAGCCAGCGTTGGGCTGGCTCCTCGCTTTAGTTTTTGCGTGCGTCAGGACAGCGCGTCGAGCCGCTCCTCCAACGCGGCACGCTCGGCCTTCAGGTCTTCCAGCTTGTCGCGCTCGCGCTGTACGACTTCAGGCTTGGCCTTGTTGACGAAGTCCTGCTTTGCCAGCAGGTCCTCCGTCCGGGCGATCTGCCCGGCGACGCTCTCAAGCTCCTCACCCAGCCGCTCGCGCTCGGCCTCCAGATCGACCATCCCTGCCAGCGGCAGAAAGGCGGTCACGTTGGCGACGGTCACCGTTGCCGCCTGTTCGGGCGTCTCACCCAGCGCCGGGGCGATGGTCAGCGCCTCACGGTCAACGTTCGCCAGCCGCACGAACATCTCACGGTGTCTTTCGAGCGTGGCGGCCATGTCGCCCGCGTTGATCCGCAGCGCGATCTTGCGGGCGGGCGGCACGTCGTACTCGGAGCGGATGTTGCGTATGCCCCGGATCAGGTCCATGAGCAGCCCCATCTGCGCCTCCGCTTCGTCGTCGAAGAACGCAGCGTCGAGCTCCGGCCAGCGGGCGATGATCAGCGCCTCGCCCTCGTGTGGGATGTGCTGCCAGATCTCCTCGGTGACGAACGGCACGTAGGGATGCAGCATCCGCAGGCATTGATCCAGGACGTAGGCCAGGACGTGCCGCGTCCGCGACTTGGCTGCCGCGTCCTCACCGTACAGCGCGACCTTACTGATCTCGATGTACCAGTCCGCATATTCGCCCCACAGGAAGTCGTAGATCTGTCGCCCGGCCTCACCGTACAGGTAGGCGTCAAACAGATGGTTGACGTTCTCGATCAGGCGGTGCAGGCGGCTGAGAATCCACCGGTCGGGCAGCGACAGGCCCTCGCGCGGCGGATCGCCCGTCGGCCACTCGCCGTCCAGGTTACCCGCCAGGAAGCGCGCGGCGTTCCAGATCTTGTTGGCAAAGTTGCGGTTGGCCGCGATCCGCTCAATCGACAGGTTCATGTCATTGCCGGGCGTCGAGCCGGTCAGCAGTGTGAAGCGCAGCGCGTCCGTCCCGTACTCCTCCATGACCTCGACCGGGTCGATCACGTTGCCCGCCGTCTTGCTCATCTTCTTGCCGTGCTCGTCCCTGACAAGCCCGTGCAGGTACACCGTGTAGAAGGGCACGTCACCCGTGAAGGAAAGGCCCATCATCACCATGCGCGCCACCCAGAAGAACAGGATGTCGTAGCCGGTTTCCATCATCGTCGTGGGATAGTAGCGCCCCATGTCGGGCGTATCATCCGGCCAGCCAAGCGTGCTGAACGGCCACAACCCTGAGCTAAACCACGTATCCAGCACGTCCGGGTCCTGCTCGATGTCCGGCGACCCGCAGGCTTCGCACGCAGCCGGGTCTTCACGCGCCGCCGTGATGTGGCCGCACTCCCGGCAGTGCCAGGCCGGGATGCGGTGCCCCCACCACAACTGGCGGCTGATGCACCAGTCGCGGATGTT
>CAZRXG010000043.1:9590-30852 GCA_964603985.1 uncultured Anaerolineae bacterium | reverse complement strand
CACCCGCCGCCCCCCCAGCAGCAGCCGCCGCAGCAGCCCCCGGCCTATCAACAACCGCCGCCACCGCCGCAGCAGCCACCACCCCAGCAGCAGTACGGCCAGCGGGGCGCGCCGCGCGGCTACCAACCGCCGCCCGGCTACAGCGTTGACCCGGTCACCGGGCTGCCGCCAACGCCAGCAGCGGGCCAGCCGACCGGTGCCCCCTACGCACCGCGCATCTACCAGCCCCCCGCGCAGCCCAACGTCCGCCCGCGCCGCCGGGGCATCTCGCTGGGCGCTTTTGCCCTGATCGGGCTGGTGGCCGTGCTCCTGACAGTGGTGATGGTCGTCGTGCTGGTCAACCCCATGAACTGGACGCTGCCTTTCGCCTCCGGCGGCGCCGAAGAAACCGCCGCAGCCGGTGAGGGCGGTGGCGAGGAAGCCGCCGCCGAGCCGACCACCGAGCAGCCCGCCGAGCAGCCGGTCGCGCCCGCCGAGGAGGCCACCGCCGCCCCGACGTTGACCCCCGTGCCGGTCGCACCGCCGGGGATGGTCGAGGTGCCAGGCGGGCCGTTCATGCGCGGCGTCAGCGACGCCGAGATCGACTCGTTTGTGCTGCTGTGCATCGACGAGAGCACAGACGAAGGCGACCCGCGCTGCCGCCGTGATTACTTCATCGACGCCCAACCGGTCGCCGAGGTGACGCTCAGCCCGTTCTTCATCGACGTGACCGAGGTGACCAACCTGAATTATGCCAACTGTGTCGCCGCCGAAGTGTGCACGCCGCCGGGGAACCAGGAGTTCTACGCCGACACCGCTTTCGCCCAGCACCCGGTGGTGTACGTCACCTGGGATCAGGCCACCCAATACTGCCAGTGGGCGGGCAAGCGCCTGCCCACCGAGGCCGAGTGGGAGAAGGCCGCCCGCTGGGACGAGGCCGCGCAGAAGTCCTACGTGTTCACGTGGGGGGACACGTGGGAGGCAGGCAAGGCCAACACCGCCTCAGCCGCGTTGGGCGGCACCTCGGCTGTGCAGGCGTTTGCGCAGGACATCAGCCCATACGGCGTGCTGGGCATGATCGGCAACGTCAGCGAGTGGGTGCAGGACTGGTACTTCCCCGACTACGCCGGTCTGGGCCAGCTTAACCCGGCCCGGTTGGGCAACCAGCCGCTGCCCACGCCGGAGCGCGCCGTGCGCGGCGGGTCATTCCTGGAGGATCTCACCGCCTACGTGCGGGCCGGTCACCGGCTCTCGGCGGAGTTTGACAAGTCGGCCAGTTGGCTGGGCTTCCGCTGCGCGGCGGACGTGGGCGAAGCGCCCGCCGAGCTTCCAACCGAGGCCCCGGCGGAGGGAACGCCCGCCGAGACACCCGACGGGACACCTGCCGAAACGCCCACCGGCGAAGCCCCGGCGGAGGCTACGGGGACGCCGGGAAGCGACCAGACGACGCCCATTCCCTGATCGCGGGCAGGATCCCGGGATTACTGAGCCTTGCATATATTGCTAAACTGTTCCTCGTTCGTGTCGATTGCGACACTGCCCTCACCCATCTCGGACGGTCAAACCGTCCTCGATTCGCCCTCTCCCTGAGGGAGAGGGCAGACTGAGCGCGACCGTAGGTCGGGCGAAGGCGGGTGAGGGCCTGGGCAACAATGTGCCCAAAACCAACTTAGCACAGCCCTGCTGAGTTTAGTTTTCCATGTATGCCTCAGTAAGCACCACCGGGACGTGACAAAGATCACGTCCTTTTCTTTAGATCTCAGGTCACTTTCCCGCTATAATTAGCGGCTTGAAAATCGGGAGACAGTGACCCGATTGCACGCAAACAGCCAGCCAAGCCGGTCTGGCCCCGGTTCCGGGCTGGAGAACTATGGGGCCAACGCTATAAAGGAGTTCAATTAACCCATGAGTCAGATGAACGTACAGCCATTCGAGTTAGTCATGGTGTGGGCCGTGCTTGGCACGGCGGTGCTGGCACTCGTCTACGCCGCACTGCTGGCGAGGCAGATCCTGAGGTACGACAAAGGCACCGCAGCGATGCAGGCCGTCTGGCGCGACATCAAGAAGGGCGCTAACATCTACCTGCGCACCCAGATCAGAACCATCGCCATCCTGATCGTGATCCTCACGGTCCTGATGTTCCTCAGTGTGTACCTGGTCAGCCCGACGCCGGAGGCCAACGAGATGTTTGGCCCCCAGAGAGCACGCACCATTATCGCCTTTGCCCGCGCCGGGGCCTTCCTGATGGGGTCGACCTTCTCGGCGACGGTCGGGTTTATCGGCATGAACATGGCCGTCGAGGGCAACGTGCGCGTGGCAGCCGCCTCCAGGGTGAGCTACCAGGAGGCGCTCAAGATCGCGTACCGCTCCGGCACGATCACCGGTATGCTGACCGACGGCCTGGGGCTGCTGGGCGGCACCACGCTCTTCCTGATCTTCGGCAAGTCGGCACCCGACGTGCTGCTGGGCTTTGGCTTCGGCGGCACGCTGCTGGCGCTGTTCATGCGTGTCGGCGGCGGCATTTATACCAAGGCGGCTGACGTCGGCGCCGACCTGGTCGGCAAGGTTGAGGCGGGCATGGAGGAGGATGACCCGCGCAACGCGGCGGTCATTGCCGACCTGGTGGGCGACAACGTCGGCGACTGCGCCGGGATGGCCGCCGACATCTTCGAGAGCTACGAGGTGACCGTCGTCGCCAGCCTGATCCTGGGCCTGGCGCTGGCCGCCATCACCGGCCACCTGGTGTGGATCATCGTCCCGCTGTTGATTCGCGGCGTGGGCGTCATCAGCTCGATCATCGGCACCTATGCCGTCTCGCTGTGGCGCGGCGTCGACGCGGAAGACGCGATGTACAAGAGCTACGAGCTGTCGAGCGCGATCACCATCACCTCGGCCTTCCTGATCTCCTACTTCTACGCCGGTGACCTGCGCATGGGCGTGCTGAACGCGGTCGGCGTGGCGTTGGCGGTGGCCTTCAACCCGCTCACTTCCTACGCGACCAGCGCGATGAGTCCGCGCGTGCAGAAGATCTCGGCTGCCACCCGCTTCGGCCCGGCACTGGTTCTTCTGGAGGGCCTGAGCCTGGGCTACCTGTCCAGCGTGTGGGCCGTGATCGTGATCGTCGTGGCGCTGGCGGCGTCGATCCTGATCTACTCGGCGGGCATACCGGCTGACGTAGCGCAGATCCTCCTGTATCTGGCAATCGTTGCCGCCGTCATTGGCGGCCTGGTGCGCTGGATACGGCGCAAAGCCTGGGTGGATGGGCTGATCCTGGCGATGTGGACGCTGGTGGTGGGCTTCTTCCTGCACAGCATGGCGCCCATCACGGCCATGGACGTGCTGCATGCGGACGCCTTCAAAATCCTGCCTGAGAAGTACCAGACGACCGCCTTTGAAGACCTGCCCGCCGAGCAGCAGCAGATGGTGGTCAACTCGCTTGACGACGAGACGCTGGCGCGCTTCGACGCCAACATCGACCCTGAGACCGGTCTGCCCAAGGTCGGTGTGACGTTCAGCTTCGTGCTGTTCGGCGTGTCGATGATCGGCGTGGGCATGCTCTCGCACACCGGCAACAACGTCAGTATGGACACCTTCGGGCCGATTGCCGACAACGCCAACGGCATCGGCGAGGTGGCCGGGATGGAGGACGAGCAGCGCCAGATCATGGCCGACCTGGACGCGGCGGGCAACACGACCAAGGCCATCACCAAAGGAGTCGCGATAGGCTCGGCGGTGGTGGCGGCGCTGTCGCTGTACGGCGCGTTCTTCACCGACATCAAGCGCATCGAGCCGGACTTCGCCCAGGTCATCAACCTGGCTAACCCGACCGCCTTCGTCGGCCTGCTGATCGGCGGCATGCTGCCGCTGCTGTTCGGCGGCCTGCTGATCAAGGCCGTCAACCGCGCGGCCTCACAGATGATGGCCGAGGTGCGCCGCCAGTTGCGCATCCCCGACGTCTGGGAGGGCAAGCAGACGCCCGACTACTCGCGCGCCGTCGAGATCAGCACGCGCGCGGCCCAGGCGGAGCTGGTTCCACTGGGTCTGATCGCGGTGCTGGCCCCCATCGTGGTCGGTTTGCTGCTCAAGGTCGAGGCGTTGGGCAGCTTCCTGGCCGGGATCATCGTCAGCGGGCAGTTGCTGGCCGTCTTCATGGCTAACTCAGGCGGTGCCTGGGACAACGCCAAGAAGTTCGTCGAGGACGGCAACTACGGCGGCAAGGGCACGGCCAACCACGCCGCCTCGGTGGTCGGCGACATCGTCGGCGACCCGCTCAAGGACACGGCTGGCCCGGCCCTCAACCCGATGATCAAGGTGATGAACATGGTCGCGCTGATCATGGCCCCCATCGTGGTCCAGTATGCTGGGTTTGCCTGGTGGACGGTGCTGATCATCGTGGTGGGTATTGTCACCATAGTGTGGGCTTATCGCCGCTCCGACCGCGAGGTGGAGCTGGTCACGGACGAGGCCGGTCTGCAGGCCCTCGCCGCCCCGGCGAGCGATTAGCTCACGAGCCTCATTCGTCAACCGCGAGGGGCGGTGCATCGCAGCATCGCCCCTTGTTCTTTCCCCCTCCTTGGGCCCCCTACTTGGGCCCCTACTTGGGCCTCATCGTCGCTGCGCTCCGATGTGTCCCCCCATGCATGGGGGGACGGATGAGCCGTCAGGCTCACAGGGGGGTGAAAAGGCAATGCATCGCAGTGATGCAGAATTCTGCGTTGACACTGGTACTGAACATGAGCCGAGTATTTAATCCGGCCATGCTGGAAATGCAGGTTCGCCTGGCTTCTCCCCTCCCCCCAGCGCCGTCAGGCGCGGAATGTGGGGGAGGGGACGGGGGTGGGGGGCAAACGACGACCGGATTAAATTGTCAATGTTCATGAGCGCAAGCGGGAAAAGAACCCGCACTTTTATTCCCGGCAGTTTATCCAGACACGCGACCTGACACATCATGCACGCCCCCCACCCTACGACCATTTGGCGTTTCCACCAGGATGATGATACCCTGTGGCAGAAAGCCACCGTGAGAACCAACCGTCTTCCGGTTAAAAAGAGGAGGGAGCGCCCATGATAACCAGAAAGATGCAGCCCCGGAACGCAGGCTTCTATCTGGCAGTCGGCAGCCTGCTGCTGAGCATCCTGGCCTGCAACCTGTCCGCCCCCGGCGGGACGGAAGCACCCATGCCTGAGGCGGTCGTCGCCGTGACGACTGCCCCCGTGGTGCCCACCGCCACGCCCGAACCCACCACCACCCCCGCCCCCGACGTCTCCTACGAAGGCATCAGCTTCTCCTACGATCCTTCGCTGGCCGCCGACGTGACGGCCCAGACCATCCCGGCCATGGACGAAATGGAAGGCGGGCCCACCGGCCCGGTCCCACAGCACATCCAGTTCACATTCGAGGGCTATCCCCTGCCTGACGGCTCGGCCACGCTACTTGTTTACCCGGTCGCCGACTTTGAAGCTGTCAACGAGATTGGCGCGGACGTCATTGCCGCCCACCGTGAGTTCATGACCAACCGGCCCGCCCAGCCGGACAACATCCCTTTCCTGCCCCTGTATAACGCGGCCCAGATTTTCACCTCCAACGTGCAGTATCTCGACTTCCAGAACGGGACGGGCGTGCGCTTCGTGACCGCCTACGCCCAGGCCTTTATCACCATCGACAACCGCGCGATATTCTACACCTACCAGGGCATGACCACCGACGGGGCGTACTACGTGGCCCTCAGGGCCTCGGTCACCTGTTCGGCCCTGCCCGACGAGGAACCGATACCGGACGGTGCAGACTTCGACGCCTGGACGGAGACCTACACGGACTACATCCAGGAGCGCGCACAGCAGCTTGACGCCCAACCGTCGTCCGCCTTCACGCCCGACCTGTCGGTGCTGGACGCGCTGGTGCAGTCGATCCAGGTGCAGTAGCCCGCCTGATGCTCCGTTAAGTCATCCACCGCGCTCCGATGTGTTCCCCCGTGCATGGGGGGACGGATGAGCCGTCAGGCTCACAGGGGGGGTGAGGAAGCCATGCTCGCTCCTCCCCCGGCCTGCAATCAAAGCAGGACAGGCCGGGGGTGTGGTTTTGCTTTGTGGCAGCGCGTGGCGGTGTCTCCGGACGGGACAAACACACGGGTCTCGCCCCTACACAACTTCTACGCTTCCAGTGTGCTCCCTCCCATAACGGAAGAATCAACAGGGGGCGGCTTTGCAGCCACCCCCCGGATTTGCGCCCGGACTTCCGCCCGGATTTCCGCCTCCCGCACGTCACATCGACGGCTGGCGCTTCTTCTTCCGCGAGCGGCTCGTCAGGATGATGATCAGCGCGATGACGACCAACCCGAAGCCGATCACGCCGACCGCGACGACGCCCACGATGAGCAGCATGTCCGTCTTCAGACTTTCGGTGACGACGTGCACGCTCACCGGGTCGGTGGCGCTCACCTTCCAGACCTGCGAAGGAACCCCGCCGACGGTGGCGCTGCTGCCGTTGGACTCGACCACATCGCCGGGCATCTGCACGACCATGTCGGTGTCGATCAGCGAGGCGGGGAACTCAGCCGGGCGGGGGTTCAATTGGGCATCGAGTACGTAGCGATCCTTGAAGGTGCTCGGCTCGTAGCTCAGGCTGAACGACGAGAACACCCCGGACTGGGTGGCGATCCCGGCCAGCCCATTCAGGTCGGCGAAGGTGACCATGAACTCGACGCCCTCGACCGGGCCGTCAACCCAGCGGTTGGGCACGACGCTCGGCGGCTGGTAGCCGGTCAGGTAGTCCAGGTTGTCGGTCAGCACGGTCATCGGATCGCCCTCGCTGGCCATAAGCTGCTTGGCCTGCTCGTCCAGCCCGATCCCGCGCCCGAAGTACCCGTCGTTATTCTCGGTGACGCTGACGAGCGTCCGCCCCTTCATCGCCTCGACGATCTCCTGGCGCATGCTCTCGGTGACGAGATGCACGCCGGTCGGGCCGGTGGTATCCACCGTCCAGATCATGACGGGCGTGCCGTCACGATCTCCCTGGGTACCGGAGGTCTCGACCACGTCGCCGGGCAGATGGACGACAAGCTCGGCTGTGATGAGGGTGCTGGGGTCCATGCCCTCCAGACCCTCCAGGCCCTCCATCCCCTCCATGCCTTCCATCCCTTCCGTGCCTTCCGTGCCTTCCATCCCTTCCATGCCCTCGGTGTCCATGCCCTCCATGCCTTCCATCTCCATGGCGGCCATCTGCGCGTCGAGCACGTAACGGTCGGTGAGCAGGCCGGGTTCGTGGGTCAGGCTGAAGGAGTCAAACATATCGCTCTGATCGATCGCTTCCTGAAGCTCCTCCAGGTTTTCGAAGGGCACGACGGCCTCGACCCACTGGTACTCACCATCGGTCCACTCGTTGACGACGAATTCCTTATCGGCAAACTCAGGCGAACTCTTCAGCTCTTCGACCATCTCGTCCATGGGGTCGCCTTCGCCCATGCTGGCGAAGAAAGAAACGGCTTCCTGAGTCATCCCCATTCCGATGCCGTACGTACCCGACTCGCCTTCTTCGAGATTGAGGACAACCCGCACCTTGATGCAGCCGGAGAGTGCCAGGGCAGCCACCAGTACCAACAACAACAGAACATATTTACGCAATCTTTTCATCATCCCGCTCCTCTACTTGCTTTCAATCGGAAACACCAACTCTCGCCTTTGCTCCCCGGCCGGTGGTGGGATGCGGGCAGGGACGGGTGGCCGGTCGAAGCTGGCCGATCCGGCAGCATTCCAGGCAGCCGGACTGTTCCATAATAGCATCATTTGGCGAATGGGGAAATTCGAGAGGGGCGGCTGCTCTTCGCGCTTCGTATTTCGGCCTTACGGCGCGACGTGGATCGTACCGACGACGGCGCGGTGGTCGGGCAGGGAGCTGTCAGCCTCGACGATGGGCACGCGTTCGAGCGAGGGGTAGCCATACCAGCCGACCACCAGGTCGTAATCACCGGGCGGCACGTCCTCGGCGAGCGTGATGGCGAACGAGTCGGGCACGACCAACCCCGGCTGCCACTGCGAGGTGCGGTAGAAGCCCATGCACGGCTGGTCATCGCGCTGAGCGATGAAAAGCTGGCCATCCACGCCGGTGCCGACGTGTATGAAGGCAATCAGGTCACCCTCAACGCGCTCATCGGTGTACCAGTAAAACGTGAGGAACAACGTCTCACCGGGCCGGAGCGAGTCACCCGACCAATCGAAGCCATACAGCGCGATGCCGTTGGCGAAGCGCAGAGTCGGGCGGTGGGGCGGCGGCGGCGCGGTCGCACCGGGGGGTACCTCGACGAGCGTGCCGGTGGTCTGGAAGAGATCCACGTCGAGGAGGGGTGTTGTGCTTTCAGGGTAGAGGGCGGTCAGCGTATCGACCGTCTGGAGGTCGCGCCCGGAGAGCACGACGTAGCTGACACGGGTCACGTTCCGATGGGGCAGCGGCAGGCACTTCCGCAGGTCCATGCGCATCACGGGCGTGCCGGGCAGCAGGTACGCAAAGGCGACGATGTCCTGGTCGGCCTCCGGAAGCAGCTCGACGAAGGTCGGCTCGTCGGCGGTGGCGCGCGCGATCATGTCATTGGCAATGTCAACCGGCAGGGCAGTGAACTGCTCGCGCAGATTGGACACTTTCGGCCACTCGACGAACAGCAGGTAAGTGTGGCGGATCACGCTGATCAGCACCAGCACAGCCGCCGCACCGGACAGGAGCCGGTGGGCCGGGCCGGGCGGGATCTTCGCCCACAGCCAGCGAAAGCCCTTCACCCAACCCAACGCGACCAACGCGGCAGTCGGCGGCGCGATGCCGATCATGCGCCCAATGTTAGGCGCTCCCTCGGTGAGAAAGCTGGTGAGCAGCATCAGCACCAACCAGACGAGCAGCGTACGGGCCAGCGCGCTCCGCCGGAAGCGAACCACCGACCAAACCAACCCAATCACGAAGCCCGCCGACTGGATCGGGTCGAGGAGCGGCACGCCAGGGACGCCATTCTTGGGGTCGTAGCTGCCCTCAAGGCTGAAGACGCGGAAGATCACGCGCGCGTTGAATTTGTACATGTCGGCCAGCGTGGGATAGGGCGTGCCCGGCCCGGCGTGGGTGACGATTGACGCGCGACCGAGGAACCACCCCGGATTGTTGACGAAGAACAGGATCAACGGCAGGGCAGCCAGGACGGCGACGGCAGCCATCACGGCCCCACCCAGCAGGATGGGGCGACGATCTTCGGGGCGGGCGGTGAAGAGCGCCTGCAAGCCAATGAAGGCGACCAACGGCAGGATAAAGCGCGCGTGCAGCCCATTGTACTGGGCCACGCCGAGGACCAGCCCACCCAGCAGCCAGCCGCTCCACGCCCGGCGGCGGATGCCGCGCATCATCTGCCACACGACGAACAGCGCGGTCGACGGCGCAACGCCGTTCTCCATGCCCATGCGCCCGATGGTGACGTAGAACAACGTGTAGGCCAGCACCAGAGCGGTCAGCGCAGCGATCCAGCGCACCTCGCCCGGCGACGAGTCGTCGTTGGGGCGGCCCTCACGCCCAGCCATGAGCAGTTCTCGATAGCAGGCATAGGCCAACGGGATACTGAGCGTGCCCGTCAACGCGGGGACGACGCGCGCGGTGGTGATGCCCCTGAAGCCCACCCACTGCGAGAGGACGGCCATGTATACCGGCCCGGCATTCGCACCACCGAAGTCGGTCTTGTAAAACACCGGCCAACGCCCGGTGTGAAGGATCTCACGGGCGCGCAGAGCGTACCACACCTCATCAAACCAGGCGGGCGGGGGCAGGGTATGCAGGCGGTAGAAGCGGGCAACCGCCGCCCACAGCGTGGCCGCGACCAGCACGAACAGGACGGTCGTGAGCATTGGCCGCGAGGCGCGGCACGGGGATGAGGTGCTGGCTTCGGGCGTCATGCCGGTAGCGTACCCACTTTGGAGCGATTCGGCAAGGGAGGGCATTCAGACCGCAGATTACGCAGATTACGCGGATTTATGATCACCCTCCACAGATGATTGAAAACGACACAAAAATCATGCTACAATGACATAGGAGCTAATACGTGTGCCTGTGATAACTTCGAGCCTTCCCCGGTGGCACACTACAGGCAGACGTTCAAATCGTGGGCCGATCCCCCGCGTAAGCAGCCTCGCGTAACCAAGAACGGGCGAACTGCCCGACGGTGATTTCATCACAAAAAGGAGTCAACGTGAACCGCACACAACTCTACGAAACGCACGTCGGCCTGGGCGCGCGCATGGTGCCCTTCGCCGGGTGGGAGATGCCGGTGCAATACGCCGGCCCCCTGGAGGAGCACGCGACCGTGCGCAGCGCGGCGGGCCTGTTCGACATCGACCACATGGGCCAGGTGATCGTCGACGGGCCAGATGCCAGGGCCTTTCTCCAATACGTGGTCACCAGCGACGTGGGCGACCTCGCCGAGTGGGAGGCAGGCTACTCGCTGCTGTGCTACGCCGACGGCGGCGCAGTGGACGACATCTTCATTTACAACCTGCCGGAACACTACTACGTGGTCGTCAACGCCGCCAACCTGCACAAGGACGTTAAGTGGCTCCAGGCGCACACCCCCGGCTTCGACGTGACGGTGACCGACGTGTCAGTCGAGACGTATATGCTGGCCTTCCAGGGGCCAAAGGCGCAGGAAGTCCTGCAAACGATCTGCGACGCCGACCTGGGCAAGGTCGATTACCACTTCAGCACACGCGGGAAGGTGGCGGGCGTCGAGGCCCTGATCGGCTCGACGGGCTACACCGGCGAGTACGGCTACGAGCTGTTCTTCGACGCCAACCAGGCGGTCAAGGTGTGGAACGCGATCCTGGAGGCGGGCGAGCCGCACGGCATCAAGCCCATCGGGCTGGCAGCCCGCGATTCGCTGCGTTTCGAGCCATGCCTGCCGCTGTACGGGCACGAGCTTAGCCCGACCATCTCACCACTGGAGGCCGGGCTGGGCTTCGCCGTCAAGACGGACAAGGGCGACTTCGTGGGGCGCGACGCACTGCTCAAGCTGCGCCTGGAAAGCCCACCGCGCCGCCTGGCGTGCATCGAGATGGTCGACCGGGGCGTGCCACGCGAGCACTACGAAGTGGTGATCGACGGCCAGCACGGCCACGTGACGAGCGGCATGTACGCGCCAACGGTTGACGCCTACGCGGCGATGGCGCTCATCCCACGCCCCCTGTACGAGATGGGCAAGGAGCTTGACGTGCTCATCCGGGGCAAGCCCAAGAAGGCCAAGATCGTCAAGCGACCATTCTACCAGCCAGCCTACCGGCGATAGAAGCGGCTAACCACCAACCGGGGCGGTTCGTCTGAGGCGAGCCGCCCTTTTGGTGTATAGCCTATGGCTGATAGCTGATTAGCTGATAGCCGATAACTGATAGCTGACCGGCTGATAGCTGATTAGCTGATAGCTGAAAGCTAGATGCACCCTGACGCTTTCCCATCGCAAGCACTACGACTCGTCGACAATCCTCCCCAGAGCGTTCCCCTACCGGATAAGGTGATTTACAATCCCCGCCCACACGAGGGCAGGGGTAGGTGCCCTCCTGGCCCCGGGAGAAGAAAGCGTCACCCAACGCATTAACCGGAACAGGAGGTTAGCGACATGCTCAACCGCATTACCCAGTGGATGATCGTCGAGCCGGTCACCGCCCTGATGATGATCATCGCCGCCGTCGTTCTTTTCAGCACTTCATTCACAGCCTCACGGGGCGATCCGCCCGACCGCCTCTGGCCCTGGCTGCGCCGGGTGGTCGAGGCCGCCGTCAAAGCGGGGCTGTTTCTGGGGTTGCTGTGGGCCTTCCGCTCAATCCTGAAAACCAACTCGAACGTCTATCACGCCACACACGGCAGCCTCAGCGACGCCAACCTCACCAGCGCCCAATCGATCTGGGGCCGCCCACACATCCAGCGGGAGCTGGGCGTCACGCACTACATCACCAAAACCGTCCAGGAGGAAATCCCCCGCGCCGACCCCGCCGACCCACCCCTGTACCGCGACGTGGAGGTGCGTCAGGTCGTCCCACAGAACAGCATCCTCAGCTCGACCGGGGACATACACCTTACGTTGAGCGAGCGCCGCAAGGGATACGCCCTGTACAACGGCTTCGTGGCCGACGGTTCCTTCGAGTATGAAGTCATCAACGACTCCGATCTGGAGACCGAGGCCGAATTTTACTTTCCACTCTCACTCAACCAGACCATGTACGAGTACTTCGAAATCACGGCGGACGGCGAGGACATCAGCCCACTGCTGCGCTTCTCCGGCGACGCCGTATACTGGGCAGAAACCATGTCCCCCCACGAGAGCCAGACGATCACCGTCGACTATCAGGTGCGCGGGATGGAGTACATCTACTACCAGATTCCAACCCAACGCGAGATCAGGGATTTCTCTCTCACCATCACCGTCGACCGCCTGCCGGTCTCACAGCTCAACTACCCGGAGGGCTGCCTGACCCCAATGGACATCCGGCCCACCGGCGACGGCCAGGGGTCGGTGCTGGTGTGGACGCTCGACCGCGCCGTCACGACCGCCGGGATGGGGATCGCGCTCCCCCAGCCCGAACAGCCCGGCGCGAAGGTGCTGCGCAGCCTGCGAGAAGGTCCCTACGCCCTGACCCTCCTGATCGCCACCCTGAGCCTGACGCTGCTGATCCTCGGCGAGCCGGTGCGCTTCCTGGATCTGGCGTTGCTCTCCAGCGCCTACTGCGTGCAATTTCTGCTGATGGCGGCCTTCAGCGACTATTTTCTGGGATTCTGGGGGTCGCTGGTACTGGGCGCAGCCCTGACGGGCTTCCTGACGTTCCTGCTGTTCCGCCACCACCCCTCAACGCTGCTGCGCGTTCTGATCGGCGTGCTGGTGTTCTTTTTCACTATCGTCCACCCACTCTCAGGGCTGCTGACCGAGGTGACGCACCGCAACTCGTTTGACACGGGGGTGCAGCTTGTCCTGATCACGTACCTGTTCGTGCTGTCCCTGCATGCCCGCCTGAGAGCCGTCCGAGCAGGCGAGGCCGCCGGTGCCGGGGCCGCCTGACGACCAGTCAAAAAAGCGCCTCACTCACCGGGGGATATGTGGTTCGTCTCTCTCCCCTCCCCCCAGCGCCATCAGGCGCGAAATGTGGGGGAGGGGACGGGGGTGGGGGGCAAACAATATGTACTGTGGTCGGCCTGGCACTCACTCCCTCCAGGTATCGCGGAAGACGCGAAACCAGTTCTTGCAAGCGATTTTCTCCAGCGCGTCATCGTCGTAACCCTGCCCGCGCAGCGCCCGGATGAGCCGGGGCAAGCCGGTCACGTCGGGCAGCGCCTGCGGCATGTCGGCCCCATCGAAATCAGACCCAAAAGCCACGTGATCGACGCCGATCCGCCGGGCAACGTAGTCAATGTGGCGCACGATCTCGCCGAGCGGCATATCCGGCTCCGGCCTGCCCTCATGCCCGATGTTCGTCGGCTCGAAGATGATGCCGACCACGCCATCTGACTCACCGACGGCATCAAGCTGCTCATCGGTCAGGTTGCGCGTCGAAGGGCAAAGCGCGTGCACACCTGCATGACTGACCACGAGCGGATGCCCGGACAACCGGGCCACATCCCAAAAGCCCTTCTCATTGATGTGGGCCAGGTCGACGACGATCCCCAGCCGGTTGCACGCCCTGACAAGCTCCTTCCCCGCCACCGTCAGGCCGGGGCCGGTATCAGGCGAGTGGGGAAACCGGTACGGCACGCCATAACCAAAGGCATTGGGGCGGCTCCAGGTGAGACCCAACGAGCGCAGCCCTCTGGCGTGGTACGCCTCCAGGTTGCCCAGGTCGGGCCTGATGGCCGCCGCGCCCTCGAAGTGCAGCACCGCACTGAGCGTGCCCTCCTGCAAATTGCGCTCGATGTCTCCCCAGGAGCGCACCACCCCGACCCGGCCCTCGGACTGCGCTTCAATCTGGTACAGGAACTCAACGACCGAGTCGGTAAAGCCGCGCGCGTACTCAAAGTCCACCGGACTGCGCGGACTGACGGCATAACCGTCCTCGGTGACGGTCAGACCGTAATAAGGATCGCGCTCTTTGGACGTTTCCGGCGGCGGGGTGAAGATGGCAAAAACCGCGCCGATCAACCCACCCTCTTTCGCCCTGGGCAGGTCGACGTGCCCACTTTCGCTGCGCCGGAAAAACGAGCCTCCGCCGCCCTTCTCCGGCAGGTACAGGTGAGTCAATGTATCGTTGTGCCCATCGAACACCGGGAATGTGGCCATGATCGCCTCCGGGGAGTCTGGTCTTGAAGAGTCGGTTTGCTGGCGTAGCGTACCCTTTTATCATCCCGGCGGCCAGTGGGGATGTACCCGGCAGCAGGCACAGGCGTGTTTGAGTTCTGGGGAGACAGGGAGGTGGCTGAAACTTTAGACCGCCCGGCCCGCTCGCTGGCACGCACGTCGGCTTTTGGGCTTTTACAAAATAATCGGTCAATCTTGCGTCGAGTGCTCTGTTGTTGGTTTTGTCCCCTCTTCTTGGGCACCCTCCTTGGGCACCCTCATCGTCGCTGCGCTCCGATGTGTCCCCCCGTGCACGGGGGGACGGATGAGCCGTCAGGCTCACAGGGGAGTGAAAAAGCAATGCATCGTAACCATGCAAATCTTGCTTAACAAAGCGCTGAGAAGTTATCCCATTATTTCGTAAAACGTCAACAGCCGACATTTCGTATTGAGCCTGACGTTTCTAACGTCAGGCCTGGCTGAAACGGTTTCCTCTCCGGCCCAAAAGCTCAATATTCTCAATAAAAACGCTGCGAAAATGCTATAATGCGAGGTAATGAACCCTGCTCGTTACCAGAGCAGGGCTTCTGGGGAGATGCAGCCAAATTTGCCTACAAGGGGGAAACACCTTGAGCGAGGAAAGAGCCTCACAAACCCTGCAAAAGATCCTCGAACAGAAGCAAAAGCAGCTTGACCTGATCGCAGCGATCGACGAGATCCGCGACACCGAGTACGAGCCATCGGCGATGCTGTCGGCCATCGTCAACCTGCTGACCGCGCAATTCGATACTGACCTGTGCCTGCTCTCGCTGCTGCACCGCGACACGGGCGAGCTGGAGCTGAAAGCCTTCAACGATCGGGGCAACTACCTCAAGCAGATCGGCGCGGAGACGCTGCGGCGGCTCTCCGAGCGCGCGCTGGCGGTGGATTCCGTCGAGATATGGCGGGCGGACGAGGTGCCGGACGAGGTGGGCGGCGCCGACCTGCCGGAGAAGGCGCAACTGGCGGCGGTGCCGATCATCATGCGGGCCAACATGCGTCTGGGCGCGCTGCTGCTGGCCCGCACCGAGCGGCCCTTCAGCCAGGAAGACATCGAGCTGCTGCGCGTGGCCGAGGATCACGTCGATTCGGCCATCGTACAGGGCTACGCCTACGACGACCTGCGACTGCGTAACAAGGAGCTGGAGACCATCTACCGCGTCGACCGCATCCGCGACCGGCCTCTTTCCTTTGACGAGATGCTCAACGCGGTGCTCCAGGAGCTTCGCGGGGCCATCCAGGCCGAGATGGGCTTCATCATGCTCTACAACCAGACGGGCGGCAAGCTGGAGCTGCGCGCCGTCTCGCACGATGATCTGTTCCGCACGACGCCGCACCAGGAGGTGGTGCAGCGCGTGGCCGACGAGTCGCTGAGCAAGGCGCGGCTGGTCTTCAAAAACGACCTCGAGGGCGAGGTGCGGTCGGTGATGTGCGTCCCCCTGATCCTGCACAACGAGATCCTGGGCGTGTTCGGCGTGGTCAACCGCTACGGGCCGCGCGGCTTCGACGAGAAAGACTACCGCCTGCTGAACGCCATCGCCAGCCAGATGGACACGGCCATCTTCGAGAGCCTGGAGCAGCGCCGCCTGCGCCAGGTGTTAGGGCGCTCGGTTGACCCGCGCGTGATGCAGCGGCTGCTGGCTAACCCGGACGTGGACTTCCTCAAGGGTGAGCGGACGGTGCTGAGCGTGCTGTACGCCGACCTGCGCGGCTCGACGGCACTGGCCGAGCGCACCGACCCGGAGATGCTGGTCGGGTTCATCAACGACTACCTGGGCCAGATGGTCGAGGTGATCCTCTCGCATGAGGGAACGCTCGACAAGTTTGTGGGCGACGAGGTGATGGCGCTCTTCGGCGCGCCGTTCCCACTGCCGGATCACGCGCTGCGAGCGGTGCGCGTCGGGCTGGCGATGCAGGAGACGCACGTAGGCGTGATGGAGGCGTGGCGGGCGCGCGGCCTCGATCCGTCCCCAATTGGGGTGGGCATCGCCAGCGGAGAGCTGATCGCAGGCGAGATGGGCAGCGCGCAGCGCACCGACTACACCGTGATCGGGCGGGCGGCCAACCTGGGCGCGCGCATCTGCACGGCGGCGGAGGGCGGGCAGGTGCTGATCAGCCAGGAGACCTACGACCTGGTCAAGGACCGGGTGGAGGCCACATCGGTCAGCGGCCTGCACCTGAAGGGCATCAGCGGCGACGTGACGGTGCACCACGTCACGCGGGTGATGGATTGAGCCAGCCGGGGGCGGTGCAGGAACCGGCAAGGCGCTGGCATCCCAGTCGAGCTTCAAGCTCAAGAGATCAAACTACCTGCCGAATCTCGCGCCTGCCAGGGAAAGCCTGATTCGGTACATGAAAGGCCGGTGAGATTCAACTCCCCGCTCCCGGCGCGGCGCTCCTACCTCGATCTGCATTCAGGGATAAGCTGCTCGACGATCTCGGCAGCATCACGCACGAAACGGGGGCAGCGCGTCTCAAAGAGGTTCTGCTCCTCGGCGGAGGCCAGCCCCTCCGGCGTGCTGATGTCGCAGCCCAGGAGCCTGCTGCACACAATCGTCCCGTTGCGGGCCTCGAACTCGTCGATAAACCGGCGGGCCAGTTCGCGCGTCCTCTCCTTCGCCTCGACATCGTCGGCCTCGGTCCGGCCATGCTTCAGGCCGATGACCATGAGCGCCCCGGTGACCGCACCGCAGGTCAGGCCAAGGGATGCAATACCGCCACCGAACGGCTCGGCAACCCTGACGGCCACCTCAGGGGACAGGTCAAATAAGTGGCTGTAAGTCGAGAACACGGACTGAGAGCAAGCAAACCCCGCTTCGAAGCGGGAAACAGCCTGATCGACCAGGGACATTGGTTTTTCGCCTCCAGGGGTAAAGTCTAAGGGGAATGCACGGGCTTCGCGGACTGCGTGGGGCAGCAGTCGTCGTCAAATATGCGAATCCGGTTCTATGAACGAATTGGTCTCTATCGCAATTTGTATATAATAGAGGGTGCGTGAGGATTGTCAAACGGAAAGAGGACGCGAAGGAGCCAGCCAGTGGATAAGAAACTGCGTAAATTATTGGACCGTCCCGTTATCCTGGCGTCGGTGGCCGTCGTCGCCCTGATGCTGGCGATGCCTCTGGCCGCAAGCCAGATCGACGCACCGGCCGGGCAGCAGGGAAGGGTGACGGGCATGATCACCACCGGCAAGCTGAACGTGCGCATAGGCCCCACCACCTGCCACCCCGTCCTGGAGACGGTGAGCGAGGGTGACTTTGTGGAGCTGCTGCGCCGCAACGCCGACAGTTCGTGGGTGGAGGTTCGCACCTCCACCGGCACGGTAGGCTGGGTCGGCAGCGCGCACGTGCAGATCGTCTACGGTGAGACCTACTCCGAGCTCCCCATCGCCGACATGGTCTTCGAGCCGTGGGCGGTTGTGACGGCGGGTACGCTCAACGTACGCACCGGGCCGGGCATGTACTACCCGATTGTGACGGTGGTGCACCAGAACGACTACGTGGCGCTGCTGGGACGCAATCACGACGCAAGCTGGGTCTACATACGCACCCAGGCGAACGTCGGCGGGTGGGTAAGCTCGGCCTACATCCTGGGCAGCGTGGACCTCATGACGCTGACGTCGGTGCCTGCCGAGGGACCGGGCGGGGCTTCCGGGGGGCAGCCGTCCGGCGCGCAGCCGCCGTCGGGCGTCCCGGTGCCCAGCGGCACGGCCTACGTGGTCACCGGGCAGGTCAACCTGCACATCACGCCCAGCATCGAGTCGGGCGTGCTGGTCATCGTCGGGCAGGGCACGCACGTGACGCTGCTGGGGCGCAACAGCGCCGGTACGTGGGTGTACGTCAGCCTGCCCAACGGGATGTTAGGCTGGATCGGGGTGGTGTTCATCGAAGCGGACGTCGAGATCATGTCACTGCCGGTCGTGCCGGACGACATCGCCGTGCCCGCACCGCCGCCCGCACCGCCCCCGACGGGCACGGCCTACGTGGTCGCCGGACAGGCCAACCTGTACAGCGGCCCCAGCATCGACTCGGCGGTCATCACCCTGCTGGGCGAGGGCACGCACGTGACGCTGCTGGGACGCAACGCCGCCGGTACGTGGGTGTACGTCAGCCTGCCTAACGGCATGGAGGGCTGGCTCGGTGTGACGGTCATCGAGGCCGACATCGACATCATGACGCTGCCCATCATGGACGGCATGGGCGGCGGCGGGGACCCGCAGCAGCCACCACCGGGTGAACCGGCGGCCTTCACACCCGGCACGGCCGTGGTCACGGCGGGGGCGCTCAACGTGCGGGTCGGCCCCGGCTCCTACTACCCGATCATCACGATGGTGTACGAGGGCGATTACGTGACCGTGATCGGGCGCACGGCGACCGGGTCGTGGTTCAAGGTGAGGCTGTCCAGCGGCATCGAGGGTTGGCTGAGCAGCGCGTACGTCATCATGGTAGTGCCGCCCGTCGACCTGCCCATCCTGGCGTACTAGCGACCGAGGCGGGCACGGCAAGGGGGCGGGTAACGTCCGCCCCCGTCGATGGCCTGCGCTCAGCGGTTGAGCCTGTCAACCAGCCACTCGTTGAGCGCCTGGCGCGCGGCGGGCAGGGTCTGCATGGCGGGCCAGTTGTCGACGAAGCCCGCCGCCCGCTCGACGGCCAGCAGGCACAGAAACGGGTCTTCGGTGAGGGGCCGGTCGTTGATTGTCGCCGCCTGCCAGTAAGGACGGAGCGCATCCTGCCGCCCGGCGTAGCGCCTGTGGAGCCATCTCCGGAGGCGCGCGTATGCTGTCTCGTCATGCGGTGAGGCGGCTTTCTCGCGGTAGACGCGGATCACCAGCGCCTCCAACGCGTCCCAGCGCGCGACGAAGCGGGCAATGCGGCGCTCACCGAGTTGATCGACCAGCCTGCGGGTGACAGGGTTCATGGGGCTGCCTCCGTGTGATCCGTAACGTGTATTGAGTGTGGCGCGTTCGGGTGGAGTTGTCCAGATCCGATCGATTCCACGAACAGACTTCGCGGCTGTCAGCCTCACTGGTAGCGATGTGGGAAGCGCGTTTGGTCCATAGTACAGGTGGGGGAGTGGAGCGCGGGGGAGATGGGTTTATAATGAGGCTGAGGGTTACCAGTAATCAGCGAGGGGTGAGGTGATGTCCTACATATTGATCGTCGAAGATGACGCAACCGTGGCCGAGGCCATCGCCGACATGGTCGACCAGCTTGACTACGAGACGAAGGTGGTATATGACCCACGGTCGGCCATCCAGGCGATACACAAGACGCGGCCAACGCTGATCCTGCTCGACCTGAACATCCCCGGCATCGACGGGATGGAGCTGCTGCGCTACGTGAAGCGCGAGCCGATCTCCAGGGACACGCCGGTGGTGTTCGTGACCGTGGAGGACGACCCCCACACCATCGAGCAGGCGCGTAAGATCGGGGCGATGGACTACCTGGTGAAGCCGGTGGACATCGACCGGCTGAAGCAGGTGCTGGACAGGCTGTCCGCCGAGGCCGAGAAGAAGCCGGTCGACGAGGCCGAAGAGAAGCCCTCCGCCGAGGCCGAAGAGAAGCCATCCGGCGAGGCCGAAGAGAAGCCATCCGGCGAGGCTGAGGAGAAACCAGCCGCCGAGGCCGAAGAGAAGCCAGCCGCCGAGACCGAAGAGAAGCCAGCCGCCGAGACCGAAGAGAAGCCATCCGGCGAGGCCGAAGAGAAGCCATCCGACGAAGCCAAAGCGGAGGCAAAACCCCCAGAGCCGCCCAAGAAGGACACAGAGGAAGAAACGAAGCCGGAGCCAGAAGAGAAAGCCTAGCGGACGGCGGGGAGCACATCCCCGCCGTTTTTTTAGGGACGTACAGCACATCTACTTCACAGATCAGGCTTCAGAAACGGATACTTATGAAAAAACGGATCTTCTTTGCGATCATCGCGGTCGGTGTGGCCTTCGTCTTGTTCCAGCTTTTTTACGGCGGTCGCCCGGCCATCGTGCCCCCCAAAGATACGTTTGACGTTGTGTCGCACAGGGGCGTTCACGTCAACTGGGAAAAGGGAACCTATGATCGTGGGACGGGCTGTGAGGCTCAACACATCTACGAGCCGACCCACGAGTACATCGAGAACACCCTTGAGTCGATCCGGGCGGCCTTCGACATGGGGGCAACCATCATCGAGATAGACATCAGGCGAACCGGCGATAATGAGCTGGTCATCTTTCATGACGGGATGCTCGAATGTCGCACCGATGGCGAAGGCGAGGTAAGCGAGCACACCCTCGATTACCTGAAGAGCCTCGACATTGGGTATGGGTACACCTACGACGACGGGCAAACGTTCCCCTTCCGGGGCCAGGGCGTGGGCCTGATGCCGACGCTGAGCGAGGTCTTGCAGGAGTTCCCCGACGGGTCGTTCCTGCTCGATCACAAAGACGGCTCGATGGAGACGGCAGCCCTGCTGCTGGACGTGATCGAGCAGGTGCCCCAGGAGCAACAGGCGCGGCTCTACTACTGGGGCCCTGAAGAGGTGTACGCCTACGTTCACTCAGAGGCTCCGGCAGTGACCCGCCTGCTGGCTAACCGCCCCCTGGCTAAACGATGCCTCCTTCCATACGTGCTGACGTTTGGCCTGGGCGGGTTCCCGGAGGAATGCCGGGGCGAGGGACTTGGACTGCCCGCCCGGTACGTCCGTCTGGCGTGGGGCTGGCCGTACCGGTTCCTCGGAACCGCGTCACGGGCCGGTGTGAGGTTCTATGTGATCGTCGACTCGGAAGAAGATGCCGCCGCATTCTCCGATATTCCTGTGGACGGCATCATCACGGACTACATTGAGGTGGTTGGGCCGTACTACCAACAGGATTAGAGGGGCCTCTGCTTGTGCCGGGGCGGCGGGGGAGTGGCTCGCGAAGAACACAAAAGCGGCGTCACACCCTGCAGGATATAGGGGGGGGGGGGGGGGGGGGGGGGGGGGGGGGGGGGGGGGGGGGGGGGGGG
>CAZRXG010000043.1:0-9580 GCA_964603985.1 uncultured Anaerolineae bacterium | reverse complement strand
TATTGTTTAATATCGTTACCTATCTCCTTATCTCTTAGCGTTGACTATTGTCGACGCTTCCGCCCCCAATCATCCCATGCCAACCCACGCCCTCACCCCCGGCCACGATAGGACTCAGTACAATATAGGAAACATAGGAAACGCACAGGTCCATAGATTTATGGGATACCTTCCTCAAAGGAGGTTGACGTGTACACCGCACTATCTCGCACTATCTTGAACGCCGTGTATTTAGTTCCACTTCGAGTCAAACGCTTGCTGAACCGGGAGCCGGGCACACAAGTGCTGGCTGCAGGTGCCACCAAAGCACAGAGAACTGAAAGGGAACAAGAGGTTCGACGCGAGTTTGGTTGGGTCACATCCAGGAGGGGCGTTCTCATTCTGACTGCCGAGAAACTGATTTGCGGCTCTTGGGTGATTCCGCTCTCTACTATCACCGATGCCACTCTGCTGCAGGTTAGAACCTTCGCTGGATTAGGATTTACAAAAGGGTTGATTCTGAAAATCTCTACTGATCGGGGCTACCACTATCAGTTTGGGTTTACTTACGATCCTGCATGGGAAGAGCAAACAGCCTTGAAGCTATCCGTCGAAGACGGCAAAGTCAAGTACTCGGCATACAGCATCATTGTCAGGATCGTGATCTGTGTTTTGGTGATTTGGTACCTGCTCAGTCCACGGTTCTCGTATGAGCCACTTCCAGTCAGGATCGTGTTTGGCATATGGGCGGTCTGGTTCATTATTAGCTGGCTGGTGGATCTACTGCGCTGACTCACCCTGACCTCAAATCGAGCCGCCCGGTGTGTGCGCCTGTTGCCGGGGGCGGGAGCTAATGCGGAGCCCGCGCCGGGGGTCGCATAATGCCAAAGGGAGTCTGGACTATGGAAACCGTTCGCCTTTTGTTTTTCATACTCTTCTTGCCAGGGCTGACACTTATCTTGGTGCTCTACACATTATCGTTCTTCTCTAAGCGCTTTGATATAGCACTCCACGTATTCTCACAGGAAACCCGGTTTATGGGAACCATCCGCCTCTTGTTATTCGTATTCTCTTTACTGGGGCTGGTATTTGCCCTGGCGCTCCACGTATTATCATTGTTCGCCGGGCGCTTCGATATCATGCCCCCCATACTTCTACTTGGTGCCGGTTTTTACGTCACGTACTTTCCGGCTGTGATTAAGGAAGACATACTGCTTAGTGATTACTACGGGATAGAGCGTTGGAAACCCAAAAAGCGCAAGTGGCGCGATCTCCACACAACTGCCGCAGTAGCGATGCCCAATATCCCCGCCGGGTTGGGGCGTGGCATATATAAGGCATTTTACATTGGCTTTTGGTATGCCGTTGTCCTGCTTGGCGCTGCTTTTATCGCAGTTTTATTCGAAATGGCTGTCTCGCAAACCCTTTTCCCGCTTGCCATTACAGCCTGGCTAATCGCAATGTATTTATATTCCACCGGCATACACTACAACACACACGCAATATAGCTGCACTGTCATGGTGTGTGAGCCTGCTGCCAGAGGGGAGCTAAAGCGGAGCCCGCGCCGGGGGTCGTGTAACGCCAAAGGGGGGGAAAGAGATCGCTCACTCCGACTGTCGCTTAATCTCCACAAGCTCAATCGAGGTATAGCCCAGCATCTCCTCGTCCACAAGAATCCTGAATTCATAAGTCCCGGGCTTCGGGAATTTCAGGCCGTTAAGTTCTAACACGGCATTGAATTCAGGCCGCACCCCACCATGACCGGGCGGCAGCCGAAACCGTCCCGGAACCCTCATATGTTCCGTCCCATCCTCATCCACCATGACTACTGATAGCGCACGCAAATCTGAGTGATCGCCAAGCTCGGCCCGGATTTTGACCACCACCGCCATTCTTTTATGCTTGGCGGGGAACCTTTTTGTGCTGATCCGGGAAAACGCACCAAGTATGTTGAGCTTACCTGTGGCCCGGTCGATGCTTGCATAGTCAGCCGTGATCAACATCATCAGCTTCATACCTGGCATCCTTGATTGTAGAGTTCCACACTATCACAGCCATTATAGCATCCCTTTGCCGGTGGAAATGTCTGCCCGGCCAACGGGCGTGTTTGAGTTTCGGGGAGACCGGGACAAAGTTGCTGCGCTCCGCTGTGTCCCCCCATTGATGCACCTTGAGTATGTAATCCGGCCACGATGGGAATCGCTTCGCCTGACTTCCCCCCTCCCCCCAGCGCCGTCAGGCGCGAGATGTGGGGGAGGGGACGGGGGTGGGGGGCAAACGAAGAATCAGGCATCGCGCCGAGGGGATCGACCGGGGCCGCATTTGCAGCCTGAATGGCTGGCGGGTTTAATAGGCGCAGGGTCGCAAACAGAACCGCCTACGGGTTGAAGGAGCCACAATGCCCTACCCCACGCTGATCGTATACGTCGCCATTGTGTTGGCCGGTCGAGTGCTTTCCCAGAGCCAGCGAAGGGCGACCCGTCCATCTGCTGCCCGGTGGCAGAGCATCGCCCGCGACCCGACGGCAATCGCCAGCGGATTCGCCGTGCTGGTCGCCGTCGGCACCTCGCTTATAGACGCCGCGCAGCGGGAGTTTACCTCACCGGTCATCTGTGCGGCGGCGGGCGGGATTTTCCTGGCGGTCGGCTGGGGGATCGCCTACGCCGCAAATCGAGAAATTGCCGGGCACTGGTCCCCTTCCATCGAGAAGACCGACCGGCAGCAACTGGTAAGCTCCGGCATCTACGGGGTGGTCAGGCACCCATTATATCTGTCCGGGATGCTCTTCATGGCAGGAACGAATATCTATTTTCGCTGCGGTTGGGGCTGGTTAGGAACACTGCTCGCATTGATCATCATCCTGCTGCGCATCCCCCTCGAAGAACGAAAGCTTGAAGCACGGTTTGGCGAGCAATACCACGATTACAGGAAAAAGACCAGGGCCATCTTTCCCTGCGTTTTCTGAAATTCGGGAAAGCCCGGTTGTGCGGTTTGGGGCCTAGCCGGTGACGCGCCCCCACGTCACCGGGAACGCACGTAGTCCAGGGCTTCTTCCATGGTTTCGAATACGCTTATCGGCACGTTGCCGAATATGTCACTCCGCAGCCCTTCCGCCCCCAGGCTGATGATTTTCTTGTCGGTGACGACCAGCACCTCTTTCATGTTGGGGTGGTGGTAGACTGCTCCCTCCCCCCTGGCAACCAGGCTGGCGGTACTGATTAAGTCTGAGAGACTCACCTTTAGCCGGAGCGTTTCGTTGATGAAACAGATCGGTTCCTCCGCAGAATCGAGCATTTCCTTGAGCCTGTCAAGTATTTCTGGCAAATCGTCGGCTGGGCTGAACGACTCGTACATGGTAAGGACAATGATCGGCTCACCGGGCAATTGCTCAAGCGTGTAGGAGCTCATCGAAATCTCCCCTGAATAGCTGACAGTGTATCTACTGCATTGTATAGGAACTTATGCGAGGCGCAAACGTGGAAATGGGCATCGCGGTGAGGGATCGACCGGATGCCGCGTTTGCAGCCTGGGAGATTGGAGGGTTAAATAGGCACAGGTTTGCAACCGGAACCGCAAGGTTGTACGGTTTGGGGCTTAGCCGGTGACGCGCCCCCACGTCACCGGGAACGCACGTAGTCCAGGGCTTCTTCCAGGGTTTCGAATACGCTTATCGGCACGTTGCCGAACAGGTCACTTCGCAGCCCTTCCGCACTCAGGCCAATGAGTTTCTTGTCGGTGACGACCAGCACTTCTTTCATGTTGGGGTGGTGGTAGATTGCTCCCTCCCCCCTGGCAATCAGGCTGGCGGCATTGATTATGTCTGAGAGACTCACTTTTAGCTGGAGCGTTTCGTTGATGAAATAGATCGGTTCCTCCGCAGAATCGAGCATTTCCCTGAGCCTGTCAAGTACTTCCGGCAAATCGTCGGCGGCACTGAATGACTCGTACATGGTAAGGACAATGATCGGCTCACCGGGCAGTTGCTCAAGCGTGCTGGAAGTCATCGAAGTTCCCCCTGAATCGTTGATAGTGTATCTGCTGCATTGTACAGGAACTTATGTGAGGCGCAAACGTGGAAATGGGCATCGCGGTGAGGGATCGACCGGGTGCCGCGTTTGCAGCCTGGGGGATTGGAGGGTTTAATAGGCACAGGTTTGCAACCAGAACCGCAAGACGGTAGCATCACTTATGTACGACCCCACAGGTGACCGATTAAGGAGACGAAGGACATCATGATGGTCAGTGCGAAGGGAGAGACGATCCAGGTGCTGGCGGCGAAAGGCAAAGACGGGGGAAAGGTCCTGAGCCTTCCGGCGGGCGCTTCACTGGAGGCCGTTCGCGAGGCACCCGACTGCCCCGACCTGCTGCGCCGCACGCTGAGCGGGACGCTGCCCTGGCCGCAGCGCACCGGCATCACGGTGGAGCAGGCGATCCTATCGCCGAGCCTGGCCCCCCAGTGGATCGCGGCGCTGCTGGCGCTGGACGCCGAGGCGGTGTTCGGGAAGCGTGCGACCCGGCTGGCCGATTTCCTGCCGCGCTCGGCTGCCAAGCAGGAGAAGTTGGCGGCGGTGCACGTGCCGCTGGACGTGCCGGGGCGGGCGTGGGGCGAGGCGCACGTGGCCCGCATGCCCGCCGACGAGCCAATCGTGGCCGCAATGGCCGTCATCGACCTGGCCGACGAGGTGGTCACCCAGGCACGCGTGGCGCTGACCGGCGCGTGGCCCACCCAGGCCCGGCTGGCCGAGGCCGCCGGGGCACTGGTCGGCGAGCCCCTGACCGACGCGCGCATCGCGCAGGCCGCCGGGGCGGTGGCGCAGGAGGTCGAGCCGGTGGGTGACTTCCGGGGCAGCGCCGAGTACCGACGCGCGATGGCCGCCGTGCTGACGCGGCGGGCCGTCCAGCAGTGCAAAGAAGGAGCATAAGAGCATGGGCGAGCAACTTATCGACATCACCCTCACCATCAACGGCACTGAGAAGCACCTCTCTGTCGGGCGGAACGAGACGCTCCTCGACGTGCTGCGCCGCGAGTCCTACGTCAGTGTCAAGCACGGCTGCGATACTGGCAACTGCGGCATCTGCTCGGTGCTGCTCGCCGTCGAGCCGGTGCGAAGCTGCATGACGCTGGCCGTCGACGCGACGGGCCGCGCCATCACGACCATCGAGGGCCTGAGCGGCCCGAACGGCGATCTGCACCCGATCCAGCAAGCATTTGTGGACACGGGGGCAATCCAATGCGGATTCTGCACGCCAGGGCAGATGATCGTGGCCAGCGCGCTGCTGAACAAGAACCCCAACCCATCAGACGAGGCCATCCGCGAGGCGATGAACGGCGTGCTGTGCCGCTGCACCGGCTACGTGCGCGTCGTCGAGGCCGTGCAGCGCGCGGCGGCGATGATGCGCGGCGAGGACGTGCCCCCGGCAACACACCTGGACGACGTTCTCCCGGCGGAAGGGAGTCCGATCACGCTCCCGGAGGCATATTACCGCCGCGACGGGAGCCGCGACCCCCTGCCACCACTGGTCTTCACACCGACCGAGATGGAGCCGGTGCAGGTGGTGGGCAAATCCGAGGTGAAGGTTGACGCGGTGAAGCTGGCCCGGGGGCGGGCGGTCTTCACCGACGACGTGCCCGTGGAGGGTATGCTGTACGGCGCACTCCTGACCAGCCCCCACGCCCACGCCCGCATCAAGCGCATCGACACCGCCAAGGCGCGCGCGCTGCCGGGCGTGCACGCCGTGCTGACCCACGAAGACATCCCACGCGTCAAGCACGCTTCAGGCGGGCAGAGCTACCCCCAGCCACCACCCTTCGACCAGGTGTGTCTGGACGACAAGGTGCGCCACGTCGGCGACCGTGTGGCAGTGGTGGCAGCGGAGACACCGGAGATCGCCCGGCGCGCGCTGCACCTGATCGAGGTGGAGTACGAGGTGCTCCCGGCAGTGACCGACGCACTGGCTGCCATGCAGGACGGCGCGCCCGTGATCCACGACGAGCCTGACACGGAGGACATCCACGACGCAGCGCACAACATCGTGCACCACATCGAGGCCGAGACGGGCAACGTGGAGGCAGCCTTCGCCGGGGCGGATCACATCTTCGAGGGCGAATACCGCACGCCCAAGCAGCAGCACACCAACCTGGAGCCGCACGTGTGCATCACCTACTGGGACGAGGACGACCGGCTGGTGATCCGTTCCAGCACGCAGGTGCCCTTCCACATCCGCCGCATGGTCGCACCGCTGATCGGCCTGCCTGTCAAGCGCATCCGGGTGATCAAGCCCCGCATCGGCGGCGGATTCGGCAACAAGCAAGAGATGCTGCTGGAGGATTTGTGCGCCCACCTGACGGTCAAGACCGGCCGTCCGGTGCGTATGGAGTACACGCGCACCCAGGAGTTCACCAGCTCGCGCAGCCGCCATCCCAACGTCATCCGCTATAAGCTGGGCATCAAGGACGGCAAGCTGACCGCCGCCGACCTGTACCTGATCGGCGACACGGGTGCCTACGGGTCGCACGGCCTGACGGTGCAGATGGTCGGCGGGTTCAAGGGGCTGACGCTCTACAACCCGCCCAACGCGCGCTTCACCACCGACGTGGTGTACACCAACACGCCGCCATCGGGCGCATTCCGGGGCTACGGGGCGATGCAGTGCGAGTACGCCATCGAGGTGCTGATGGAGGAGGTCGCCGATCAGCTTGGGCTGGACGTGGTCGAGTTCAAGCGGGACAACTGGCTGAAGGTCGGCGAGCCGATGCACCTCGCGGAGGCGCTGGGCGAAGGCCGCGAAGGCTACGCCCAGGTGCTGACCAGCAGCGGCATGGCCGACTGTGTGCGCATCGGGCTGGAGGCAACCGACTACTATGCCCACCGCGAGGCGAACCGTCGGCAAACGGGGCGCATCCGGCGCGGCATCGGCATGTCGGTGATGATGCACGGCACCGGCATCGCCGGGCTGGACATGGCGGCAGCCACGCTCAAGATGAACGACGACGGGTCCTTCAACCTGCTGATCGGCGCGACCGACCTGGGCACCGGCTCAGACACGATCCTGGCGCAGATCGCCGCCGAAGTGCTGCGCATCCCGGTGAACGACCTGATCGTGTACTCATCTGACACCGACTTCACGCCCTTCGACAAGGGCGCTTACGCCAGCAGCACGACCTACATCAGCGGCGGGGCGGTGCGTAAGGCCGCACTGGAGATCAAACGGCAGGTTCTGGAGCACGCCGCGATGATGCTCGAAATCGAAAACCCGGGCGACCTGGAGCTTACCGACCGCCGGGTAATGGCCCCCGACGGGCGCTCGGTGACGCTGTCCGAGGTCGCGCTGAGCAGTCTGCACCAGCAAAACCAGCACCAGATCATGGCGACCGAGTCGCACATGAGCTACGTCAGCCCACCCCCGACCGCAGCCCAGTTCGTCGAGGTGTCCGTCGATACCGAGACCGGGCAAATCGACGTCGAGCGGCTGCTGATGGTGGTCGACTGCGGGCGGGTGATCAACCCGATCACGGCTGCCGGGCAGGTCGAGGGCGGCCTCGCGCAGGCACTGGGATTTGCACTGAGCGAGGAGATGCTGTTCGACGCGGAAGGCCGGTTGGTCAACCCGCGCTTCGGCGCGTACTACGTGCCCAGGTCAATCGACATGCCACCGGCGGACGTGATCTTCGTGCAGACAGACGAGCCGAACGGGCCATTTGGGGCCAAGTCCATCGCCGAGATCTCAATTGACGGGGTGGCCCCGGCACTGACGAACGCCGTCCACGACGCGACCGGCGTATGGATGCGCGAGCTGCCTCTCACGCCGGAGCGCGTGTGGCGGGCGCTGCGCGAGGCGGAGGCGGTCGCGGATACGGTCGAAGCCCTCGTGCTTGGCTAAGAAAATGACCGCCGGGCGCTCGTGGCTTATGGCGGATGGCGGATAGCCGTAGGGGCGGGTCTCATGCACCTTGAGTATTTACTGAGACATACATGGAAAACTAAACTCAGCAGGGCTGTGTTAAGTTGGTTTTGGGCACATTGTTGCCCAGCCCTCACCCGCCTTCGCCCGACCTGCGGTCGCGCTCAGTCTGCCCTCTCCCTGAGGGAGAGGGCGAATCGAGGACGGCTAGGCCGTCCGAGATGGGTGAGGGCAATGTCGCAATCGACACAATCGAGGAAGTTTAGCAGTATATGCAAGGCTCAGTAATCCAGCCACGATGGAAATGTGGCTCGCCTGGCTGCTCTAGGCGGAGGTGGGGGGCAAAACAACGGCCGGGCGTGGTGTAGTAAATCTGTGTAATCCGCGTAATCTGCGGACTGAAACCCGTTGACTTGGGAGGCACCGGCATCCCAACTGTGTAAGCTCTAAAGGAGATAACAAGTTACCATGAAAATCGCTGTCATTACTGACGACGGAGAAACCATCAGCATGCACTTTGGCCGGGCACAGTACTACGCGGTGTACACGGTCGAGGATGGGCAGATCACCGGGCGCGAGCTGCGCGAAAAGATGGGCCACCGACACTTCGCGGGCCACGACCACGAGAGCAAGCACGACCCGCGCGGGCACGGGTTCGGCGCGGGCGCAGCCGACCGCCACGCGAGTATGATCGCGTCGATCACGGACTGCGAGGCCGTGATCGTGCGCGGCATGGGCCGGGGCGCGTACATGGCAATGGAAGAGGCCAACATCAAGCCGGTTGTAACCGACATCGAGACGGTCGAGGAGGCGGTAAAGGCTTACGCCGGTGGCGACATCGTCGATCACACCGAAAAGCTGCACTGACCAACGTGCCTGGATGGAAGGATGACAGGCAATGATCACCATCAACCAGGCCGACTGCAAGGGGTGCGGCACGTGTGTCGAGACGTGCCCCAACGAGGCGATCCGGCTTGTGGACGGCCTCGCCCAGATCGACCGCGAGCTGTGCGAGGAGTGCGGGGCATGCCTTGACGTGTGCCCCTACGAGGCCATCAGACGCGACGAGATCGTCGTCGCGCCGCCGCGCGAGGTCACGCCCGCGCCGCAGCAGCCGGGCACGCTGGCCGCAGTGGGCACGGCGCTGATCTACGCGGGGCTGGAGGCCCTGCCGCACGTGCTCGACTTCCTGGCCGAGCGGGCCGAGAGCCGCGCCGACCGGACACAGCCGCGCGCGGCAGCCAGGGCGCGTGAGAGCACGGATCGCGACCGGCAGCTGACGAGGCGGGGCTACGGGGCCGGGTCGGGCGGGGCGTGCGCGTGTCCCGCGTGCGGCTACCAGACACGTCACCAGGCAGGCGTGCCATGCCGGACGCTGACCTGTCCCCGGTGCGGCGACAGGCTGAGGCGGGCATAGATTCCGCCTCACCGGGTCGCCTGCAACCCGGGGGAGGAACGGGATCAGGTACGAGGGGGGGCAGACGGCGTGTCTGCCCTTATAGTGCTGAGTTGTTGGCTCATGTTCAGAGCAAGTGAAAATAGGCCATTCCTACGCAAAAAACTGCTTGCTGCACTGATGCTTCGTTAAGTTGGTCCTCGCCCCCCCTCATCGTCGCTGCGCTCCGATGTGCCCCTCCCCGCACGCTGAGGACACGACAGTTTTAGAAGTTGCAGAGGTTAGGGCGAAAGAACAAAGAC
>CAZRXG010000042.1:0-31991 GCA_964603985.1 uncultured Anaerolineae bacterium | reverse complement strand
CGACACCGACGACGAGATAATGGACGACACCGACGAAGAGATCTAGCCGGAGGGCAGGTCACCGGGAAGAGGCTCGCATCAAGGCGGGCCTCTTTTGATTCGGGAGACTGCGTCGGTCAACCCGCCTCGGATCGGCGAGAGGCGTCAGATGGCGAGCAGGTCATAAATGCGCGCTTGGGTGTCTTCGCTGTTCAGCACGTCTTCGATGGTGAACCAGCGATCAATGTCGCTCCGGTGAGCTTGCAGATCCTGCCGGGCCTGTTCGCTCATAGACACGCCGTACATGATCAGGACGGTCACCGCTGCCGGGTTCTCCTGTTTAGCCCGGCTCAGGCTTTTGATGGCCGCCCCCACACGTTCCAGGACCCCGGCCGGGTCTATCCCGCCCTTGATTTCTACGGCGGCCAGGATCTCGTCGTTCTGGCCGTAGACCGCGATGTCAGGTTCACTGCCGTAGTGGAGCGTGCGGCCATCATGCAAGAAGGCTGTGGCACCTTCGGCTTCTTCACGGACTATCAGCTCCCTTTCGCGGGTTCTGTGCCGGATCAGTTCCTTCACATGCTCTTCAACAATAGCCCCTTTTCTGTTTTGCCACGACCCCTGGGCCTGCGCCCCCGCCGTCATGCCACGCCACAGGTCGAACTCGCGCTCGTCGATCTGCTCGTCTGACTCAACCAGGCGGCTGATCAGCTCGTTCAGACGGCGGGCAACAGCTTGAGCAGTCCGGTCATCGGGCACTCTCTGGCCGGCCTCGAAGTGATCGACGTTTAACCGGATGTTCCTCATGGACTTTTGTGACACCATTGCCAGGCCCCTGTAGTAGGCAGTGGCGCGGGGGATGGTCGTCAGAAGGTGGGGGTGAGCAAAGACCCGGACGGGCTTAATGCCTCGATGGATCACTTTGCCCCATGCTTGGTGAGATATACCCAGATCTTCCAGGTCCCAATTGAGCTTCTCGCCCCGTACTTCTTCAATGGCGTAAGCAACCTCGATCAGCCCATACTCGTGAAGCTTCTGGTGGAAAAACTCGCTTTTCGTGAGCTGGTCGATCAGCCACGCCTCTCGCTTGTCCTGCTCTTTGCCGCTCTGGGACACTACTTCCCGTTCCTTAATGCGCTGGATTAGGGCTTCCTCCAGACGGTGATGCTTTTACGCAGCGCTTCCCGCCCGAACCGGCCCATCTGTTGACTGCTGTTCCCCTTTCGCTGGGGAAGCACGTAAACTCTGGCCGGTTCAAAGCCCAGCTGATCGGCCAGATTGGTGGTCAGCAGGTCAACCGGGATCACCTCGCCGCCGTAGCGCACGTTGTCGTTCACAAAAGCTACGTGCGCCCCACTCCGGCAGGTGCGCAGGATCTCGGCAAAAACGAAGGTCAGCTCGGTGAAGTAGCCCTCCACCATCGAGAGGATGCCTTTATTGTTGATCTCGCCGCGATCCCACCTGATCTGCAAGGCATGATTCACCTCTTCGAAGGCGGGGTTGTTCTGGACGGTTTGCAGTATGTGCTCGAACCGGTCTCCGGCTCCCAGTGACTCGTAGAAGCCGCGCAGGTGATCCACCTTTGCGCGGTTCTCAACCGTGCATGACAACTGGCTCTGCCGCAATTCACGGATGCCATCTTCCCCTATGCCCAGGTAAGCAAGCTCCAGGGCATACGTCCGCGTGTAGTCGTACCTGTTGCAGTAGGGCGGCGAGGTGAGAACCCCGGCGAAGAGGTCGTCGGCAAGCTGGGGGAGCGCGGTCAGAGCACTGCCGTAGATCAACTCCTGGCGGCTGTCCCTGAGGGGACGCTTCTGCAATTCACCGATGTCTTCGATCAGCGTTCCAAGCGCGGAGAGCAGCACGTCCTTCACAGGTGGGAGCCTGCCCTTGTTCATCCCTTTGATGGGTTTTTTGCCTTGAGAGAGGCGAATCCGGTTGCGCTTCTGTATCTTCTCCGAGCGCCTGTCCCACCTCAGATACTGACCATCCTTGCGGGTGTAGCTGACCTCCTCGAGAACGCTCGTGAGCGCAAGCCTCAGGAGTGTTTTGGTTGCGCGGCTCACGTCCTGCTTTTCGATCCAGCCCGTGTAGTACATCAGATCGCGCTCGGTCTGGGGGGGGAAGGCGCTCTCGGTAATGACAAGGTGGGGGAACTCTGCATCGGTGTGACCCGGCTCACCCCCGGCGATCAGGTCGTAGACGTGCCGGATTTGATCCAGATCGTAGTCGAAGACGAGCGACTTGGCTTCCCAGGCAAGCTGACACACCGGGAGTATTTCTATGCCCACAGTGTCTATGCCCAGCGACTTCGCCGTCAGGAGCGTGGTGGCCGAACCGCTGAAGGGCTCGAGTATGGTGTCGCCAGGCTGAATTCCGAACTCGCGGATCAGGCTCTTGACAAGCTGGGCGGAAAAGCCCTCGCGGTACTTGATCCAGCTATGAAGGATCTCTCCTTTGTTGCCCTGATAGCTGACGAGCCGCCGGTCAAACCGGTCGGTTTCCTCAAGCAAATCGGCGTAGCGCTGCTCAAGTTTGAGCCGTTCGGATTGGGGGCATACGTCGCCGTGCGAGAACGAAGCCCTTGTGAGGTCTATAGGCTTGGGGCTGTCGTCTATTCCCAGCGGTAGGGGTAGCTGCACTTTGTCACACCTTTTTCCAGGTCTGCTCGATACAATTATACCCCGGCTCCTGGGACGGTGCCGGATGATCGATGCCGTCTGACGAGCGAGCTATGCCCTAATCACAATCCGCCGGGCAGGTGTCGTTGAATAGCTCCGGGTCGGTGCAGTAGCCGTCGCCGCACCAGCCGCAGTCGTACGGGCAGAAGTTGCCGCTGTCCGCCGTCTCGGATGCGTCGCAGCGCCCATCGCCGCACCGGCCAGAAGTAGCCGGAGGGTTGCAGTCGAGGGGGCAGTCATCGTAGCTCTCGCCCGGCTCGCAGAAGCCGTTGCCGCAGAACGGCTTCTCCTCTTCGACGCTGCCTATAATGTGCCACGCCGTCGTCTCCGTCACATCGTAGGCTTCCTCAAAGGCTACCTGGTTGCCGTCACAGTCGTCGGCCCGCAGCGCCCAGACGCCCGGCACGATCCACACGACGTATTCCTCACCGCTGAGCAACGTGACGTTCTCCGCATCGAGCAGGTCGCCGTCCCAGTCCGATGCGGGCGGCCCGATCCACACCGAGCAGATGTCAACCGGCGAATCGTTGACCAGGGTGAGGGCCACCCGCTCCTCTTCGGGCTGCTCGCCTGCACCCTCACCGCCCACGGTGATGGTCCGCTCTGCGTGCCCCAGCAAACCGGCCTGGTACGTTTCAAAGCCGTCAGAAATCTGCACCCCGGTGAAGTACTCTACTCTGATGGTGTGCCTCCCGGCTTCCAGGCGTCCGAGGGGCAGATCCCAGTAGACGAATATCTCCACCTCCTTGAACTGGCAGCCTACCTCGTCGGCGGTAGGCTTGACCACGGCAGGATGGCGGATCGCCTGCACGCCTTCAAGCTCCTCCCCGTCCACGCTGACCACCAGCGATATTTCGTCCGCGTTGGATTCGGCCAGCTCCGCCGTCTTCGCCTTCCATCCCACCCGCAGCAGAACCTCGTCCTCAGGTGTGATGACGGGGTGGGGGCAAACGTCGAAGATCCAGATCAGGACGCCCGCCGGTTCAGAGGGCTCCGGTGTGGAGAAGGTGTACGTGCTGTCGGCGGTCAGATCGACCTCACGCGCCTCGCCCAGCCACTCCTGGTCACACCCTTCGGCGGCCAGGTCGTAGTGGCCGGGGGGGATGTCGAGCGACCGGCTTTCCCCGGCGGGAATAATCTCCCCGTCCGGCAGCCAGCTCTCGCCCCACCTGGTATCCCCGGCGGGCGAGAGATAAAGCGCGCAGATGTCGCCTGACAGATCGTTGACCACCTCCAGCCGGATCGTGCTGCTCTCCGGCTCCGCCTTGTAAGCATCTTTTACCGGGGCGGTGGGGGACGCCGTCGGGGCTGCCATCGGGGCTGTGCAGGCCAGCACGGCCAGCAGCATGACCGCCAGCGGCCACCGCAGGCTCTGTAAACGGGTGTTTCTCGAAGTGGACATGGTTGATGCTCCTGGGTGATTTGCGCGGCCCGGCTCAGGGTGCCATGTTCGGCTCAGGCGGCATCCCCGGCCTGATGCGGAAGGTCTGGGTCGAGGGGGCGCTGCCGCCCAGCCCGCCCCGCCCGGATTGTTTGGTGCCCTCCAGGTCGACGAAGTACGCCCCTGGGGTTGCATAGCCCGCGACCAAGTACGACACGCGCCCACCGCCGGGGCAGTCGTGGAAGGAGATCGTCCCGTGGACGTAATTGGTGTCCGGGTCGTGCTGTAATTCGATTTTCCAGCGGTACGGCGCATCCGCCTCGCCGCATTCCGGCGGGCCGTGCCAGGAGCCTCCGAAGTCGACCACCGGCTGCTCTTCCTCTTCTTCGCCCTCCGGGGAGTCGCTCTCCTCCTGCGGCTGCGCGGGCTGGTCCTCGTCGGGCAGGACGGGCACGTCCTCACCCTCATCGACGGGATCTTTCTCCGGGCCGCGGGCGCGCGCCGTCGCCGTCTGCTGGACGTGCAGCGCCGTCGCCGTCTCTTCAGCCTGGAGTGTCCCGCCCCAATCGACTGCATCGTCAATCTCGTCTCTCACCCCGAATATGGGGTCGGAGTCTGCAAACGCGTTGCAGGCCAACGAGGCCGCCAGCAGACCGACCGCCGCGACCGGTATGGCTGCACGAGTGCGTGTGTGCCGCCGGAATGGCGGTTTGGTTTTCCCGGTTGGTCGGGCCATTGTTCGGCCTCCCCTTCTTGCATGGTGTGCGGAACAGAATCCGTCGTCCGCGCCCTCGTCGCGAGGTCGTCGAGGTGGTGTATCTCCCCGCCCGGCACCTTGGATACACGGTAGAACGTAGATCCATTATATGGCAGACCAGGGTGCCGAGAAAATGGGTAAAACTGCCCACCCCGCCGTTTTTGCTTTCCCCCCGCCCGTGTTAAGCTATACCTCGCCATGACGATCAAGCGCTGGACCGTGACCGAGCTGACGCGCTACCTGCGCCAGCTCTTTGAGATGGACTACCGCCTGCAAGACCTGGAGGTCGAGGGCGAGGTCTCGAACTTCCGGATTCCGCGCGGGCACGCCTACTTCACGCTCAAGGACGCCGACGCGCAGCTTAAGTGCGTGATGTGGCGCAGTGCCGTCCAGTCCCAGGCAGCCCTCCCCCAGGACGGCGAGCAGGTCATCGCGCACGGGCACGTGAGCGTCTACGAGGCGGGCGGCCAGTACCAACTTTACTGCACCAGCCTGCGCCCCGCCGGGGTCGGCGACCTGCATGCCCGGTTCGAGGAATTGAAGGCGCGCCTTCAGGCCGAGGGGTTGTTCGACCCTGAGCGCAAGCGCCCCATCCCGCCCCGCCCGGCGGTGATCGGTATCGTCACCTCGCCCGGAGCCGCCGCCCTCCAGGACGTGCTCAAGGTGCTGACCCGGCGCTACCCGCTGGCGCGCGTCGTGCTCTCACCAACTGCCGTCCAGGGCGACCAGGCCCCACCGCAGATCGTCTCTGCGCTCGAAGCGCTGAACGACCACGCCGCCGTCGACGTGATCCTGATGGTACGCGGCGGCGGCTCGCTGGAGGATTTGTGGTGCTTCAACGACGAGCGCGTGGTGCGTGCCATCGCGGCCAGCCGCATCCCGGTCGTCTCCGGCGTGGGGCACGAGATCGACTTCACGCTGGCCGACTTCGCCGCCGACCTGCGCACCCCGACGCCCTCTGCCGCCGCCGAGCAGGTCACGCCGCTCACGGCTGACGACCTGCGGGCCGGGGTGCGCGACGCGGCGCAGCGTCTCGACCTGGCCGCCGAGTCGGCGCTGGTCGAGCGCCGCCGTGTGCTTGATGGGATCGGGGAGAGCCTGCGACGCCTCTCGCCGCAGGCCATGGTCGACAACGCCCGCCAGCGGATCGACGCCCTGCTGGGCCGGGCCGGGCGCGCCGTACACAGCAGGCTGCGCCTGCGACGCGAGCGGTTGGTGGGGGTGCAGAAGACGCTGCACGCGATGAACCCGCAGTCAACCCTGGCGCGTGGCTACGCCATCGTGCGCGGGCCGGACGGGGCGGTGCTGCGCCGCGCCGCCGACGTGTCCTCCGGCCAGCTCATCGACGTGCGCCTGCTCGTCGGACGCCTGCGGGCCAGGGTTGAATCACACGGAAGCGAGGATCAGCCATGAGTGACGCGCAATCACCGCCGCCGTTCGAAGAAGCGATGGCCGAATTGGAGGAGGTCGTCGCCCGTCTGGAGGAGGGCGACCTGACGCTCGAAGAGACCCTGGCCCTGTACGAGCGCGGCCAGGAGCTGGCCGCACTCTGCGCCCGGCTGTTGGACGAGGCCGAGCTGCGCCTGGAGCAGTTACGCGCCGCCCCCGACGGCAGCTATGAGACAACCCCCATCGGAGACCCAGAGGAATGAACACCACCTCATTCGTCGACGCACTGCGCGACCTCGGCACCAACGACATCCTGTGGATCGCCATCCTCACCGGCACGCTGGCCCAGTTCCTCAAGCCCCTCACCTTCTGGCGGCGCACCGGCGAATTTGACTGGCATCACCTCGCCGAGGCAGGCGGGATGCCCAGCTCGCACTCGGCGATGGTCAGTGCGCTGGCGGCGGGCCTCGGCCTGGAGGAGGGCTTCGGATCGGGCTACTTCGCCATCGCGGTCATCTTCGCCATGATCGTCGTCTACGACGCGGTGGGTGTGCGCCGCGCCGCCGGGCGGCACGCCTACATGATCAACCGCATCATCGCCGAGCTGCTGAGCGGCCACCCCATTCACAACATCCGGCTGAAGGAGATGCTCGGCCACAGCTACACCGAGGTCACCACCGGGATTCTGTTCGGCGTGGCCATCATGTTTTTGTGGAAGCTGGGCGTGCAGCCGCTCTTTCTGGCGTGAGGCGGGGCGTCTGATCGTGGACGGCCAAGGCAGACCGCTCACGGCGACGCCCAGGCGGAGGCCGAGATCGGTAACCTGCGCCACTCTGTTCCTGATCCTGCTGGTCACGGTCCTGTGCCCCGTGCTGGTGGGGGCCACCGCCGAGAAGGAATGGCTGGAAGAGTTTATTGAGCTGAGTCGTGATCCCCAGGCAGGGGGCCGTTAGGGCCGCTGTTCCGAGGAATAGGCAGGCATTCGCCAGAGAACTCCCCGGTCACTTTGCACATTCCAGCCACAAACTCTGTCATGACATTGCGCGCTGTGACGGGGTCTTCTTATAACCGGTGTACAGACGCTGACCAGATCATCCGTGGTTGTCTCTCATGGGGGGATGAGTAGAATTTAAGCAAACAATCCAGTAAGTCCGGTCGCCTAGTTTGCTGGGGTGGTGCTGTGGATCCGACGAAACTGGCCGAGGCGGTTGTCTTTATTTTTGGTTTCTTCTTGCCGCATCTACTCGGCGGGGGTGAGCAAGCCGCTCGGGAGGCGTCCGAAAAGTATGGTGAACAGGGCTGGGGGGTAGCCAGGAGCGTGTGGGCCTTGCTCCGTCCCAAGATCGAGGCCGGCCCGACTTTGCTGAAAGCTGCTCAAGATATGGCACAGCACCCTGACGAAGATACCATGGCCGCATTGCAGCAGCATCTTGAGGTATTGTTCGGCGAAGAACCAGCATTGGCCCAAGAACTCTACAATCTGATAGCCCTCAGCAGCTATGTGAGCCTGCTTGATCTGACCCCGCACGAAGCCTTCCACTGGCGTGCTGAGCGTGACTTAGTTACGCTGGACAAAATGATACGCGAGCGTAAACGATATGCATGGTGCTTTTTCAGCTTGACGTGCGCTGGCTACGCAGCAAGCATAATTAGCCGCCAGGAGTTAATGTGGCCAGCGTACGTTTTTGCTCTGGGCTTGATCGCCGGTCGTGTCATCATGGCGATAGTTTACGCTCAAAAGGTCGGCATGAAGTGGGCGGGATGGTTTGGTGTTGCTTCGCTTTTCGGGCCCTGGCTCACTTGGCTCGCGATACTTAGCTTCAGGCCACCGCATTTAACTCGGCAGGCGCTGGAGGGGCGTGGAATCCCTGAAAAGGGAGAGATGGATCGTGCGGTGCGGTGGGGGGCATTGGTCCTGGCGGCGATACCGTTCTTGTTGTTCATCCTACTGCTGGTTGGCAATCCAGAGTACATTTTAGGGCAGTTTCACGTTCCACTTGGGTGGATACTGTTCACTGCTATGCTGATCCTGTCCGTGTTGAGAGTGGTGCCGCTGTTGTTCGTCTGGAACGGAAAGGCATGCGAGGGCGGTGAGATAGCGGCTGTGGCAATCGTAGCAGGACTTTTGTTCCTACCCACTGTGTGGTTGATTCTCCTCGGTCCGGCGGCAGTGAAGTTGTTCGAGTTGTATGGGTAATGGGCCCCTGGTAAACAACGCGTAAACGCTGATCTGCTCCTGATGTCCTCGCCCGGTCGCCCGCACCGAGATCGGCCCGCTTCGTTTGCCTGGGGGCAGCCCCAAACCCTCTATCTACGGATAAACCCTCAACTCCCCAACCGGCGGCATCTCAACCCTCTGATACGATTGTGAAGCCGTGTCATGCACCAGCCACACGTACCGATCACTCTCCAGCGGTTCGGCAAACGTGAAGATCGCCTCGGCAATACGCCCATCGTCGGTCATCGCGGCGATCTCAACTGTAAACTCGCTCAGCGTCACGGTCTGCCCCACCTTGTTGAGATATTCCGGGTCGTAATAAAACGAGATGTCGACCGTCCGGTATACGTTCTCTTCGTGGATGGGCGTCAATGCGCCTGATACCGGATCGACGATCATGCCCGGTGCTGGCGTATATCCCCCTTCCGGTATGACGCGGATCGTGTGGTCGTCCACGCGCCGAATCTCCACCGGTGTGAATCCCCGCGCCAGGTAGTTGATCGACTCCGGAATCGGCTCATCGGTGAACACCTTCCAGAATATCCCAACGGTGTACAACGCCACACTGGGCGGGTTGACGATGTATACGTGCTGATCGGCCAACGCCGGGTCGTCCCCAAAATCAACCGACTGCCTCTGCGCATCTGTGGAAACCTGCCACATACTGGGTTGAGACAGGATGGCGATCGGGGAAATTACCATGTACAGGATCACCAGCACGGGCACGTGAACTTTCAGCAAGGCCCGCCAAAAACCTGCGAGATCGGCCTTCTTCATCCTGGCAACGTCGACAAAGAGCTGGCTCACCAGGCCCATCAAACCGAGGCTGACAAACACCAGGTTGCGATTGCCCGGTATCCCTGAGGAGATCGGCACCAACGCGCATAACATCCCGATCAGCCAGAAGGCGGCCAGGCGGTGTTTCTTCAACACCGGGAAGACCATCACCGCGTACAGCACGACGGCGACCGCGCAGACGACGGCGATAACCACCGTCGCCTGTGGTGCAGCCGCTATTTCCACGCTTGCGATGGGCAGGCCAACTGCCGTGAACAGGTTGACCGGCAGGCGCGTTGCCATGCTGCTGATGAACCGGGCGGGGCTTGTAATCGGATCGACGTACAGCGTGCTGCCTCGTACCCCATACCCCAACGTCGAATAGATCACGCGCCATATGACGATGATCACGACGAACGGAGCGATCCGCAACATGCGGTTAACCGGCCTGTCCTGATCTAACACCAGCATGTGAGCAAACAGGTAGGCAAACGTCACCAACCCCATCTCGGAGGTAAACAGTGCCACCGCCATCAAAGCATAAGAGCCGCCGATCAGGCCCCAGTTCTTTCGCTCGACTCCGCGATTGTACAGGATCAGACACAGCACCCCGAAAACCATCGCGACCAGCGAGTGCCGGTTGCTGATCCACCCCACCGGGCTGGCGAACACGTCATCCAATACGATCAGCAAGACGCCAAGCCCCGCGACAGTGACGCTCTTCGTCAGGTCTTTGTACAGCCGGAAGATCAGGAAGAGCAGCAGGATGAACCACAACAAACTGTGAATGTGGATCGGCAGTGGCGTGTTCGTCCACAGGCTGAAGTCAAGCGCCAGCAAGCCCGACGCCAGAGGCCGGAAGAAGCTCACCCGGATCGTGTCGGATGCCCACCAGGGATAAAAGTAGCCCTGGTCCAGCAGCATCTCGAAATAACCCTCTGAGTGGGTTGAAAACCCGTAGAGGTTCCACCACGCCGGTGCCATCTCCGGCGGCCACCCCAACTTCTCGGCGGCTTCGGGGCTGAAACTGAGGCGGTGCCCTAAGTCATCCTGGTAGAATCCGGAGAATAACAATGGAAGGTATAATAAAATCGCGATGCCGATCACGATCAACAGCCAGTATTTTGAGTTGATCACCGGCCGGATTGCGTTCCCAATGCGATGATAGAGTGGGAACGCGTTTTCGCTGCTTTCCGACATATGAGTATCCCTCACATAGCGTCAATACTTCTTCATACAGTACAGGAGAGCGCGATTTAATCGTGCCCTAATTATTGGGAGTGTAGTGCGGTTACGTGCTGTGGTGGGGCTTCCGCGTAATGCGAGTGGTCGGCTGCGCTGGCCTCACTCCCCCGTCGGGAAGGGCGGCCTGTCCTCGGCGTACAGCCACGCGTTGAACAGCGCGTCAAGCTCCTGCCCGCTGACCTCCTCCGCCACCGCGATGAAGTCAGCCGTGCTGGCGTTGCTGTACTGGTAGCGCGCGGTGTAGGCACGCAAAATCTGGAAGAAGGCCTCGTCCCCCACCTCCAGGCGCAGCGCGTGGAGCGTCATCGCGCCCTGGAAGTACACGTTGGTGTTGAACAGCGTGCTGGCCGCCGGGCTGCCGGGCGGGGGGTACGTCCGCCCGAAGATGCTCTCGCGCTGGTAGGCGTTGATGGCCCATTCGTTGAACGCCTCCGGCCCTTCGTTGTGCTCGACCCACAGCCCCTCGGCGTAGGTGGCAAAGCCCTCGTTCAGCCAGATGTCGGAGAGATCCTTGATCGTCACGCTGTTGCCGAACCACTGGTGGGCCACCTCGTGCGCGATGAGCGTCTCCGAGGAGTACTGCTCGTCGATGCTGTGCAGCGCCAGCGTCTGCGATTCGAGCGCCAGTTGCTCGTCGATGTTGAGCAGCACCGCCCCGTACGCCTCGAAGGGGTACGGCCCGAACAGCGTGCTGAAGTACTCGATCATCTCCGGCAGCCGCTCGAACTTCTGCGTGCCCTCCTCCAGCAGGTCGGCGACGAAGAAGTTGCGGATCGGCAGGCCGTCCGGCCCGGTGGCGGTGTCCTGCACGAACTCGGCGATGTTGACCGTCACCATCCACGTCGCCATCGGATCACGCGACGACCAGACGTAGGTGGTCGTGTCGCCGTTGTCGATGCTCTGTTGCAGCGTGCCGTTGGAGATAGCCACATACGGCTTGGGAACCGTGATGGTGATGGTGTAGGTCGCTTTATCCAGCGGGTGATCGTTGGCCGGGAACCACGTCGCCGCGCCGAAGGGCTGCCCCGCTACGTAGATCCCGTCCTCGTAGTGCACCCAACCCGCCTGCGTGTACGGCAGCCCCGCCGTGAAGCGGTCAGGGTGGGGCGTGCCGCCGTACGTCACGACGGCGGTGAAGCGCTCGCCCTCGCGGACGGCCTTCTTGAGCGAGACGATCAACTCGCCCTCGTAACCGTCGTACTCGTGCTCCACCTCGTAGTTGTTGACCAGCACCGAGTCCACATCCAGCGCGGAGAAGTCGAGGTTGAACGAACTCAGGTTCTGCGTGGCGAGGGCGTCAATCGTCGTCGTGCCCGCGATGGTGTTGTCCTGCACGTTGACGGCCAGGTCAATCGTGTAGTGCTGCACGTCGTAGCCGCCGTTCCCCGCGAGCGGGAACAGCGAGTCACCGATCTCCTCGGCCCCCGGCTTGGGCAGCTTCTCCAGGCACGCCGTGCCGGTGATCATCACGCCCAACAAGACGATTGTCAGAGCGATGTGTCTGCGTGGCACACTTACCCCCTTGGTGGCCTCGTGGTGGTTGGGGACGTGGTTGGCCGTCAACTCACGCTGATGAGCGGCCTGGCCGCCAGCGCCGCCCCGATGATCCCGGCCTCGTTGCGCATCTGCGCCGGGACGACCTCGGCCCGCACCGTCAGGTAGGGGACAAACCGGTCGTACCGCTTGCTGGCGCCACCCCCCAGGATGATCAGGTCGGGCCAGATCAAATGCTCCAGCGCGCACAGGAACTCGTCAAAGCGCCCGGCCCACTGCTTCCAGGAGAGATCCTCCGCTTTACGGATCGCGTCCGAGGCGCGGTGCTCGGCATCTTTGCCCCGGACCTCGATGTGACCCAGCTCGCAGTTGGGCACCAGCACCCCGTCGGTGAAGAGCGCCGTGCCCAGCCCGGTGCCGATGGTGACCACCAGCACCAGGCCCCCGCGCCCCCGACCCGCGCCAAAGGTCATCTCGGCCAGCCCCGCCGCGTCGGCGTCGTTGATCATGCGCACCGGGCAGCCGGTCGCCTCGGCCAGCAGCGTGGCCGCGTTGGTGTCAAGCCACTTCTTGTGGATGTTGGCGGCGGTGAGCGGCACTCCTTGCCGGAGGGCTGCCGGGAAGCCGCAGCCAACCGGCCCCTGCCAGTCGAAGTAGCGCGTGACCTCGGCCACCGCCCCGGCCACCGCTTTGGGCTTGGAAGGCTGCGGCGTCGGGATGCGGTGGCGGTCGCTGGTCATCGCCCCCGATGCGATGTCAACCAGCGCGCCTTTGATGCCTGAGCCGCCGACATCTACGCCCAGGATCTCCATCCGGCTGGGGCTTCTGCTGAAAAATGGCAAAACCATCCGAATCCCTACCCCTACAGTTTGCTGTGGACTGCGCTGGTTAGCCGATCGAGTGCTCCGTCGGGTTGGTCTTTAGCCGGTCACCACCTTCAGACCGGATGTCTCCGATTATGTCAACTTGTGGCAGCGGGCGTCGTCAGGGACTTGCAGCCTGCCGCGCTATCGCTGCCGACTTGTTGGGTGTGCCCATTTCCTCAAAAACAATGTAGGCAGCGACGATCACGAACAGCACCGCCAGGTTGCTTTCAAAAACCTCGACTATCTGGCAGTGGTATGATTGGAATTCACCCGTGAAAGCGATCAACAACCGCATCGATGCGTATGCCAGCACGAACGGTATTCCCAGCAGCAGCGGTGGAACGACCACATACTTCTGAATGATGCGGCGGGCCGGTTCATATAACGAGGCTGCTGGCAGCATCACCACGTACCCAAACCAGAACACGTTCAACAATCTCGGCAGGAGGTGGACGGGCGTCCACCCACCCGGCAGGACCAGATTATGCAGGTTTAGCTCCCGCTGCATGTTTACGTTGGCAACTGCCTCCGGGGGTTTAAAGCCAAAGATCCACTGGCCCCAGCTTACCTCTTCTCCCGCACCAAACAGGAATACCACGATCATCAGCAGGAAGAACAGCCGTTTGATCCTGCCGTAATCATCGCCATTGTCACTGCGCCTGGCTCTAAAGAAAGCAACGCCAAACAAAACGGCTGTGAGCAGAAACCCGGAAGCGTCGATTATCTCAAACATTCCCCCTTCGTTTGTAACACTCACGAAAAATGTGAGATCCCCCCGCCACGCTCCCAGGATAAACAGTTGATAGCTCAGGATGACGTAGCTCAGAGCAGCCAGCACGTACCACTTTTGAGTTTTCATGGTGAAAAGCACTCCTGACCCTTGTTGACGGTCAGAAAGCATACTCAGATTCAGCAATTCGGCCTGGTCCGACTACCCTTTCATCACTTTCGGGTCGATCACGCACAGGAAGCCGAGCGGCTCGTCCCCCAGCGCGCGCATCTGGTGCATCTCGTTCGGCGAGATGTAAACCACGTCACGCGGGCCTACCTCGTGCTCCTGGCCCTCGATCACCACCGTGGCCTGGCCGTGAAGGATCATGATGCCGTGGTCGTGGACGTGCTGGTGCAGGAAGGTGTATCCCCCTGGCTCGACATGGAAATACCGGAAATAGTAGTTGGGCTTCCCATCGTGGTCGCCGATGATCCGCTCGCCGGATACGCCTTTGACGCTCGGATCGTCGTAGCTCAGGATGGCCGATCCTTCCCAACTGAAGTTGTTCTCTTCGCCGTTGTAGCGGTGAATGGTGCTCATTGTTCTCTCCATGTGAAAGGTGATATGGGAGGCACACCTCGGGCCTGTGTGCCTCCCTTTAGTTTACAATTGTCAGGTGGTCTTGTCTACACGACTACAAGAACGCTGCCCTTTATGCGAGACGCAAACATTTATGATAGGCCCATAACCACGATACACCATATTGGGGGAGACGAGCAATTCTGACCGGGATGAGGTGAACCAAATAACCCGGTGCGCCTACCATAAGCCGGGCATTTCGGGGTATACTCCGGTGGGGTGTTTCATCGTCTTAATCGAGCTCATATCCGACCGGCGTATAAGCCCGCTCGACCACACAATCGATGCCACCAGTACACCCGGCGACGCCACCGGCGGCCTCGCCCAACAGATGCTGAGGCTGGAGCCAGGAAAGAAATGGCCTGAGTATCATTCGCAAGCGAGAGAGGACCGAAGAACGATCTCGGCTCTCTTTTGATTGACCCATCAGGGAGTGTGTCATGACGACCTCACGCGATCAGTTGGATGACTCGAACCTGATCGAAGCTCATCCCTTGAACTGGCCGGTTCTGATAATCGTCGTTGTCTTGTCAATAGCGGCTGGCGTGGGGGCCTTTCTGATGGGCTTCCACTGGGAGGATGGCATACCTTTCGTCTCTTTTGATACGTATCTTTTGTTTCGTGGCTTGTCTCTATTGTTTGTTGTTCTATTCTGTGCCCTGGTATTCAGCAGTCTGCTGACCACCCTCGCCGCGATTATCAAGCGCGGGTTTCGCTGGAAGTCGCTCTCCAATCCACCGCCAGCTTCTTACCGACAATCCGAAAGACCGTTAATCCTCGGCCTTACAAGTTTGCCGTTGATACTGATGCTCATCAAAGTCAACATTGGATTGATGATCGGCGGCTGCATCGCCGTTCTGTTTGGCTTGTTCAATCTGGTGATACTCGTGCTGCGTTGGGGGCAGTCGATCCGGATTTATGAACAGCACGTCGTCATCCCGGATCGACGGGGCCACGAGAACGTCATCCCGCTGGATGAGATCGAGTTCATATGGGAGCGCGGGACAAATGGGCATATTCAGCTTTACGATGGCACTTATTACGCCATCACCTTTGTATGGAAGCAAGTCAAGCAAATACTTATGCGCCTGGTGCAGCTCACCCACGACCGCCTGATGAAAGAGCTGGCCCGCCGCTTTGAAGCCGGTGAAGTGATCGAGAGCGGCACGATGATCATCAGTCAGGAGGGGATGGGAACAAAGGATAAGCTCATTCCCTGGTCGTCGATTGAACAGATAGCCATTATCGATGGCAGGTTCTTCGCTCAGCGTGAGGGCACATCCCTGAGGATACCGGGAGGCCATATCTCAACCGTTCCTAATATCGGCCTGTTGTCGCAGCTTATATGGGCGGTCAATCACCCGGATGAGCAAAACATATTATCACGGCCTTTGAAAGTCAGCACCCCACCGGCGGAGGATACCATCGCCGGCCCAGAGCCAGACCGGCAGGAGACGGTATACTTTCGTGGAGGGTTGAGGGCATTATACATCGCCGGCATCGTCGTATTTCTGGGTGGAGCTTTCCTCGTGGGGTTGACCTTCGTGCAAGAATGGGCCTGGGACCCGGAGATGAGATCGTTCATACTGTTCACTATCGGATTCCTTGCCGTTTTTTATTTCTATGGTTTTCATATCCTCTGGCTGCAAGTTGACGGCCTGCTCACCAAGAAGATTGCCATTTCCGGCAGCGGCCTGGCTTATCAGCGGCGCGGCAAACCGGAAGTGGTGATCACCTGGGACGAGGTGGAGGCAGTTAGCTCCCGCTACTTCTATATCTTTTGGGTGCCTTTTGTCTACCATTACCGGATTACAACCCGCGATGACCGCACCATCTACCTGCGGCAGAACATCCACGATCTGGAGTACCTGAGTCAGCTATTGACTGACCGGCTTGATGGTTATCGCCTGCCGATCTTCGAGGAGAAGCTGCAAAAAGGCGAGGCGCTCACCTTTGGCTCGATCACCATCACCGGGGACGGGTTGCAGCGTCCCGGTGCAGAACCTATCACGTGGGAAGAGATAGATTATGTGCGCGTCACGGGCCGCCGGATACTCATCATGCGCCCCGGTCAACGGCTCTGGGGCAGGCTGCCCACACATGGTACAGATAACATCACTTTGTTTGTCAGGCTTCTTGCGCCGCGCTGCAAGGTGCAGTATACGGTTTCGTCCGTTCGTGTATAGCCTCACAAGGAACCCGCACAATGTGGAGCCGGGGTTGACAGAGCCTCACTCCCGCCGATCACCCCGCAGCCGCCGCACCGCCATCCCCGTGAATACCCGCGCCATCTCGCTGCCCAGCGCCAACGCCAACCCCCAGAATACCGCCCCCCCAACCGCGATCCCGCCCAGCGTCCCAATCACCACGCCCAGCCGCGCCATCACCGGCCCCAGCGCCCACAGCGCCAATCCCATCCCCGCGCTGGCGACCCCCGCCCGCAGCAGCCCCAACGCCATCCGGCGGCCCTCCAATCCGCCCACGCGCGGCCCGATCAGCGCCAGCAGCGCGATCCCCTCCAGCGTCGTCGCCAGCGTGTTGGCCAGCGCCAGCCCCGCGAACGGCCCCCGAGCCAGGCTGCCCGGCGTGCCGACGGCGTGGATCAGCGTCAGGCTCAGGATCACGTTCAGCACCATCGCCCCCCCGCCGATGATCACCGGCGTGCGCGTGTCGTGCAGCGCGAAGAACGCCCGCGTCACGACCTCCACCAGCGAGTGCGCCACCAGCCCCAGGCCGTAGAACAGCAGCGCCCACGCCGTCGCCTGCGCGTCCTGCGCCGTGAACGCCCCCCACCCGAACAGCATCCGCACAATCGGCAGCCGCAGCACGATCAGCCCCACCGTCGACGGCAGCGACAGGAACAGCACCGCCCGCAGCACCTGTCCCAGCGTCCGCCTGAGCGCCTCCCGCTGCTCCTCCGCCACCTGCGCCGCGAACGTCGGGAAGACCGCCGTCGCCACCGACTGCGCGATCACGCCCTGCGGCAGCAACATGATGAACCACGCCCGGTTCAGCGCCCCGATGCTCCCTTCGGGCATCCCCGACGCCAGCACTGTGTTAATCCAGAAGTTGACCTGAACGACGGCCAGTCCAATAATCCTCGGCCCCATCAGCCTTGCGACTTCGCGCACGCCGGGGTGCTTCATCGCGAGCAATGGGCGGTATGGGAGAGGGGTGGTAAGCAGGGCGGGGAGCTGGATCGCGAGGTGGAGGGCCGCGCCGATGACTGTGCCCCAGGCCAGCCCGAAGATGCCCAGCGACGGCGAGAGAAACACCGCCCCGGCGATGATGCCCAGGTTGCGGAGGGCGGGAGCCAAGGCGGGCAGCAAAAAGCGCTGGTGGGCGTTGAGGTAGCCCATCAGGAGGCCGGACACACCGAAGATGACCGGCGTCAGCAGCATGATGCGCAGCAGGCGCGCGGTGAGAAGCTGCGCCTGGGCGTCGAAACGGGGGACCAGCACGGTCGCGACAAGTGGGCGGGCAAACAGCGCGCACAGCGCCGAGAGGGTCGCCATGACCAGGAAAATCAGGTTGATGACCGTGCTGGTGAGGCGGTAAGCGCCCGCGCGCTGGCCGCGCGCCAGGTAATCGGCCAGGGTGGGGATGAAGGCCGAACCGACCGCGCCCCCGGCGATGACCAGAAACAGCGTCTCCGGGGGGCGCGCGGCGGCCACGTATGCGTCGTAGGCGCGGCTGCCGCCGTAGATGCCCGCGATGACGGTCTCGCGGGCCAGGCCAAGCAGGCGGCTGAGCAGGAACCCGGCCATGACCAGACCGGCGGCCTGGGCGATCTGGCCGCCGGATAATGCCCGGCTGGGCGGGGTGGCGGGGTGGGTGGGCGGGGTGGGCTGCGTCATGGGGAGGAGTATAGCCCCGGTGGGGGGCGGGGGCAAAACGGGGATTTTGTGACGCGGTAAGAGCGAGTTTCGTAGAGGGGGGCGTTGCAGGGCTGTGAACCCTAAAGTTTATGAGGACATGCTTTATTGGAGAGTAAGCAATCCCTCTAATTCCAGTGGCAGTTCTCTGGCTCGGTTACGAAGTTGAGTTCGTGTCTCCACGATATTTCGAGTTTCTTCTATTACTTCTCGTTTAAGGTCTTCGTCTTTTGGTATCGGGATTTGTATATCAAACAGACGTTTCCCGAGGGTGTCAATGATGTCTCTCGTAAATTGCTTAGCCCGCATCTGCCGTCTTACTATTGGAGTGTTTAGCAGAGCGAGTAAAAGATATGGATCAAGCTTACTTCGATCAGGGATACGTAGCTTGTAGAGGCCTCCACAGTAGAGGATTCTGGTGTCGTACTCTGTGACAATACACGAGGCCCCTACAAGATAGGTTCCATCACGGACGATGAATATATCGCCTGCCTGAGCGTCTTGATAGTTTTCCTCGTAGATTCTTTCGCTTACGCTTTGTTTAGGATCAACTTTTATTTCCCAGTTCGACAAGTCCGAAGTTCTAACAAATGGGACATCGCCTGTTCCATATGCCATCTTGCCTACTTCGATACCGGTTTCCCAAGTAATAAGCCCCTGCTTCACCAACCTTCCGAGAGTGATAAGGTCATGTGTTGCCGACAGGGCAACTAAGTCTTGCTCTAGCTCCGGATCGTAGTACTTCGGGATGAAAATTTGTCTGAGTATCACGTTTGACTTGACTAGAAAGCCGGGGTTTGAATCGGCTGCGTATGGGATTAAGGACTCGGGTGGAAGTGTTGGATCTAGTGACCGAGGTACACCTTGGGCTAAGAGTGGAACACGTCGAATCTTTTCTCGCATTTCGCCCCGTCTCTCAACGATCATACGAGTCTGGTCCGAGTAGTAGTTTTTTTCAGCCTCATCTTTAGGGACAGGGAGAATCAGTTCTTCGATACGGTCGCCAATGGTATCGATGATGTCGGCTGTGAACTGCTTCGCACGAATTTGCTCCTTGACTATGGGGGAATTGAGTAATGCAAGTAATAGGTAGTTATCTACTGGACTACCATCATTTACACGTAACTTGAAAATGTGTGATTGGTATACACAAGGTAAATCCTGTTCAGTTATCATGCAGGTCTGCCCGATCAAGTAGGTGCCATCCTTCACAAAGAAGATATCGCCTGCCTGTACATCCTGACGCTCCGCATATTCCAGGTAAATGGTTTCGCTGACACCCTGTTTTGGGTGGGCTTTTATCTCCCAAGAACTTATGTCCGAGGTTCTAACGAATGGGATGTTGCCCGTCCCATATGCCATCTTGCCTACTTCGTGGCCTCTGCTCACAGAGATGTGTTGCTTTTGGATTAGGTTGCCTAGAGTCACAGGTGAGTGTGTAGACATTAGTGTATCTAGGCGTCGTGGAACCTCAGGGTTATAGTATCTCGGAATAAAAATTGTCTTCTCAATTGCGCTGAACTTGCGGGTGAAACCCAGATGATCCTGCATCACCAGTCTCCGATAATCTCAACAAATCGCTTAGCCACTAAAGGAACGTCGTCTAACAGAACAAGTATTCCGTCCTCGTTCCTCCTGTAGGTTGGGTTTCCTCTTGAGTCATGACCACACCATTTCACGTCCGCCATGAAGATATCATAGTCATCAACTGGAGGGGTTTTTTCAAGGAACAAGGCAACTACTTTGGTATGTGTTCCCCCCTTGCCACTGGTTTTGAATAGAGGCTCAGGCATCGAAACAATCCCACGGATCTTGGTTCTTTTGCTTAGGTAATCAACAACGTATCTATACTTTGGCATACCAAACACGGACTCAGGCAGGATAATACCCATTCTCCCGCCAGGTTTTAGTAGTTGGAGGCATCTCTCAAGAAAGATTATTTGTGGCGGCTGAAAATCGTATAGTTCAGATGTGCGCTCAAGTGCCTTTGTAGCCCTGTTACGTTTCCACTTGTATCCTAGATGGTACTGCGAAAGGACTGCATCTCCCTTGACCTTGATATTCTTGCCAAATGGAGGGTTCGTTAACACTATATCAAACGACTCAAGCTGTATCTTCTGTTGCATAATGGGAGACCAGTCAGATGGTGCCAGCAATGCATTCTCGCAGAACACGCCACCGCGCCCATCTCCCACAAGAGCCATATAAGCTTTGCATACCTTTGCCAAGAAAGCATCTTTGTCTATTCCCCGAAAGTATACTGTGGCTACCTCAAGCTCACGTTTAGCCAATTGTCGTTCATCCCAGCCTTTTTTGCTCGCCTCTACTCTCAGATTACGCCAAACGCGTTCAAGTGCTGTTATCAAAAAACCACCAGAACCACATGCAGGGTCTATAATGCTTTCGCCAGGCTGAGGGTTGAGGATCTCGACCATCATTCTAACAACATTACGTGGTGTAAAGAATTGGCCCTCGGCACCGCGTAGGGCGGGGCCAATAAACACCTCGAACGCATCCCCAATAGCATCGCGATCCGCATCTGATAGACAGTAGTTCTGTAACTCACCGACCACATATTTCAAACTATCTGGGTCGAGGTTAACTGTGTCGTTGCTCTCAAACACATCCTCGAAAGCGGTATCCTTCACTATCTCGAATAGATCTAGGATGCGCTTGCGGATATCTTCAGCGCTTTCGTTGATTCCAGCACGGAATCTGACCATCTCGTCTGGAGCAGTGTCCTGCTCGTCGAATATCTTGCAAAACAGGACATTGATAATTTCTCTCGCTAATGCTTCGTCGCGAGTGATTCCCGTTGTCATCCCTGCTAGGTGGTTGCGAATATCACGAAAGACGGCTTTCAAGTTTGATGGCTTTTTGAGGTCTTTCCGCTTGAATAAGCCAATATCTTCTATACGCTGGCCTTTACGTGGGATATTGGGCAGTTCTTGATAATCTCTAGAGCCATCTTCGTAATGTACCTTGCGTATATAGGCGTGTTCTTCTCCATTGAACCAAACGCCTATTTCCGCTGGTGACATGTCCATGTAGAGCCTGAGTTGATCTAGGCCATCTTGTCGGTCTTTTCTCTTGCACTCAACAACGATAAAAAGGTTTCGTTCAATCTTGTCAGGTGACTTAAAGACAGCAATATCGACAGGATAGGATTTCTCTTCGTCGGATGGGCGTTTACGCACACGGAACTGGGGGTGGGTCTGTATTTGCTCTTTGGGGTAATCATAATCCTCAACAAGACGGCGTGCGAACACCTGAACAGCTTCTACCTCCTCAGGGGTTTCTGTCACAGCCTCACCACTTATGTAGTCCAATATGTATCCCTGCGCCAAATCTGCACTGTTATCCCCGGTTGGGATCTCTTGCCCTTGACTCACGGCGCTTCCTCCCCTGTGAACTCACACACGTTTCGCTGGTATGGAACCAATAGCCTTCTCGTTGGGTCTTGGCGATCAGGTGTTGTCAAGTAACAGTTTATCATTTTTTGTCTTGGCGGCAAAGAGAAGCAACCCACATTTAAGTACTGCATATATGGATTAGAGGCGCACACACAGCCCCACCCCCTACTACTCGGCGGCGGCGAGGCGGGCGCGGCGGGCGCGGCGGCGGCAGGCGGCAGAACAATAGACGTGATGGGCGCAGGTCGGCTTAAAGGACTGACCGCAGACCCGGCAGGCGCGGGGCGGCAGATTTTTGCGGCGTTTGATGTCCCTGGCGCGGCGGCGGCAGGCGACCGAACAATAGACCTGGTGGGGGGCGCGGATGGCGTACTCGCGGCCACAGGTGGGGCAGCGGCGGATGCGTTGGGCGCGGCGGTGGCGATACATGGCCTGCCGACAGCGGGTCGAGCAGTAAATGCGCGGGCGACCGGTGTAACCGTCGACGATGAAGGGGGAATGACAGGCGGGGCAGCGACGCAGGGGCCAGCCGCGACGGATGCGGAGGTCGATGCGACGCTCGGTGAGGGGGTCGAGGGGCGGGGGCGAGATGATCGGCCCGGCCTCGAAGAGGGCGCGCTCGCGCTGACGGCGCCGGTAGTCGGCGCACCGGCAGGCGGTCGAACAGAACTGCTGGCGCCGGCCGACGACATCGTTGATAAAGGGGCGGCCACAGTGACGGCAGAGCAGGACGTTGATGCCGCGCGGGAGACGGACGAGCAGGCGACCCTTGAAGGCGGGGTCGAGGGGGCCGAACTGCTTATCCCAGCGGGCGATCTGGCGGATGGCGGCCCGGCGGCGGCGTTGGAAGTCGGCCTCGGACGGGCTGTGACGCCATCGACGGCTGTAACGCTGGCGGCAGGCGTCGGAGCAGGTTTTGCGCGGACGACCGCGGGCGGGCTGCGTGATGGGCCGGTCGCAGACCAGGCAGTGGGTCACGCGCGGGCGGGTTGGGTAGGGCATATGGCGGATAGCTTATGGCTTCAGGGCCTGCGCGGGTGGGACTCAGTCCACGGATTACACGGATTACACAGATTTTGGGCACCTTTTACCCGGCGCAAGGAAACCTCCCAGGGGGATATTATACGAACAAACGTTCTAATTGTCAAGAGGCGAATCAAAAAGGGCGACGGGGCGCGGGTGCGCGGGTCGCCCTGGTGGTTTGGGCGGGGGGAGCGGTCAGGAGACGAGGTGGCAGGCCACCCAGTGGTCGGGCGTGACTTCGCGGAACTCCGGCTCAAGGCGCGAGCACAGGTCGAGCGCGACCGGGCAGCGCGGGTGGAACCGGCAGCCGCCCGGCGGGTTGAGCGGGCTGGGCACGTCACCGGCCAGGATGACGCGCGCGCGCTGGACGGCGGGGTTGGGGATGGGGATGGCGCTCATCAGGGCCAGGGTGTAGGGGTGGAGGGGGTTGGCGTACAGGTCGTGGCGCCCGGCCAGCTCGGCCATCTTGCCCAGGTACATCACGGCCACGCGGTCGCTGATGTGCTCGACGACGCTGAGGTTGTGGGCAATAAACAGGTAGGTGAGGCCGAACTCGGCCTGAAGCTGGCGCAGCAGGTTGAGCACCTGGGACTGGATGGAGACATCGAGGGCGGAGACCGGCTCGTCGCAGACGATGAATTTGGGCCGCAGGACGAGCGCGCGGGCGATGCCGATGCGCTGGCGCTGGCCGCCGGAGAACTCGTGGGGGTAGCGGCGGGCGTGCTCCGGGTACAGGCCGACGCGCTCCAGCGCCTGGGCGACCATCTCCTGGCGGGCTTCGCGGTTGGCGACACCGTGAATGGTCAGACCCTCGGCGATGCTCTCGCCGATGGGGACGCGGGGGTCAAGCGAGGAGAAGGGGTCCTGGAAGATGATCTGCATGTCGCGGCGGGCCTTCTTCAACTCGCCGGGGCGCATGTTGGCGACATCGCGGCCATCAAAGACGACCTGGCCGTCGGTTGGCTCGACCAGGCGGAGGATGGTGCGGCCAAGGGTGGTCTTGCCGCAGCCGCTCTCGCCGACCAGCCCGACGGTTTCGCCGCGCCGCACGAAAAAGCTGACATCGTCGACGGCGCGGATCCAGCCGGCGGTGCGTTGGAGCAGCCCGCTGTGCACGGGGAAGTACTTAACCAGGTTGTTGACTTCGAGCAGAACGTCTCCGTTTTGGGAATGTGTGTCGTTTGCCATGTTCGTCTACTCCTCCGCAGCGACGGGCCTGCCGTAACCGAGGTCGATCTCGCCTGCCGGACGGTAATCGGGATGGTACAGCCAGCAGCGCACGCGGCGCCCTTCCCGGATGGGCATCAGATCGGGTTCCTCCTGGGTGCAGATCTCAAGCTCGTTGGCGAGGCGGGCCAGACAGCGAGGGGCGAAGCGGCAGCCGGGCGGCAGGTTGATCGGCTGGGCGGGCGAGCCGGGAATGACGGCCAGCTCGTCCTTGACCTCGCCCAGCACGGGGATCGAGCCCAGCAGGCCGACCGTGTAGGGGTGGTAGGGATCGGCGAAAAGCTGCCCGACCGGGGCTTCCTCCTGGATGCGCCCGGCGTACATCACGGCCACGCGCTCGACCATCTCGGCGATCACGCCCATGTCGTGGGTGATGAGGATGATCGCGACGTCCATCTTCTCGCGCAGCTCGCGCATCAGATCGAGGATCTGGGCCTGAATGGTGACATCCAGGGCGGTGGTCGGCTCGTCGGCGATCAGAAGCTCAGGCAGGCAGGCGAGCGCCATCGCGATCATGACGCGCTGGGCCATGCCGCCTGACATCTCGTGCGGGTACTGCTGGGCACGGCGCTCGGCCTCAGAGAGACCGACCAGCTTCAGGAGCGACACGGCGCGCTCCCATCCCTCTTCCCGGTCGAGCGAGCGGTGGATGTCGAGCACCTCGTAGATCTGCTCGCCGATCTTGAAGACGGGGTTGAGGCTGCTCTGCGGCTGCTGGAAGATCATCGAGATGCGGTTGCCGCGAATGTGGACCATCTCGCTCTCCGAGACGGTGAGCAGGTTCTGCCCGCCGAACCAGATCTCGGAGCCTTCCTCGATGCGTCCGGGCTGATCGACCAGGCGCATAATTGAGAGTGAGGTGACGCTCTTGCCGCTGCCGGACTCGCCCACGATGCCCAGCGTCTCGCCCTGCTTCAATTCCAGGTCCACGCCGTCGACGGCCTTGACGATGCCGCTTTCGGTGTAGAAGTATGTGCGGAGGTCCCTGATCTCCAGGAGATTGTCCCCCTTGTCGTTGTCGGCCAATTGATCCCTCCTCGGCTACAGACCGGCATGGCGGCCAGGCGGTTCGGTGCGGATGGCGGTTGGATGTGCCAGCCTGAGATGTCGTCGCTCAAAACCCCGCTGCTGCTCTGGGATTTGGTTGGCGGCTGTCATTGTGCGCGGTGCGCGGACGGCCAATGACGGGATAAGTGTACCCCAGCCGGGCCAGATTGTCAGGGAGATGGATTCTACGGGTGCACGAATGACTTGCCAGCAAGCGATCTCTTTCCCTCTGTCCGCCTGCCGTTAAAACGCCAGGCTCAATACGACATGTCGGCTGAAAGCCGACGTGCGTGCCATCGAGCGGGCCATTGTTTGCCCCCACCCCCGCCTGGAGAAGCCAGACGAATTCAAATATACAAGTCGCTTGTTCAGCCGGGAATCAGGCTGAAATGCGTAAGTCCTAACACGGTTGGGCGCGAATTGCACCTTACAAGGGACTGACTTCTAATGGTCTGCCATCTCCTCGCCGAGCAGTGCTGCGTCCTCCTCGCGCGCCACACGACGGCCCGCGTCCACGTCGACGCGGGTCAGCAGGAAAATCCCGACGAGGAAGAACGCGATCAGGCTCAGGATGGCCGGGCGGCTGCTGCGCAGCAGCGTGCCCGCCGCCGCGAACAGGATCGGCCCCAGGACGGCGGAGAACTTCTCCATCACGCCGAACAGGCCGAAGAACTCGCCGCTCTTGGCCGCAGGCGACATGCTGGCGTACAGGCTGCGGCTGAGCGCCTGGCTGCCGCCCTGCACGACCGCCACCATCCACGCCAGGAACCAGAACTCAACCGTCGAGTTGAGGAAGAAGCCCCACACCGCGATCACGGCGTAGACGCTCAGCGCCAGGATGACGCTGCGCTTGGTGTCCAGCAGGTCGGCCAGCCGGGAGAAGAGCGGGCGTCCCAGCAGGGCCGCAAACCCGATCCCGACCAGGTTCACGCCCACCACCAGGGCGATGATGATCAACAGGTCGTTGCGGCGAACCGGCGGCAGCACCTCGACCTGAGCGACGGTCATCACGTCACCGGCCTGGCCGGTGTTACGCAGAGTCAGGACGTGCTCGCCCGGCTCGTCGGCGGTGAACGTCGTGGTCTCGCCGTAGCGAACCACCGGGCTGCGGGCGTCGATCACGACCGGCTCGCCGTCCGCATCGAGGAAAGGCCGCCCGTCGAGGTCAGCCGACCACAGGCCGCGATCCGGCCCGCTGCTGTAGGTGATGGTCACCGCTTGGCCGTTGAAGGCGACCGAGTAGGCCGCGCCGGGGTCGCCGGTGGTGGCGTAAAGGGCGTCCTGGAGGGGCTGGCCGAACAGCGCGTTGACGGCCTCGAAGAACCCGCCCCCGCTGAGCGCCTCCGCCGGGACGACCTCCTCGCGCCATTGGCCGTCGTAGTGGAACGCAGCGCCGTCCGCCGCATACACGCCCTCGCCGATGGCGGTCGTGGTGTCCGTGTAGGGCGGTGGCTGCGCACCGGTGACGTGCTCCGGGAGCAGGTGCAGGCCGAGGATGCCGACCAGGGGCAGCATTACCAGATTGAACAGCACAAATGCCAGGAACTGCGGGCGGTGCTTTGTCTCTTCGCCGGGCAGCCGCCCGAACACCAGGCTGAAGGGAATCCCCACAAACTGCACCAGCAGCAGGGCCAGGATCAGCTCCAGCGTGCCGAAGCCCAGCTCGGCCCCGTAGATGCTCGCCACGCCGATGATCGTCCCGATGCCGTCGTTGTAGATCAGGAAGGCGATCAGGAACTTGAACAGCTCGCGGTAGCGCCGGATGTCGCCGAACGTCGCGCTAAGCTGCCTGACGCTGGCCGTGACGACGCTCTCGCCCGGCTCCAGCTCGCGGGTGGCAGCCGGTGGCTCCGGGATGCGGGTCAGCACGGGGATCGAAAACACAGCCCACCAGACCGCCACGCTGAGCAGTGAGAGGCGCGATCCGGCGTGCTCGATGAAGTCGGGGAGCAGGCTGATCATGACCACGTTGATCGCCAGCAGCAGTCCCCCGCCCAGGTAGCCCAGCGCGTAGCCGCGCGTCGAGACCTTATCCCGGTCGGCCTCGGTGGCGACGTGCGGCAGCAGCGCGTCGTAGAAGACGTTGGCGGCGGTGAAGCCGAGCCGTCCCAGAATGAACAGGATCGACGCCAGCAGCCAGTCACCGGTCGAGACGAGCACCAGCAGGCCGGTGGCGACGACGCCCAGCCCGGCGGAAATCGCCAGGAAGCGCTTTTTGCCGCGCATCACGTCGGAGATGGTGCCCAGCAGGGGCGCGAGCAGGGCGGCGATGAGCAGTGAGATGCTCAGGCCCAGGCTCCACAGGGCGGTGGCGGCAGACTCGCTGGGCAGGGTGGCCCCGGCCACCTGGCTGTAATACACCGGCAGCACGGCACCCAGGATGGTGGTGGCGAAGGCCGAGTTGGCCCAGTCGTACATCGTCCAGGCACGGATGCGCCGCCGGTACTCACGCTCGTCGAGCCGTCCGAGGTATGCGGTTGCGTCGGCTGTGGTCATGGGATCCCCCTCGCTGTGGCAGGCAGAAGGATAGAGTGGATGGGGCTATTTAGCCCAGGCTATTGTAGCCTAAATGAGGAAACGCACACAGCAGTCAGCGGGTCGGGGGGTAGCTATTAGCGGTTGGCGGTTAGCTATTAGCGGCCCTCACACGCGCCGCCTGTGCAAACTACGAGGGCGGCGGGGAGGGGTCCATCGTCTGACGATCCCTCGCCCGCCGCCCCCTGGAAGTCCGCTCAGCGTGGCGCGTACCCGATCAGTACGGGTCGCAGTCGATGGGACAGTTCCAATTGTCCTCGCCATAGAACAGGTCACACGACCCGTCGCCGCAGTATTCGCCGTAGTCGACCAGGCCTAGATTGGATGCTAGAAACGTCCCAATCCCGTCAAGCGGCAACAGCAAAACCATGAGCATCGCTCCAACGTTAATGACCAGGGGCACAAACGCCAGTTGTCGATCCTTCGTCCTCAGCGCGGGCACAATGAAGTGCAGCAGTGCATAGATGAGGGACAGGACAACGAGTACCAGGAAAACGCGGAGTACCAACAAGAATAAGTAAGTCCGTGCGAACATATTGTCATCGCCAGCCGTGATTTCAGTGCTGAACGCCACGGTGGTCACCAGTGCAATAGAACAACAAAGGGAAGCGATTGCCAGCCCGATGGAAAGACGATTCTTTCTAACAGGACTGTTCACCATTTCTTCACCCCCCATGCAACTGGAGTTTCGCGCTCAGTATAGTGCTGTTTTTAGCGAGGGTAAAGCCAGCGTACATTCAGGGAGCATCCAAAGGTTGTCAGTGAATAGCTTGACCTTGAACCCCCTCCGGGTCTTCGGCCCACCGGCAATGGAACTGCGCTCCATTGCTTCCCCATAGCAATGGGGGAGGAAGGTGCCCGGCAGTTCACCGGTGGGGTTAAGGCACGGCCAGGCTCACGCGTTCAAACCGGTCGGCGGTCAGGCCGGGAGTGGGGGCGTACGGTATATGCGGCCATGGCGATCAACATTCCCCTGCCTCACGAGCAGATACGGGCGTTTTGCCGGAAGCACCGCATCCGGCGCATGCTGCTGTTCGGCTCGGTGCTGCGCGAGGACTACGGCTGCGCCACATGCGCGACTTCCTCTTCCACGATTATGCCGGGATCGACAACAGTATCTTGTGGGACACGGCCACCATCGAAGTGCCCAATCTGCTCGAACAAGTCGAAGCTATCCTCGGTGACGAGGGCTGATTAGCCCACTGCGGTACAAAGCCGACAGGTTCTTGTCTCCTTCAGTTGTGTTCAATGCATCCGCTACCTGTACGACGTGTTGTCGTTGAGGTTGAGAGAGCGTGAGCTTGAGCGATTGAACAAACTGAACCGGTTCCGGTGAAACTTCGGCGATAGATTTGAGCATGGTGTACTTCTGGGTGGATGGGGGGTGTTCGACCAGTGTACGTCAGTTTCTTGCCTGCTCAAAATCGCCTATACTGAAGTGGCGAAAGTCCAGTCATACTCTTCGACCTTACAAGGGGGCAAGATGGGCTTGATTACACCGGAACGCTACCTATTATCTTTGCGAAAAACACCAGTTTTATTGAACGCGTTGCTCAAGGGTGTTTCCCAAGAGAAAGCTGAGCAGTTCACAGATGGCCCAGGCGGTTGGAGCGTTGTGGAAATCATGTGCCATATTCGTGACTTCGGTGACGTGTCACTCAACCGGGCTCAGTTGATTCTCACTGAAGAACAGCCAAGACTGGCAAACCTAGATCCTCTTGAAAGTGCTCAGCGACGGGACTATGCACATCAAAATCTGGCAGCTGAATTTACCGCGTATTTGGAATCGCGAAAATCATTGATAACACTCCTCAATGATGTATCAGGCGAGCAGTGGCAACGACAGGGAATCCATGCGAGTTTTGGCAGTATAACACTGCTAGAACTGCTTATCTTCATCGAGTGGCACGATGTGGATCACCTAGAGCAGATCGCACGTGCTCTGGAGCTTTCTGAAGAATTACTGTAGTACAGTAGTTGCTGGTTGTCAGGTGTTGGTGTCTGGTTAGCTATCAGCCATCAGCCTCATTCGCTACTGGAGTTTCGCGCTCAGTATAGTGCTGTTTTTAGTGAGGGTAAAGCCAGCGTACATTCAGGGAGCATCCAAAGGTCATCAGTGAATAGCTTGACCTTGAACCCCCTCCGAGCCTTCGGCCCACCGGCAATGGAACTGCGCTCCGTTGCTTCCCCATAGTGCTCTGTTAAGTTGGTTTTTTACGAGTTGTTGCTCAGGCCCTCACCCGCCTTCGCCCGACCTCCGGTCGCGCTCAGTCTGCCCTCTCCCTCAGGGAGAGGGCGAATCGAGGACGGTTTGACCGTCCGAGATGGGTGAGGGCAGCACCACGATCTGCAATATTCGGCTTAACAAAGCAATAGCAATGGGGGAGGAAGATGCCCGGCAGTTCACCGGTGGGGTTAAGGCACAGCCAGGCTCATGCGTTCAAACCGGTCGGCGGTCGGGCCGGGATTGGGGGCTTACGGTATAATGCGGCCATGGCGATCAACATCACCCTGCCTCACGAGCAAATACGGGCGTTCTGCCGGAAGCACCGCATCCGGCGTATGCTGCTGTTTGGCTCGGTGCTGCGCGAGGACTTCGGGCCGGAGAGCGACATCGACGTGCTGGTGGAGTTCGAGGTGGGGGCGACGCCCGGCTGGGAGTTCTTCACGATGGCCGACGAACTTGCCGACATCCTCGGTCGCCCGGTGGATCTCGGCACGCCGGATTCGCTCAGCAAGTACATCCGCGATGACGTGCTGACTCAGGCACAGGTAATCTATGAACGAGCAGCGTGACGACGATAAACTGCGCCTACAGCACATGCGCGAGGCCGCCGACGAAGTGCTGCTGTTCACGCAGGACGCCAAACGCGACGACCTTTCCACGAATATCATGCTGCGCCGTGCCCTGATGATGTCTATCGGCATCATCGGTGAGGCGGCCTCCCACCTGTCCAACGAACTGCGCGATGCCCATCCCGAAGTACCCTGGCGTGACATCGTCGGTATGCGCAACTACCTTTTCCACGCTTACCACAGCCTCGACGACGCCATCCTGTGGAAAGCCGCGACGGAGAGCGTCCCAGCGTTAATCCCCCAGCTTGACGCCCTGCTCGCGGAGAAGGGTGTATAGCCGGTCGGCGCGGTCTTATCTACGTTGTAACCGATTCCATCTGTCGAGGTAGGCGGCGTGCTGACCCGGTCATGGGCCAGCGTGAGATCGCCTCTGACATAAATAGCCAACGAATCGAATGGGCAGGGGGCAAAATGTGCAAGGATTGGGAGGACAAAGAAGATCGGGAAGAAGTTCTAAGGTCATTGCGTCAGCGAGAGGCATTATGGGGTCTGGGAGAAGACGAGAAGAAACTGTTGATGAGTGAGCTTGATCAAGCGTGGGCACACTATAGACATCTGGAGGAGACGAGAACGAAGTATCTCAACTTCTTTTTTACCATACTGTTGGGTTCTGCGGCCTTCTGGGGCACCGTCCTTAGGCGTGAGAACTTAGAGCCGAACGCCGTAATCTTCGGGTTTTATGTGTATGCGTTTTTCTTGTTTGTCGTGATAGCGGTTATATATGCTGCGATCAAAAAGATCGGTGTCACGAGAGATCAGTATGAGGACATAATTCATATAACTCATGAATATCTGTTTAAAGGTAATAAAGGTGCAGTTGGGCTTTACAAGATCACCGAAAAACACCCTGGGATGAAGATGTACAGCGTACAGCGTTCGGCTGAGTGTCTGTCCTTGCTTTGCTGCTTGGCTCTCGTGGGAATTGAGTGGTATGGCCTTTATTGGTGTGATAAGGTGTATGGTAGTTGGCAGTGCTGGATTGTGCTTGGGGTGGCTTTGGTCATATCGCTTTATTTCTTCATATGGTTGTTAGTGCGTAATTGCGTGTGCACATGCATATGCATATGGAAGAAGCGACAGAAGAAATGAAGGCTTAACGAGAGAATACCAATTGCCCATTTGAGCGGCACTTTACTAGCGATATTGCAAGATATTCGCAGTAGGATTCGGAAGCGGAAAGCACACCGCTAGGGGAAGCCGTACTCGGCGACGGTGCCCAGTGACCGCCCCTGGCCGTCGCGCACCTCCAGCGCGATGTAGGAAATGCGGCGGGCAGGCGGCCCCCAGGCGTCGTCCTCCCACAGGCGCGGGTGCTGTAGATAGACGTAGATGGGGATGGTGGCGCTCTGGCCGGGCATCAGCTTGGGCTGGGCCGGGATCTTGTGCGTCGAGTTGCCGCAGTCGTAGAAGCCGCCCGTCCAGTGCACCTCCCACTTGAAGCCGTCCTGCGGGCCGATTGGCTCCCAGCCTTCGGCCTCGACCGTCTCGACGTACAGGCAGCCCGCCGGGAAGTAGAAGTGCTTGCCGTCGGTGAAGCGTACCCAGCCGATCCACAGCGGCGCGTCGGCGTCGAGGCTGGCGAGCGGAACCTCGTCGTGGATGGCGCTGAAGATGGTGACGTACTGCGTGCCGCCGTCGGGGTTGGGATGCACGTAGGTGTAGCCGGTCGAGACGCCGGAGGCAACGCTGACGTTGGTCACGGTGACCATCACCTCGGCCCAGCGACCGCCGTTCAGGTAGGTGGGGGCGTCGATGGTGGCCTGTACTTCGCCCAGGTACTCCTCGGTGGGGGTGGTGGTCGGGGTGGAAGTGGACGAGGGGGTGGGTGGCGCATTGGCGGCCCCGCCGCTAACCGGCGCGGTGGGGGGCGGGCGGTC
>CAZRXG010000041.1:0-33969 GCA_964603985.1 uncultured Anaerolineae bacterium | reverse complement strand
GCGCGTGAGCGAGGCGTTCTCGACCGTCACGTCCCACGAGGCCACCCACCAGTGCATGGTCAGGCCGCCGTCCGCGTCCTCGACCGGGAACGGCCCGTCGACCCGCGTGTCCTCCATCCACACCCAGATGCCGATCCCGACCCCGCCCACGCCGCCGATGCGCACGTGCTTGCCCAGCGGGAAGTCGGTCGACAGGACGAACGGCGTCGAGGTCGGGTAAGGTGTGTAAGTTGGTGCGGCGGTCGGCGGCGGTGTGCCGGGCAGTGTCGTACTGGCCGGCGGCATCGTCCGGGTGGGCGGTGGGACGCCGGTCGGGCACTCCCACACCGGCAGGTCGCGCGCCCGCATACTGTCCGCACTGCAGGCCAGCGCGGCCAGTGCGAGCGCCGCAAAGACGATGGACATATGCACCTGGGCTGCGTGCGCGCGGTGTCGCATCACGGGCTCCTCATGGGATCAGGCCGGGCGCGTTGCCGGGCGGGATCAGGACCGTCCACTGCGCGGGCGAGCCGGGCCGGAAGTCGCCCGCGACGTTCAGGAAGGGGATGACGACCCGGTAGGGTGCGTCGGTCGCGATTGTGAAGCGTAGGCTCCCGCTCGCGCCGGTGAAGCCGTGTGACAGCTCGCGGTTGGTGGCCGGGTCGGATACGCGCACGCTCATCCCGGCCACGCCCTCGGCCGGGTCGACCTCGCCGTTGCCGTTCTTGTCGTAGGCCACGATGACGTCGACGGTCGCCATGCCGGCCGGCGCGGGCGTCGGCGTGGGGTGCGCTTCCGGCTGGCTGAAGACCTCGATCCACAGCGGCGTGGCGGCCAGGGGGACGCCGGATGGAGCGCCGCCACCGGTGTAGACCGGCACCGGCGTGGGCGTGGCGGTGGGTGATGCGGCGAAGCAGGCCAGCGTGTAGGTCGCCTTGCCGGGGAAGGGAATGTCCTCCGTCTCGGGGTACTTGTAGCCCACCAGGACGTAGATGTCGCCTTCTTTGGTGGAGGTGAAGGTCAGGCGGCTGTTGATCTGCCCCGATTGCGTGTCGACGTCGTCGCTGCCGCCGATGACGTCCTCGAAGCCGGCCGACCGGTACAGGATGACGTTGGTGTCGACGCCGGGGCCCAGGTCGCGCGTCTCGCAGGTGTAGGTGATGCCCTGCCGCACCGCCATCACGAAGAAGTCGTTGTCGGCCTGGCCGTGTGCGCCGGAGTTGAAGTTCAATCCCGCCAGCACGTCGCCCGGCACGATGCGGTAGGCGTGGGCGAAGTCGTAGTTGGGTTCGGCGTAGTCGGGTGGGCCGCCCAGCTCCGGCGTCGGCGTGTTGGTCGGGAAGGGCGACGTGGCGGTCGGGTTGGCGGTCGCGGTCGGTGGGGGTGTGGGAGTTGGCGCGGAGGTCGGCGTCGCGGTGGGCGTGACGTCGCGCAGCCTGAGCAGGTAGAAGCCCTCCAGCGGGGTAGTGTTCGTCACCTCGAGTACGTAGTAGCCCTCGGCGGGTACGCTCCAGGTCACGGCTGCGTTCGGGCCACCCGGGTCGTTGTCCGTGGCGATGACGACGTTCGAGGGGTCGTAGACCTGGAGCGTCAGGTCGAGCCCCGGCGTGGCGATGACCTCGGCCCGGTAGTCGCCCGGTCTCATCAGCGCCCGGTAGTAGTCGGGGTCGCCCGCCGGGTAGATCGTCAGGTTGGGCAGCTCGACCACGCCGGGGATGGTCGAGGCCTCGACCGGCGTGTCGTTCTGCTCGTAGGGATCATCTGAGGGCGCCTGGGCCTGTGCAGGTGAAACGCTCGATATCAGCGTACCGCACAGCAGCGTGAACACAGCAATCACTGCAACAACGGTGATGGTTCTCATCCTGGGCATATCCGCTTCTCCTCTGGTGTGCCTACTTCGTGAACAGGATGGTGGCGGTTCCGATCGCTGTGCCAGCGATGGCGCCGGGCAAGCCAAACAGATGGTTTCCGGCGAAGGCGAGCGCGACGGTGGCCGCGATGAGCAGGATCAGGTGCAACGTACGCACAGTGCTCCCTCCCTTTTCGACTACAGGCTGTCCTGTTCGGCGGCCAGCTTGGCGGTGATGAGCAGCTGGGTGAGGGCCGGGTTACCATCGGTGGTGTACCCGGCGTCCGTCGCCTGGATGAGCGTCTGCAATCCCAGCAGGGCGGGTTTGGACAGCGGGACGGAGGTGGCCGGGGAAGGGATGAAGCACGACAGCAGGCCCCAGACCAGTTTCGTCTCGCGCCGGGTGAGTGGCCCCATCCGGCCTACCAGCACCATGTACGTCTGGAACCGCTCTTCGTCAACCTGCCCCAGTTGCCTCATTGGGTAGCGCCCTCCTCGTGGTGCAGCACAGGACATGCCACCAGCGTAACGAAAAAGAGTCGTTCCTGGATCACCAGAAACGACTCAATAAGTTGCTCTCTTTTTGGCTGTGACTTGTGGTAGGGAGGGCGCTGTATCAGGGTTTGGGTGGCTCTACCAGCCCCAACTGCATGGCGATGGCGCCCGCTTCTGCGCTGTTTTTCGCCCCGAGCTTGGCCCGGATGTTGCGCATGTGGAACTGAACCGTGTGTTTGCTCATGCCCAGCTCGTTTGCGATTTGCTGGTTGGTCAGGCCCTGCACAACCAGGCCTAACACCTCGCGCTCGCGTCCGGTCAATTCAATCGGGGCGTAGGACGTCAGCATTTCCATGATCTCCGGCGGTAGGAGCGGTTCACCGGTGTGCGCTTTGTGGATCGCTTCCGCCAGTTCGTCGCTCGTCACCGTCTTGAGCAGGTACCCACACGCGCCGGCCTTGATCGCTTCCTTGAGCAGGATGTTCCGGTGCAGGCCTGTCAGCGCAATGACCTTGATATCGGGGTAACGGGCGGCGATCTGCCGGGTAGCCCCGATCCCGTCCACATCGCCGGGCAGCTTGATGTCCATCAACACCACGTCGGGCCGAAACTGGGGGATGAGTTCAAGCGTCTCTTCCGCTGTCCTTGCTTCGCCTACCAGGTCAAGGTCGTCGTACCTCTCCAGGAAGTCCCTCAACCCACACCTGACCACGTGATGGTCGTCAACCACCAGCACTCTTATCCTCGTCAACACATGCTCCTTTCCATGTCGCTATGATGCGCGTGCCGCTGCCAGGGGCGCTGTCAATTACGAGCGCTGCGCCAACGGAGCGGGCGCGGCATTCCATTGTCGGGACGCCGAACCGTCCCGGCTTGATCAGGCCGGGGGCGAAGCCGACGCCGTTATCTTCGATGGTGAGAGCGAGTGTGTTGTGCTGTTGTTCCAGGCGGACGGTGATCTGTGTTGCCGCTGCGTGCTGAATGGCATTGGTGATGGCTTGTTGGGTGATGCGGTATAGCGCGAGCTGCACATCTCCGGGGTAGATGGTCGAAGGCCCACTGATCTCGGTCGCAATCTCGATACCGGTACGGCCCCAACTGGTTTGGGTCAACTGGATGATCGTCAGGTCGAGCGGCGCCTCCATGATGCCTCTGGGGTGTAGCTCGACCAGCATCAGCCGCATCCCGGCCAGCGCGCTGCTCGTGGCGTGCCGGAATTCATCCAGCTTGTGGTAGGCCTGTTCAGGGTCGCTTGTGAGCGTGGTTTGGATGCCTTCGGCGATCAGGTTGGCGCCAAACAGGGTCTGGCTGACCGTGTCGTGCAGTTCGTGGGCGATGCGGTGGCGTTCCTCCAGGATCGCCAGGCGGTTGTTGGCCTCCGCTGCCTCAAACAACTCTTGGGTTGCGGCTTGCAGCTTGTCCCTGAGGTTGAAGGCAGGCCAGATGGCGAACAGGGACATGATCAGTGTGGAGGGGATGGCGATGAGGAGTGAGTGGGGGTCATGGTATGGCGAGGGAATGATGGTCACCAGCAGACCTATTCCCAGTGTGTTGGCCAGCACGACGGCCACGGCCGCTCTGAGATCCAGGAGAAGTGTGGCCAGCATCACGCTTAACAGCAGGTAGACGTTGTGGTAGTGCCAGAACTGCCCGTTGTCGGCCCCGGACATGAGCAGTGTGATGAAGGGGTTGGTCGACATGAGCAGAACCGTGATCCAGGCCGCCGTTTCGTCCCGCCCTGTACGGCTCAGGATGTAGGCGATGAGCGCAGGCAATTCGAACAGTGTGGCGGTTTTGGAGGACGCGCGGAGAAGGGCGTAATGCGGGCCGGTGAGGTCACCGGCGTCTATAACGACCAGCATGAATTGCAGCAGCACAGCCAGCGTGAGGATGATGAGTATGATGCCGGACAGCGGCGAGAGCGGATGCGCTTTGATCGGGACGAGATTGGACAGTATTGGCTTCAAGGGTTGTGGGGGCGGCACAATTCCCGATACCTCCTCCATCTAGGATGATTGCTGAGAACAAAACGTGCTGCAGGTCTTTCGGCTTCGTCAACCGCAGCCCCATTCGGGCCCGCGGTCTGATCAATCGTTGGAATATAGGTGTGTTTTTTGTTAGTTTTTTGTCATAAGTATCAGGCAAAAAAGAAGGTGGTCGGCATGTTGCCCGTCCACATCTTGGCAAATGTCCCTATGGTCGCATCCCTCAGCCCATGGAGAGCCTCCCCTCTGTGAGAAACCGGCTACGCATCCGAAGCGTTGCGCTTCGTTGGGATCCCCTCAAACAACTCCCGAACGTCGACGTTCAGCGCCCGGGCAAGTTTGACGATGTTTAGCAATGAGACGTTGCGTTCCCCTCGCTCGATTGCGCCTACGTAGGTCCGGTGAAGCCCCGCTTGTCCTGCCAGCGACTCCTGTGAGAGCCCCCGTTCCTCTCTGAGTCGGCGCAGGTTTCGACCGAAGGTGTCTCTGGGATCCATGCAGAGACATTAGAACGGTGATGACTGAGAGTCTACAGACTAAGAGTAGCACTTCTAAGGTTGGTTAATCCACTTCCTTGGTGGTATGCACGGCCGGCCATGACTTTGAGACCGAGATTGGCGCTGATAAAGATGGTGAGAGGAGGGGAGCGTCTTTGAAACAGCTACAGGGTAGAAAGTTAGACCTCGACGAGTTGTCTCGCTCTCTTGAGACTATCTACCAGGTCTAATTGCTCAAGGAAAGGAAGCCTCTCTCTGAGGTTTCCCTTAGCGTTACCGTTCCCTTCAATCAGATCCGCCAGGAGGTTCAGTTCAATCAATACTCCCAAGTCTATCGTCTTGTGAAGCATTCCTGCGTACTCGCGGAGCGTGTCCGGGAGCAGTTCTTGCTCGAAGAGCTCCGCTTTCGCGTCGGCTAATCTCCTGCCGGTATCGGTTCTATCAGGAATCACATGCACGTCTGATGATAGCTTGCGATAAAGCCGGTTGTAGACACTTTTGTTCGCGTCATGTATTGGTAAAAATATATCCCACTGCTCAAGTTGAAGAACAATGGTGCTGAAGAAGATGCGGAAGTCTCGTCTCTCGATTAGGGGGCCGATTACGTCATAGATCCCGGCTGATATTCGCTCTAATCTGTCTTCGCTGCCTGGTGTCTTTTGTAATTCTTGCTCCAATAATCTCCTAAGCCTGCGTCCAGCCTTGTTATTACCCAACACCTGGGCGTTTTCCCGATATCTCTTGTGGGCCAGACACTCCCAAAATGCACCTTTAATCAGCAATTCAAGGGTAGTCCTCAACAGAGTAAAGGCGACGTTGTAGTACCCGCAAAGCGCCTCAATCAGAGACCTGTGGGCATGATAGAAAGCTTCCCATTGGTATACGAAGAATGCAGATTTGCCTTGCCACGCAGCTTCGTCCTCTGCTTGGGAAGGGGATATCAGAAGCGCAAGTAGGATATACTCATGAATCGCATCATGGGCTTTTTGTAGCTGCTCATATTCTACTAGGAACGAAGGCTGTATATTCTCTAGCCCCAGTTCGCCAAGTGTGTGGTTGAGCGCACCCCGTAACCGATCTTCCAAGGCGGACCTTCCCTGAGGTGTCACATCATCAATGCCATCGTGGGTGCTCATACAAGTTCCGGTAAAACTTTAAGCGCAACAACCGCTAACTCCTGCTCGCGTTCACGCCAGTCTGGCATGGAGCAACTCATAAGCGCTCGAAAGCCTTTGCCATGATCGGGGATGCGTAGGTGCACCAGCTCATGGCAAACCACATACTCGGCCAGTCGACGGGGCAGTCTGAGAAGATCATCGCTCACGGTCAGGTTACCCTCGGTCGAGCAAGAAGCCCACTTCCGGCGCATGGGGCGGACCTGAACGCGCTTAACTCGCACTCTGATGCGCCCTGCCCATTCATCAATAAGGGCATACAGGTCATCCATTGACATCGGTTCGGCGGGCAGGGGCGGCTGCATCGATTCAATCTTCTCCAGACCCGCCTGGATGAATGCCTGAACGCGCGGGCTGTCCGGGGCGGCCTCAAGAGGGATAAGCACCACAACACCGTCCGGCGTGGCCTTCATGACCATACTCTGACGGGGTTGCTGCCGAATCTCGATAGGATGCGTGCTCATCCGGCCACCATCCGGTGCATCTTGAGCAGGTTATCCACCGTTTCCTTCAGCGCATCGACGCCCTTGCCATGACTGCCTGACAGCAGCTTGTACAACTCCAGGCGCACCTGCCGCTCGACGGCGAGGCTGTACGGCCACGTCTCATGAGCAGCCAGCACGCCGTACACCTGCTCGGCCAGGGCCTCCGCGTCTTGATACCCCTCACCCCGCAGCACCCAGAACAGCGCAAACGAATCCCCCGGCAACCCACTATCCGCCTGTTCCTCTTCGGCAGCGTGAATCTGTTCCGCGCAGTCAAGCAACTGGTTGAGCGACGCCTGCACACTGTTCTGGCGGTCGCGGAGCCGCCGGATGATCTCCTCAACCTCCTCGCCGATAGAGATGAGATAGGGCTGTTGGTCCTTGTTATCCTCGATGTAAACCACCAGGCTGCGATGCAGGTTGGCGATCTTGACCCGGTCGCTCACACTATCGGCCTGGACGACGTTGGCGATGTCGCGGTTGATCTCGTAAATAGGTAATGTGTCCACCAGCGAGACCAGTTCAACGCGCTGCCGGATCAAGCCGTCGGTTTTCCGGAGCAGGTTGCGCTCGATCTTGCGCCGCTTCGCCTCCGGGTCGTAGGCGTTGTAGACCACCCGGTACACGCCTGCCAGCAGGGCATAGGCGTCGAGGTAGTCACGCAGGAACGGGTCGGGGGAGAGGATCTCGTAAGCCTGCTCAACCTCCTTGAAGAGCCCGACAAACTCCTCACGCCGGGCTACCTCAAAGAAATGATGGACGATGCGGTCGGCCCGCCCATCGGGGTCATCCAGGTCGATGGGGGCCAGCATGTCGCCCGCCTCGACCATCAGCACGGCAAACCGCTGTCTGAGCATGTCCAGGTCGATCAGGCCGGTCTGCACGGTCTCGGTGTCGAAGGCCAGCGCGCGCTGCAGGTCTTCGAAGACACCGATGTAATCCACGATCAGCCCGCTGGTTTTGTCGGGATACGGGCGGTTGACCCGCGCGATGGCCTGGAGCAGTGTATGGTCCTTGAGCGGCTTGTCGAGGTACATCGCATACAGCACCGGCGCATCGTAGCCGGTGAGCAGCTTCTCGGTGACGATCAAGATCTTGGGCAGATCGTCCGGGGCGCGGAAGGCGCGGCGGATCTGCTTCTCCTCGTCGTCGCTGAGGTGATAATCGCTCAGTGGCGGCGCGTCTTTGTGGTGGGGCGTATAGACCACCTCGCTGTACTCAGGTGGCAGGTACTGGTCAAGCGCCTCCTTGTAGAGCGCGCAGGCTTCGCGGTCGAGCGCGACGACGAACGCCTTAAAGCCCAGCGGCTCGACGTTGTCGCGGTAGTGCTCGGCAATGTGGGCAGCGATCTGGCCAATGCGGCTCGGCGCTTTGAGCACAGCCTTGAGCTTCTCGGCCTTGTCGAGCAGGCGGTTGAGCGCCTCGATGCTGGCGATGCCCGCTTCCTCGACCAATTGGAAGAACTCGGTTTCGAGCATGGCGCGATCCACACGCAACTCGGTGGGGGTGAGCGTGTAGTAGAGCGGGACGGTCGTCCCATCCTCGATAGACTCGCCGATGGCGTACTTGTCGAGGTAGCCCTGCGGGTCGGGTTTGCCAAACGTCTCGAATGTCCCACGGCCAATGACGCCCCGGTCGATGGGCGTGCCGGTGAAGCCGAAATAGCTGGCATGGGGCAGCGCAGCCCGCATGTAGGTGCCCAGGTCACCCTCCTGGGAGCGGTGAGCCTCGTCGATCAGCACGACGATGTTGTCCCGCTCGTTGACCTGGGGCGGTATGCGGTCGAACTTGTGGATCAGCGTGACGATCAGGCCCCGGTAGTCGCTGGCGAGCAGCTCGCGCAGGTGCTCCTTGCTCTCGGCGCGGACGACCGCCGGGAAGCCGAACGCCTCCAGGTTCTGGGCCATCTGGGTTTCCAGTTCGCGGCGGTCGACGACCACCAGCAGCGTGGGGTTCTCTAGCGAGGGCAGCCGCCGCAGCCGGTGGGCGGCGACGATCATCGTCAGCGTCTTGCCGGAGCCTTGCGTGTGCCAGATCAGGCCGCTGTCGGCCTCGCGGGCATCCACGCGAGCGACGATCTTCTCAACCGTGCGCATCTGGTGCGGGCGCAGCACGAACTTGTGCGTCTGGTCGTCGGTGCGGAAGAAGATGACGCTGTCGCGCAGGATGCCCAGCAGGTTGTCCTTATCGAAAAAGCTCTTGGCCAGCCGCTCGATGCCAGTATCTCGCCCCTCGACCTTCCAGCGGTAGAAGGCTTTGAGGTCGGTGTTCCAGGTGGGACCGTAGCTGAGACGGATGCCGTTGCAGGCGACGAACACCAGCGGGAACTTGATGAACTCCGGGATACGGCTGGTGTACGTGTACTGCACCTGGTCGAAAGCTTCAAGCTCACCCTCCTCGACGGTGGGGCTTTTGTTCTCCACAACGCACACCGGCAGGCCGTTGATCCACAGCACCATGTCCATGCGCCGCCGGTCGCGGTCTTCAAAGGGCAGCTCCTGCGTGAAGACGAAATGATTGGCATCCGGGGCCTCGTAGTCGACCAGCGTGAGGTTGCACTCACGCTTCTCGACTGCGTCGTAGACCGTCCAGTGACCGCGCAGCGCGGCCAGGTAAGCCTCGTTGCCGGACATATCGGCCCGCACCAACCGCAGGCGGCGCAGCACGTCGTCGACGTTGGCCTCGGTGACCAGGCCGGGGTTGAGTCCAATCAGCTTCCGTTGGGCGATCTCCAGAAGGAATGACTCGCGCTCGTCCCCGCCCCGCGCCAGGCCGACGTCGTCGGGCGGGATGTATTCCCAACCGATACCGACCAAGTAGTCGACTAATTGATCCTGGACATCGCGCTTTTCGCTGAGTCGTGTCATTTTCTGAAAGTGGCTCTGTCTACACGCTTGAACATGTAACTGATGATGATAAGCTGATCCAAGGCTTCCTCAGCGTCGATCTGTGCTTTTGGATCGTCTTTGGCAGAATGTGCTTTCGGGTTCCGAAACGCCGTGAATATTCCATCAGCGATTAAGTACAATCCCTTCTGCTCATTCTTACCCGATTCTGAAGCAATTGGAAATGCGGTCATTATTAGTTTGGGCGTAGGTGGTTGCATAACGGCTCTAACGAGTTCTGCTTCACTCTTCGTTGAACCTGTTCGTTGCTGAATGTGGGCGCTAAGAGCTTTTGCTGCCTCTTCCACTGCGTTTTTGTACTCGCCAGCCATAAACAACGATGTTGATACGTCTTGGACCCTGGGATGCAAAGGATAGAGTTGGAACAAGAGGATAGGATCAGGGTTCAAAGTCTCACGTACTAGGGCTTCGTACAATAAAGAAAGCTCCGTCACCGACAGGACCCTCGTTCCTAGATCTTCTCGCTCGCTCCGATTAGATGAGATGATGTCCTTGATCTTCTCAAATGCGCTCCACCAACGTGCGCAACCAGCCCTGTCTCCGTATCGTTCCCAGAACCATACCAAACCAATAATGTCGCCTGGATCAGAAGGTGCTTCATCAACATTCGGAAACGACTGAGCATTGCCTAGCTCATGCAAGGCAGCCTTGTAGATTATCCGGCGTTTGAGAGTCCCATTGGAACGACTTCGTATGATCAACCGAAGTGTGTCACGAGCGCTTCGCCCATCCTGAAGACAACTGACAAACAGGGCCATCGGGAATACCTGTTCAGGGTCGTTTACTGGTGAGAACTTCGAAGTGTTGTCTTGCAGGTTTTCAATTGCAGAGGACAAAATCTCCGAATAGTCAGTTATCTGAAGCCCAATCTGCTGCCTGAGATACGCAATCAGGCAAATCGGCCCAAGATTGCGAGGAGACAGCAGAACAGCCTCATCCTGAGCCAACACAGATAATCTGTGGATCAGGTCCATCATTATTGGGTTGTCTTGGAAACCCTCTTGGCTGAACGCATAAGCCAGCCAAGCGCCAACGAATGGATCTGGTTCCGCATCGAAACGTGCTACATGATCCAACAATGCACGCTTAATCTCATCACGATATGCAAAGAGGTTCATTCTACAAGAACCACGCTTTGTCTCTCAATCGCCCGTTGCTGATAACGTCGTTCCAGTTCTTAGCACCAATCTCGACAATGAGACGTGCAATCAGGTGTGAATAATTCAATGTGACCGGCACAGCTCTTGCATTAAACCCACGCCAGTTGATGCGGCAGAAGTTGAAAATTTGCTCTGTCAAACGTGGAAACTCATCGTAGTCAATAGTTGAACGTTTGTCTAAAGTGACGTTGAAAAGGCCTGGAACTCCCCTGCGATAGCGAGTTTTGCCCCTGTAACGTCCATCCAGGAATAATAAGGCATTCCGAACACTGAGGTCTACCCTGATTCCTGTCGGTGGAACGTAGCTGCTATGTGATGTGTCAAAGAGACGGTAGTTGCTATCGTCGTTGATGTGGACCAACGCATAAGGTACAGGGACATTCAGCTCTTGCAGTGCTTGTTCCGCGGCTTCAACCTCGCGCAATCTGCCAGGGCGTTTACAAAGATGCAGGATGATCGTCTCAGATGCTCCCTGGATGCGCTCGTATTCACGGTAGGTATCGATAATCAGCTGCGTCAGCCCTGCTGAATACTTGTCTCTTTCCCATTCCAGCACAGGGGCTGAAGAGCCGAGAAAGAGGAAATCGCCATCCTGTGTAAAGAGCGTCACGAAGCCGACGACAAACTGACCACTGATATCTTTGGCACGGCTGATACCAATCACCAGCTCACGCTTTTTGCTCCGAGAGGAGATAACCCAAGGTGTCCCACCTGATTTGGCATAACACGCCAGGGCAAGATTCTCCAAGACCCACGGGGTTTGGGACGGATCTCGGAGCTTAGCCGCCGTAATTACCTGGTTCGGGATGCCGTTTCCCAGCAGGATGCGCTTGACGGTCTGATAGACGCCACCATTTCGAACTAGGTTGATGATGAATACAATATCGAGGTCGCCGTGCTGAGCAACCAGTGTATTGGCCGCTTGCTGAACATCACTGGCACTCTCAATGATCATTCCTCTAAGATACGCTACATTCAGCGGCAGTCGAAAAAGCGAACTAAACCCGGCAAATCCGCCGAGCCCCTGGGTCAGACCATTGATCAGCGTATCCTTCTCCCTGCTGCATGACTGAGGAAAGATTACCCCCGCGCGTATACAGTCTTTTCCTAGAAGGTTGGAATCATAGGGCCCGTAGTTCTTCAAGCCACGTCGTGCATTATAATCCTGAGCGGACGCGGAGGAATAATTAAAACGAAGTCTGGGTGCTTTAAGCTTCTCACCGGCAAACATCGTCATCTCTCCGTCCCCCCTATGACAACCCGGGCAGGCTCCATATTGATCGAAGCCTGTCCGCCACATGGCAGGTCAAACTCGGCGCATGTCCTCACAAAAGGCAAGATTTGCTTTGTGACGCGCTGCCGTGTTATTTCGGTGTTGAATTTGCCGATACGTGGTAAGAGTTCTCCTTGAGCCTCGGCGATACTGTTGACAATCCCCCCACCATATTGCTGTTTAGCCTGTTGCAAACTCAGGGGTTTATTCTTTCCATCCCTGATCATCCACTTGATATCAACAACGAGGCCAAACATAAGTGTATCTTCCATTAAATCCCTCCAGAAGAAGGATCGGAGGTCATATCCTCGGCACACACGGACGTTACCATCAGCGAGCTCAGTAAACTGATCAGGATGGTAAAGCTGCCAGCGCCCTCTGCCACGTGGGATTGCGTCGTAGCCATGTATCATCAGCAGGTTGACCAGGCCATCCATGATAAGACGGGAAGCGAGCTTCGGGGATTCACTCAATACAACAGTTGTAGGTTGAAAACCTTTGCTCCTAAGATACTGCATTCCCGGACCATAACCGTATACTGTCTCATCGACAGCATAGACCCATGTATCCTTTCCTTCGAGTTCGGTGCGGAGAGCACGCAAATCCTGGAAATTGCTGCGTGGGGCTGCGAACATCTCCACAGCCTCTTTCGGTAAATCGACCGGAAATACATTGAGGTAAAGGCCAGGATCTAGTTGCATCACAATGTCCTCAGAACTGAGTATTGTGTACCCGCACACGACCCGACATCAGTTCATGCAGCATAGACTGAAATAGAGCCTGCAGGGCCGCTTTGCGATCTCGTTCGGCAGAAACCTTGTAGTCTGTCGCCCTAAGCATCTCAACGATTTCCTGCTGTTCGCCCATGGGCGGAATGAGAACGGGTAGGGCTTTTAGCTTTGTGCTGTTGATCGAAGCCAGGTTTGTGGTACGGTGGGCAACGGTCAGGAAGTATGCTTTCCCATAATCACTCTGTGCAAGGTAAGCCAGGAATTCAGGCTGCAGAACTTCATGGTTCGTTCTGACTGCAAAGATGTGGTTTTGGTGAACACAAGGTTCAATCTGCCCATTCCAAATGAAGCCTCGCCCCAACTTATCGAAGTCGCCTCCTTCAGTTAGAACGACATCGCCAGGCTGCAAGCTGTAACGCTCAAGCTCGCGTTCGCGAACCACAATCTGCTTGATTTCGGACAGGTCGAGATAGCCATCTTGGACGTTTGCCACTCTGAGATAGGGAACCTCGATGGTCGGCTCTTCTCCCAGTTCTCGCCCCTTCGCGACGCCAGTCTGCACATAGGCGCATTCATTTAACGGCACAATCTGCCAATGTTCGGGCACATCGCCAAATCGTGTTTCTTGCATTGAGACGAGACCCGGGCCAGGGCCGTAGGTGAACAGCCACGCCATCAGCGAACGCTTGGCCTCCTGCGCCGCTGCGATGACGTCATCCTGCGCGGCGATCTCGGCCTGGATGGTGTTTAGTACGTGGGCGATCTTGCGCTGCTCGTCGAGAGGCGGGAGGGGGAGCATGTATCGCTCTACCACAGCCTTTGGGATCCGCTGCCTACCCGTTGAGCCTTCCATCTTACCAGTCAGATCTGCCCGGACAGATGGCCGCTTGAAAAAGTAGAATAGAAACATCTGAACAAGATACTTGGGCTTGGCGTGCATCGCATATACTTCTGTAGTCGCGTATGCAAAATCCAGAGGGATACCCAGAAGCATGCCCTGCTTGCCGTTCTCAAACGAGGGGGTAATCTTAGCCAGCAAGAAATCCCCAGCTTCACAGTATGTCCCGCTACGGACATCGTCAGGGTGTCTCAATTCATGGCTGACCTTCACTCCATCCTCTGGAATAAACTCCATTGGCACGAAAGGGACAATGTCGAATGAGTTTAGGTCTAACCCTCGTGGCTTCCGTGAAAACTCGACGACATCCTGCAACTCTGCAACTTCCCAATCCACCGGGATGGGGCCGATCTCGGTGTCTTTGAAGTCGCTGGTGGTTGTAGTATCTGGCATCATCGTATGTACTTCTTCAACTGTTTCTCCAGTTCGGCAAGGGCGTCGTCCACGCGCTGGGTCAGTTCATCCTCGCCAGGTTGGTAAATCAATTCCAACTGACTAACGAAATCTCCGCCTGGTTCAGGTAATGGCGCGCTCATCGGTGGTCTGTTAGCCTGTGCAAGCTGCATCTCAAAATGCTGCAAGATTGCGATATTAAGCTCACGCACCACTTCGCCGAACGGACTCAACAGGGGTATGATGTCTTCACCGGTAGCGACTTCAGCCTCCCAGGCAGCCTGCTCTAGCTCCACAAGGACATCTGCCGCAGGTTGCAGGCGACCCAGTCGTGCATATCGCGCATCAAGGACACGCGCCTGTTCTGGCGTTTCATTTTCACCACGTGGACGATCAACATACTCACTTGACCACGTCATCACACCCCGAGAGCGTTTGAATTCCGCGCGGAATCTGCGAGCTAACGTCATCACCTGTCGAACGGCTTCGTATTGGGCCTTTCCCCTCAATTCTTGCCGCCAGGCTCGCAGGCCCTTGATGGCAACGATAGCCACCACAATCGCGGTGATGCCCGTCACGACGTTGGAGAATATCGAGGTGAGCGTGTCCAGTAGTTCAGGTGTCACGTTCTCTCCCAGCGCTCCAGTCGCGCCTCGCACTCAGCGAGAGGCAGGCGTGCGCCTTTGGCCAACATCTGGCGCAGGCTGGTGGCCAGTTCGAGGCCGGTCAGCAGCCCGGCAGCTTCAAACTCGTCCAGCACCCACAGCACGCCGTGCACGGTTACACCAGCCTGCTCGGCCAGCGTGCGTAAGGCGGCATCGCCTGTCAGAAGCAGAGTCTGCTCATCCCGCGCAGCCACAAACGCGGTGCAATCGCCCAGCGAGAGGTGCGGGTCCGTTGCACTCATCTGCGCGGCCTCAAGTATCTGGTCAAGAGTCATTTCGGTGCGTTCCAGTCCCATATCTTGCAGCAGCTTCCGATCGGGTTCTACCAGTTCATCCAATACGCCATCCGGAACCGCAAACCGGAGCGGCAGATCGAAGAGCCTGGGCAGGATGCCACCCCGGTTGAGGTCGATCAGGACGTTAGCATCAATGATGCACCGCAAAGGCTTCCTCGTACCGGTCTAACGAGAGTACAATTCGCTCACCCATCAACTCCGCCGCCCGTGATTCGGAGATAACCCCCTCTGCAACCAGCCGCCGCACCAATCGGTGCATCCGGCGGGGTTCTTCCGACAGCAGCTCACAAGGCTCCTGCTTGCGCCAGCCGCGAGCACTGAACTGCCGCCACATCTGATCGGTTGCACTCTCGCTCAGGATGCCCAGGTCTTTGGCCCGGTAAATCCAGGCAGCCATGCTCATGCCGTACTTGTCTTTGAGCATAATCAGCTCAAACGGGTCGAGATAACGGCGAACAGTACCTAACTCCATCAGGGCTGCATCGGCAGGCACCAAAAATGCCCCTGCGAAGCGGTTAGCGGCCTTTTCTTCATCCACCCCTTTCTCGACTCGCATCATGATGTGGCCAAGCTCATGCGCCAGGCTAAAGCGCTGCCGGTCGGCGGGGCGATTCTCGTTTACTGCAATGGCCGGAGTTTCTCCGTCATACAGGAAGGTGCAGGCATCGAAATCGTCATCACCTTCCACCAGCCCAACCTTGATTCCCTTCTCCTCCAGCAGCTCCATCAGGTTGTCAATAGGATCGTCGCCTAGCTGCCAGGCCTTCCGCAAGGCATTCGCCGTTTCTTCGGCGTCTTCAAGCGTCTCCACCAGACGCGGAAAGTCTTCCGGCATCTCAACACAAACGTCTTCCGGGTAGAACGACTCAATAAGCAAGTAGCGCTCCAGCCAGTCCTGTATCTGTGCTTTAACCGCTTCTTGGGCTTTCTTACCCATCCTGCTGTGTTTGCGGTAGACCGGTTGTATCGCCAGCTCCGGGGTGCTGCGCAGGAGGAACTCCATCCGCACATCCAGTGCATCTGCCAACTTTAGAAGCACGTCGGAGCTGGGCATCATCTCGTTGTTCTCATACTTTGAAATTGACATCGCAGTCACACCGGCCTGGTCGGCCAGAGCGCGCTGGCTCAGGCGCGCTTTCGCGCGGGCCAACTTCAGCCGTTCTCCGATGCCATTCATAGCATGCCTCCCTGGGGCTAACCTTCCTATCATCTGTTTATATTTTACAATTATCCCACAATTTTGTAAACAAATCGCCCGAACGGATTTTCTAATCAGAATGCCGCCAGTTCGAAAATCCGAGTTTGCTCAACACCTCATCCAATGCCTCATCAGCCCGCCTGCGCTCCTCTTCCGCCTCGGCAAGCTGCACCAGCGCGTCCTCCAAAGAGAGCACCTCCGGCATGTCGTTGCTGGCCACGTAGCGCGACGGGCTGAGGTTGTAGTCATTGGCCGTCACTTGCTGCGTGGTCACGACCGCGCTCGCGCCTTCCTCGGCCTCCCAGTCGTGATACAGGCGGAATATGTGCTCGATATGTTCGTCGGTCAGGTAGTTCTTGGGCCGCCCCTTCTCGTAGAGCTTCGAGGCGTTGACCAGCAGGATCTCGCCGGGGTGTGCTTTGGCCAGGTTGAGCACCATGATGATGCCCGGCGCATTGGTATTGTAAAACAGGTTTTCGGGCATGAGTATCACGCACTCAACCCAATCGGCCTCGACGCACTGGCGGCGGATGTCGCGCTCGCGGTTGCGGCCCTGGTTGCCGCTCCCCCGTGAGACAGAGCCGGTATCGAGCACCACGGCCACCTTGCCGCCATCCTTCACCGAGGCCAGCATGTGCTGCACCCATCCCCAGTCAGCGGAGTTGTTCGGCGGCGTACCCCAGGCGAAGCGGCTGAAAGGGTCCTTGTCAGCCAGACCGGAGGGAAAATCCTGATTCCACATCGGGTTGGCTGTGACCTTGTCGAAGCGGTTAAGGCTGCCATCCTCCTCAACAAAGACCGGCGAGCGCATGGTATCGCCCAGCGCGACCTCGGTATCCATATCGTGCAGGAAGGCGTTCATGCGGGACATGGCGTAGGTGATGTGGTTGATCTCCTGCCCGAATAGGCGCAGCGGCTGCTTGATGTCACCAGGGACAAGGTCATGCGGGTCTTTGCCCAGCCGCTTGGCGACTTTTTCCCGCAAGCGCAACTGGGCCTTGATGAGCAGCCCACTGGAGCCACAGGCCGGGTCGTAAAGTGTTTCACCCTCGTCGGGATCGAGAATGTAGGCCATCAGTTGGCCCACTTCAGGCGGTGTGAAGAACTCGCCTGCGCTTTGCCCGGAGTCTTCGGCAAACTTGCGGATCAGGTACTCGTAGGCGCGTCCCAGGATGTCCGGTTCGACGTCGTGCAGGCCCAGCCGGTGTGCGCTTAGAATCTCGACCAACCGGGCCAGGGTATCGTCGTTGAGAATGCGCTGCCCGGCAGTCGTCGCATTGAAGTCCACCAGGTCGATGACGCCCTGCAGGTCGGCGTTTTCCCTGGCGATGGCAAGTACGGCGTCGGTCAGCCGTTGGCCGAGTTGCGTGGTATCCTTGCGCACCTCATCCCAGGTGTGTTCCCAGGGGATGTAAAAGCGTACCAGGCTGCGGTCGGTGTGCGCCAGCTCGAGCGCCAGATCCCGGCCACCAAGCTCGGTCTCCAGCTTATCCAGTTCATCGGCGTAGACGTCGGAAAGCCGCTTGAAGAACAGCAGCGGCAGAATGTATTCCTTGTACTGCGCGGCTTGCAGTGCTCCGCGCACGCTGCACGCGGCGCTCCATAGCCAGTTTTCGAGGGTAGAAAGCTCCATGTTCACTCCTGCGGGACCGCATGATCATGTCACTTTCTATTATAAGTCCGGTGAACGATCTGTGGAAGTGAATCAGTGAGAACCAGGCTGATTCACGTGCATGTGGGGAGAGCTTTTGACCTGCCTCTGACTTGAGTCCTATCTGCCTGGAGTGAAGAGCTCGATCCGGAGGATTACTCTCTCTTCGTCAACTTACCGACCTGAGCCTTCTCCTCGTTTAGCAGGGCCAGCAGGCCTGGCGAGGGCCGGAAGCGCACCGTTCGCCGGGCGGAGATTCTCTGCTTTCCGCCCGACCCACCCGGCAGGTTGTCGGTGATCACGCGCGCCGGGCGGATGATGGTCTGGAGCCTGCCAAGCCGGTGCGTGCTGAGTTCTCCGCCCACTCGCAGTTCATCCACGAGCGTGGTGATGGCGATGTCGACGATGTGCGCGATCTCCCGCTGGGAGAGATGCCGGTAGCCCACCTGCTGCTCAGGTGGCAGGCTCTCCAGGCGGGTGTGGATTGCCTGCACCCATTGCGAAACGTTCATGGCTAGAACGTATCCTCGATTTCGATGGGTGCTGCACGTTCTTGGCCGGTCTGGCGATGAGCCGCCGGTTGCTCCACCCGTTCAAAGAGCGGGAGCTCCAGCAGGTGCGGCAGTCGACCGTCCTTCTCGGCTTTGCGGATCTCTTGCTCCCAATCCTCGCGTTGGTACATCCGGGTCAGGTGGGCGAGCATGACGATCTGGGTGGCATAGGTCTCCGTCGTATAGCGATAAATGAGGGTGCAGTTCCCTCTGGGCGGCGTGATGACCTCGTCGGGCGTCATCAGGTCGCGCTGGCGGGTTTGTGAATCGTATGGGCTGCCATCAGGACGCATACCTTGCCGGGTGATGCGCTCGGTGGCCTTGCCCAGCATGCGCGAGACGTATTGGGCGGTGTGCGCATCGCACGAACCGAAGTAGATCTGGGTGGCCATGCCCGCCAGCAGCGCGTTGGCCCCCGCCGTGCCGTAGATCATCTCCAGCTGGGCCAGCGTCTGGGCGGCGATGACGAAGCTGATGCGCCGCTTCCTGACCAGGTTGACCGCCGTGACGACCGAGTCCAGTCTGCCCAGCGCCGGGAACTCGTCGAGCACAACCTTGACCGGTCTGGGCAGCGGCCCGCCGTTCCGCTCGCCGATGGTGTCCAGATCCTGCACCATCTTCTGCAGCACCGCGCCCAGGTACGGCCCATACACGTCGCGGTAGCGTCCGGGGCACCTCAGCACGAGAATGGCAGGCCGGTCTACCAGCATCGCGGCGTCGACGTCGCTGCGCGCCGTTGCCTCGCGGATGGCGGGCGCGGCCCAGTTGGCCAGGTTGGAGTTCTTCAGGCTGGAGGCGATGTTCAGCGCCAGCTTCTGCTCCGGCGTTCCGAGCGCGCTGTGGATGAAGTCGCTGCACAGCAGCCGGGCCTCGTCCTCTTCGGAGGCCAACAGCCGGGCCAGACCCTTGATGTCCGTCAGCGCGACCAGGATGTCGCCCAGCGTGTCGAAGCGCATCAGGCACCCGGCCAGCAGGTTCTGGGCTGCCTTCATCCAGAAGCCGCCATCCCCGCCGCGCATGGCGCCGGCGGAGGAGACCATCACCCGCGCGATGGCCTGTGCGTCGGCGACGGTGGCGATGTCCGCCGCCAGGTTGCAGCGCGGCAGCGTCGCATCGGTCGGGTCGTGGATGGCGACCAGGTGGCCGGTGACCGGCGCGAACTTGAGGACCCATTCGGTCAGCTCGCCCTGCGGGTCGACGACGACCACGCTGTGCCCGGCGCTCATCGTGTCGGCGATGATGGGCAGGATCCCGGCCTGGCTCTTGCCGCTGCCGGGCGGGCCGATAATGGCCAGGCCGCGCGCCTGGTCCTCGACTGAGAGTGTGAGTGCCTTCCCCTCCAGCGGCCCCCGGTTCGGCCCGGCGTCCAGCCGGTAGAAGCGGTGTGACCGGTCGCCGCGCCCGCGTTTGCCGTAGAACGCGCCCAGCAGCTTCAACCCGTCAGGCTTGGGCCTGGCCAGGTGGGTGAAGTCGCCGGGATAGCAGAAGTGCGCGCTGCCTAGCTCCTCACGGCGGCGCACCGGGTCGCGCCAGCGGTCGACCAGCTCGCGGACCTGTCCCCCATCGCGGATCTGCTCCCTCACGGCGACTGCGGCAAACACACCGGCCAGCAGGCTGGCTCCGGCGGCGATGCCCAACCGGGTGCGGTTGTATCCCTGTGGGCCAACCAACATTGTCAGGAGTTGGCTGCCGCCGTGAGAGGTGGCGCGCTCGATGGCGAAGAAGCCGGTAACGAATATAGCGAGGTGGATGGCAGCCAGCGCAGCGACGAGCTGTGCGACGAGTGCGATGCGTTTCTGGCGGGGACCCCAGCCCCCTTCAGCCGTCTTCAGCCCGCCGGAGCCGAGCAGGTAGGCGGCCAGGAAAACCACGGGGACAGCAGCGCACAGCAGAGGGCCGCCGACGATGAGGATGGCGACCCCATCCCGGTAGGTGGTGTACAGCCAGTAGAGCAGAGGCGGCTCCTCTCACATGTCCAGGTCGGGCGAGTGCTCTGCCCGTTCGTCCGGCGCGATAAGCTCGTCCAGTTCCGACTCACTGAAGAACATCCCGGCTTTGAGGCTCTTCTGGCCATAGAGCCGGGCGTAGACCTCTAGCTGCTCCTGCCTGCGCCGCGCTCGCTCCGCCTCGCGCCGCATCTTGGCTTCGCGCATCTGCCTGGTTTGCTCCTCCAGGCGTGCGTAGTGCAGGTCATCGAGGTGCTCCTCCCGCCACTGCCGCCGTTGGCGCTCCCACCCGGCCTGCCGGGCCTGGCGCTCGCGTTGGCGGTGGTAGTGGGCGTAGATCCGCATGTCCTCCCGGCGCTGGCGACGCTTGTCTTTTTTCTTGTGTCGCTTGCGCGCCTGCTCGCGCCTCATGATGCTCAGCACGTCGTGGACGCGCTGCATCCGGTCGACGCGGTCGTGGGAGTCGCGCTCGCGCTGGCGCTGCTTGCGGTCTGGGTAGCGCCGGTCGAGGTCCCGCTCGTCGCGTTGGTGGATGATCTGGGCCGCCCGCTCCCTGCCGAGCACGCGCTCCAGCTCGCCCAGGAAGACCTCGTGCGTAACCTGGTGCAGGTTGCGGATGTGCGGCTTGCGGACGATGTGGTCGATCCGCCCCAGCCCATCGCCCAGGTCGTACGTGCCGGGCGTGACGACGTGGGTGTGCAGCATCTGTTTGCCATCCTGGTTGCGCTCTTTGTCGTGCATCACGTAGCTGTACTGCGGCCTGCCCCAGCCGTTGTCGTCGTACCAGTACTCAATGGCGCGCTCGGTCGTGCGTCCCAGCACCTCCATCCGCCGCTCTGCGGGGATGTGCTCCATCAGCTCCGGGTCGGGCGAGATGATCCACATGCGGGCGGTGGTGCGGCTCCCGGCCATCTCCACCGCCCTGCGGGTGATCTGGCGGTGCGTGTTGCCCATCCCCCGGTCGACCCACCGGATGTCCCGCCCCTCCGGCCTGACGTAGTCGCTCATCCCCTGAGGGTAGCCAAGGCCCGCCTCACGCGTCTCCTGACCGGCCCGCGCGAAGGCGTCGCGGCGGACCGACCCGTCGCGATACTGGAAATATTTGGCCATGCCCGACAGCCTGCCGATTTCGGCCCGGCCGGTGCCGATGTACTGGATCTTGGTGATGACCAGCGGTTTGGGCATGGCGCTCTTCCTCAGTCGTCCGGGAGTGACTGGTCGGCGATCAGGTCGTCGAGCTGGCGCTGGATACGGTGGCCCTGGTCGGCGGCCTGGGCCACCGCCGTGCGGAACAGCGCCGGGCCGCTGAACTTCGTGCGGTCCTCGTCGGGCATGTCGGGATAGAGACCCAGGATGATGTGCGACAGTGCGGTCGACACCAGCGCGGTGAGGACGGTCAGGTACCAGCGGAACTCGACCCGCTGTTGGAGGACCTGGTCGCGGAAGCGCCCGGTGAAGTAGCGGCGGCTCCCGGCGATCTCGCCCTGCTCGTCCAGGCCGTGACGGATGTAGGTCCGGATCTGGCCGGGCACCTTGCGGCGCTGCCCGGCGACCCGCAGCAGGTTGGCGTACATCTCTGACGTCATTGCCACCTGGACGGTTTGGTCGTACTTCTTGCGGCGTGGCACGGTATCCTCCGAACTGGCTGCTCCTGTATCCAGCATAGGCGAAAAGGAGCGCCGCCGTAACTCCTAGAAGTTGTAGGTCAGATCCCATCGCAACATGATAGGCGGCTGGCTGTTCGAGGGATTATGGAACGTGGCAATACGGAAAATGCTCAGGCAACACGGTAATACACTGGAGGTTTGGGGGGATTTGCAGCCTCCCAAGGCTGCCTATATCTTGCTACCCCACGTAGAAACGGAGCGCAGCGACGTTTCGGTCACGAGCGCCGGGGGCGCGAGTGAACGTGGAGGTGCCGCGCGGACGTGGGGTAGGTGCGTGCCTGCGGCACGCAGACCGCCCGGCTCGATGCCGGGCGGGTGGGCGGACTGATCGCTTGTTCTCTCAAACTACCAAAATTGGCGCGACCGCGCTCCGCGCGATTCCTCCCCAGGATCAGAGGTTAGAACAACAAGACATGGAAAACAGGGTTAATACGAGCGGGCACAGCGGAAACCGTTCCAGCTTCCCTGGTCGCCTGGATCGTCCCAGTCACGATAGGCGTCGCGCAGGGCGTACGAATTGTTGAGCCACGAGCCGCCCCTCAGCACGCGTCCCTCGTAACCGCCCGGATTATCTCGGGCTTCACGATCATCTGCCAGGTCATATGGGTAGAGTGCGTACCACGTGCTCACCCACTCCCACACGTTGCCGCTCATATCCAGCGCGCCCACCCAGGAAACACCACCCGGCTTGCTGCCCACCTCCCAGGTCTGGCCGTCTGAGTTCTCACCGTATACGGCGTTGTCGGGCACAAACTCGTTCCCCCACGGATACACCCACCCATCCGGGCCGCGTGCCGCATATTCCCATTCCGCTTCCGTGGGTAGGTGTGTGTCACGATTCTCACAGTGCGCAACTGCATCAAACCAGTTCACACAGTTGCGCGGCTGGTTGTCACCTGATGAAGTATCTTCACACCCTGCCGAGCCGAATTCTATGTTGGTCGCTTCGTATACGTCAATCCAGAACGGTTCATCAAAACACACTTCGCGGACAGGTTGTTCGTTGCTTCTACCGTCCTCGCTGCCCATCATGAAACACCCAGTGGGCACCAGCGCCATCTTCACGCCACCAAACTCCTCTATCACTGGTGTCCAGTCGTCGTTGTGCCCCACAGGTTCAAATCCCGGTGGGAGAGGCGTTGTAGGGGTGGGCGTGTCGACTGGGGTTGGCTCTGGCTCCTCCCAGGAGCGGGCGCAGCGGAGGCCAATCGTGTTATACCTGACAGAAGGAAGTTGAGGATCCCGATAGGCTCCGCGGATAAAGTCAGCGCCGTCACTGCCCCATGAGCCACCACGTGTTACCCGTTTGTTAGTATCGTCACCAGCTTTATCCACTTCTCGACCATCAAAAGGGTTATAAGGGTAGGGTCGATAAATCGAGTTGACCCACTCCGCTACATTTCCGCTCATGTCCATTGCGCCAACCCAGGACGCACCTTCCAGTTTGCTCCCTACATCCTCCGTACCGTGCTCCCAGTTTTCATATACTGCTCTGGCCGAGAAAATGGTAGTTCCCCAGGGGTATTTTAGCCCATCTGGGCCGCGGGCAGCATATTCCCATTCTGCCTCGGTTGGAAGTCTTGCTCCCCGGCTTGCGCAATGGGCTGCTGCATCAAACCAACTCACACTATCGCGCGGACGGGTATCTCCCGCGAAAGCACCTTCTGCTCCGTATTGTGCATTTGTTACTTCGTACCGGTCAATCCAGAATGGATACTCAAAGCACTGCTGATTGACAGGTCTCTCATCATCATTATCGATCCCGTAGTAGTGTTCATCGCCCATCATAAAACACCCCACAGGCACCAGCACCATCTCTACGCCGTCAAACTCCTCTACCACTGGTGTCCAGTCGTCGTTATGCCCCACAGGTTCAAATCCCGGTGGGAGAGGCGTTGCGGGGGTAGGCGTGTCTACTGGGGTTGGCTCCGGCGCCTGCCAGGAGCGGGCGCAGCGGAAACCGCGGGAGGCGTCCGTGATGCTCGGAATGGACCAGTCCCGATCGGTAGCGCAGACATCGTCGCCGCTGCCGTCCCATGAGCCGCCGCGCACCATCCGGGCGAAACCGCCTTCCGGCCCCTGTGGGTTCTGTATGGGCGAGTCAGCATAATAGCCGGAATCATACCAGTCGTTGACCCACTCCCATACGTTGCCGCTCATATCCAGTGCGCCCACCCACGAAATACCCCCTGGCCTGCTACCCACCTCCCGGAGGCCGCGTGAGTTCCCATCGTATACCACGTTATCTGCATCAAAGGTATCCCCCCACGGATACACCAGCCCATCGGGGCCGCGTGCCGCATACTCCCACTCGGCCTCGGTCGGCAGGCGTGCACCTCGCCACCCGCAGTAAGCTACCGCGCCAAACCAAGTTACTTCAACCACCGGATGGCTGACGTGCCCCCCTCGGGGCGTCCAGGTACCACCGCTCTCCAGAATCTGCACATCTCCATCATCCGCGGCGAGCCACATCCAGTCACCGACCTCGATCTGGTCGCCGACCTCATTCAGGAACTCGGCGAACTGGGCATTGGTCACCTCGTACGCATCAATCCAGAATGGTTCATCAAAGCAAACTTCATGCACCGGGCGTTCGTTGTCCTCGCTATCCTCGCTGCCCATCATGAAGCACCCCGCCGGGGCAAGCGCCATTTCTGCGCCGCCAAGCTCCTGTACCACTGGTGTCCAGTCGGCGTTTCCGTGGACACCTGCGCAGGCTCCCGCCGGGACGCCCGCCGATTGGCAGTCCTCGGCAGTCAACACCGGCTCAAATGGTGTACGCTTAAACATTCCTAGAATCACCAGCACGCCGATCACCACCCCGATGAGTGCCACTGCCCCGATCACCACCCACAGCCGCCTCAACGTCGGCCTCGGCTCCGGCGCGGCTACCTCGACCGGCGGCTCAATCGGCGGCGCCACCGGCTCTGCCGGTGGGGGTAGCGGTTACGGCTCCACGACGACCGGTTCCTCACGCTCCACCGGCGCGACCTCCGTCTCCGGCATCAGTTCGCGCAGCGCTGCCTGCGCAGAAGAGGCGACCACCACGCTTGGATCGCCCGCCAACTCCTGAAGTTTCGCCAGCGCCTGCGAGGCCAGCTCTGGCTTATCCTGGTCCTGCGCCAGCGCATGCAGTTGCCCCACCGCGAATAGCCGCTGGGTGGGGTCATCGCCCTCCGCCGCCTCCATCACCCAGCGCGGCAGCTCGACCACCTCGCGCACGCTGAAGACGAAATCCCCGCCCCGGCTACCCATCAGCGCGGCGTACTGCGGCGTCTGGAGCGAGCGCGAGTGCGTCGCCACTTCCTCCTGCAGGTAGCCAGCCAGCAGAAACGCGCGCAGCACGCCGTGCGGCGCGGGCGCGGCCCCACGCAGCCCGTTCAGCAGGAAGCCGGTGAACAGAGAATGCCCGCCCGGCCCCCAGAGATCGCTCGCTCGCTGGTCGCGCTTACCGGCCGTGATGACCTGCCTGCCGGGGCTGACCAGGAAATCCTCCAGCAGCCGCCCGGCACCGGTATCGGCCTCGCGCGTCGTGGCAAACCCGGAGAAGCAGGCATCGAGCAGGAACAAGACGTGCTTGGCGTGAATCCAGTCGGCCGCCACACGGGTGAGCTCGTCCATGGCCAGCAGCGTGTCTTTGTGCCCCGGCTCGGCGTCGAAGGGCACCAGATACCCGACTTCACCCACCGCGATATCAACCGTGATGCCATGCCCGGCGAAGTAAATCAACACCCGGTCATCCGGCCCGACCTGCTCGCGGCGTGAAAGCGGATCGTCAAGCCTGCGGCGGATGTTGCGCAGTGTGGCCCGCTCATTTTCCAGCGTGGTGATTTGTTGGAAGCCAAGTTCGTCGTGCAAAACCTGCGCCAACTCACGCACCCCCTTGACTGCCGTTTGCAGGGGTGGAAAGTGTGGATACTCGTCAATGCCGATGAGGAGGGCGTGTGATCTCTCGTAAAGCGGACGATACATGCTCATAAGTGCCCCCATTTCTGGGTTGCTCTCACTGTATCCACAACTATTATACAGGTAACGGTGGAGGTATACATAGTAGACACAATTGTGAATGAAGGAATAAGCCAAGACTGGACATTATGCCCGATCTCGCGCCCTGCGAAGCAGGGCCCCACGTAGAAACGGAGCGCAGCGACGTTTCGGTCACGAGCGCCGGGGGCGCGAGTGAACGTGGAGGTGCCGCGCGGACGTGGGGTAGGTGCGTGCCTGCGGCACGCAGACCGCCCGGCTCGATGCCGGGCGGGTGGCAGCCTGATCGTTCGTTCTCTCGACCTACCAGAATTTGGCGTGAGTGCGCTCTGCGCGATTCCTCCCCAGGATCAGAAGTCAGAACGACGAGACATAGAAAAGGGGGTTAATACGAGCGGGCGCAGCGGAAGCCGCTGAAGGTCCATGTGTTGACTGGATAGTACCTGCTCCGATTGGCGATGTGCAGGTCGCTCGAATTGCTGTACCACGAACCGCCCCGCAGCACGCGTCCGTCATAACCGCCCGGATTGCTTCGCTCTTCGCGCCCGTCTGCCGGGTTGTACGGATAGGGCGCATACCAGGTGCTTACCCACTCCTCCACGTTGCCGCTCATATCGAACGCGCCCACCCACGAAATACCGCCCGGCTTGCTGCCCACCCACCAGGTATGGACGTCTGAGTTGCCGTAGTATACGACGTTGTCGGGCACAAACTCGTTCCCCCACGGATACGCCAACCCATCCGGGCCGCGCGCCGCGTACTCCCACTCGGCTTCGGTCGGAAGGCGCGCGCTGCGGCTTTCACAGTGGGCGACTGCCTCGGTCCAGGTAACGCTCTCGCGCGGACGGGTACTGCCTGAGTAGTACCCTTCTGAGCCATACTGCTTGTTCGTCACCTCGTACACGTCAATCCAGAACGGCTCCTCGAAGCACACTTCGTGGACAGGTTTTTCGTCGTCACCGCCGTCCTCGCTGCCCATCATGAAGCACCCCGCCGGGACGAGTGCCATCTCGACCCCGTCAAACTCCTCTATCACCGGCGTCCAGTCGGCGTTGCGCGTCACTGGCTCGAGGCCCGATGGTGGAGGCGTTGTAGGGGCGGGCGTGTCGGTTGGGGCCGGCTCTGGCTCCTGCCAGGAGCGCGCGCAGCGGAAGCCGCTGTAGTCATATCTGAAACCTGGGAGGCTCCTGAGCCGAGCAGCAGCACGGAGGGGGGACGCAGGGCTACCCCACGAACTGCCCCGCAGCACGCGGTATTGACCGCTGTTAGGTCCGGTCGGATTCACTTGTTTTCCACTAGGGTATGTTCCATGCCAGTCAGCCACCCATTCCCACAAATTGCCGCCCAGATCCAGTGCTCCCACCCAGGAAGCACCGTCGGGGAAACTGCCCACAGGCGCTGTGACGACAAAGCCGTCGCAATTCGTGCGACCATCAGCAACATATGAATTATATTCTGTTTCGTCATCGAAGTTGCCCATACTACAGTCGAACTCATCGCCCCAGGGGTACACCAGCCCATCCGGACCGCGTGCCGCGTACTCCCATTCTGCCTCGGTGGGCAGTCGTGCGTCACGGCTCTTGCAGTAGGTAGCAGCATCCGTCCAACTCACACAGTTTCGTGGTTGATCGTCCTCTGACGAATACTCTGCACAACCAACTGAGCCAAACTGCTCGTTCGTCACTTCGTACATGTCAATCCAGAACGGTTCGTCAAAACACACTTCGTGAATAGGCCACTCGTCGCTCCCACTGTCCTTGGTTCCCATCATAAAGCACCCCGCCGGGACGAGCGCCACTTCTACGCCGTTAAACTCCTGGGTGTGGGGTGTCCAGTCGGCGTTGCGCGCCACACCGCTCAGTGCCAGGGCAATGGCAGGATCAGTTGTCGGCTCGGGGGTGGGCGTTGGTCTACCTCCAAACATCCCAGAGATCGCCAGCGCGCCGATCACTAACCCCACCAGCGCCACCACACCGAACCCCACCCACAGCGGTCTGATGCCGCGCCGCGCGCGCGGCGGCGTTGGCTCCGGCGCGTCTACCTTGACCGGTGTTGGCTCCGGCTCCACAACGACCGGCTCTTCGCGGTCAACCGGTGCAACTTCCGTCTCCGGCATCAGTTCCCGCAGCGCCCCCTGCGCGGAGGAAGCAACCATCGCACTTGGATCACGCGTTAGTTCCTGGAGTTTCGCCAGCGCCTGCGAGGCCATCTCTGGCGTATCCTGGTCTTGCGCCAGCGTGCTCAGTCTCCCTACCGCAACCAACCGCTGCGTCGAGTCGTTGCTCTCCGCCACCTCGACTACCCAGCGCGGCAATTCAACCACCTCGCGCACGCTGAAGATCAAATCCCCGCCCCGGCTGCCCATCAGGGAGGCATACAGCGGCGTTTGGCGGGCGCGCGAGTGCTGGGCGACCTGATCCTGGAGCCAGCCCGCCAGGTGAAAGGCGCGCAGTACGCCGCCGGGCATCGGGGCCGCACCGCGCAGCCCATCCAGCAAAAAGCCGGTGAACAGAGAGTGTCCGCCCGGCCCCCAGAGGTCGCTGACCTGCTGGTCGCGGGTCCCGGCGGTGATCACCTGACGGGTGGGGAGGGTGAGATAGTCACTCAACTGGCGCTTGATTCCCTCGGTCATGCGTGTCGAGGCAAAGCCGGAAAAGCAGGCGTCGAGCAGGAACAAGACGTGCTTGGCATGAATCCAGTCGGCCGCCACGCGGGTGAGCTCGTCCATGGCCAGCAGCGTGTCTTTGTGTCCCGGCTCGGCGTCGAAGGGCACCAGATACCCGACTTCACCCACCGCGATATCAACCGTGATGCCATGTCCGGCGAAATAGATCAGCACCCGGTCATCCGGCCCGACCTGCTCGCGGTGCGAAAGTGGATCGTCAAGCCTGCGGCGGATGTTGCGCAGCGTGGCCCGCTCATTCTCCAGCGTGGTGATTTGTTGGAAACCAAGTTCATCGCGCAGAACCTGCGCCAGCTCACGCACCCCTTTGACTGCCGTTTGCAGGGGTGGAAAGTGTGGGTACTCGTCAATGCCGATGAGGAGGGCGTGTGATCTCTCGTAAAGCGGGCGGTACATGCTCATAAGTGCCCCCATGTTCCGGGTCGCTCTCACTGTATCCACAACTATTATACAGGTAACGGCGGAGGTATATATAGTAGAAAGTAAACAATCGTGAATGAGGGGATAAACCGAGGTCGGGTGTTATGCCCGATCTCGCTCCCTGCGAAGCAAGGCCCGCACGTAGAAACGGAGCGCAGCGACGTTTCGGTCACGAGCGCCGGGGGCGCGAGTGAACGTGGAGGTGCCGCGCGGACGTGGGGTAGGTGCGTGCCTCCGGCACGCAGACCGCCCGGCTCGATGCCGGGCGGGGAGGCAGCTTGATCGTTCGTCCTCTCAGACTACCAGAATTAGCGCAATTGCGCTGCGCGCGATTTCCCTCTGGATCAGAAGCCAGAACAACAGGATACGGGAAGCAGAAAACTAATACGAGCGGGCGCAGCGGAAGCCGCCGTAGCCCCTCGTAACATCCGAGGTGAGCCCATACCGATAGGCGGCGCGGGCGTAGGACGAATTATAGTACCACGAGCCGCCCCGCAGCACGCGATACCGACCACTATCTGGCCCAGTTGGGCTCGTGACGGAGTTGGCCAGCGTGTCGTAGTAACCACTATCGTACCAGTCGGCCACCCACTCCCACACGTTGCCGCTCATGTCCAGCACGCCCACCCACGAAACATCGCCCGGTTTGCTGCCCACCTTCCAAGTGTGGCCGTCTGAGTTTCCACTGTATACGGCGTTGTCGGCCACAAACCTGCTTCCCCAGGGATAAACCAGCCCATCCGGCCCGCGTGCAGTGTACTCCCACTCAGCTTCGGTGGGCAATCTTGCTCCCCGGCTCTCGCAGTGGGCGACCGAACGAAACCAATCTATACAAACACGCGGCTGACCGTTATCCGATGAATACTCCTTACAACTTGGCGCTGCATTGCCATACTGCGCATTTGCCACCTCGTACACGTCAATCCAGAACGGCTCATCAAAGCAAACCTCGTGGACTGGGCGTTCGTCGCCGTCGCCATCCTCACTCCCCATCATGAAACACCCCGCCGGGACGAGCGCCATCTTGACCCCGTCAAATTCCTCGATCACCGGCGTCCAGTCGGCGTTGCGTGTCACCGGCTCGAAGCCCGGCGGGAGAGACGTATCGGTTTCGGTAGCGGTCGGCGGAGTCGGCGTCGTGCCGAGACTCCTCAACCCGAAGCCGCCGGTCGCTATCGCCGTCGCGAGGATGCCCAGCACGCCAGTGATGACCGCGCCGATGATGATGACACGTAGCTCGTTGGGCCGGGCCGGGCGCACAACCGGGCCTGGTGCTCGCTTTTTGCGTTTCGCCGTTGGTTCCGGTTCGGGCTCTTGGACTTCAACGACTGGCACAGATTCCGGGGTTGGCTCGACAATCTCAACCGCCGGTTCCGGGATCTGCCTGGCTTTCAACAGCACATCCATTGCCCGGCTCTTGACCTCTTTGTCCGGGTCGTTCAGCGCAATCTCGCGCAGTACCTCTTGCAGTGTGCTGGCATACTGTGGTTTACCAAGCAGACGCTCGGCGTCGGCTAGCGCGTAATAACGAGTATCCTCGTTATCACTTTCAAGAGCGCGGTGCAGCCGCTCTGGCAGCACATCCAACGCGTCTGGCAGCTCCCACACCAGCACCCCGCCCTCGTCACCGGGCAAGATACCGGTCTGCGGCCCCTGCCAGTTGCCTGAGAAAGCGGCAATACCGTTGCGGACGTACTCGGTCACACTACTGGCCGTCAACAGGTTGTTGACAGGACTGCGGGCGGCATCATCTTCACCACCAAGAGCACGCAGCAGGTAGCCAGTAAAGGGGGTATGCCCTTCAAACAAGGGTGCATCGGTGGCTGTTTCTAACGGGTTCGTAGAAGCAAGGACCTGATAGGCTTTACGGGTCAAGAACTGCTTCATGGCCAACCTCGGATCGGGCGGGGGTTTGATGACCGCGCGCGGCGTTTCGTATGTAACGGCAAAACCACTGTGGCAGGTATCCAGGATAACAAAGGCGTGTTTGGCTCTCGTAAAGTTGGGGTCAACCAGGTCGCGCATCTTGATCAGTCTGAACCCTGTGCCTGGGTCAGAATCGTGAGCGACAATGAAGCCTTCGGAGCGCACCTGACCTTCAAGTCCAACACCATGCCCTGACACATAGACGACGAACCGATCATCCAACTGCATCTGGCGACGCAGTTTGGCATAGGCATCTTCGATGTTGACTTTGGTCGCGTCGGAATCGTACAGAGTGACGACTTTGTCGAACCTGTAGTGATCGGTCAGCGCATGTGCCACTGCTTCAGCGCCAAGGCGGGCAGTAGACAGTGGTGGGGCATTCTTGAAGTCATCGATGCCGATAACGAGAGCATATGACTTTTCGTAATGCGGTTTCATGCCGATGTGTCCTGCGCTCAAAGAGGAGTTTCATCACCATTATACATGAGTCGTTGCGGATTTTGGGAATCGCTTGCTTACATCTTGAGAAGAAAAGAAGCGAAACTGGACTTACGTCCGATCCCGACTCATGACCACACTCACATCTCGTGGGATGCTCCCCCGCTCAGTTTGCTGCCAAATTGGGCAGCGGGCCCCACTGCGAGGCCATCACCCAGGGTTGCTGCTCCGCAGGCAAAAAAGAAAAAAGCAACAGCCTCGCGGCTGCTGCGTGCTTCGGTGGCTGCTGCCCAGAGCGGACACCTCCCTTCGCTAGAAGGGGATCTCGTCCTTTTCTGCGAGCTCTTCGCCGGTCAGCGGCGGCGGTCCGCCGTTCCCGGTGCTGCCCAGGAACTTCACGTTGCGGGCGGTGAGTTCGAGGCTCGAGCGCGGCTCGCCTTCCTGGTCGATCCACGCGCTCGACGAAACCTCCCCTACCACCATGACCTGGCGGCCCTTGGCGAGGTACTCGTTGCACACCTCGGCCTGGCGCCTCCACGCCGTGACGCGGAACCAGGTCGTCTTCTCGCGCTTCTCTCCGGTCTCGCGGTCGGTCCAGCGGCGGTTGGTCGCGACGCTGAACGTGGTCACCGGCGTGCCATCTTCGAGATAGCGCATCTCGGGGTCACCCCCCAGGTTGCCAACAACGATCGTCTGCTGAAACATGGTCTGCTCCTTTTGCGGATAGTGCGTATGCCACGTCCGCCCTGGGCAGCAGCCACTGAAGCGAAGCCCACGCGGTTGTGAGCCTTCACCTGGGATGCGGCGTAGCCGCCCCGGTCCGGTTCACAGGTTCCCCCGCTCAGTTTGCTGCCAACCCGCCGGGAGCAGGGGGCAAAAAAGAAAAGTGGGACAGAGGAGATCCCTCTATCCCACTTCGCCCGCGTTCAGGCCACGATGTCCGGCGGATCACCCTTGGAGCCATCGCCCCGGTAGGGGACTTGATTGCGCAGCGCCTCGAGGATGCCCTCGGCCCGGCAGATGAGATTGTAGGCCCTGCCAACCTCGGCGCTGTGTTCGGGGGCGTCGAAGGTGAGGCGCAGGCTGCCGACCGCGTTGCGGGCTGCATTGACCCGGTTGGTGGCCGACGAGAGCGCCAGGAACGGCGGGTTCATCTCGGGCTGGCGGTTGTGGAAAGTAGACGCGTTCTCCAGGATCAGCCGGGCCAGTTGGTCGGGGTCGGGGTTGGCGCCGGTGCCGAGGAGCTCGTTGCGCCCCATGCCGGAGAGGGGGTGGACGAGGCGGTTGAACCGGATGCTCCGCGCCCGCCACTCGCAGCGGGAGACCATCGTCCTGAGGAAGCTGACGACCGCCCGGCCCACGTCGTGGTTGGGGACGTCGACGACGACCATCCACGCCGCGTCGTCGGGCCGTGCGGCGGGCAGGCCCACAACCCGCACGACGGTGACGCAGGGCAGCCGCTGCAGGGCGGTCGTCAGCGCGAGCAGGTTGGCCGGGATGACGAGCTGTTTGTTCTTCATAGTCACTTCTCCTTTCGAGTGTGAGACGTTCGCACCGCTCCACCGCAGTGGCAGGGATCAAGCCCGATGGCTGCGGCGATGTCCCCGGCCGGGATCGAGCCGCAGCGAAAGCAGTAGCCGCGTCCGATCCGGGTGTTGAACCCGAAGGAGTGGCGGCGGTCGTCGTGGGTGTGGCGTCCGGGGTAGATGCACGGCCCGTTCAGCCACGGCCCGCGCCGCCGGTACCCGGCGCGGCGGAAGTGCGCGGTGATGGCGTCGACGAGCAGGGGGTCAGAGCGGCCTGGCCGCCGGTGGTTCCTTTGCGCTGCACACTGCGCCTTCTGAGCCTGGGCGGTGGGTTGGTGCTTCAGGCCGCGAATCCAGGCGACCAGGTCGTCGAGGTCGCGGACGCGGCGGATGTCGTCGGCCCGCGCGACCGTGTAGCGGGCGCCGGTGCCGGGGTGGATGCTGGGCGGCGCGACCACCTGCCGCCCGGTCGAGAGCAGCTCGACGTTGCCGTAGGGCGTGCCGAGGGCGCGGGTTGAGGGCGGGAGCCGCTCAGACAGCAGGTAGACGTGGTGGCCTGTGCCGCTGCCGGTGCGGACGGTGTAGGTGGCGGCCAGGTGGGGGAAGCGCGCGGCGAAGGCGGCGTAGGCCGCCTCGCCATCCAGGTCGAGGACGACCAGCCCGCCCGACACCACGCCGCACACGATGCCAACGTTCCCGAAGAGGCCCGCCGATGCCCACCGGTGCAGCCTGGAGCGCGAGGGAGGTGTGGTCTGATACGGTTTCCACGAGCGCAGGAAGGGCCGCTTGCCCCGCAGAGGCAGGACGCTGAAGCCCAGCGCCGCGTAGCGGTAGGCGGCGGTCACGGGGTCGGGTGAGCGGGCCGCCCGCACGATGGCGGGGGCCTGTTTGGTGTGGTGGGCACCGGGGGCCGGGTTAGAGAGGGAAGAGCGCGAGCTGGTAAGGCTCGTCGAAGCGGAGCTGGCGCAGCTCGTGTCCATTGGGGCGTGCCGGGGAGGGTGAGGGCGCGTCGGCCGCGCCAGCCGCGGCTGGCGTTTCGTCGCCCCGGTCGCTCCTGGCAGGTGGCTGCTCGCCAGTCTGGGAGAGCGGGAGGTAGGCGCGCACCTTCTGGGCGGGGATGCCGTAGCTCCGGCCCTCGCGCTCGACCCGGACGTGGGTGGCGGGGAAGAGCGGGTCGGGGCCGGTCACGGTC
>CAZRXG010000040.1:32543-35463 GCA_964603985.1 uncultured Anaerolineae bacterium | reverse complement strand
GCCCCACCCCTCCCCCACGCTGCGCGGAGGGAGGGGGCAGAGGCCAGCCGGGAAGGGCTGGCGGCGGTCAGCCGGTCAGCGATCAGATCGCAGTCTTTTGATAAAAGTTGCCAGCATCTTTTTGACCTCGACGACGGCGGCATGCTTATAGCTTATGGCTGATAGCTAATCGCTGATGGCTGATAGCTTCCCCCTACGGTCTGCTGGCTACCAGGTCGTCAAACGCGACCAGGATGCCCGGCTCCTCGAACGTCCAGGCGATGAAGCCGATGTCCCCCCGGCTCATCGTAGGGACGGTCATGTCGGCGACACGGTCGCCGTTGATGAACAACGTCAGCGTGTCGCCGTTGCAGATGGCCTTCAGGTGGTTAGTGGCCCCCGGCCCGGTATTGATCGCGCCGGTCTCGGTCCAGTCCTGCAGCTCGACGTAGTAGCCATCGTCGACGCCGTAGATGGTGTACGTGCCGTCGTTGCGGATCTCGAAGCTGTAGTAGTTATAGTCGTCCTCGACGCGGCACATGACGCCCATGGCCGTGTCGGCCTTAGGCTCGACGAAGATGGCGTCGACCTCGACCGCCACGTCGCGGAACTCCTGCTGTGCCAGCCCCCAGATGCCGACATCTTCCAGCCCGATCTCGATCTCGTAGCGCCCGTTCTTGTAGCCATACGAATAGTCGGGCAGGATGAAGGAGATGAACGAGCCGCAGGGACTTTCAAAGTCGTCCTGGTAGAGCACGCCCGGCGGGTACTGGAGCGAGGTCAGTTGGCCGCTGCCGCCGACGGCGAGATGGTAGTTAGCCTCGACCTTGGTGAGGGGGGCCATCGCGCCGATGACGACCGTCGCCCGGTCTGACTCTGGGCCGAGTGTGACCGTCGCGTCGGCGGTGCCGTCGGCGAAGACCGGGATGGGCGTGACGGTCGTCCCGTTGCCGTACTCGATCAGGTAGAGCACCCACTTTTGCAGGATCTGGTTGTTGGCGCGGATGAAGCCGTCCATCTCCCAGCTTTCGTCCTCTGTGTCCACGTCGTAGTAGTAGTCGAGCTCCGGGATGCGGATGTTTTCAATCGCCCAGCCGAGGCCGTTGTAGGTGGTGTCGGTGACGTACTCGAAGCGGATCAGCACCTCGTTGCCGACGTAGGGCGAGAGGTCAACCTCCTCCCACAGCCAGGACGACGAGAGCTGGCCGCCCCCGCTGGCTCCGGTGTAGAACGGTAGACCCTCGTCGAACCACTCGTCGCCGGTCTGCATGCTGGTGGCTTCCAGGAAGTCCCACGTTTCGCCGCCGTCGGTCGAGATCAGCACGAAGCCGAAGTCGCCAAGCTCCTGGATGTCGTACCAGGTCCAGTATTGCAGGGTGGCGCTCTCCAGTCCGTGGAGGTCAAAGGCGCGGGTGAGCGTCATATCGCTGTTGTCGGCCCGCCCGGCCCAGAAGAAGTGCCGCCCGCTCTTGGGGGAGGTGGGGATCAGGGGGACCTCGGTGTCGCCCCGGAAGTCGATGGTGAACTCGCCCTGGCCCTCGATCTCGACGTAGTTGGCGGTGTACTGGGCCAGCGAGGTGCGCGGCTGGGCCTGAGTGGCGGCCACGCGCCGCCGGGGGCAGATCGGGGTGAGCGTCTCGTACTCGTAGCCGTAGCGCCCGTCGCCGACGGTTGGGTCGTCGAGGTAGTTGGCGACGATCCAGTCGGCGAAAATCTCGTCCACCGCGATGCCCTCCCCGGTCAGCACGTCCTCGACGGCGGCCATGCCGCCCGCAGGGTGGTCGGCGATGCGGTAAATCACGTCGGTGCCCAGCCGCTCCCACAGATAAAGCGAGAACAGGTAGGCCGCGCCGTAGTGCGAGTAGCTCTCGCGGAAGTCCTCCGACCAGGAGTTAAGCTGCACCTGCGAATCGTACAGGTAGTTGAAGTGGGTGAAGGCGGTATCGTACCCGGCGATGCGCTCGGCAAGCTGCGAAAGGCCCTCGTTCAGCCACAGGTCCTCATTGGGGTCGTTGTGCCAGCGCACCATGTGCTGGAACTCGTGGGCCAGGGTCGACATGTATTCGTCCGACCCGACCTCAAGGCCCATCATGCTGATGTAGAACGCCTCGCGCTCGTTGGAGAAGGGATAGACCTCGGACGGGTACTCGTCGGCGGGCGAGAAATACCCGCCCACGTTGGGGCCGAGCCAGAACATGTTCACGATGTGCAGGCGCGGGTCGTTGTCGATGCCGGGCGACCACTCCTCGCCGAAGACCTCGCGCACGGTCGGGTACACCTCCAGGGCGAAGGTGTCGGCGGCGGCGGCAAGCTCCTGCTTGTCGACCGGGTAGCCGTACTCGACCCACATGGCAACCACGTCGTTCATGTAGGCCAGCGTGGCGCGCGTCTCAAGGTACATGAAGCCGCCAAAAAACGTGTACGTGGCGACGTAGAAGGTCTCCACGTCGCCCACCCGGTAGGAAGGAGTGCTCGTGCGGGTGCGCTCGACTGGCTCTTCGAGGATCGAGGTGCGGGTGAGCAGGTCAACCAGGTCGACCGGGTGGAAGTCCACGCCGGACAGCAGGGCGACCGTCTCCAACAGCACCGGGTCGGCGGTGGGCAGCGGGGTCGGGGTGGGGGTGGGGAAGGCGGTCGGGGTGGGCCGCTCGGACGGGGCACCCGCCTCGCCCGGCGCGCCTGCCTCGCCCGGCGCGGCCTCGATTGGCGCGTTGCCGGAGGGGCCGGAGGAGAACATGGGGATGGTGGATAGGTTGGGCCGAAGCAGCAACACGGCGACCACACAGGCGGCGATCACCAGCAGGGCGACCGCGCCGACGACCCAGTAGGCCAGGTTGGGCTGGCCGGGAGCCTCCTCGGCAGGCTCCTCGTCCTCGTGGGTGGGCGGTTCCCAGGTTTCAGGCTCCGGCTGGGCGGGTGGCGGCCAGGCTTCAGGCTCCGG
>CAZRXG010000040.1:0-32443 GCA_964603985.1 uncultured Anaerolineae bacterium | reverse complement strand
GCGGCCAGGCTTCAGGCTCCGGTTGGGCGGGTGGCGGCCAGGCTTCAGGCTCCGGTTGGGCGGGTGGCGGCCAGGCTTCAGGCTCCGGCTCAGGCGGCGGCTGCGCGGCCTGAGCTTTGGCTTCGAGCCGGGCCAGCAGGTTGTGCATCTTTGGGTCGTCGGGGCGAAGCTGCACCACGCGTTGCATACAGTCGACGGCCTGCTGTGGGTCGTCGACCAGTTGGGCCATCACCAGCCACGCCTGGGCGTCGTTGGGGTTCTGCCTGATCAGGGCGGTGACGATGGGCATGGCCTCGTCCTTGCGCCCGGCCTTTGCCAGTTCGACTGCCCTGTGAAGCGGGTTATCCATAGCGCTTTGCCTTTCGAGTCGGTTGGTTCGTTGTCAGCTGCTTTGACCGGGCGGATTTTCGGAGAACTGCCCGGACCATGAAATGCCTTCGCTACAGTATAGTTTACCCGATCTGGCCGGAAAGGTAAGCGTTAATCTGCATAGAAGGCGTTACAATTGGCGTGCAGTTCCGGGGATGGGAAATGTGTACTCTCTCGACTCCGTGCCGATCTCGTGGAGTTTCGCGTTATTATCACGAAATCGAAACTCCGGTAACTCGTTGAAACTGGTTAGTTCGTACGGGACTGCGGCGACGGTTTGCGCAGAGAGCGCATCCTGGTGGGTGGTAGTATTCGACCAATCCACACCAGTTTTGCGGCTGCTTAAAAATGGGGTAGCACCACAGAATAGCGTGTACGCACAAGTGTTCGACAAAAACATCTCGTTTCGCCACTCAATCGCCAACAAAAATGGCTAAAAGTGACATTTTGTGGCTCATATCGGTTCACTAAGCAAGCAAAATATCCTGTTTGTACAAATTTTCGCATACACGTTATCTTGCAGTGCTACCAAAAACAGCCTATACTCAGGGCAAATCTCCAGGATGGCATCAACCGCCTCGTCCAGCCTTTGCTTGGTAACAAGTTGGTCCTTTGTAAGATACGAGGGAGTAGGAGGACACAGGGCAATGGATATCGAGGAATTCCTGACAGAACATGTCAAACCAGGTAAAGAGTTCATTGCGGGGCTGGTGTCCATCGATATAGTTGACCACTCCAAGCTCAAGGGCACGAGCCGAGAAAAAGCTGACACAAAGACGGCCCTTGGCTGCCTCATTGCATCTCAACTCATGGATGCGCCTGCCGCCTTATTACCATGGCGGGGTGACGGGGGAACTGCCGTATTCGACATATCGAATGGCTGCAATGAGCTATTGATGTTTGCAGACCGTATCCGGCAACTGATCCCCTTGTTCAACCGGGCAAGAGGTGTTTACAACGAGCTGCCACATGGCCAAGAGATAATTGTCAGGATTGTGTGCCATGCCGGGACACTGATAAACCAAGACGGCAACCCAGGTAATCTCAGCGGCGATGCGCTCAACTTACTTGCAAAGCGAGAGAAGGACATAGGGCACCCAGGCTATGTTGTCATGACATTGGCTGTCTACGAGCGCCTCTCAGTTGAGTTTCAAGAGAGGTGTCAGTTTGCATGTGAGCACCCCGATTTTGGGAAAGTGTACGTGCTTGATGGAAAGCTGGCGTTTAGCCCGGTCTGGTACAACGATCGAAGATCGAACGAACTAAAAGCCTGGATTACCGACACTTGCGCCCAACGAACATACGACCGATTACTCTATTTCGCTTATACGAACGAGTTGCTATACGATTATCTTGGGTATGAGTTAGAGGGCCTCGAGGTCAGGATTCTTGCCCGGAACTGGGTGGTTGAGCGGCGGGAAGAGGAATTGTTCAATGAAGGGTTGCGGGCAGGTGGAACAGCGGAGGCTGAGCAAACGCGGCGCCTGTGGTTTAAATCGTCTGAAATTGAACTGAGGGCTAAAGAAATTGTAGAGGGTTCCCGTGAGAGGGGACGCCCTATCAACATCCGCTTTTACGATGCTCCCCCGCTGTTCAATGGTGCAATCCTGATAAGTAACACAGACGTCCCCAGTGCTTTCATCGGCATGAGCAGATGGGAAGAAGATCCGATAGAGGGCGGGTCCCCGTATAAATTGGAGGAATGGCCAGCAATAGTACTAGATGGGAGGGATGGAATCCAGGCCTCTCTCATTGCTGCCCTGGAAAGTCGATTTGAGCAAATATGGAACCACAGTTTGACCTATGAAGAGGTTCGCGAACACGACGCAAACCAGAAGGCTATGCATCCCGTCATCATAGGCAAGATATGGAAGCTTGATGAGCATCCATACCTGATCGTTTACCCACAACGGCGTCTTGCTGGGCGGGCATTTCTGGTGGTGGCTCACGAAGATGTGATGGCATTTCATTTACTTGAAAGATTTCTGAACGAGTGTGGGGCTAAGGTGGAGCTCTTGACCTTCCAGCTGCCTGATGGACTGGTCGGAGACTGGTTTCCCACCGAAGTGGAGACGGCTATCGAGGAGTGGGATGGGCATGTAGTCTACGTCTGTACAAAGTCTATATCCCCTGCCCTACAAGCGCATCTCCTGGACGAAGGTTTCCCTTATGAATTACACGGTGTAGGCACAGAATCCCCTCATGTGCTACATCGGACAAAAGAACTCCGTCTTGAGTCTCCCACGGACCGGGATCCCCCTGAGGCGAGGGACTACTCGATAATCGCAAAGTTCAATCGTCAAGGGAGAGACACTATGGCCTATATTGTGGCAGGCATTCGGGCGATGGGGACTTGGGGGGCAGCACACTATCTGGCAGACCGACACAATGTTCAAGCGTTGGTCCCGTTTGTTGGAGATAATCAGTTTGCCGCGATAGTAGAGACAACATTCGATCCAGAAAAGTATCAGGTCACCGGTTCGAAACTCTATATCATTCCCGAAGCATTCTGACCGGACTTTCGCCCTCAGTGTAAGCCACTTTTTAGCAGACGCAAAAGTAGCGCAGACTGGCCGGACATTCTCCGCCACCAGGATGTGCGTCATGCTCAAAACCATCGCCGATGTCTCCCCTCAACTGGTCGCCTTCATCTATGCGATGGCTGGCATGCCGCGGCATCCGTCCTCAGATGGTGCCGCGCACAAGATTGGCATGTCATCTGTCGGTTGAAGGCCAACCGGCCTCTCGATGGTGTACAGATTTGCGACCATAACCAGCGGCTTAGGCACGGGCGGTACACGAAAGTCTGCGTCTGACCTTGCCCCGTTTTAACAGACACTTTTCATGTCGTAGAATCGACGTTCAAACTCCGCCGGGGACAGATACCCCAGCGATGGAGTGGAGGCGCGGCGGTGCTATAATGGGGCGTAGACGGACGACTCAAGTGGTGGGGAGGAGAACCGTGCGGCGATTGATCGCATTGGCGGTTGTAATGAGCGTGCTGTTGATCCCCGCGTGCGGGCCGGAAGCAACCCCGCCCCCGACCGATGCCCCGGCCCCCACGCCTGTACCCCCAACCGGGGAGGCCCCCGCCGAGGAGCTCCCCGGCGAAGCCGCCGACACCCCGGCGGAAGCCCAACCCGATCCCTACGCGGATGAGCGTTGGAGCCTGATCGAGCGCACGATCATCGCGCGCGGGGTCAAAGATCAGGCCGTCATCGACGCGATGAACGCCGTGCCGCGTCACCTGTTCGTGCCGGAGGAGTTCCGTGATCAGGCTTACGGCGACCACCCGCTGCCCATCGACTACGGGCAGACGATCTCGCAGCCGTACATCGTGGCGCTGATGACCGAGGTGCTGGAACCCGGCCCGGATGACGTGGTGTTGGAGGTTGGCACCGGCTCCGGCTACCAGGCGGCGGTGCTGGCCGAGATCGTCAAGCAGGTGTACACGATTGAGATCGTCGGGGCGCTGGCCGAGCAGGCGGCGGATCGCCTGGCCGGGTTGGGCTATGACAACGTCGAGGTGAAGCACGGCGATGGTTACTTCGGATGGGAGGAGCACGCGCCCTTCGACGCCATCATCGTGACGGCTGCGCCCGACCACGTCCCGCCGCCGCTGCGGGCGCAGTTGGCCGACGGTGGCAGGATGGTGATCCCGGTCGGGCCGGTGGGTGGTTACCAGGAATTGTGGCTGGTCGAGCGGCAGGGCGATGAGTTCGTCACGACCAGCCTGGGCGGGGTGCGCTTCGTGCCGCTCACGCGTGACGTGCGCGAGAAGTAGGGGGCGGATCGCGAATCATCTCTACAAACGAGGAGAGGCGACGTTGAAAAGGAACTTGTTGAGGATGGCGCTGTGCGTGATCGTGCTGGCGCTGGCGGCCTGCCGGACTGCCGCGCCCGAACCCACGTCCCAACCGGTCGAAGACCCGGCCCCCATGCCGACCGACGTGCCCCCGGTGGCCCAATCGGCCCCGGCGGAGGCCGCGTTGTGGTCGTTTGACGTGGATTGGGACGACCGCTCGCTCTTCCGCGAGGGGCTGGTCGAGGCGGAGCAGGGTGTGCTCGACGACCTGCCGGGCGCGTCGGTGTATCACATCAACCTGCACATCGCGGATGATCTGCTGCTCCTGGAGGGGTACGAGAAAGTGCGTTACACCAACCGGGAGGATGAGCCGCTCGACGTGCTCTACTTCCGTCTGTTCGCCAACACGGCTGGCGGCGCGGCCAACGTGTCGGGGGTCAAAGTGGACGGCCAGGAGGTCGAGCCGATCTACGAGTTCGAGGACAGTGCGATTCGCCTGCCGCTGCCGGAGGCGTTGCAGCCCGGTGAGCAGGCGGTCGTTGAGATGTTCTTCACGGTTGACGTGGCGGTCGAGATGGGTGGAAACTATGGCCTGTTCGGCTACTTCGATGGGGTGTTGGTGCTGGACGAGTTCTACCCCGTCGTCCCGGCTTACGACGATGAGGGGTGGAACGTCGAAGTGCCGCCGCCCAACGGCGACGTGACGCACTTTGATGCCAGCTTTTACCTGGTGCGCGTGACGGCCCCCGCCGGGCTGATGATCGTCGCGTCGGGCGTGGAGGTCGAGCGCCAGGAGGAAGGCGATCAGCAGGTCGTGACCTTCGCCGCAGGCCCGGCACGCGATTTCTACATCGCTGCCAGTGAGCGCTTCGAGGTCTTCAGTACGATGGTGGGTGAGACGACGGTCAACAGCTACGCGGTTAAGGGCCTGGTGACCGGCAGGAGCGTGGCCGCTCAGTACGCCGTCAATGCGGTGGAGAGCTACGGTGAGCGGTTAGGTCCTTATCCTTACACAGAGTTGGACGTGGTTGGCACGCCGATGCAGGCGGGCGGTATGGAGTACCCCGGGCTGGTGGCGGTGAACGTCGACTACCTCGACCCGGCCAACGAGATCAGTGGGCTGTCGGCCTTCACGCTGCTCGAATCGACCACCGCCCACGAGGTCGCCCACCAGTGGTTTTACAACGTCGTTGGCAACGACCAGGTGGATGAACCGTGGCTGGATGAGCCGCTCGTGCAGTACATGACCGGGCTGTACTTCGTCGATACGTATAATGAGGAGGCGGCGGCGTCCTATCGCGATTGGTGGGATTACTTCTGGGGCCAGGCCGATTACGAGCCGATCCCGATTGGTATGCCGTCGGGTGATTACGTCCGCAGCGAATATGGCCCCATCCTCTACGGGCGGGGGCCGATGTTCGTCAGCGCGCTGGCCGAGGAGATGGGCCAGGAGACGTTCGACGCGTTCCTGCGTGACTACTACGAGACTCACAAGTGGAAGATCGGGTCGGGCGAGGCGTTCCGGCAGCTTGCCGAAGAGCACTGCGCGTGTGACCTGGGTGACCTGTTTGAGGAGTGGGTTTACGCGGAGTAATGCGCCTACCATAAAGCAGTTGAGCGATTAACTTGGGTTCGCCAGACAAACGGACTAGAATATTTTGGACTTTTAAGAGATATTATCCAAACCTTATACCGATTTTGATTCGGATAAAATGTATTTGATGGATTTCGCGCAATAGGGTGTTGGGTTATCACCCCGTTAGGCCTTTCTCTTTAGCAGGTCAAATCAATTGGGAGGTGAGAAGTGTCACAGGACAAATTGAATGAGGCTATTGCAAAAGCGAAATCGGGCGACAAAGCTGCGGCAGGGAAATTGCTCGCGGAATACGTTCGGGAGGATCCATCAAGTGAAACAGCTTGGCTGTGGCTATCGATTTGTGTTTCTAAAGTGGAACAGAAACGCCTCTGCTTGAACAAGGCACTTGCCATAAATCCGCATAACGAAGATGCAAAAAAGGCACTAGAAAAGCTAGATGCGCCCCCTCCGCCAGCGCCATCATTCGAGGGACTCTCAGGAGGAGCAACTGCCTCTTCCCCCGAAACGCTTGCCAAACCACCTCAACCTGGCTCTCGCTCCATTCAATCAGCTAGTATCTCATCACAACTCCCTGCTTCCAGTGACGACAAGATGCCCGCGGTACCAATGGAAAAAGTTGGTGGCTATGTACGGTCTATCCTCATGCCCAATGAAAAGGTGTTGGCAACAGCAAGAATACATTGGGTCATCTACATGTCACCCACCATTTTTACTTTGCTAGGTCTTATCTTTACGATTGTCTATTTCTCGGGCTTTCCATCTACCCCATCTGATTCGACAGCCGGGATTATACTATTTATGCCTTTCTGCTGTATACCAAGTTGGCTAATTGGCTTGATTGGGTTCATCGTAACTTTTCTCCGAAAAAGCACGACCGAGTTCGCTCTTACAAACAAACGTGTTATAGGAAAGCGTGGGGTTATCAGACGTAATTCGCTTGAATTAGTTTTGGAGAAGGTTGAGAGCATTAGAGTTGACCAGGGCATTTTGGGTCGCATTCTGGATTATGGCACTTTGGTGGTTACAGGTAGTGGCGGAACTGATCAGCTTATTCCGTTCATTGCCGAACCGATGGAGTTGAAAAAGACCATAAATGCTGTTCTGGCAGAACTACGGTAGGCCAGTGCTGTGTGCAATTGTGCAGGCAGTGGGCAGGCCTAACAAGCGCGTGCAGTCCGACGCCGCTGCCGCGGCCAGGTATCGGGGCGAAAACTGGTTATGTGACGTGCTTCGAATTGAAGCGTACTTCGGAAAAGTCGCGGCGCGGCTGACGCGCAGGGCGTTAGGCGCACGATTTTTTCAGTCATGGCCGAATGGAAGGTTGGAACAATGAAAGGAGCAAAGCGCTATCTATTCGTGGCGGATGAGAAGGGAGATCCCGGAATGGCACCCGGAGCAAGTGACAATCTGGTTTTTGGCGGATTTGTAGTCGCTGTGTCCGAGTTGCCTGATGTTGTAGAAATGTGGCGAGGTTTTAAGGTAGATACATGTGGAACACCTGACGCTGAGCTGAAGTCGGAACACTTCTTTGCCAGTCGTTCAAGGCATAGTCCCCTCGTTGTGCAGAATCGAGAGGAACGACGTAAGATGGCAATGGAGGGATTTGAGCTTATCTACAGCAATCGTTCTGTTGCACCACTGGCCTATTGCGTGTTCAAGGATCGTGCCTCAGCCGCATTGACAGTTAAGAGTAAAAAGGGAAATCCCAAAATAGATGCTGACATCATCTGGGTTGCACCGCTTGTATTATTCGGACTATTCCTGACCCGAAAGCATGCCACGGGCCAAGTGTGGTGGGATTGCGTTAGTGGTCAGCAAGAGCAAGAGAAGAAAAATCTAGAATGGCAGAAATTGAAGCATGCCCCGGAGGCACTGAGAGAGATCCAAGCAATCGATGATGAGATTCTGTTCCTGGATTCTGAGAAAAACGAGGCTATTCAAGTCGCTGACTTCTTGTGCGGGATATTGTGGCAGGCGATGAGTGAAGACGAGGTCTTTCTGGCTCGTTTTCAAGATAAGTACAGTGCGCGGAGAAGGCATGATGGACTGGGGATTGTGATCATTGAATAGACTGATGATCAGATACCCTGAGCAACAACTCGCCTAACAAGCGCGTGCAGTCCGACGCCACTACCGCGGCCGGGTATCGACGCGAAAATCGGTTATGTGTGGTACTCTGAATTGAAGCGCACTTCGGAAAAATCGCGGCGCGGCTGACGTGCAGGGCGTTAGCTGGCAGGCCCCACTGAACATGAGCCCAGGGGGAAATGACGATGGAAGCGCGATTGATCGGCTTTGGCGCGATTGAGATCGAGGGCCAGCGTTACGATTACGACGTGGTGATCGAGGCGGGTGAGGTGCGCAAGCGCAAGAAGAAGCCGTCCAAGGCGTACCGGGCGCAGTTCGGGCACACGCCGCTCTCGGCAGAGGAGGCGATCCCCTGGGGTGGCGAGCGCCTGATCGTGGGGACGGGCGTGTATGGCGGCCTGCCGGTCATGGACGAGGTCTACCGCGAGGCTGAGCGGCGAGGCGTTGAGGTGGTGGCCGTGAAGACCGAGGAAGCATGCCGCCTGCTGGCCGACTCCGCGCCGGGTGAGGCGAACGCCGTGCTGCACATCACCTGCTGAGCGGGGGCGCGGCGCGTCATGCCAGGTGCTCGTAGAACTGCCTGGGTTGAAGCTCCGGGAAGTCCTGCTGCGCGGCCAGGTGCTTCCGGATGTCGGTGCACAGGTCGCACTTCGAGAGGTAGCCCGGTTCGGATTCCCGGTAGCCGAAGTCGTGCGCGAACTCGAACAGCCCGCGTATGTCGCCGGTGAGCAGGAAGCCCAGCACCGGGCGCTCGTCGGTGTCGATCCCCCCTGCGAGCAGCTTATCCATCTCCAGCCAGTTGCCCAGCGAGATCCCCCCGCAGTAGCCGGGCATGAAGTTGCCGTAGTTGTCGAAGTGATTGTGCCACTCGCGCAGTGGGGGCGGCAGGCAGGGCACGTCGAAGAAGCGGTTGGCGGGATAGGTGGGGTAGAACTCCTTGAGCGCGTAGGTGGCCCGGCCCATGAAGAACATCTCCACCCGGCCGGTGAAGGCCCGCTTACCGGTCAGCTCCAGGTAATCCTCCAGGGCGATCTTGTTCCGGATGCCCAGTTGCTTGAACTGGCGGTAGTACTCCATCTGGTAGACCATCACGTTGCGCCGGTCGAACACCTCCAGGCTGAGCCGGATGCAGCGCTCGGTGTGCTCGAAGGGCACGTACTCGGCGTAGAACGGGTTGATCGAGATCATGATGCCCTTGAGGCCCGCCGCGCGCAGGCGCTCCAGCTTGTCGCGGGCGGTCTGGTCGTCGATGCACCACGAGCTGTTGGTCTCGACGAAGGTGGAGGGGATGCCGTGCTCCTCGGCCATCCGGGTCGCCGTGAGCAGCAGGTCGAAGTTGAGGAACGGTTCGCCGCCGGTGAAGTGCAGCCCGGTGTTCAGGCCGACCATGTGCGCGCCCCGGGGGTCGGGCCGGATCGTCCGGCTCAGTTGGGCCAGGCCCTTCTCCAGCGTTTCCTCCGTGATCCAGTCGGCTTTCCAGTCGGGCGAGCAGGCGTAGATGCAGTGGCGGCAGCGGGCCTGGCACTTGTAGGACAGGATCAGCCCGCCGGAGATGGGCGGGGGGATCTGGATTCGTGGCATGGTCGGCTCCCTTCAGGCTGCGGTGGTTCTTCTTTGCGTTGGGTGTGGCCGGGTGGTGGGGAAGGTGCCCTGAGAGCCGGTCACGATCCCGGACGTGCCTTCACGGTGCCCGTCGTATAGGTCTGTGGATCTCCCAGATACCCTTCGGCGACGATAAGCTCCGCGTTCAGGATGGCACCACCGGCGGCCCCGCGCAGGGTGTTGTGGGCCAGGGCGACCAGTTTGTATCCCAGCACCGGGCACGATTGGAGCCGCCCCACCGTCGCGGCCATGCCGTTCCCGGCGTCGCGGTCGCGGCGCGTTTGAGGGCGATCCACCTCATCACGCACGATGAGGGGGCGTTCGGGGGCGCTCGGCAGCCCGCGAGCGACCTCCGGGGCTTCGAATCCGGCAAGGGCCTCGCGAACCGCCTCCAGATCGGGCGTTGAAGCCAGGCCGAACGAAAGTGCGGCCATGTGCCCGTCGAAGACAGGCACGCGATGCGTCTGGGCGCTGATCGTAATATCTGCCAGCCGTACCGTGCCGTTCTCCAGGGTGCCAAGCATCTTGCGCGGTTCGGTCTCGACCTTTGGCTCCTCTCCCTTGATGAACGGAATGACGTTGTCGAGGATGTCCAGCGATGCCACACCCGGATAACCGGCCCCGCTGATGGCTTGCATCGTCACCGCGTGCACCTGCGTCACCCCGAACGCGTCGTGCAGGGCCTTTAAGGGAAGCATCAGGGCGCTGGCGGCGCAGTTCGGGCTGGTGACGATAAAGCCCGGCCAGCCGCGCCGGGTTTGCTGGGCCTCGACCAGCGCCAGATGATCGGCGTTGACTTCGGGGATCAACAGTGGAACGTCCGGCTCCATGCGGTAGGCGGATGCGTTGGAACAGACAATGTAGCCTGCCGCAGCCAGCCCCGGCTCGACCTCACGCGCCACGTCCGACGGCAGTGCGGAGAAAACCAGCCGGATGTCGTCGGTGAAGGTCCCCGCGCCGTCCGTGTTCTGCACGATCAGATCCGCCGTCCTGGTGGGGATGTCGCCGGGCACGACCCAGTTGGTGGCCTCGGCGTAGCGCCGCCCTGCGCTTCGCTCGGATGCGGTGACGGCGGCCACTTCAAACCAGGGATGATCGGCCAGCAGGCTCACAAATCGCTGGCCTACCGCGCCGGTGGCGGCCAGCACGGCAACCGGGACCTTTTGACTCATGACTCTTCTCCTTCAGTTCCAAACTGCTTTGGATATTATACGCTGCCCGCGCCGCGCGGCACACGTCAGTCGGGGCGGGTCAGCGTCAGGGGGTGAATCGCTTGCAGGGCCTCGTTGGCTTCCTCCGAGGTCACGACAATCGACAGGCTGCACTCCGATGACCCCTGCACGATGGCGAGCACGTTCACGTTATTGTCGCCGGTGGCGGAGAAAATTTGACCGGCAACACCGGGCGTGTCGCGCAGCCCGCCTCCCACCACAGTGATAATCGTCACGTCGTCACGGGTAAAGACCTCGTCGATGTCCCGCCGGGCAATTTCGGCCTCGAATTCCCGCTTCAGGGCGTCCACCACGATGGGGGCGTCGTTTTGTGGGACGGCAAAGCAGATGCTCTGCTCCGATGACGCCTGAGAGATGATCAGCACGTTGGCATGGCTGTCGGCCACCGCTCCGAAGGTGCGGGCGGCGATGCCCGTCACGCCCAGCATCCCTTTGCCCGCGATGGTGATCAGGCCCACGTTCTTGATGGCCGTTACGGCCTTGATTGGGTTCTCGCTCTTCCAGTGGTTGGGCACGATCAGCGTGCCGGGATGGTCGGGGTTAAAGGTGTTTTTGACTCGCAGGGGAATCCCGGCTTCGAGCACCGGGCGCACGGTCTTGGGATGCAGCACTTTGGCCCCGAAGTAGGCCAGCTCGCTCATCTCCAGGTAGGTCAAAACCTCGATGCTTTTCGCATCCGGCACGACGCGAGGGTCGGCGCTCATGACGCCATCCACGTCCGTCCAGATCCAGACTTCGTCGCTGCCCAGTGGGGGGCCTATCAAAGCTGCGCTGTAATCCGACCCGCCCCGACCGAGGACGGTGCTGACTCCCTCCGGGGTGGCGCCGATGAACCCCGTGACAACCGGCACGACGCCGTCGTCGAGCAGGGGGGATAACAGCCGGTGGACGTTGTCCTGTGTTGCCTCCATGTGTGGGGCGGCGTCGAGATATTGATTGTCGGTGACGATCAGATCGGTGGCATCGATGGCATGCGCTTTGATCCCGTTCTTGTTGAGCGCGGCAGTGACCAGACGGACGCTCATCCGCTCGCCCAGTCCCGTGGTGTAAGCCAGCGCGCGGGGTGTCGTTTCGCCCAATACGTGCACGCCGTCGCAGAAGCGCAGATAGGCGTCGATCAGCTGATCAATCTCGGCCACGAGCGCGGTGTGGTTGTCGGGCAGCAGTGAAGCGGACACCTGCGCGTGCCGCTCGCGCAGCGTGTGAACTATCTCCCGGTAGCAGTCGGCATCTCCCCTGGCCGCGCACAGCAGCCCTTTCTGTAGTAAGTCGGTCACCCCGCTCAGGGCCGAAACCACGGCGATGACCCGCTCCGCATGGGTTTCCTGGGTGCGCCTGACGATCTCGATCACCTGAGAGATGGCATCGGCGCTGCCGACCGACGTGCCGCCGAATTTCATGCACACGGTGTGCAGGCGGTGGCTCTCTGGCTGCCCGGCTGCCGGACTGTCCGGTTGTTTGCCCATATCGATTATCCTTCCCACGATGCACGTCGCTCGCTATACACTGGTTAATGCCTGAGCCAGATCACGTATCAGGTCGGAGGCGTCCTCGATGCCGACGGCGTAGCGCACCAGGCTGTCAGATATGCCGATCTCGCGCCGCTCGTCGCCGGACAGATCGTAATATGACATCACCGCAGGCTGGCACACCAGACTCTCCACCCCGCCAAAACTGGGTGAGATCGTCGGGATGCACAGCGCGTCGATGAACCGCCCGGTATCCTCCAGCGAGCCGTCGAGCTCAAAGCTCACCACCCCGCCGCCGCCCTTCAGTTGGGCGCAGGCCACTTCGTAATCGGGGTGTGTCCCCAGGCCGGGATACCAGACCTGCCGGATGCGCGGGTGATCGGATAGGAAGCGTGATACCGACAGCGCGCTCTCGTTTTGTCGCTTGATCCGCAGACCCAGTGTTTTCAGCCCGCGCTCCAGCAGCCATGCCGTGTATGGATCGACCAGCCCGCCTAACACGCCCTGGCTCTGGCGCAGTGCGTCGATCAGATCCGCGCTGCCGGCGATCACACCGGCCAGCAGGTCGTTGTGCCCGCCCAGGTATTTGGTGGCGCTGTGCACGACCAGATCGACGCCGTACTCCAGCGGGCGCAAGTTGACCGGGCTGGCGAAGGTCGCGTCTATGATCGTTTTAATCCCGTGCTTTTTAGCCGTCCGCACGAGCGACACCAGGTCGATGACACGCAGGTAGGGGTTGGTCGGCGATTCGGAGACTATCAGACGCGTGTCTGGCCGGATAGCGGCCTCCAGCTCGTCACAGTCGTTAATAGAGATGAGCGTTGTCTCGATCCCCAGACGCTTCAGGAAGGTCAGAGCAAAGTCGCGCGTGCGGCGGTAACAATCGTTGGTGAGAATGACGTGCGCCCCGGTGGGCAGCATACTCAGCAGCGTGCTGGTTATCGCGGCCATGCCCGACGCGTAAAGTAATGCGTCTTCTGCCCCTTCCAGCCGCGCCAGGCGAGTTTCTACGGCACGCACCGTTGGGTTGCCGTACCGCCCATATTCTGACCGTTCCACGCTTTCCCCCAGGGCCTTGCTCCGCATCAGCTCAACCAGGTCGGCTGTGTCCGAAAAAGTGTAGGTCGCGGTCTGGAACAGCGGAGTAGTCAGTGCGTGGTGTGGCTGCTGCCGACTACGCCCGGAATGTACGGCCTGCGTCGAAGGCCCCGTGTGATTAGTGTCGCTCTCAGTTGTCATGCGATCTGCCCCTCTGTATGGCTGGCCCCGGCCGCTCACAGATGGTGTCTCCGACCTCCCGGTCGGCCCCTGCGAGACCGCTGTGATTTGCCGGGTTTTGCTATATCCAGAGAGGCACGCTGAGGAAGAAAATATCCCCCTCTGCAAGATAGGAGGGGGCACGGGCAAACGTCCTCTTATCTTCCAGAAATTGTTCTGCCGGAATTGGCACCACCCCTTAATGGGAGGTTGCCGAGGTTTCACAGGGCCGGTCCCTCCACCTCTCTGGATAAGAGCTTATATGAATTTGCCGAAACTTTTACGCCGGAGCGGTCGGTTTCGGAAACTCTCTCGTTTTTGCCTGTTCTCCTCCGATCAGCCGTCGCGGTCTAATCTCCGGGCTATTATAACAGCTATCCGGCAGGATGCGAAATGCCCCGTTTGGGTAGTTGTGCACATGGGGCACGAGAAGGTACGGTGATCGAATCGGCTGCGGGCAAATCAACAGGAGGCTTCGTGGGCACAAATGACATGTCAGACGTGTCGGTGTCAGTCAGCTTTCCCCGGCGCTCGATGAGCGCCAAATTTAGGTTTAACAATTTAATCCGGTCACCGTTTTTGCCCCCCACCCCCGGCCCCTCCCCCACATTCCGCGCCTGACGGCGCTGGGGGGAGGGGGCAGCCAAGCAGCCAAGCAGCCAAGCAGCCAGGCAGCCAGACGAACCGGCATTTCCATCGTGGCCGGATTAAATACTCAAGGTGCATACGCGGGCTAGTCCCCGCGAGGAGGCTTCGCAGGTGGAAGATCCCACACCCTGACTGCCAGTTGACATTCACGCTGCCCCGCCTGAAAATGGTTGTGCCGGACATTATTGCTTTAACGTAGCACCATCACGCAGGCGTCTCGTTGAGGCGCAGAAAGGGTCTGATTGAACCATGACGGCGAAGGTGATTCGAACGGCGACGTTCTCCATCGTGGCGCACGAGCGGCGCGAGAATAGTTGGGGCGTGGCCGTCGCGAGCAAGTTCCTGGCGGTGGGGGGATTGGTCCCGTTTGCCAGGGCGGGTGTTGGGGCGGTGGCGACTCAGAGCCTCGCCAACCTGGCATATGGCGAGCAGGGCCTTGAGATGATGGCCGGGGGATTGAGTGCGGCGGAGACGCTGAAGCGGCTGGTTGAGGGGGATGACCTGCGGGAGAGCAGGCAGGCCGGGATCGTGGATGCGAAGGGGGAGGCGGCGACGTTCACCGGGGACGAGTGCCTGGACTGGGCGGGTGGGGTCACCGGGGCGGGGTACGCGATCCAGGGGAACATCCTGGCCGGGGAGCAGGTGATCACGGACATGGTGGCGGCGTTCGAGGGCACGGAGGGCGAATTGGCCGACCGGCTGTATGCCGCGCTGCTGGCGGGCGACCGGGCGGGCGGCGACCGGCGGGGTAAGCAGTCGGCGTCGCTGCTGGTGGTCAAGCCGCACGGCAGTTATGGCGGCGCGACCGACCGCTATCTCGACCTGCGGGTGGACGATCACGGTGAGCCGGTGGAAGAGTTGGGGCGGCTGCTGAGGCTGCACCGGATCTTCCTGGGGACGAACGTGCCTGAGGAGATGCTGAAGATCGACCGGGAGATGGCGGCGGCGTTACAGGCCATGCTGCAACGCCGGGCGTACTACGATGGGCCGGTCAATGGGGCATGGGATGGGGCCACGCGGGAGGCGTTCGAGCGGTTCGTCAACACGGAGAACCTGGAGGAGCGGGTCGACATCGGGGCGGGGCTGATCCACCCGTTGGCGCTGGGGTACATCCGGGAGCACTTCATGGGTGGGGAGTAGAGAGAGACGCACCGCGCGGTGTGTCGTATAATGGGGGTGCGGGATGGGCCGTGCCTGACAGGGGGCGGGCACGTGGGTTTGCTTCGTACAGGGAGGATCACAATGCAGAATAAAAGGGTCGTCGTGCCGACGGTGGTGGGGGTCGTGGTTGGGATTCTGATCATCGGGGGGTTCTGGCTGGCGTGCCGGGGCTGCGGGGCGTCGGGGATCGTGACGCTGGTCGTGCTGGGCGTGGTGATCATCTTCCTGGTGGTATCGGCGCTGCGGGGCCGGGCGGAGCGGATCGAGAGGACGTAGGCCCCCGGAGGACAATCGGAAGCGGCGAGGCAGGCTTCGCTCCTACAGCCTGCTCGCGGTTTGCCGGGGTGAGGCGTAGTCGACCGCGCGCGCCGCTTTTTTCCCCACAGGATGATAATCGCATAGAAGATGAGGACGAGGGACACCGCAGCACTGGCGGCGTCCCTCGCCGGGCCTCCGGGCCGATCAGGAAGCGCGGTAAGCCTGGGGAACGTACTCCGGCAGGCGTTGGTCGGCGAACAGTGGCTCGAAGCGTGTGAAGCGCTGAATCCCGTTCACCAGTGGGACGCTGGGCCAGTTGTCGCCGATGAGCGGGCGGGCGTAGTGCAGGAAGTCGTCGGTAACGTCGGTGCGGGATGGTGCGATCCAGTCTGCCGGGAAGCTGCGCTCGGAGTTGGCGACCGCCTCCAGAGGGACTTTGTCGAAGCGCACCTGGTAGATGGGACCGGGATCGCGCAGGATGGTCGCCATGTAGCCGGAGCCTTCCTGAGCGGCGATCTGGACGGCTTTCTGAGCGACTTTGTAGGCTTCCTCCAGGTCGACCGTCGAGGCGTAGATGATGCTGCTGCGCTGATCGGTGCCGGGGACGTCGCCGCGTGCCGGGCCGGTGGCGGCCAGTCCGGCTTGGTTGAGGTAGTTGACGACGATCCGCTCGACGGTCATTAGGCTGGAGGAGAACGTGGTGTGGCCGAAGGAGTCCTTGCGCTCGCCGATGTCGCCAACGTCGAAGCCCTCGCTGACGACGACGATGGCCCGGTGGTGCTGGTTGAGGGTGTCGTTGACGCGGTCGGCCAGCTCCTCCAGGGTGAAGCCCGACTCGTGCATGAAGATCAGCAGTGGCATGGCGCGGCCGGGATCGGCCAGGCGGGCGGCGGCGGGGATGAAGCCGATCTTGCGGCCCATCGCCTGGAGCACCAGCACCGGGTCGGAAGGGCAGGAGCCGAGGTTCTCCTGGTTGGCGTTCTGGACGTTGAGCGCCCAGTAGCGGGCCACGCTGCCGTAGCCGGGCGTGTGATCGATCAGCTTGAACGCGCTGTCGCCGACATCGTTGTCGATGGTCTTGGGCACGCCGGTGGCGACCAGATCCAGGCCGCGCTCGTGGGCCAGTTGGGCGACCTTGTGGGCGGTGTCCATCGAGTCGTTGCCGCCGATGTAGAAGAAGTAGCCCACGTCGTGCGCCTTGAACACCTCGATGATGCGCTCGAAGTCGTCCTGCTGGTTAGCCCTGAGCTTGTAGCGGCAGGTGCCGATGGCCCCGGCGGCGGGCGTGACGCTCAGGAGGGCGATCTCCTCGTCCGGCTGGGCGGATAGGTCAAGCAGCTTCTCCTTGAGCACGCCCTCGATGCCCTGGAATCCGGCGTAGAGCGTGCCGAAAACATCGGGGTAGGCGCGGCAGGCGTCGACCACGCCGCGCAGCGAGGCGTTGATGACGGGTGTTGGGCCGCCGCTCTGGGCGACGATCACGTTTTGCGGTCTGCTCATTGTTTTCTCTCTTTAGCGGTCAACCGGTCAGCTAATCAGCGGTCAGCCGGTCAGCCGGTCAGCAAATCAGCGGTCAGCCGGTCAGCAAATCAGCGGTCAGCCGGTCAGCTAATCAGCGGTCAGCCAGTCAGCCGGTCAGCAATCAGCAATCAGCACCCCCCCGGCTCCTCCACAGGCAGGCAGGGCCGGGTTATGCGTCAGGGCCTATGGTCATGTCGACCCAGGCGGTGTGGAACGAGCCTTCTTTGTCGAGGCGGCGGTAGGTGTGCGCGCCGAAGTAGTCGCGTTGGGCCTGGGTCAGGTTGGCGGGCAGGCGGGCGCTGCGGTAGGCGTCGTAGTAGGCCAGCGCCGAGCTGAACGCCAGGGCCGGGATGCCGCTCTCGACGGCCAGCCGCACCACCCGGCGCAACGCGGCCTGGCGCTCCTGGACGGCGGCGCCGAACTCCGGGTCGATCAGCAGGTTGGGCAGGTCGGGATTGCGGGCGAAGGCGGTACGGATCTTATCCAGGAAGCGGGCGCGGATGATGCAGCCGCCGCGCCAGATGCGGGCGATCTCGCCGTAGTCGAGGTGGTAATCGTACTCCCGGCTGGCCTCGCGCAGCAGGGCGAATCCCTGGGCGTAGGAGCAGATCTTGGCGGCGTAGAGGGCGTCGCGCACGGCGTCGACAACCGCTTCCCGATCGGCCTCGATGTGCGGTAGGGGGCCGGTGAGCACCTTGGAGGCGGCCAGGCGCTGATCCTTGTAGGCTGAGATGATGCGCGCTTCGACGGCGGCGTTGATGGTTGGGGTGGGTGCGCCGAGGTCGAGCGCGTCCTGAGAGGTCCACTTGCCGGTGCCCTTCTGCTTGGCCTCGTCGAGGATCACGTCGACCAGCGGCTCGCCGGTCTCCTCGTCGACGCGGGCCAGGATGTCGCGCGTGATCTCGATCAGGTACGATCCCAGCTCGCCCTCGTTCCAGGCGGCGAAGATCCGGTGCAGCTCTCCGGCGGTCAGGCCCAGGCCGCGATGCAGCAGATCGTATGACTCGGCGATAAGCTGCATGTCGCCGTACTCGATGCCGTTGTGCACCATCTTGACGTAGTGGCCTGCGCCGCGCGGGCCGAGGTGGGCGACGCATGGCTCGCCGTCGACTCGGGCGGCGATGGCCTCGAAGATGGGCTTGACCAGCTCCCATGCCTCCGGCTGGCCGCCGGGCATGATCGATGGACCCCACAGCGCGCCGTATTCGCCGCCGCTGACGCCGGTGCCGATGTAGACGATGCCCAGCGCCTCCAGATCCCCGGCGCGGCGCTCGGTGTCGGTGTAGTGGGTGTTGCCGCCGTCGATCAGCAGGTCGCGCGGCTCAAGCAGCGGCTTCAGCCCGTCGATCACGGCGTCGACGGGCGGCCCGGCGGGGACCATCATCATGATGCGGCGCGGCGTTTCGAGCGCGGCCATGAACTCGTCCAGCGTGCGGCAGCCGACCAGGTTCTTGCCGGGGTGGTTGGCCTGGAAGGCGTCCACCCTGGCCGCGTCGAGGTCGTAGCCTGCCACGCGGTAGCCGTTGCGCTCCATGTTGAGGGCCAGCATTTGGCCCATGACGCCCAGTCCGACCATGCCGATGTTGGCTTTGTCCATGTGGTTGTTCCTTCCTGAGTGCTTTGTTAAGTTGGTTTTTACAAGTTGTTGCCCAAGCCCTCACCCGCCTTCGCCCGACCTCCGGTCGCGCTCAGTCTGCCCTCTCCCTCAGGGAGAGGGCGAATCGAGGACGGTTTGACCGTCCGAGATGGGTGAGGGCAGCGCCGCAGTCTGTAATATTCAGCCCAACGGAGCACTAAATCACTGTCTGTTTGTAATCCAAACACCTACACAGGCGCAGGGCCTGCCTCAATGACGGTGTTCCACACCGCCTGTCTCTTACGGGTGGGCGCTGTCACCTCTCAACCGGTACAACGTCTCGCCCGCCCGGTGCACGACCAGAATCCCCTCGTCCTGGCGGCCCTCCCACTCGCCAACGTTGATGGTGGCCGGGTCGAGGTAGCCCAGGTTGACCTGCTGGCAGCGTTGGCGAGGGATGCCGGTGGCGAGCGTGACTTTAATGCGCGGGCGCTCCACGCCGCTCTGGGCGTCGTACTCGCCGACTCCGCGCAGGTGGGTGGAGTGGGCCAGCACGCCCCAGGGATGCTCCTTGAAGCGATCCCACTGCTTGACAAAGTAGTCGCGTACGTGGTAGCCGACCTCGTCGATGACGCGCCCGTGCGTGTAGGAAAGCTCGGTGATGTGCGGGGCGTAGATGATCACCTCGCCGCCGTCGGCGATCACCGGCTCCAGCTTGTACATGCCCTTGGCCGCCGTCCAGATGTCGTCGTACATCTCCGGCACGATGGACAGCACGCGGCGGAAGGGGCGATCTACATAAATGATGTGCAGTTGGGCCGAGAGCCTGACGGCCTGCTGCCAGGCGGCCTTGGCCGGGCCGACGTACAGCCCGGCCAGCCCCTCGTGCGTGACGACCAGGTTGCAGTACAGCTTGGGGACGGTGATCAGGGACGCGGCCCGCTCGATCACGGCCCGCACGGGGGTATCGGGCGTGCCGATGACGGCCATGCTGGTGATGAGCGCGCCCAGCCAGTGGGTGAAGTGGATGACCTCCGGGCCGGAGATGCCGGGGAAGAAGTACTTGTCACCGCCGGAGAAACCGGCCACCTCGTGGGGGAAAACCGGCCCGCAGACGATGAGTTGGTCGTAGTCGAAGATGGTGCGGTTGACGGTGACGGGCACCTCGCGGGACAGCATCCCGTCGGTGATGCGCTCGACCTCCTGGCGGGAGATGGACCCGGCGGTGGTGAATGTGTCGGGCTGATCCCAGTGGTGGTTGAAGACCTGGACGCCCGCGTAGGTCGTGGCCCGCTCGGCAGTCGTCACGCCGACCAGCCGGTTGAGCGCCTCCTCGCTCATCAGGGGGTGCGTGCCCAGCGCGACCAGATAATCTAATGCGGCGGCGCGCTCGTGGAGGAGTTCGTGGAACAGGCGGAAGAAGAGCGGAACCGGCGCGGTGCGGGTGCTGTCGGGAATGATAACCAGCACCCGGCGACCGTTGAGGTCAACCTGCTTGAGCGCCTCGGCCATCAGGTGGTTGACCTGTGCGTCTGAGAGATAACCGTTTGTGTGTCCTTTGCCGACTACCATCATGCTGCCTTGTCTACCAGCGTATGTCCTACAATGTCATGGTTCGGGTCTACGTATCCGCAAGCTCCGGGTGCCGCACGAAGGTGTCGACCACCAGGCGGAAGCCGTGATAGTTGGACCGGTCGTGCGGGTGGCTCCCGTTGCGGTACGTGACTCGCGCGAAAAGCTGGTCGTGGCCCCACGAGCCGCCGCGCGCCGCGCGGGAGGCGTCGCCGCCGGTGCCGACGTTATCGGGCGCTGCAAATTCGTTCAGGCACCACTCCCACACGTTGCCGGACATGTCGAGCACGTCGAAGGGGCTGGCCCCGGCGGGGTACTTGTCGACCGGGGTGGTGCTCTCGACACCGTTTTCCTCGGTGTTGCAGCGCTCCCGGTCGAACTCGTTCCCCCAGGGGTACTGCCGCCCGTCGTCACCCTGGGCGGCCCACTGCCACTCCCACTCGGTGGGCAGGCGCACGGTGTACCAGCCGATCCGGGCGCTCAGCCAGCGGCAGTAGGCGACGGCGTCGTACCAGCTCACCTTCTCGCGCGGGTGATCGTCGATCTCAAAGCGCTGGTGGCCGGGTCTGGCGCGGTGATTGTCGGACGCGGCCAGACCGTCCCACCACGCGTCGTCGGCGAAACCGTCCGGCGCGTCGATGAACTGCTGAAACAGCGCGTAGGTCACGGGGTAGCGGCCCATGTGAAATGCCTCGACGTGGTAAGGCCGCCCCTCAATCTCGACTTCCCCCGACGGGATCTCGCACCACTGGAAGCTCACCACAACCTCCTTGCAGCTCAATCGACCGGACGTGAGGCAGCGCCGCCCCTGCGTCAGCGCTCCCAGGGAGGCACTTCCGGCAGCAACTTCTCGAACTCGGCCAGCAGCGACTCCTGATAGGCACCGGCGTACTCACCGGCCAGGAATTTGTGCATTCCCTCTTCGTAGAAGCGCTGCCACGCCTCCTCTTCGTGACCGGGGTTGATGGGGTAGAAGAGGGCGTCGTTGGCCTGCGCGGCGCGCAGGTCGCCGGGCGCGTCGCCGAGCATCAGGATGTGGTCGGGCCGGTACTTCCCGTTGGCGGCCAGCCTGAGATGCAGGGCCTTTTTGCCCAGCTCCTGCCCGGCGATGACGCGCACGTAGCGGTCGAGGTTGTGCTCCTCCCACTCGCGGGTCAGCGCCTCGACCGGCGTGGCCGAGACGACGATCATGTCGGCCTTGTCGGCCAGGAACTCCATGCTCTCCCGCACGTTGGGGAAGGGCGGCACGCCGTACACCATGTCGGCGACGGCGGCGTTGACGCCGGTCGTCCAGGCCAGGGCGGTGTCAAGCTCGGGGGCGGAGTGTTCGGCCATGTAGGCCTTCAGACCGTCGTTGCTCTTGGGGAAGGCGTCGTCGGCGATGAAGGCGCGGATGTGCGGCGCTTCGGGCGGGTGGATGCCGCGCGCCTGCACCTCCGGGCGCTCGCGCAGCAGGTCGAAGACCTTGACGAGCGCGGGCCAGCGGTTGACGCCGCGCCACTTGGAGTACAGGTTGACGAACAGGGCGGCCTCGCGGGCGTACTTGGACACCGCCTGGAGCCTCCAGTGTTTGATGGTGTTGGGCGCGAAGCACTCCTTGTGCTTAAGCTCCATCGTGTCGAAGGCGCAGCCGTCCGAATCGATGCCGACGAAGAAGTCGTGTTCCGGTTTGAGTTCCGCCAGCGGGCGGGCTGCTTCGGGGTAGTCTGCCATAGTCATCTCCTGGTCGAAAGGTCGTTAATCAAACGCCGCTGAAGGCGGAGAAGCCGCCGTCTACCGGCACGACGATGCCGGTGACGAAGCTGGCACCGTCGGAGAGCAGCCACAAAACCGTGCAGAGCAGGTCTTCCGGGTCGCCGAAGCGCTTCACGGGCGTGTGCTCGATGATGGTTTTGCCGCGCGGGGTCAGCTCGCCGGTCAGCTCGTCGAGCAGCAGGTAGCGGTTTTGCGACGTGAGGAAGAAGCCGGGCGCGAGCGCGTTGACGCGGATCTCCGGCGCGTACTCCTGGGCCATGTGCACCGCCAGCCAGCGGGTGAAGTTGCTGACCCCGGCCTTGGCGGCGGAATAGGCCGGGATGCGCGTCAGGGGGCAGAGGGCGCTCATCGACGAGATGTTGAGGATGACGCCTTTCTCGCGTCCGGCCATGCCCCGCCCGAACACCTGGCAGGGCAGGATGGTGCCGAGCAGGTTGAGGTCGAAGACGAAGCGCAGCGCGTCCTCCGGCAGGTCGAAGAAGGAGAGGTTGGGGCCGGTGGTGGCTTCGGGCTTATTGCCTCCGGCGGCGTTGATCAGCGTATCGACCGGGCCGAACTCGGCGCGGATGGTCTCCTCGGCCTCGTGCAGCGTGTCGGGCTTGAGCACGTCGGCGTAAACGACGACGGCGCAGCCGGGGCCGCAGCCGAGGCGATCCTTCAGGCGGTCGGCCAGTGTGGGGTCGCGATCCAGGATGGCGACGTTAGCGCCGACGCCGACGAGGGCGCAGGCCATCTCGCCGCCGAGCATCCCGGCCCCGCCGGTGATGGCGACGGTTCGCCCGGTAAAGTCGTATATGTGGGTCAGCTCTTCGAGGTCCACAATTGCTCCATGGCTAGCTAAATGGTTCCAGGTGGCGGATAAAATGTGCCTCCAACGCGGCGGAGTATGCCTCTTCGTGCGCGTCCAGCGTGTTTTTAATCTGCTCGCCGAAGCGAGTCAGGGCCGAGCCGAAGGTCATGTGAAGCACCTGCCGCCCGTCGAACTGGTTGAGCACGCCCGGCAGGTCGTCGTCGGAGAGCGTGTCGGGGGTGGGGACTTTGGCCGGGTCGGCGGAGGTGTGGTAGGTGGCGCGGTCTTCGTCGTAGCGCTCCAGGGCGAGGGCCATGATGGCGCGGAAGAGGTCGGGATTGGCCCCGGCGATGACCCGCAGAGCCTCCAGGTAGCTGGTACCGGCCGTCTTGAGGTGCACCAGATCGTTGGCGTGGCGAGCGACGATAGGGTAGATGCTGAATTTGTCCGAGCCGGAGTGCAGGCTGAGCTTGTAGGGCCCCATCACGCGGGCGATGGCGGCGTGCGCGGCGATCTCGACGTCGAAGGTGTCCAGGTCGCCGATGTAGTCCACGCCCTTCTCGAAGCGGCCAACGTAGCGCGGGGCCAGGCTGACCCAGCTCACGGCGAGGCGCTTCAGCTCGGCGGCGATAAAGTAGTGCTCCAGCGCCGAGGTGGGCGTATCGGTCTCGTCAACGGAGACCTCGAGCTCGAAGGGGCGCGCGCCCATCGCGGCGGCCAGGTGATGGTACATCAGGGCGGAGTGGGCGATAGCGCGACCGTACTTGCAGGCGGCGCGCAGCAGGGATGTTTCGTCGAACTCCAGGGTAAGCGACTCGACGGCGAAGGTGTGGCCCAGGTAGCGGGTGCGCAGGTCGGTGGGAGAGTCCTCCAGTGCGTCCCAGGGCAGGGTGCGCAGCTTCTCCCGGAGTGCGTCGAGGGGGGCGGTGTGGGCGGCGTTGTCGACGTGGTCGCCGGGATCGACGGTGTAGAAGGTGTAACCGGCGGCCATGCAGAGGTCGACGTCAAAGGTGGTCTTGAGGTGATCGGCGTCGGCGCCCCAGGGGTCGTGCCAGCCCTCCTGGAACACGCCCCACATGGCGTCGTCGAACACTTCCTGGGGGGTGCGCACGGTGCGGGCGTTCTCGCGCATGGATTGCTGGGCGAAGATGGGCGCGATGCCGCCGACGTGGCGCACGGCGCGGACGTGCCCCGGCGTTGCCAGCCCCACACGGTCGCCGCAGCCGGCCGACGTTTGCAGGCCGAGCGGCTGAGGGCGCAGCCGGGGGAGCTTTTCGCGCAGGCGGGCGGCGTTGGAGGGCGTCAGGGGGCAGAGCAGCGCGTCCCCCTTGGGGCTGCGCTGGCCCTGGAAGCCCTGGCCGTCTCCCACGATGCCGAGGCGTTTTCCCTCGGTGGTGCGGGCGAGGAAGTACGTCACGTCGTGCACCTCAACCACCGAGCGGGGGTAGATCGTCAGGCCGGTAAGCTGCTCAAGGTCGGTCATGTCACTCTCCGAATTTGTAGGCCCGCTTTGCGAGCCGGTAGGCGGTATCGAGGATCATCTCGCGGGCGTCGTCCGGGTCGACGATGCCGCGCACGACCAGCCCGGCGATCCAGTTGGCGTCGACGCGGCGGGAGAGGTCGTGGCGGGCAGGGATGGAGGGGAAGGCGCGCGTGTCGTCGTTGAAGCCGACCGTGTTGTACAGACCGGCGGTCTCGGTGACCTGCTCGCGGTAGCGGGTCATGCCGTTGATGCTGTCGTGGAACCACCAGGGCGGGCCGAGCTTCATGGCCGGGTAGTGACCGGCCAGCGGGGCCAGCTCGCGGGCGTAGGTCGACTCGTCGAGCGTGAAGACGATCAGGGTCAGGCGTGGATCGTTGCCGTAGGCGTTGAGAAGTGGGCGCAGGCCGCGCGTGAAGTCGGTGCGGTGGGGGATGTCGCAGCCCATGTCGGGGCCGAAGCGCTCGAAGATCAGGCGGTTGTGACCGCGAACCGCGCCGACGTGGAGCTGCATCACCAGGCCGTCCTCGACGCTCATGCGGGCGTTTTCCTGCATCATGTGGGCGGTGAAGCGGTGGGCGTCCTCAGGCGTGGCCTGGCCGCGCAGGGCGCGTTGGAAGATGGCGTCGGCTTCGGCGGGCGCCAGGCCGGTCGTGTCGGCGTGTAGGGCGGCGTGATCGGTGGCGGCAGCGCCCATACGCTTGAAGAAGGCCCGCCGCTCTTCGAGGGCCTGGATGAAGGTGGTGTAGGAATCGACGGTGATGCCGCTGGTCTCGCTCAGGGCGTCGACGTTCTCGTGCCAGCCGGGCGTGAGCAGGTTGACGACGGCGTCGGGGCGGAAGGTGGGCCGGATGTCGGCCTGCCAGCCGGAGTCGTGGATGGCCTGGTGGTGGGCCAGAGGATCGGTGGCGGCGTCGGTGGTGCACAGCACCTCGATGTTGAAGCGCTCGAACAGGGCGCGGGGCCGGAATTCAGGCGTCGCCAGTTGGGCCTCGATGTGATCGTAGATGGCCTGGGCGGTCGCGGGGGTCAGTTTCTCCTGGACGCCGAAGACGACGTGCAGCTCGTGGGCCAGCCAGACGCCGGTGGGCGTGCCGCGAAACAGGTAGAAGTTCTCGGCGAAGGTCTGCCAGATCTTGCGGTGATCGGTCTCGACCGGGCCGCCGTCGATGCGGGGGACGCCCAGGGCTTCGAGTGGGATGCCCTGCGAGTAGAGCATGCGGAAGACGTAGTGATCGGGGATGATCAGCAGATCGGCGGGCGTGCCGAAGGTGGCGTCCGGGTCGGAGAAGAGGCGCGGGTCGACGTGCCCGTGCGGGCTGATGATGGGCAGATCGGCCACCGAGTTGTACAGCCCGCGCGCGATGCGGCGCTGCTCCGGGTCGGGGCCGAAGTAGCGATCGTCGGGTAAGTGCCACTTGGGATGCGCCATTGAAGTCCGTCCTGTTTAGCTCTCCGCGCGGGTGGAGGGTGTCCACTCGCGGGCGGTGTGTATCAGTGCGTCGACGTTCTCAGGCGGCGTGCCCATCGAGACCCCGCCGCCAAAGGACAGGATCAGGCCGCCGCCAGCCGCCGCCTTGTCCAGACATTCGCGGGCCGAGCGGGCCACGTCGTCGGGTGTGCCGCGCACGCCGACATCGAGGGGCGGGACGTTGCCCATCAGGGCGACGCGGTGGCCCATCTTCTCTTTGGCCTGGGCGATGTCCACCTGGTGGCTGAAGTTGAACACGTCGAACCCGGCCCTGGCCAGACTCTCCAGCAGGTGGGGGCAGGGGGTGTCGTTGTGGTAGACGCGAACCAGGCCATCGAAGTGGTCGAAGATGCGGCGCAGGTGAGGGTGGATCAACTCGTCGTAGTGGGCCTGCGACACCATGCCGACCAGGTCGTCGAGCAGCATGATGCCCTCTGGCGCGTGGAGCACTTCGAGCTGGGCCTCCAGCCAGCGGATGATGGACGTCGTCAGTGTTTCCAGGAACGTGGACACGACATCGGGGTCGCTGACGAGGCCCATCATCAGAGGCGTGACGCCGACCAGCCAGGAGGCAATGGTCATCGGGCCGCGCGCGCAGACCATGCGGATCGGCAGGCCGTCGGCGCGCAGGCGCTCGTCCATGACCTGATACAGGCGCAGTACGAGCGGCATCAGGCCGTCCTCTTGGGGATCGACCGGCTTCACCCCGGCCCAGTAGGCCAGGTCGGTGACCAGCGGCTCGATGGACGGGGGGCGGTCGGAGTGGAAGTGAAGCCTGGCACCGAAGGCGGATGGCTCGGCGGCCATCCCGTATTCGACCCAGAAGCCGGGGATCCAGGCGATGCCGGGGAAGCGCTCCAATAGCTCGCGGTTGATCGCCAGCCACTTTTCGGGGAAAAGGAAGTAGTCGCGCGTGTCGATCCCGGCGTAGCCGGGCAGCCAGGGGCTGTCGACGATCAGGGCGACGGGCACTTGATCCGGCTCGCCCAGACGGGCGGCCAGCTTGAAATCCTCCCAGGGTGTAGTCATAGCGGCTCTATTTTCTCCTCGTTCAGTCCAGCAAACCGGCGGCCCGGTAAATCGCCAGCACTGCGGACAGGCTGCGCCGCCCTTCCGGGCCGTCAACGCATGGGGCGTGCCCCTCGCGCAGGGCGTGAATGAAGTCGCGAAACAGGGCGATGTGGTCGTCAGCCGAGATGCCCCTGGGGTCGCCACCGGCCCCGGCGTCGGGGGCGTGGCCAGCCGGTGGGGCTTCGACGGTCGCCCGGTCGGGATCGGCGATCTGCCAGCCGGTCAGCACGTCGCCCTCGGTCCGGATGCCGCCGTTGGTGCCGTAGACCTCAAGCCGGTGCGGGAACCCCCCGGCGGTGGTCGTGGTGGCGGTGATGGTTGCCAGCGAGCCGTTGGTGAAGCGCAGCGCCGCCGCCAGCGTGTCCTCCACCTCGATGTCGCGGTGGAGCGTGTGGGCGTGGGCCTGCACCTCGACCGGGTCGCCCATGTACCAGACGAGCAGATCGACCAGGTGGATGCCCTGGCTCATCAGCACGCCGCCGCCGTCCAAAGCCCAGGTTCCGCGCCAGTCGGCCTGATCGAAGTAAGCCTGGGGCCGGTAGTAGGGCATGGTCACCACGCACAGCGTGAGGTCGCCCAGGTCACCGGCCTGGATGGCGTGGTGGATGCGTTGGAAGAGAGGCGCGGCGCGGCGCTGGAGAACGATGCCCAGGCTGACACTGGCCTGCCGGCAGGCGGAGATCATGGCGTCGGCGTCGGGCAGGTTGAGGGCCATAGGCTTCTCGACCAGGACGTGTTTCCCGGCGCGGGCAGCGGCGATGGTCTGCGCGGCGTGCTGGCCGCTGGGCGTGCAGATGCAGACGACATCGACCGCGGGGTCGGCCAGCAGATCGTCCTGGGCGACGCAGGGCACGCCGAACTTTTCGCCGATGGCCGCGAAGCGGGCCGGGTCGTAGTGGCCCATCGCGACCAGCCGCGCGCCCGATTCGGCGTTGGCGGTGATGGCCTGGTAGTGGTAGTCGGCGACCATGCCGGTGCCCAGAATGGCGAAGCCTAGCGTCTCAGGTGATGCCATGATGTTCCCTAATACCCTCCGTACTCCCGCAGTGCCTCCCACATGGCGATGACGTTCTCCGGTGGGACGTCGGCCTGGATGTTGTGCACGGTGTTGAACACGAACCCGCCGCCGGGGGCGAGTGCCTCGACGTTGCGGCGCACGTCGTCCTTGACCTCGCGCGGCGTGCCGGTGGGAAGCACGCCCTGGGTATCGACCCCGCCGCCCCAGAAGACCAGCGCGTCGCCGAAGTCGCGCTTGAGGGCGACGGGGTCCATGCCGTCGGCGCGGACGTGCACAGGGTTGAGGATCTGGACGCCGATCTCGATGAAGTCGGGGATCAGGGGGCGGACGCTGCCGCAGGAGTGGAAGAACCGCCCGGCGTTGGGGGCCAGTTGTTTAATGCGCTCGAATAAGACTGCCAGGCGCGGCTTAAGCTGCTGGCGGAACATGCGTGGCGAGATAAGCTGGGAGGTCTGCGTGCCGTAATCATCGGCCTCGGTGACCACGTCGATCACGTCGGCCAGTTGGGGCAGTGCCATCTCCCAGAAGGCGAGCTTAAGCTCCAGGATCTTGTCGAACAGTGCCGCGGCGCGCTTCTCGTCGCTGGCCATCATGATCAGGCAGCTCTCCATGCCGACGATGCGCTGGGACATCTCGAAGATCCCGGCGAAGGGCGCTTTGAGTACGACGGCGTAGCCCGCCGCGCGGTAACGCTCGGCCAGGTCGCGCAGCCCGGTGATGCGCTGAGGGTCGGCCATGTCGGGCCAGGCGTGGGCCTCGATGTCCTGGATCGACACGTCCGGGTTGGAGAGCGGAACCTGGACGATGGAATAGTAGAGGCCGTCGGGTTTGGGGCGGTGGTGGGTGATGCCCCACTCATCGTGGTAGGCCCAGTAGTCGCCGGCGTCTTGCTCGATGACGTTCCAGTTGTGGCTGTTGAGCGGGAACAGGCCGCGCACGTCGACGCCCAGGCGCTCGATCAGGTCGTCGTCGGGCAGGGCCAGCCCCTGGATGGAGTCGCACAGCCGGGCTTCGACGGGCGGCAGGTCGAGGGCGCGGCGGAGGTCGTGGTAGGCCAGGCGGTGAATCCCCGTGACCTGCGTGCTGCCCAGGTCGAAGGGCACGCGGTCAGGCTCGCGGTGATCCAGGGCGGTCAGCAGGCGCTCGCGCGAGTTCATCAGGCCCCGCCTCCCCTCACGCCCCGTAGCCCCGGTAGCGCCGGACGACCTCGAACATGGCGAAGAGGTTGTCGTCGGGCGTGCCGTGATCCATGTTGATGCAGCAGACGCCCGCTTTTTCAAGCGGCGCGGCGGCCTGGAGCAGCTTCTCGGTGTCGGCGGAGATCTCGCCGGGGGTGCATTGCAGCATACGCACCGGGTTGAGGCGCAGGTTGAGGAAAGCGTCGGGCAGCGCGGCGCGGCATTGGGCCACGTCGGAGCCCCAGCCGACACCGACGAAGGTGGGAGCCAGCCCGGCGTAGACGGGTGCGATGCGGTGCAGGTTGTCGCCGCAGTGGTGGATGCCGTAGGGCCGGATGCGGGCGGCCATGCGCTCCTCGACGGGCAGTTGGATGGCGCGGTAGCTGTCGGGCGAGATCATCTGGACGGAGCAGTTGGCGTGCAGGAAGGTGGCCGGGTCGACGCGCTCGACCATACGGTTGACGGAGATGGAGCAGCTACTCGTGCGCTCACGGACGTAGAGGGCCACGTCGACGATCAGCTCGCCGATCAGGTCAAGCAGCCGCCGGACACGCTCCGGGGCCTGATAGAAGTCGATGAACAGATCCTGGCCGTAGAGGTGATAGGCGGCGTTGAGCAGGCCGTCGGTGTTGGTGTCGCCCGCCAGATAGCCGTACTCGGCTTCGAGCGCGTCCATGTCGGCGATGAGGTCCTTCAGCGGCCACGCGGCCCGGAAATCGGGTTTCTCCAGCGCCTCGATGTCCTCAATTGAGAGGGCGACCGGTTTGGGCTGGGGGGCGGCGTCGGAGGCGAAGATGATCGGCGCGCCCAGCAGGGCCGGGATGACGAACCCCCCGGCGACGTGCAGCGAGCCGATAATGGGGCGCGGCTGCGGGTCAGGCTCGCCCAGGCCAAGCTGGCCGTAGCGCTCGTGGAGCACGCGCCGCATGGTGACATCGTTCTGGATGCGCGCTTGGGTGTCCAGGTAGAACGACTCGTCAAATGAGATACCGGCGGTGTGGTGCCACCAGTTGGGGTTAAAAACAAGCTCTATGGGCAGAAATTCTTCGGCTGCGGGTTTCATGACGGTATCTCGCGGACGGGCGAACGCGCACTCCTGCATCACTCGGCTAATCTCTGATACTCGCAGAACTTACGCAGTTCAAGTCCACCTTGTGCCTGCCCGAGGGGCTTTTGCTCTTTAGCAACTTAATGAGGCAAGAATACGAGTGCTCTGCTAACCTGAATAGTGTGGATTGGGACATGGCCCTCACCCATCTCGGACGGTTAAGCCGTCCTCGATTCGCCCTCTCCCTCAGGGAGAGGGCAGGCTGAGCGCGACCGGAGGTCGGGCGAAGGCGGGTGAGGGATTGAGCAACAACCTGCCCAAGACCAACTTTACAGAGCACGAATGAGAGCCACCTTACTATTTTGTAGATCCTCATAAGCCCCTTGTCGGCGTACTCAACTGCGTACCCCCTGACTCATATGCCCGCCAGGTCTAACTCGTCGGCGAAGTGGCAGGCGGCCCAGTGATCGCCACCCAGGTGATGCCACACCGGGATCTCCGCCGAGCAGACCGGTTCGGCGTAGCGGCAGCGCGGGTGGAACTTGCAGCCCGGCGGCGGGTCGGACGGGTCGGGAACGTCGCCCGGCAGCAGGATGCGCTGGGTGACGATGTCGGGGTCGGTGTGGGGCACCGCCGAGAGCAGCGCCTCGGTGTAGGGATGGGCCGGGCTGGCGTACAGATCGGCTGCCGAGGCCAGCTCGACGACCTTGCCCAGGTACATCACCGCCACGCGGTCGCTGATGTGCTCCACGACGGACAGGTCGTGGGCGATGAACAGGTAGGTCAGCCCGAACTCGGCCTGGAGGTCTGCGAGCAGGTTGAGCGCCTGGGCCTGGATGGACACGTCGAGCGCCGAGACCGGCTCGTCGGCGATGATCAGCCGGGGCCGCAGGGCAAGCGCGCGGGCGATGCCGATGCGCTGGCGCTGGCCGCCACTGAAGGCGTAGGGGTAGCGGTTCATGTGCTGGGCCTTGAGGCCGACGGCTTCGAGCAGCTCGCGGACCTGCACCTTAAGCTCCCCGCCGCTGGCGACGTTGTGAATGACCAGCGGCTCGCTGACGATGTCCATGACGGTCATGCGCGGGTTGAGTGAGGAGAAGGGATCCTGGAAGATGATCTGCACCTCGCGCCTAAGCTCCTTCATCGCCGGGCGGGACAGCCTGGCGATGTTGACCATCTCGCCGTTGGTGCGGTAGAAGACCTCGCCCTCGGTCGGCTCGATGGCGCGCAGGATGAGCCTGCCGGTGGTGGTCTTGCCGCAGCCCGACTCGCCGACCAGGCCGAGCGTCTCACCCTCGCGGATGAAGAAGTCCACCCCGTCGACGGCGCGGACGTGCCCGACCACCTGGCGGAAAAAGCCGCGCTGGATGGGGAAGTACTTTTTCAGGTTGCGGACTTCGACCAGGGTCGAGCTGTCCTGTTCTGCGTTGGTTGTATCAAGTTCGTCCATACGGTTTACCGCCTTCGCTCTTGACCTTGCACTCAGAAGTACAGCGTACAGCGCACGCTGTGACCCGGCTCTACCTCCAGCAGCGGCACTTCCTCCTGGCAGGCGGGACGCTTCTCGGCCAGGCAGCGGGGATAGAACGCGCACCCCTGCGGCACGGAGAAGGGGTCGGGGACACTGCCGGGAATGGGCGTCAGGCGCTCCTTCACGCGGGTGCCCAGGTGCGGGATGGAGCGCAGCAGGCCGACCGTGTAGGGGTGGAGGGGGCGATGGAAGATGGTACGCACGTCGCCGCTCTCCAGCACCTTGCCCATGTACATCACGTCCACGCGGTCGGCGGTCTCGGCGATCACGCCCAGGTTGTGGGTGATCATCATGATCGCCATGCCGAGCTGATCCTGGAGCGACTTCATCAGCTCGAGGATCTGGGCCTGGATGGTGACATCCAGCGCGGTGGTCGGCTCGTCGGCGATGAGCAGGGAGGGGGTGCAGGAAAGCGCCATGGCGATCATGGCGCGCTGCCGCATCCCGCCGGAAAGCTGGTGGGGATACTCGTGGAAGCGCTGCTCCGGCATGGCGATGCCGACCCTTTCGAGCATCTCGACGGTCATCTCCTCGGCTTCCTCTTTGGTGGCGTTCTGGTGAAGCTCTATCGCCTCGGCGATCTGGCTGCCGACCGTGTGCACGGGTGACAGGGAGGTCATCGGCTCCTGGAAGACCATGGCGATCTCGTTGCCCCGGATGCTGCGGATCAGGCTGTCGTTGGGGTCGACGGTGGTCAGGTCGATGGGCGGCTCGCCGAAGCCGCGGTCGAAGAGGATCTGGCCCTGAACGATGCGCCCGATCTTGGCGGGCAGCAGGCGGAGGATCGAGAAGGCGGTCACGCTCTTGCCGCTGCCGGACTCGCCGACCAGGCCGAGCGTCTCGCCGGGCCTGACCTCCAGCGTCACGCCGTCCACCGCCCGGACGACTCCGTCCAGGGTGTAAAAGTAGGTCTTCAGGTCTTCTACCTGAACAATGAAATCTCGGT
>CAZRXG010000039.1:0-39734 GCA_964603985.1 uncultured Anaerolineae bacterium | reverse complement strand
CGCGGGGGGTGGTTGGGGGGGGGGGGGGGGGGGGGGGGGGGCCAAACGATGACCGGATTAAACTGTCAATGTTCATAAGGGGGCTTTGTAGCCGGGCAGATTTATCTCCCGGCGAATGACGCGCCTTTTTGACAGCTTGTTCGTGCACCTCCGCCTAATTGATATGCCAGGTCGTGTAGCCCAGGCGAAGCGCATTGCCGTTATTATCCAGCGCGTTGACGCGGAACTCCCCGTAGCGACCGGATGAGGTCTGGTAGCACACGTACGTACCGACCGGCATGTCCGCCGGGGTGTAGGTATGGGTCGAAGATACGTACTGCCCGCCGTTGATGTTGCTGGTCGACAGCGAGGCCGTCATGCAGTCGATGATGCCCGGCGTTCCCGGCCCAAAGACCGCGAATTTCGCGCCGTTGCGCGGCATCAGCCAGTACTGCACGATCCCCCCGCCGCCGGTGTTGATGTACCAGGCGAAGTCAACCGTGGATAGGGTAAAGGAGGCATACACGATGCCTTTGTCCAATTCGATGCCCTGCAGGCCCTGGACGGTCAGCTCTTTGGTCGAGTAGGTGTAATAGTCGTGAACGGCCACCGCATGGTCGTGGCCGTTGTTGCCCTCGTTCGATTCGTCCACCACGTCCTCGATGTCCGCCGTGAGCCTCAGCGTATACGACCCCGTATCGAGCGTGAACCCCAGGTTAACTGCCTGCGACGCGCCCGGATTGAGCGCACTGACCGCCGACGTACCGGCAGCACCGGCGTTCACCCACTCAAAGCCCAACTTCGACGCCGGGGCCGCGGCATCGCCCTGGTTTTTAACCACCACCTTAACCTTCATCGGCAGGTTGTCCAGGATGAGCGGCGGCTTTGACGTGACACCGGCAATGACCAGGTCGGGTGATCCGCTTGGCGGGGGCGGCGGCGGCTCGTCGGTCGGGGTCGGCTCATCGGTCGGGGCCAGCGCGACCACCTCAATCTTGACGTAGATCCGTTGCCCAAAGCGCACGCCGTTCGCTTCAAGCTGCCAGTAAGCCTGGTAGACCCCCGGCGATCCAGGGGCCGTCAGATCGACGCTGACGTGCACCTTCTGTCCCGGCACGGCGGAGATCGCGTCCACGCCGGACGGGCCGCCCATCTGATCGCCCGAATCGAAGACCAGCTTGGTGCCGTTGGGCCAGGCCACACAACCCGTCGACTCCAACTCCCAGGTCTTGGTGAACGGCGTATTGGGCGCGAACAACTGCCCGTCGGGGACGGTCACGTCGGAGACGAAGCGCGCGTCGTGCGAGCACGAGGTGGGCGTGACGGTGGGTAGGGGCTGCTCGGACGACGGCTCCTCGGATGGTTCTTCGGATGGTTCTTCGGTTGGTTCGGTGCCCTCTTCCTCTTCCTGTTCCTCAACCTGCTCGGTCTCCGGCGATCCCTCGGCAACCTCCTCTTCAGTCGCCGTCGGCGCGGGTGCCTGGGTCGACGAATAGACACCCCCGCCTGTTGGACCGCATGCCAGCGCCGCCAGCAGCAGCACCACCGCCGCCAGCAGCCAGCACCTACGGCGATCCGGTCCGGCCCATGTGTTCATCATGCCCTCCCCTTTACAGATAGATAACCATCACCACCAGAACCAGGCTGGAATGAATGCAGCGTTGTTGGCCTGCGCTGTGTTGAGAGAATGGTCACACTAGTATACTGGAGTCCCCTGAGTCCGCTAGCGAGGGGCGAAGCTCCCCCCAAACACCTTGACCCATCCCCGCCGTGTGCTACAATCGCCATGAACCGAACCCCCATGCAACCAACCGGTGAGGAGAAGAACCGTGACGCAGATCATCCAGATTCAAGACATCGCCCGCTACGAAGGCCAGGAAGTAACGCTGCGCGGCTGGGTCTACAACAAGACCGACAAGGGCAAGCTCCAGTTCATCCAGTTGCGGGACGGCACGGGCATCGCCCAATGCGTGATCTTCCAGGGCGACGTGAGCGAGGAGGTCTTCGAGACCGGGGCCACGCTGACGCAGGAATCATCGCTGGCCGTGACCGGGACGGTGCGCGCCGACCAACGTGCGCCCGGCGTCCCCGGCGGCTACGAGGTGGGCGTCACGGCGCTGGAGATCATCCAGGTGGCCGACCCCTACCCGATCACGCCCAAGGAACACGGCACCGAGTTCCTGCTGGACAACCGCCACCTGTGGCTGCGCTCGTCCCGGCAGTGGGCCACGCTGCGCATCCGGGCGACGGTCATCAAGGCCATCCGCGACTGGCTGGACGATCACGGCTACGTTGGCCTGGACACGCCGATCATCACGCCGACCGCCGGGGAGAGCACCACCACGCTGTTCGAAGTGGACTACTTCGACGAGGCGGCCTATCTGGCCCAGACAGGCCAGCTCTACAACGAGGCCAACATCATGGCCTTCGGCAAGGTGTACTGCTTCGGGCCGACCTTCCGCGCCGAGAAGTCCAAGACCCGCCGCCACCTGACCGAGTTCTGGATGGTCGAGCCGGAGATGGCCTTCTTCACGCTGGAGGACATGATGGACATGGAGGAGCAGTTCGTGTCCTACATCGTCCGGCAGGCACTGGAGAAGCACCGGGTCGAGCTTGAGCAAATCCTGGAGCGGGACACGGCGATGCTGGAGAGCGTGACCCCACCCTTCCCGCGCATCTCCTACGACGAGGCCGTCGAGCGGCTGCAAAAGATCCGCCAGGAGACCGGCGCCCCGGAGCAAAAGGAGCTGCTCAAGATCGAGTGGGGCGACGATTTCGGCTCCCCGCACGAAACCGAGCTGACCAGACAGTTCGACCGCCCGGTCTTTGTGTACCACTACCCGACGGCGGTCAAGGCATTCTACATGACGCCCGTCGAGGGCCGCCCCGAAGCATGCCGCAGCGTCGACCTGCTGGCACCGGAGGGCTACGGCGAGATCACGGGCGGCAGCGAGCGCATCCACGACCTGGCACTGATCCGCCGGCGCGTCGAGGAGTTCGGCATCAACCCCGCCGCCTACGAGTGGTACCTCGACCTGCGGCGCTTCGGGACGGTGCCCCATTCCGGGTTCGGGCTGGGCGTCGAGCGGACGGTAGCCTGGATCTGCGGGTTAAAGCACCTGCGCGAGGCAGTCCCATTCCCCCGGACGCTGCGGCGGATGTACCCCTGATGCGGGCCGTTCCCCTCACACCGCGCGGGTGAGGTGAGCGATGCGCGCTCCACCTGACCGCCCGCCGCCCCGGTCATTCTGGCTGCTGGTCGTGCTGATCCTGCTGCTGGGGGCCGGGCTGCGCTTCGCATCGGCGGCCCGCACACCGATGACGGCTGACGAGGCGACGCATCTCTCATGGGCGCACCAGATCATCCAGGGGCACCCATTCACCGGCCTGCACGAGAACAAGTGGCTGTACTCAGCAGTCCTGGCAGCCTTCCAACCGACCGGCCCGGAGGGGCTGTGGCTGGCCAGGGTGCTGTCTGCGCTGTTCGGCGTGACGACGACCGCCGCCTGTATCGCGCTGGGGCGCGCCCTCGACGGGCGGGCGGCGGGGCTGATCTCCGGGCTGGTGTACGCCACCCTGCCGCTGGCCGTCTTCCACGAGCGTCAGGCACTGACCGAGCCTCAAATGGCAGCCTTCACGACGATCAGCACGCTGCTGGTTTTCCGGCTGGCCCGCAAGCCGCGTATTGGGTGGGTGCTGGCCCTTTCTCTGACGCTGGCCCTGGCCTACCTGACCAAGATGCTGGCCATCACCTACCTGTCACTGCCAGTGCTGGGCGCACTGATCCTGGCCCGCCGGGATCAGGAGGGCAGGCGGGCGCTGGCACTGAGCGTACTGTCAACCGCTCTGGCCGTCGCACTGATCGTGCCGGTCTACCGACTGGCAGCGGCGGGCGGGGTGGTGGCCGGGGAGCGCTTCAGGCCCGGCCTGGAGAACACCCTGCTGGGCCAGTTATTTTCCCCGGCGATGGCAGCCAGCCTGCACGCCGACCTGGCGGTCATCCTGGACGCAGCGACGTGCTACACCGGCTGGGTGGTGATTGCGCTGGTTGTCCTGGCGGGTGCGTGGGCGCTGCTGGGCGAGCGCAGGCGCGCGGTCGCGTTCCTGGCCCTGCCGGGACTGGCATTCGGCATCGTGCCTCTGATCTCCAAAACCACCGGCGTGGACATCCTGCCCCCACGCTACTACCTGCCGAACGGCGCACCGCTGGTTGTGCTGGCCGCGCTTGGGCTGCGCGTCGGGGCCGGGCGTCTGGCAACGTGGCGGCGCGGGGCAGCGCTGATTGCCGTGGGCGCACTGCTGGCCGCCATCCTCGGCCCGGCACTGTGGTTCGACGCGACGCTGATCCACGAACCCCGGCAGGCACGGCTGGCCCGCATCGACCGGGACGTGCAATACCGGCTCTTCTTCGACGGCGACCTGACGCCTCTGGTCGAGCAGATCCTGGCCGACTGGCGCGCGGACCAGGTGTCACAGGTGCGTGTGCTCGGCTACGGGCTTGAGGTGTCACTGATCAACAACTACCTCGGCCCCCGGTCGGGACTGGCCGCGCACGCCGACCGCACGGCGCGTGCGGAGCTTGCCGACTGGCTGGGGGCGGGCGATCAGGTCTACTGGCTGGGTGGGTGCAACGAAGGCGACGAGGGCGCGGAGCGCATCCCGCCGGAGGGGGCACGCCTGGAACTTGTGGAGAACTACTACGCGCTGAGCGGGACGATAGCGCTGTACCGGATCACCGGCGCAGAGGGCGCGCTCGCCGACGCGGTCACCGGGCGCGCCGTGCCGGAGCCGGAGGAAATGACGGGCGATCACGCGGCACTGGCGGCGGCGCTGACCTCCGGGCCGGAGCCGGACGTGGTGCTGGTCTTCCCATCGAGCCACGCACCCGCACTGGCGGCCAACGCCGGGCGGCCCGTCGTGCCTCTGGCGGTGGGCCGCTGGCCGCTCGACGTGACATCGGCGGAGGCGACGCTCGAAGCACTCAACCTGGGGACGGACGGCGACCGGGTGGCAGTGGTGCTGGTCGACGAGGCACACTCCGACCCGGCGCGGGCACTGGCTCTGGCACTCGACCATCACCTGTACCGGGTAAGCGAGGCATGGTACGGGCTGCTGCATCACCAGACCTACCTCACCGGCCCCTCCGACCCGCCACTGACGCCGGTCGGCGCGCAGTTCGAGGGGGCGATCACCCTGGAGGCGGTGGCCCTGCTCGACCGGCACGCGCGGCCAGGCGCGGCGGTGCGCGTGGCACTGGTTTGGCGGTCGGCGGCGTCGGTGCAGGATTCATACCACGTATTCGCGCATCTGGTCGACGCCGGGGGAACGCTGTGGGCGCAGCACGACGGCGTGCCGGGCGGGGGCCTATACCCAATGACGACCTGGCAGCCCGGTGAGCCGATCACCGACCGCTTCGCCATCCTGCTGCCACCCGACCTGCCCCCCGGCGACTACCGGCTGTGGGTCGGCATCTACCACCCGGCCAGCAGGCTGCGCCTGCCGGTCACGGCGGGCGAGGATGCGGGGCCGGATTACGCCCTCGCCGGGCAGGTGGAGGTGACGGCGGGGCAGTAGGTCTCACACGCCCAGGCGGATCGCAGTGCCGGTGAGCAAAGTGGGAGCTTCGGGGGGTTGATGGCCGGTGCGGGGGCTGTTAAACTCCAGATGACAAGGGAGAAAAATACATGACAGATTATGTGCTGATCGCGGATGACGACCGCGACATGGTGGTGCTGGTGGGCGACATCCTGGAGGATCTGGGAGTCGAGGGCCGCGAGGCCCTGGACGGGCAGACCGCGCTGGAAATGGCGCGGGCGGAGACCCCGGCGGCGATTGTGCTCGACCTGAGGATGCCGGTGGTGGATGGCTTCGCTTTTCTGGAGGAGATGGAAGACGACCCGGCCCTGTGTGACGTGCCGGTGATCGTGATGTCGGCGTATGTGGACGCGCACGAGCAGGCGATCATGGAGCACCCGTGCGTGCTCGACGTGGTGAGCAAGGGCCGCCCGCGCGTGGACGAGCTGCGCGCGCTGCTGCTTCGGGCGCTGGGACGGGAGGGGTAGGCGATGAGCAGCACGGCTCCGGTATTCAATTTGCCCCCTGCGCGGTGAGGCGTATCTGCCCCAGGTTGCACGCCGGGCATCCGGCAGCGCCGTCCGCAGGTCGACGGCATCACTCCACGTGTTCTGCCATATGCTTCCGCCGGATCGATGCCTGCGTGAGATGGCAGCCGCACTTTCCCACAACGCCCCGCCCGGCAGGACGACGTGACGTGGCCCGAATCCAACATACCACCAAATGAGCCTACGTGGAGATGGCCGTCGCACTTTCCCCACACGCCACGCGCCTGATCGGGTAGGCGCGGCACCAAACCGGCGGGATGCCCCCTGTGCTGTTGATCCTTTCCGCGCGATGCGGCGTCCGACGACCGTCCGCCGACGTGAGCATCGTTCCCCGCAGGCGCTAACTAGAACTTACGTTCTATAATTATAGCACGAAATGGGGCGTTGTCAAGTGATCTTTTGATCAACAAGAACCGGTGTTTGGCCAGGGGGGCATGCACTGTTGGCCCTTTTCCCCTGGGTCTAAGTCTACACATTTGACTTACACGCTGATCCAAGTAAAATGCAACTACGTTGCTACATCGCCGCCGTGCACCGTTTCTCCCGCCCGTAATAATTAAGCTACGCGCGGTCTCGCCGACCGATTCGAGAATCATCCGAATAGACAGCAGGAGAACCAGAGATGAGTTGGAAACAGTGGCCTTTCCATCCCCGATCCCTAACGCAGATGATTGGCCCCAGGGATAGGGTAGCAGATCGTGAGAGGTTTATCTCTCTGCTGGTATCCGGTTGGTGCGAGACTCTCAGCAGGCCGCTCACCATACTCGAGCCCGTTCTGGACGAGTCGGGTGAACCCATAGAGGAGCTCATCGACGAGAATTCAGGGGAGACACGGCTGGTACTCAGACGAATCGATCACGTAAATCCGCGTGAACATTTCGCCTCATTCTGTGTTCATCTGCGGGACCTACCGGGACAGGAGAAAACATGCCAACGGTGGGATGAAGATGTCGCACGACAAGTTATTCAAGCAGCTTACGAAACCCCTGAGAAGCTGGAGGAGTTTGTACGCGGGTATCCTTCTCTGGCCCATCTGATCGGTCAGGCCAGCCCGATTCTTTTCGACAGAACTCCTGTAGCCGTTGTGATTTCGGGGCAGTTTCTCCCCGACGATGAAGAGGAGAGACAGAACCTTGTCAACTTCATCGGAACCTTGAAGGAAATGGAAGAGGAGCAACAAGAGTTGCTGCTGTTGGATGTGGGCAAATTGGAGACTCGTGACGAATTTGTCCAGAGATATATAGACGAGATGGAGCAAAGAAACTCCGAAGCTGCTGCCAAACTAAGGGAGGAACAGCCTACCGCTGCGGTTCTCTTCTCAAGAGCTGTGAACGAAGTCAAGAGTGTAGCAAGTGCCCAATATCAGATGCACAAGCGTGAATTGGAGGGCAGCTTTCGGAACGCACTCAGGCAGTCGTTTACTTTCCTGACTACCGGTGGCAGAGCAGAGATTGCCGACCAAATGCAGCCGATTCTCAAGAAAGTGTGCGACTTTTGTGGCGCCCAATACCTGGCCCTGTTTGTCAGTCCTCGCCGGTACATCTCCTACGAGGGAAATCCAGACCTGCTGACCCCATTCGTATTTATGGGGATGGACGATGGCATCCAAGCCGGGATTAATCACTTTAATTGGCGCAGAGCAGGTTTTTCGTCCGAATATACAACCAGTCTCGTTGAGGGAAGTGATGCCGCCCCCTTCTCAACTAAGCCACCGTTCCTCAAATTGTGGATAAATCGGAGAGATATCAAGCGGCTTCTAGACCGCAGTCTCAAAGGAGAAGCCACCGATTTCTTCAGCAATGCAACTATACTCTGCCAGATGCATCTATCAGGTGAGTACCGATCTGTTCTTCTGTGGGGCCCATTTTCACATCTGCCTTCACAAGAATTGGAACAAGAGCGCCCCTTTCTTGAAGAGGTGTCAGAACTGGTGATGATGCGTGCTCTCAGCTCAGCACAACTCTCGGATTTGGAAGCCAGGACAAACACCTGGAGTGAAGTGGCCACACTCCTTTCGCACTACTCTCGCCGGGTGATGCAACCCGTATTGACCGGTATCAGGATTATTGCCGACTACATACAGGGCGGAAAGATCTACTCCAGAGAAGAAGCTCTAAAAGCACTGGGTAGTTTAGATGCCGCCAGCATACTCATCCAACGAGCTGTCAGAGCGCCTGTGTTTTCTTTTGCAGCAGTTACCGAGCAGACTTATGAATTCTCACACGTCTCTCTGGCTTCTATCGTTGAAGAGTGCGTTGCACTTTACGAGCCTATCGCCAGGGAAAAAGACATTCGTATTAATGTATATCCAAGCGTGGCCGAGCTTCCGATAGTAGAAGCAGACAGAGCGAAGATTGCAGAAGCAATCGGGTATGTACTTGACAATGCAATCAAATACTCTCACGACGGCAGAGAGGTTCGTATATATAAGGGAGAAAAAGAAGGGACATTCGGTAAAAGAGCGCAACTATATATTGAGGATTTCGGCCAGGGGATAGTAGAAGACGAAAAGAACCTGATCTTCATGCGTGGTTATCGAGGCAGGCGAAGCCGTAAAGCCATTCGCGAGGAAGGAGAAGGCATGGGGTTATTCCATGCACGTCGTATTATCGAAGCACATAGGGGAAGAATGTGGTGTGATTGTCACTCAGGCCAGCGATACAAGAACTCCATGCCTCTTGCGGGTTATCTTGTGTGGTTCGTTATCGAGCTTCCTATCGAGCAGCCAGAAAGGTAAAGAAGCCAGTACCAGGGAGGGTCAACATGGCCAAAATCCTTTATCTCGAAGATGCCAAATGGCAGGTTGAAGGTACGGTAGTCACTTACATGGAGAAAGAACTCAAACATGCGGTGACGTTGGTGGCCTCAATCGATGAAGCAGTGGAGGAACTGTCAACATCGTCTTATGACGTTGTTTTTCTGGATATTATGATGGATGATTGGGGCATTGAGTTCGAAGACAGTGGGCTGCGAGTTGCAGAGCGAATAAGGGAAGGCGAATTTGCAGAGCACGGGAACCCGGCCCCCCTGCCCATTGTTATTGCATCAGGGGTTTGGGATGCAACCGTTAAAGACACGGCGACCGGCACACGACGCACGGTCAAGGATCGCGCACTCGCCCTTGGGATTCCTGAAACACACTTCCTATACAAGCCCTTTGTGGCAGATGAGATTCAGCAAGTCTTATGGGCTTGCCTTGATCCGCACGCAGGTTGTTTGTAACTGAGCTATCGTCTTCTCAATTGGCTCCTAAGCAGTATCGCTGTAAAATAGTGACAACGAAAGCCCCTTTGTAAGGAGGTATACAGTGAAACGCTCTTTTCTCGGCTTTTGGCGGTTCACACTAGGAATCTGGGGCTTCTTAGCGCTTGTATCGCTCGTAGTGTATTTTTTTGCCCCTCCCCATGTGCAAGAATGGGTATGGTGGGGAGCCGGGATCATGGGGACTGCCTTAGGTTTTGCTGATATATTCTGGAGGCAATTAGAAAAGCTGGAAGAAGCAGACCACGCACGGGTAGAACGTGAGGGAGGCTTCATCGAACTGGGCAGGGGCGCGATGTTTATACAAGGAGGCATCCCAGAAAAGATGGGAAGCTTCCTATTGGAACATATTAGAGAACAAAAGAGCGAACTGAAAAAGTACAGGGGTCTAGCTGAGGAGGGAGAAGCTGCTCGGCAGAAACTGGCGGAACTAGAGTCAGAGATGGTTCAAGCACACGCCAGGTCTGCGGACGAATACGCTCGTCAGGAGCAATGGCAGAAAGCCATAGAAGCAATCACGACGCTTTCTGAGCACATGCCAAACGAACCACGACTGTACTTATATCGGGGCATTGCGCACAGTAAACTGGACGACCCGGACGCGGCCATCGCCGACTACGATCAGGCGATCAAGCTTGACCCGGAGTGTGCCCCTGCCTTCGCCAACCGTGGTCTCGCCTACCTCGACAAAGGGGAGTCCAACCAGGCGATTACCGACTTCAATCAGGCGCTCACGCTCGACCCGAAGAACACCACTGCCCTCTTCAGCCGCGGCTTTGTCTATATCGACAGGGGCGAACAGGACCGGGCGATTGCCGACTTCAGACAGGCGATCACGCTTGACCCGGCAAACGCTGCCGTCTCCTTTACCCAAATCAGCACCGTCTCCGACAAGCTGTGGAACTTCCTGGCCTATCTAAAGCGTTTCGCTTCGATGGTCAACGATTTGGACATAGAACCGACCGATCCAGCCCGAACATCGATACTCTCTATACTCGCCGAAACAATGTGCCCTGTACTTGACGCAGACCTGGCCTTTATGGGTTACCGGGGGAAAGAGAGTGATCCTCATGCTGGTGACGCATTGCAAATAGTGGAAGAGTCGCTCAAAGTCCGTCATGCCCCTTATAGTGATTCTTTTTTGATCAAGCGTCTGTGCAGTTTAAATTGGCGTCTCCCTGTCGATAATAAAGCCTGGATGGACGGATTACCAGCCACCTTCTTCGATGCTAAATTAGTAAAAGCACCAAGTATCTTTCAGGATGTAGTAGAGGCGCTTGCGATAGCCAAGCTCAGCCTGTCAGATCGAGAATATTATTTGTTCTTTGTTGATGTTGAGAAGAAGCCATCAGTATTCCCGCGCTACACTGGCTTTGATATGGCCATGCTATCCGTCGTGACCGGTATTCTAGAAATAGGTTTCCAAAGTGGAGTGCGTAAGCAGTAGACAGAGCACACCACGCGTCGAGGTCGCCCCATAAGACCTCGACGCTGTTTTATCCGGGTCGCCCACTTCCCCCTTACCCCAACCCCTTCCGATAAACGTGGTGCGTCTTGTAATACTCCACCCCGAACTTCTTCATCTCGTTGAGGCTCTGCGGGTTGAACTCGGAGATCTCCGTCACGTCGCCGTGCTTGAAGCGCGGAAACGCCTGGATGGCCTCGAAGAGCGCGGCGTACATGATCGCCGTCCCGCCAAAGCCCTGGTGTTCGGGCAGAATGCCCATCCCGTTGAAGTTGACCCAATCGGTGCGCCGAAGCTCAAGCAGGAGGTGGAAGAGGCCGAAGGGGAACAGCCGCCCGCGTGAGCGCTGGAGCGCCGCCGAGATGTCCAGGAAGCAGAACATAAAGCCGATGAACTCGCCCTCTTTGTCCACGATGAACTTGAGCAGCCTGGGGTGGACGACGACGATCATGTTCTTGATGACGACGCTGACCTCCTGCGGGGAGAGCGGGGGATCGCCCGCGATGTGCGTCAGGCTGCGGTTGTAGACCTCGGCGATGTGGGGGGCGACGTGCTTGATGATCGCGCGCTTGGTGGGGTAGGTCTTGATCTCGAAGCCGTAGCGCTGCCGGACCTTCTCGGCGATGTCGAGTATGCGCTGGGGGAACTCGGCGCGGACGCGGTCGATGTCGATGTAGCCGGACAGCACGCGCTCCTCCAACTCAAAGCCCCAATTCTCGGCCAGCTTCGGATAATAGGCGTGGTTGTAGGGAATGCCGATGGCCGGGCGGTGCTCGAAGCCCTCGGCCAGCATGCCGAAGCCGTCGTAGGCCATGAAGCCCAGCGGCCCGCGAAAGGTATCCAGCCCGCGCTGCACGGCCCAATCGGCGGCAGCGTCGAACAGGGCATCGGCGACGGCCTGATCGTCGATGCTGTCAAACAGGTAGAAGAAGGCGTGCTGTGTGCCTTTGAAGTCGTTGTAGTGGCGGGGGTGCATCACGCAGATGCGGCCCACGTCCTCACCATCGCGCGCGGCGAGGAAGAAGGCGGCATCGTTGACCTGGTAGTAGGGGTTGTTGCGGCGGTCAAGCTGGCGGCGGGCTTCGGGGAGGATGGGCGGCACCCACTGGGGGCAGTCCTCGTACAGCTTGTAGGGCAGCCGAATGAAGCGCCTGACCTCGCGGCGCTTGCCGGTATCGACCTGGTGAATGTGCATCGGAACCTCCAGGGTGGAACGCACGGGTTGAGCGACGGGTAATGGCATCCATTATACTCACTCCGCGTGGGGGTGGAAGTTCGATCCGCAGAGGGGGCATGATATAAGAAAGCACCGGCTGGTGTTTCGGGGTAAACTAAGCGCGGAGGACAGACCGTTATGACGTATCAACGTATCACAGTCAACCCCAGGCAGATGGGGGGTGTGCCCTGCATCCGGGGGCTGCGCATCCCGGTGGCGACGGTGGTCGGCATGGTGGCGGACGGCATGAGCAGAGACGAAATACTGGCCGCCTACCCCGACCTGGAGCGCGAGGACATTCAGGAGGCGCTGCGGTACGCCGCCGAAGCCGTGCGAGTGTGTGAGCTTCCGCTGCTGAGAGCATCATGAAGTTTTTAATCGACAGTGCACTATCGCCTCTGGTTACACTACCAATCGGCGGCGAGAACTGAGCACCGACCACACCTCCCCCCCAACTGGCCCCGCGTGCCCTCAACGTGTAGACTCATCCTCACACGGGAGGGCGCAGCCAATGGACCTATTCGAGCACAGCCGACAGGAGCAGTTCAAAAAAGAATCACCGCTGGCGTACCGCATGCGCCCGCAGACGTTCGAAGAGTTTGCCGGGCAGGAGCACATCGTCGGGCCGGGGCGGCTGCTGCGGCGCGCCATCGAGGCCGACCGCCTGACCTCGATCATCCTGTGGGGGCCGCCGGGCAGCGGCAAGACGACGCTCGCCAACATCATCGCCAACCGCACCGCCAGCCACTTCGAGACGATGAGCGCGGTGCTGGCTGGCGTCAAAGACCTGCGCGAGGTGATCGCGGCGGCCAAGGAGCGGCGCACCCTGTACGGCACGCGCACCGTGCTGTTCATCGACGAGATCCACCGCTGGAACAAGGCCCAGCAGGACGCGCTGCTGCCGCACGTCGAGCAGGGGATGGTGATCCTGGTCGGGGCGACGACCGAGAATCCCACCTTTGAGATCGTGGGGCCACTGCTGAGCCGCTCGCGGATCTTCGAGCTGCTGCCGCTGAGCGACGACGACATCCGCAAGGTTCTGCGGCAGGCATTGGGCGACGACGAGCGCGGCTTCGGGCTGCGGCGGATCGAGGTCGACGAGGAGGCATTCGAGCATCTGGTGCGGATCGCCGACGGGGACGCGCGCAACGCGCTCAACGCGCTGGAGCTGGCCGTGCTCACCACGCCGCCGGAAGAGGACGGCACGATCCACATCGACCTGGCAGTGGCACAGGAGAGCATCCAACGGCGGGCGGTGCGCTACGATAAGGGCGGCGACGAGCACTACGACACCATCAGCGCGTTCATCAAGTCGGTGCGCGGCTCGGACCCGGACGCGGCGCTCTTCTGGCTGGCGAAGATGGTCAAGGCGGGGGAGGACCCGCGCTTCATCATGCGGCGGCTGCTGATCCTGGCCGGGGAGGACGTCGGGCTGGCCGACCCGAACGCCATCGTGGTAGCCAGCGCGTGCGCCAGCGCGTTCGAGTGGGTGGGGCTGCCGGAGGGAGTGTTTCACCTGACGCTGGCGACGCTCTACCTGACGACCGCGCCCAAGAGCAACAGCGCACTGGCGGTCTTCGAGGCGATGGAGGCGCTGGAGGAGGGGGTGAGCGCAGTGGTGCCACCCCACCTGCGCATCAGCCCGCGCGACCGGAAGTCCGACCACCCATCGTATCAATACCCGCACGGCCACCCCAGGCACTACATCGAGCAGCAGTACCTGCCCGACGAGCTGGTCGGCAGGCGCTGGTACACGCCCGGCGACCTGGGCTACGAGGCGCGCGTTGCCGCGTGGCTGGCGGAGCTGCGGGGGGAGGGATAAGCCTGCTGGGTGCATCTTTCACGCCGAGGTTGTTATGGAAGCTTCTTCGAAGCCGGTGACACAATTCGAACTCACCCCAGAGATCATCGCGGAGATACGGGGGGCATTCGCCGAGGTGGACCGGGTGCAGATGGCGATCACGCGCCAACTGACACCGGCCCAGCGGGCACAAAAAGGGCTTTCGATGAGCGATGCGGCACGACGCGCCGCCGCCTTCCGGCTCCGCCAGCGTGATCCATCATTGAGCGAAGCGGAGGCCAGCCGGATGGTTCTGGCACACATCTACGCGCAAAAGGAGCAGGGGCGCGCGGGATATGGCGAATAGCCATCAAAGACTGCAACACATCTGTTACGCCATTCGCTTGCCCCGACCTCGATTTTTCCCCATAATAAATCCAAATTGCGCCGGACCGACCGGGTTTCTGGCGCATTTCATAACCAGCAGGGAACCAAAACGATGACCCCCTACACAGAATCCCAACCGGGCGACCTGCTTGAGGTGCTCCAGGCCCTCAAGAGCGGCGACTTCACCGCACGCCTGCCGGTGGCAGAGGACGGCCCGCCGGGGATGCTGGCTGCGACATTCAACGACATGATGGAACAGTTGGCCGCTCTGCGCGACAGGGTCGACCGGGCCGCACGCGAAAGCGGGGTGCTTGAACCAGAAACAGGGGACGCAGCCCCGGACGGGATATGGGCCGATCTGGGCTACAAGATCGACACTCTGGCGGAGAAGTACCGGGCCATGGCCGGCGAGCTGGCCCGCGTGACGGCCGAGGCCAGCGACGAGCAGCGGCAGGCCGAGCAGGCCCTGTACCGGAGCCGACGGCATCTGCACCTGGTCATCTCATCGATGCCCAACATGCTGCTGCTGGTGAACGAAGACGGCCACCTTTCAGCCTTCATGGCTCCCCCCGGCTTCCCACCCATCCTGGAAGAAGCGGGAGCGGCCCCCCACGAGGCGCTGGTCAACGTGCTCCCGGCGGGGATGATCGACCCGATGCTGTCCGCGCTGGCGACGGCGCGCGAGACCGGTCGCACCAGCACCTTTGAACATCTCCTCGATCTGGACGGGGAGGCACTCTACTTTGAGATCAAGGTCTCGCCGATCACCGACTCCGACGAGGTGCTGGTGGTGATCGACGACATCACGCAGAAACGGCGCGAGCAGCTTGCGCTCGTCCAGATGAAGGACGAGTTCATCGCCAGCGTCTCGCACGAGCTGCGAACCCCGCTGGCGGCCCTGAGAGGATTCCTGGAACTGCTGCTCAAGGGCATGGTGACGGACCCGGACGTTCAGCAGGACTTCCTGATGAGAGCGTCCGAGCGGACCGACTACCTGATCAAGCTGGTCAACGACCTGCTGGACATCACCCGGCTGGAAGCGGGCCACCTGCGGCTGAAGCTGGACGTGTTCGACATGCGGGATACGCTCGCGGCGGCGGTGGAATACCTGCAGGCGCTGGCCGGGGAGAAAGACATCCCACTCACCTGCGAGCCGGGGGACACGCCGCTGATCGTGCGGGCCGACTCAAACCGCCTGCAGCAGGTGCTGACCAACCTGATCGGCAACGCGATCAAGTTCTCGGAGGCCGGGCAGCCGATTCACGTCACAGGGGAGCTGGCCGACCAGGAGGTGCTGGTCAGGGTCATCGACCACGGGCCGGGCATCGCGCCGGACTCCGTGCCGAAGCTGTTCAACAAGTTCTATCAGACAGACGACGCCGCAAAGCGGGCCGGAAGCGGCACCGGCCTGGGGCTGTACATCTCGAAGGGGATCATCGAGGCGCATGAGGGGCGGATAGGCGTTGAGAGCGAGGTCGACCAGGGGAGCACCTTTTTCTTCGCGCTCCCGGTGAGCGCCGTCACCACCTGACCACAATCGCCATCCGAAAACCACGCTTCACAAGGGGCGCCTCTCGGCAGAGGGGCGCTTTTTTACGTGGGCGGGCGGCTTTGACTGTTAGAGCAGACCCATATATCATGTGGGTGAGTCTGGAACACCTCTCCTGAGCGGAGGGACATCCCCATGAGTGAGCAACCCTACCAGGATCGCTACAGCGGTTCGCACGCGCTGCTGATCGGCATCGACGCCTACCCACCGGCGTTCCCGCCGCTCAGCACGGCGGTCAAGGGCGTGCATGAGCTGGCCGACGTGCTGCAAAGCGAGCTTGGCTTCAAGCAGGAGCAGATCGTCACGCTGGTCGACGGGCAGGCCACCCAGCGGGCGATCCTACGCGCGCTCCACGATCCGCTCTCACGGCGCGATAAGGTCAACCCCGACGACCGGGTGTTGATCTACTTCGCCGGGCACGGCGTGACCTTCGACACGGCGGAAGGCGAGATCGGCTGCATCGTGCCCCACGACGCCGAGGCGGGCGACGTTTACACCACCATCGAGATGGACCGGCTGACCCGGCTGGCGAACCGCATCTACGCCAAGCACGTGCTCTTCCTGATCGACGCCTGCTTCTCCGGGTTCGCCACCGTGCGCGAGATGGCCCCCGGCGTCGAGCGGCAGGTGAGCGACCTGCTGGTCCGGCGCGCGCGGCAGGTCATCACCGCCGGGATGCGCGAGCAGACGGTGAGCGACTTCTGGGGGCCGGGCGGGCACTCGCTGTTCACCGGCTTCCTGCTGGACGGGCTGCGCGGGGCCGCGCCGATGCCCGGCGGCGTGCTGCGGGCGTTCCACCTGGCGGGGTACTTGCAGGATCAGGTCGCGCAGCACTCACAATCGCTCCAGTCGCCGCAGTACGCGTCGCTGATGGGCAGCCAGGGCGGCGACTTCATCCTGTCGGTGCGCGAGGTGGTCGAGCTGCCACGCTGGATAGTCGAGGCGGCGGAGAGCGACAACCCGATGCAGCGGTTGGTCGCCTTGGGGGAGTTGCGCAAGTTGGTGCAGGCGGATGCGACGAGCGAGGAAGCGGCCCAGGCGTTGAGCAGGCTCCAGGCGCTTGCGGAGAACGACCCGGACACGTTGGTGCGCTCCTCGGCGCAGGCCGCGCTGCACGAGCTGCTGCCGGAGACGGAGGTCGCGCCGGTGGAGCGCGAAGAGCCGGTCGTCGTGGAGCCGGAGCCGGAACCAACCCCGGTTGAACCGCTGGTCGAGGTGGCCGCGCCGGGGCCAGAGCAAACGCTGGTTAGGCCAGAGCCGCCGGTCGAGCCGGAAGCGGAGCCAACCCCGCCGCGCGTACGGCGCGGCATCAGGCCGCTGTGGGGGGGGGCCGGGGTGGTGGCCGCTGGGCTGCTGGCCTGCGGATTGATGATCGCCTTGTTGGTGATCCCCTCGATGTTGAGTGGGAGCAATAAGCCAACCCGGGCCAATACGCCTGTCCCATCCAATACACCTGCCCTAACCAACACGCCCACCCCAACCGAGACACCTCTCCCATTGGGCTTCGAGCCGGTGACGAATAACGATGGCTGGGCGCCGAGGACAGGGGGATTTGGCGGCGTGAAGATGGTGCTCGTCCCGGTGGGGTGCTTCATGATGGGCAGCACGGACGAGCAAGTCGACTATGCCTTTGAACTGTGTGAGCAAGAGCGAGGGACCGATGAATGCCAGCGAAGTCTGTTTGAAGCCGAGCAATTAGCGCACGAGGTGTGCTTCGATGAGCCATTCTGGATCGATGTCTATGAGGTGACCAACGCCCGGTTCGCCGAGTTCCTCAACGAGATGGGCAACCAGACCGAGGGCGGTGAGACGTGGCTTGACACAGATGCCGCAAGTACGCCGATTCGGGAGAGCGACGGCACCTGGACGCCGCTGGAGGGGTACGCCGACCATCCGGCGATCGAAGTAACCTGGTACGGCGCGGTGGCTTACTGCGAGTGGCGAGATGCGCGTCTGCCAACCGAGGCCGAGTGGGAATATGCGGCACGTGGTCCTGACGGGCTGGTGTATCCCTGGGGGGCCGAGTTTGTGCCCGCCAACGCCGTATACGTTGGGAACTCAGACGACCAGGTCCGGGAGGTGGGCAGCAAGCCGGACGTTCTCTCCTGGACGGGTGCGCTGGATATGAGCGGCAACGTATGGGAGTGGGTCAGCTCCTGGCTCGCACACTATCCGTACGATCCGGCGGACGGGCGTGAAGAGTGGGACGATCTGGGCGGTTACATGTACCGCGTGCTGCGGGGCGGCTCAAAGCACAGCAATGCGGACAGCCTACGCGCCGCAAAACGGACCGGGGCAGGATCTGGTAGCTCGTGGAACGATGTCGGTTTCCGCTGTGCCCACCCCTGGGCGGAGCCGGAGCCAGCCCCGGCCGACACGCCCACCCCCACCCCCACCGGCACACCCACCCCAACCGAGACACCTCTCCCATTGGGCTTCGAGCCGGTGACGAATAACGATGGTTGGGTGTCGAGGACAGAGGAATTTGACGGCGTGAAGATGCTGCTCGTCCCGGTGGGGTGCTTCATGATGGGCAGCACGGACGGCAGCAGTGACGAACAGCCTGTCCACGAAGTGTGTTTTGACAAACCATTCTGGATTGACATGTACGAAGTGACCAACGCTCTCTTCGCCGAGTTCCTGAACGAGATGGGCAACCAGACCGAGGGCGGCGAGACGTGGTTTGACGCAGATGCCAAAAGTAGGCTGTTGGTCGAGAGCGACGGCACCTGGACGCCGCCGGAGGATTATGCCAACTATCCGGTGATCGAAGTAACCTGGTTCGCCGCGGCAGCTTACTGCGAGTGGCGAGGTGCGCGCCTGCCGACCGAGGCCGAGTGGGAATATGCGGCACGCGGCCCGGATGGGTGGATATATCCCTGGGGGGACGAGTTTGTGCCCGACAACGTCATATACATCGAGAACTCGGACGACCAGGTCCTGACGGTGGGCAGCAAGCCGGACGGTCTTTCCTGGGTGGGCGCGCTGGATATGAGCGGCACCGTATGGGAGTGGGTGAGCTCCTGGTACGCGCACTATCCGTACGATCCGGCGGACGGGCGTGAAGAGTGGGACGATCTGGGCAGTTACGATGGACGTGTGCTGCGGGGCGGCTCTTGGGCCAAGAATGCGGACGACCTACGCGCCGCCAACCGGCTCGGGGGAAGACCTGATGGCTCGTGGAGCGATGCCGGTTTCCGCTGTGCGCGCTCCTGGGAAGGGCCATAGCCAACCCCTTGCCAACACCCCCGCCGTGTTGTATGCTCTCCGGCGGCGCGGCACGCGCCCGCGCAGCGCACCGACTCGCACACGACGGGGGTCATTCCCTTGCAGCTACCACCCTTCATCGAAAGCATCCGCGCCGACCGGCGTAAGCAGGCCCACCTGGCGCTGGGGCTGATCCTCATTGCGGCGCTGGTGATGCGCCTGTACCGGCTGGGCAGCGCTCCACCGGGCGTCAGCGGCGACGAGCTGTTCAACGCGATAGATGCACGCCGCATCGGGGCCGAGTGGCCGCTCTACTTCGGGGCCAACTTCGGGCGCGAGGCACTGTTCTTCTACGCCCTGGCGCTCTCCACGCGCCTGCTGGGCCAGACGGTGTTCGCCATCCGGCTCCCGGCGGCCCTGTTCGGGACGGGGAGCGTCCTGCTGGCCTACGCGGTCGGGCGCGAGGGGTTCAACCGGCGGGTGGGACTGCTGGCCGCCGGTCTGACCGCCGTCTCACTGTGGCCGATCATGGAGTCACGCTGGGCACTGCGCGCAGTGACGCTCACCTTCTGCACCGCCCTGACCATCTTCCTGATGCAGCGCGGCCTGCGGAGCGACCACCGCCGCGACTGGCTGCTGGGGGGCATCGCACTGGGCCTGACGATGTACACCTACGTCCCCAGCCGCGTCTTCCCGGCAGTGATCGCCGTCTGGTTCGTCTGGCTGTTCTTCAGCCACCGCGCGGCGATCAGGCAGCAGTGGCCGGACATGGCACTGAGCCTGCTGGTGGGGCTGATCATCTTCGCCCCCTACGGCATCTACATGCTGCGCAACCCCCTCACCGTCAACCAGCGCATCTACACGATGAAGGTCGCGCTCGACTACGCACTGGAGGACGGCGACTGGGAGCCGGTCGGCGAGTCGGTCGCCGGGGTGGCGCGCATGTTCAGCATCGAGGGCGACGAGGAATGGCGCTATCACGTGTCAGGCCGCCCGGTCTTCGACCCCCTGACGAGCGTGTTCTTCTACCTCGGCGTGGCGACCTGCCTGTGGTTCGCATTTTACGTCCGGGCGAAGCGCAAGGCAGGCCCGGAGCGGGGGGGCGATCCGCACCCCCTGCGCCCGGCAGGATTCGACAACCAGGCATCCTACGCACTGCTGCTCCTATGGGCCGGGGCAATGCTCGCCCCCAACGCCATCGACGAGGCAAACGCCTCATTTCTGCGCGCTGCGGGCGCGATTGTGCCACTGTACCTGATCACGGCAGTCGGGTTCGACGCACTGGCGGCGACGCTGGCGCATCACTGGCCTGTCGTGGGGAAGCCCCCGGTCATCCCTGCGCTGGCGACTGCGGGCCTGATCGCAACCCTGGTCACGAGCTGGCACAGCTACTTCACCGTGTGGAACACTCACGCCGAGGTGCGCCGCATCTACGAGGCCGACCTGGCGATGATCGGGCGCTACCTCGAAGCCACCCCACCACCCACCGGGACGCGCGTCTTCATCGCCGACACCTACGCCCACGATATGGCCCCACGCGCGCTGGCCTTTTTCAGCGACTACCGGGCATCATGGTTCAACCCGGAGGGCAACTTCGTGTGGTCGGCGGACGAAGCGGTCTGGTATCTGGTACCTGGGGATTCACCGCTCTCCGGGGAGCTGATCGAGCACCTGGGGCTGGCGCCGGACGCCACCCCGATTCCCTACGACGATGGCCAACCCGCGTTCACGCTCTACCATCTGCCCCCTCCGACGCGCGTGCCGGAGCATGAGATGGACGTGAGCTTCGTCGACGCGCCTCAGTTGACCGGGTTCGATCTGGTCGGCGAGGGCGACGACGCCGACGCGATCTACCGGGGGGACACGATCACGCTGGTACTCTACTGGCAGATCCCCACCGGCCAACCGCCCCTGCCCACCCAACTTGCATTCGCACTGGCGGAGCTGGCCGACGGGCAGGGGAACGTGTGGGCCAAGGGCGGCGAGCTGATCGGCTACCCGCAATCAAGCTGGCAGGGCGGCGACCGCTTCGCGCAGGCCATCCACCTCGACGTGCCCGCCGGGATGGTGCCCGGCCCGGCCTGGCTGCGCTTCAACGTGCACGACAGCCAGGGGGCGCGCTACGCGCTTGGCGATGGCGACAATCAAGCCGGGCCGTTCATCGTGCGCAGTCAGCCCTCCGCCGAGTTCACGCTCGCACCGGACACGCTGGTGCTCGACGGGACGCTCGCCCTGCGCAAGAGCACGCTGAGCACGCTGCTCGCGCCTGGGCTGCCTCTCGACATCGCCCTCGACTGGCTGGCACTGGAGCCTCCCACAACCGACTACCGGGTGCAGCTGCAACTTATCCAACCGGGCGCAGAGGAGCCATTCTTCACCCAGACGTTCGGCCTGTGGCCGGACACGTACCCCACGTCCCAGTGGGGGGCAGGGGAGCAGGTGAGCACCTTCCACCGCTTCGAGGTGCCGCTGGACATCCCCACCGACGCCAACCCGGAGCTGCGCGTGCTGCTTCTCTCGGCGGACGGCGATCCGCTGCCCATCACGCAGGGGGACAACAAGCTGGCCGACATGACGCTGAGCCTGCGCCAGCACCTGTTCGAGGTGCCGCACATCGATCACCCCTTCGAGGTCGACTTCGGCGGCTCGATCCGGCTGCTGGGCTACGACCTGGACACCGGTCGCAGCCGCCCCGGCGGCGAGATCGGCCTGACGCTGTACTGGCTCGCGGTCGAGACGCCGGGGGACAACTACCACATCTTCAACCACCTGATCGGCGCCGACGGGCAGCTTTACGGGCAGTTCGACGACACGCCGTCGGGGGACGCGTGGCTGATGACGACCTGGCTGCCCGGCGAAGTGATCATCGACGAGCGCGTCATCCCGGTGTGGCCTGAAGCGGCAGGCGGGCGCTATACGCTGGTGATCGGGCTGTACGAGTCGGTCACGGGCGAGCGCGTACCGGTCAGCGTGGGCGGCCAGCCGCAGGCCAACGACCAGGTGGTGCTGGCCGAGGTGGAGGTGAGGTAGCAACAGAGTGCTCAGTACAGAGTGCTCTGTTGTGTATCATCGCGATGCGTTGCTTACCCACCCCCCTGTGAGCCTGTCGGCTCATCCGTCCCCCCATTGATGCATCTTGAGTATTTAATCCGGCCATGACAGGAATGTGCTTCGTCCGGCTTCTCCCCTCCCCCCAGCGCCGTCAAGGCGCGGAATGTGGGGGAGGGGTTCGGGGGTGGGGGGCAAACAATGGCCGGATTAAATCGTCCAAGGGGGAAAGAGCTCGCTTGCTGACAAGGCATTCGTGGCCCCCACCTTGCCTCGATTTTGCTTTTGGCCGATAATGAGCGTACCCTGAAATGGGCACAACCTGAAATGATTATCTTTTCATGGAAGGCCCACTTTTATCAAGGCTTGGGGAAGGGCTGAGTAGATATGACTGCCAAGATTCTGATCGTCGATGACGAACCGAACATGGTGCAGATGCTTGAGATCGCGCTGCAAAGGGCAGGCCACACCCCCCTCGTGGCGAAAAACGGCATGGAGTGCCTGACCAAAGTGATCAGCGATGATCCCGACCTGATCATCCTGGACATCATGATGCCCGATATGGACGGCCTGGAGGTGTGCCGCCGCATCCGGGATATGCCGGATAAGGCCACGCTGCCTATCATCATGCTCAGCGCGCGGGTGCAGAGCAGCGACAAGGTGGCCGGTCTGCAAGCCGGGGCGGACGACTACGTCACCAAACCGGTCGACATGAGCGAGATGGTGGCGCGCGTGGAGGCGCTCCTGGCACGGACCGAGCGCGCCCGCGAGGTGCCGTCGCAGCCGGTTGTCCAGCTTGGCCGGGTGCTGGGGTTCATCGGGGCCAAGGGCGGCGTCGGGACGACGACCGTCGCGCTGAACGTCGCGGCGTCGCTGGCGATGCGCCAGCGGCAGGTGGTCGCGGCGGAGCTACGGGCGCACTACGGCACGTTCTCGTCGCAGTTGTCTAAGACGCCCGACCGGGGGCTGTGGAATCTGCTCGGCCTGGCGCCTGAGCGCATCGACCCGCAGCAGCTTAACCTGCACCTGAGCGATACCCCTTTCGGGGTGCGGGTGCTGTTCGGGCCGCAGCAGGTGACCGAGTACAAGGCAGTCGATCCCAGGCAGGCCGAGGCGATCCTCAACGGCCTGTCCAACCTGGCCGACTTCGTCGTCGTCGACCTGCCGAGCGCCCCTTCGGGGGCCAGTTGGGCGGCACTGCGCCGCTGCGACTTCGTGGTGGTGGTGGTGGAGCCGGAGCCGACCTGCCTGGCAGCCGGGCGGGCGACGCTCGACCTGGTCAGGTCGTGGGGCGTCGGCTCCGGGCGCGTGGGCACGGTCGTCGTCAACCGGGCCGGATCGGCCGGGGCGCTGGGACTGAGCGATGTCAAGACCGAGATGGGCTGCGAGATCATGGGGCTGGTGCCGCCGATGGCCGAAGCCTGCCTGGCGGCCCAGCGTCGGGCGACGCCGGTCGTGCTGGCGCAGCCTAACATCGTCGCCGCCAACAACCTCAACGAGATCGCGGGCCGCCTCGGCGCGGAAGGCATCATGCCGATGAACATCTAAGCGAGACAACACCGGCAGTTCAGGACGCCGGTAAAGCGATCCCCTCCCGCTTTGCAGTCACACCGCCCTTCAAGGGGGGAAGAGAGGGGAGTTGATGAAGGCCAGATCTCTGAGCCGTCTGTTCGTCTTTTTTATTCTCATCTTCATTGCCGTCATTGTTGTTATCATTCACACCGCCCTTTCCTCAGAGGAAGCGCCTCAACCAGACCCAGCCCCGGACATAGGAGTAGAGCCCCCACCCGACTATGGGACGCGGGTGACGGCCTCCTGTTTGACCGGGCTGGTGATGGTGGCCGGTATTGCCGTGCTCAACCGCGTGTGGGGGCCTTTCCTGCGCTTTGAAACCAATCTCTGGCCGAAGCGCACGCCCTTAAAGCGCCTGCAAAGGAAGCGGTCACGCCTCGGCACACGATTGGGCATTTTACTCGCACTGGCCTTTGTGTTCATCATCGTCACCATCAGCGCGCGCACGGACAGGTTCCCGGTCAATCCCGGCGCTATATTGTTTGGGCTCATCCTGGCAGCGGCGGGGCTGGCAACAGCAGCTTCGCTGGTCAGCATCTACCTGGTGCTCCACGTCCTGAGACCGTACAACCAACAGCGGCTGGCCCAGAAGGCGACGCCCGACGATGAGCAGGACGCTGAGCTCCCGCCGGAGCTTGAACCGCTGGCGCAGCAGTTGACGGAGCGGGGATATACCCGGCTGGGCGTCATCAGGGCTGAGGGATGTGGCAGTGCTGCGTTCATGCGGGTCTGGATTTACAGCGGTCAGGACGCGGGGCTCACCGCCATGCTGTACTTTGATCCGCTGGCCCGGCACCCTGCTTTACTGTTGAGCTCGAGGTTCGAAGACGGCGCGCTGCTTGAAACGCGCCATTACAGTCTGATCAGGATCAAGCGCCCGGACTACGTGGCTCAGGTGGTATCGAGCGGTTTCGATGACATGTTCACCGCCCACCGGGAGCGGCTGGCGGCCTTCGGCGAAGCACACGGCACGCTGCTCGCCGTGCGCTCCTTTGAGGATTACCTTACGCTTGGTGAGAGGGTTGTGAGCCCCCACATTGTGGGCACTCACATTGTGGGCCCTCACAACGTGAGCACTCACAACGTGAGCACTCACGCCGACGAGTTTGCACGGGCGTGTACGCGCGCGTGGCTGGGCCTGCCGCTGATCAGCCTGATCCTGGATGTGGGGGTGCTCGTCATCGCGCTGCTGCTGTATTTCCCATCGCCGGGGATGGAGTCGCTCTCCTGTCTGTTCCCAATTAGCCTCACGCTGCTGATATTCGCAGGGGTGTTTACACACCTGACGGTAAAAAGCACCATCACAGCCCGTCGGCTAAGCCGGGAAAGCGGGGAGCCGTAGGCGGTCGGGCCGCCGGGACTGGGCGACGTGAAGGAGGGATTACAAAGAAAGGGGCGCGATGAACTTCAAGACCCTGGACAATCTGTCGGTCTATGCTCTCATTTTTATTGCCGTCATCCTGCTCATTTTCAATGCATTCCACCAGAGGGAGTGCGCCGTACCCAGGTTCGATTCCGAGCCGGATATAGAACGAGGGCCCCCACCCGGCTATGAGCTGCGGGAGATGGCCTCCGCTGTGGTCGGGCTGGTGATGGTGGCCGGCAGTATTGCCGTGCACAACCGTGCGTGGGGGCCTTTCTTACGCTTTAAAATCAATCTCCAGCCGAAGCAGATACCCTTTCTACCTCCAGGGCGACAGCAGGAGAAGTGGCACCTTCTTGCCAGGTTAGTTGGCTTTTTGGTCTCACTGGTCTTTGTGGTCACCATCGTCACTGCTATCTCGTGCCCGAACAGGCTCCCTTCCGCCTCCCTGTGGTTCGGGATTGTTCTGGCAACGGGGGGATTGTTAGCAGCGGCTTCGCTGGTCAACGTCTACCTGGTGCTCCGCGTTATGAGGCCGCGCAACCGGGAGCGGCTGGCCCAGGAGCCAACGCCCGACATCGAGCAGGATGCCAAGCTCCCGCCGGAGCTTGAGCCGTTTGCGCAGCAACTGGCGGAGCGGGGATACACCCGGCTGGGTGTCGCCAGGGCCGGGGGGTTTGGCAAAGCTGCGTTCACGCGGTACTGGGTTTACAGCGATCAGGACGGGGGAATCACCGCCACACTGTGCTTTAATCCGGTGACCCGGCACCCTGATTTACTGCTAACCTCGATGTTCGAAGACGGTGCGCTGCTGGAAACACACTATCGCACTGCGATCAGGATTGAGCGCCCGGATTACGTGGCACGGTCGGTACCAGGCGATTTCGACGGTACGTTCACCACCCACCGGGAACGGCTGGCAGCCTTTGGCGAGGCACACGGTGCGCCGCTCGCCGTGCGCTCCCTTGAGGATTACCTTACGCTTGGTGAGCGGATCGTGCGTCCCCACCTCGACGAGTATGAGCGGGCGCTTACGCGCTCGTGGCTGGGCATGCCGCTGACCGGCCTGATTCTGGCTGTGGGGTTTTTCGGCATCGCGCTGCTGCTGTATTTCCCATCGCTGGAGATGGCGTCGCTCTCCTGTCTGATCCCGGCTGGCTACCTGCTGCTGGTATTGGCAGTGACGTATACGTACCTGACGGTTAAAAGCATCTTCACAGCCCCCTGGCTAAGCCGGGAAAGCAGGGAGCCGTAGGCCGCCGTGACCGGGTGAGCGTCCAGGCGGGAGCACAAGAGGGGGATTGATGAGGGCCAGATCTCTGAGCCGTCTGTTCATTGTTATTTGCATCTTCACTGCCGTCATCTTAATCATTTACACCGCTCTCTCACCGGGGGAAGCGCCCCAACCAGACGCAGCCCCAGGCATCAGAGGGGAGACGCCACCCCATTATAGGCTGCGGGTTGCGGCCTCTCTTATGATCGGGCTTGCGATGGTGGCCGGTTTCCTGGAGCTTAACCGCGCGTGGGGGCCTTTCTTTCACTTTGACCCGAATCTCCTGCCGAAGCGGACGCCCTTTTCACCTCCAGAGAGCCAGCAAAGGAAGCGGCAGCGTCTCGGCTTGCGATTGGGCTTCCTGGCCACACTGATAGCCGGGATCATCATCGTCGCCATTGCCTCGCGCCCGGACAGGTCCCCGGTCAATCCCGGCGCTGTATTGTTCGGGATCATCCTGGCAGCGACAGGGCTGGCAGCGGCGGCTTTGCTGGTCGACATCTACCTGGTGCTCCGCGTCCTGAGGCCGCGCAACCGGCAGCAGATGGCCCAGGAGTCGACTCCCGACGACGAGCAGGATGCCGAACTCCCGCCGGAGCTTGAACCGTTGGCGCAGCAGCTGGTGATACGAGAGTATACCCGGCTGGGTGTCACCAGGGTCAGGGGGATTGGCAAAATTGGGCCCATACGATACTGGATTTACAGCAGTTGGGACGCGAGGGTCGCTGCCGTGCTGTGTTTTGATCCGCTGGTCCAGCACCCTGCTTTGCTGCTGACCTCGATGTTCAGAGACGGCGCGCTGCTTCAGACGCACCATCGCACTGCGATCAGGATTGAACGCCCGGATTACGTGGCGCAGTCGGTATCAGGCGGACTCAACGACATGTTCGCCGCCCACCGCGAGCGGCTGGCAGCCTTTGGCGAGGCACACGGCGCGCCGCTCACCATACGCTCCTCTGATGATTACTTGTCGCTCACGGCGCAGATTGTGCGCCCTCACCTCGACGAGTTGGAGCGGGTAGTCACGCGCTCGTTGCTGGGCATGCCGCTGATCGGTCTGATCCTGGCTGTGGGGGTGTTCGTCATCGCACTGTTGCTGTATTTCCCATCGTCGGAGATGGAGTCGCTCTCCTGTCTGTTCCCAGTCAGTTTCGTGCTGCTGATATTCGCAGTGATGCGTATCTGCTTGACGGTTAAAGGCATCGTCATAACCCGCCCCCCGCAGGCGGACCGGGAAAGCGAGGGGCCTGTAGGCGGGTGAGGGTCTGTCCCCCGGCTTCATTCGTGAAATCCGTGTAATTCGTGGACAAACCGTTCCCCCCGCCCCCGAAGATACGCCAGCCACAAACCTCGCCGTCACCCGCGATTTGACCTCCCGCCGATTTTGCCCACAATAGAGCACAGAACTTGTCTTATCAGCACAAAGGAGGCGATGAATCATGACACTTGACCTGAAGCTGGTGCTGCGGGCCGGGATTGTGTGGGGCATTGTAGGTATCATCCTGGTGGTGGCGGCCACGTTCCTGGGGGGCTTTCTGCCCTTTGAGGTAGAGGGCCTGGCGCTGGGCACGTACGCGGCCATGTTCGCCGGGATTCACTTCGCCGCCCGCGACCCCGGCAACCTGATCGTTGGGCTGATCGGCGGGGCCATCGCCGGGATCATCGCGGCGCTGCTGATGCTGGCGGTAACCTTCTTCCTGCCCGGCGCGGGGTTCTCGCTCAAGGGGAATACCGGCGCGATCATCGGGGCGCTGGTGGCCGGGATCGCCGGGGCAATCGGCATGAAGATCGTGCAGCGGTTGTAGCCGCCGGAACGGTGCGAGAAAGCAATCCCCTCCCCACGTCGCGAGCGGGGAGGGGATTTACGTGCCGGGTGAGGGTGCTTCTAGCGCCACTTCCACTTGATGGTGCAGCCGACCGGGCGCGTGGCCGCGGTGGACGGGGCCTCACCGCCCAGCACCGCCTCGATGGCGTCGCGCAGGTAACGCTGGCTCACGGCGCGGGGGTTGTCGTAGTTGTCATCGATGGCCCCGTGATAGCACAGCACGCCCTCCTGATCGAACAAGAACACCTCCGGTGTGTGGGTGGCACCGTAAGCGGTCGCCACCTCCTGCGACTCGTCGTGCACGTAGGGGAAGTTGAAGCCCTTCCGAGCGGCGTGATCCTTCATCCTGGGGAAGCTGTCCTCAGGGTACTGGCTGGCGTCGTTGGCGCAGATCGCGATGAACTGCACGCGGTCGGCATACTCGTCCTGGAGGTCGATCATGCGGTCCTCCCAGGCCAGCACGTAGGGACAGTGGTTGCAGCTAAAGATCACGGCCACGGCTTCCTTGTCGCCGTAGTCGCCGGGCGAGTGGTTTTCGCCGTCCACGCCGGGCAGCGTGAAGGGGATCACCTGGTCTCCGGGTCTAATGTTCGCCATGGTACTCCTCCGTAGGTAGCGGTTAGCGGTTGGCTATTAGCAATTAGCAATCAGCAATCGGCCATCAGCGGGCGGCCCGCAGCGCGCGGCGGATGGTCTCCGGCGAAGGAAGCGGTGAGATGCGCCCATCTTCGAGCCGGTAGGCGCGGCAGGTGAGGGCATAGTACGCTTCCGGTGGGGGCGGGTCGATGTCCTGGCCGTCGATCAGGATGGTGGGCGAGCCGACGAAGCGCAGGGCGTGGGCCTGCTCGTCCGTCTCAACCTTGACGATCTCAATGTCGGCCTCGATGCCTTCCTCGGCCATCACGCCCTGAAGCCGCTCCAACGCGACATCGTGTGAGGGACAGTCTTCGTAATACAGAAACCGGATTTGCATGGTGTGGGTGTCCGTGTGAATGTCAACGCTTCGTAAAGACGCTTCGGAAAAACGCTTCGCCGGGGTGATTCTAGCGTAGGAGCGAGGCGGCATCAAGCCCGCCACCGGAACGGTCGTCCCAGGTTTGCCCTCCCCCATTGTCGTATTGAGCCTGACGTTTCTAACGTCAGGCGGATGCAGGCAGCCCGGCCCAAACAACAAGCGCCACCCGTGTGGGCGGGTGACGCTCGTAACGCTCCTTGATTACGAACCGGCGCGGTCGGGCTAAATGCCCAGATACGCTTTCTGCACGTCCTCGTTGCGGACCACCTCATCGGCAGGCCCTTCAATCGTAACCCGCCCCTCACTCAACACGTAAGCGTAGTCGCTGATGCTTAGAGCCATGTGAACGTTCTGCTCTACCAGCAGCATCGTCAGGCCCTCCTTCTGAAGCTTACGCATCGTCTCGAACAAGTTCAGCGCCAACACGGGGGCCAGGCCCAGCGAAAGCTCGTCGATCATCAGGATCTCAGGCTCGGCCATCAGGCCACGCGCGACGGCCAGCATCTGCTGCTCCCCGCCGCTGAGGGTACCGGCCAACTGATTCTTGCGCTCTTCCAGGCGTGGCAGCAGCTCGTACACGTGCTCCAGATTCCGTTTCATACGGTCCCGCGCGCGCTTGTTGGTCGCCCCCATTTCCAGATTCTCGTAAACCGTCATATCGGTGAACAGTTGGCGGCCCTCAGGCACCAGCACCAACCCCATGTCGGCCTTGCGATAGGCCGCTACGGTGCTGATGTCCCTGCCGTTCAGGCGCACCGAACCACTCCACGGGCGGATGATGCCCATCACAGTGCGCAGCAGCGTCGTCTTGCCCACACCGTTACCACCCACCAGGCAAGTCAGCAGACCCTTTTCCAGCGAGATGCTTGTTTCCCACAAAATCTGCACCTCACCGTAGCCGGAGCTGACGTTTTCGACTTCAAGCATTGGCATAACTCACCGTCCTAAGGCATCACCGCTGGCCCAGTTGCTCGGCCAGCTTCGGGTCGCCCAGATAGGCCTCGATCACCCTCGTGTCCTGCGAAACCTCATCCGGGGTTCCCTCGGCGATCAGCTCGCCGTAGTCCAACACCAGGATGCGGTCCGAGGCGTTCATCACGGCGTGCATGACGTGCTCGATCATGATGATGGTCACACCCTGCTCGCGAATCTTACCCACCGTCGCCACCATCTCGGCGATCTCAGACGGATTCAACCCGGCCAGCACCTCGTCCAGCAGCAGCAGGTGCGGTCTGGACGCGAGCGCGCGGGCCAGCTCCAACCGCTTTTTCTCGGCCACGTTCAGGCTGGCGGCCATCTGATCAACCCGGTCGCCCAGCCCCACGAACGCGAGCACTTCCTCGGCGATGCCGGAAGCCGCGCCTAGATTATGATTCTCGCGCCCAAAGCACGCACCGACCATCACATTCTCGCGCACGGTCAGCTCATTGAGCGGCTGCACGATCTGGTGTGTGCGCGCCATCCCCTTCCGCGCCATGCGATAGGGCGGCAGGCTGGTCGTATCCTGTCCATTGAAGTACACTCGGCCCTCGTCGGGCGGATAGACTCCGCTGATCACGTTGAACAACGTCGTCTTACCCGCGCCGTTTGGCCCGATCAACCCCAGGATCTCACCCTCTGGCAGTTCGATTGATACTCTGTGGACTGCCACCAGCCCGCCGAAGCGTTTTGTGACTTTCTCAATGCGCAGGATCATGTCAGCACCCTCCGCAGCGGAGGTATCCGGTCGCGCAGCCAGCCGATCACCCCGGCCGGGATGAACAAGACGATGACCAGAAGCACCGCCCCGGCGACCGCCAACTGGATGTCCTTGAAGAGCGGGCTGACCAGCAGGCCGACGCGCAGGCGTTGGTACCCCCACGCCCCCAGCAGCGGCCCCAGCACGGTCCCATATCCGCCCAGCATCACCATCACCAGCATCTCGATGGACGTGTGCAGACGGAAGGCGTCGTGCGGCTCGACGGTGCCGTTCTTGAAGAAGAACAGCGCCCCGATCATGCCCGGAAAAACCGCCGACAGCACGTAGGCCCACGTCTTGGCGTTGGGCGAGTGAACCCCCATCACCTCGGCGGCATCTTCGTTTTCCCGGATCGCCAGCAGCCCCAACCCAAACTTGGAGTTCTTCACCAGGTGGCTGACCACCACCACGACGACCGTGATGCTGACCATCACCCAATACACGATCCACAGGGCCTGCATCGGGCCACCGTAAGTATTGTAGACCTGGAAGTTCATCCGCAGGCCGGTCGGCCCGCCGAAAAGGTCGAAGTTATTGACGAATGCCCGCGCGGCCTGGTTGACGCCAATCGTCGCCAGCGCGAAGTAGGCTCCTCTCAGGCGCAAGATCGCCTTGCCCAACAGGAAGGCGAGCACACCCGCCGCCACGCCCCCGGCTGCCAGCCCCACGTAGAGCGGCATCCCTTGCTGGGAGATCAGATAGAAGCCAACGTAGCCGCCGAAACCGTAGAAAACGATGTGACCGAAACTGACGTATCCCGTGTATCCCAACAGGATGTTCAGGCTGGAGGCCAGCGCGACGAACATCAGCACCGTGAAGGCCACCTCACGCGCCGCCGCGTCTCCCCCGCGGATGACGGGTACGACGGCGACGACGGCCGTCAATCCCAGCGTCAAGATCAGCCCGTAGTACTTTTGCAATCTCATGACCTGGCTCCTAACAGACCGCTAGGCCGCACGACCAGAATGGCCACAAACAGCACAAACTCCACCACGGGGACCCATACTGTGGGCATGAAGGTCGGAATGATACCTTCCAGCACACCCAACACAAGCCCCCCGATCAAGGCCCCCAGCGGATTGCCCAGCCCCCCCAACACCACGATCACGAAGCTGAGCAATTCGTAGCGCCCCCCTGAGAGGATATTGAACGGGAAGAACGTCGCGATCAGGCCGCCCGCAATGACGGCCAGCATGGTGCCCAGCCCGAAGCTGAGTGCCAGCACCTGATAGGATGGAATCCCCATCAGCTCCGCAGCTTCCCGATTATTGGCGACGGCCCGGACGTACTTACCCGGTCGCGTTCGGTAGAGAAAAAGATACAGCAGCCCTGTGACGGACAGCGACGCCACAGCAGCGGCGACACGTGTCCACAGCAAGGTCACCGTGCCCAGCTCTGCGCTGCCCAGCGAGAAATCCACGTTATACGGCGACGTGGTCCAGATGGCCGTCCCGACACCGATGATTATCATGTTGACCGCGAAGGTCGCCAGCAAAGATGACAGGTGCGGGGCATTGATGATGCGATGTACGGCGATTGCGTAGATGACAACGCCCAGGAGCAGCCCCAGCACGGCGATTGCGATCAGGGCCACGTAGGGGTGCCAGCCCAGGCTCGTGAAGGCTATATAGACCCCGAACATTCCCAGGGCGATGAGTGGGCCGTGAGCCAGATTGATCACGTCCATGACGCCGAAAATCAGCGTTAACCCCATCGCCGCGATGCCGTACACGAAACCCAGGAGCAGGCCATCGACCAGGGAAGGGAGCAGTACCTCCATAGTTCTGCCTCCTGTTCCGAGAATAACCCCGCAGGCGCGGCTGCGCCTGCGGGTTGAGCTTGAGTGAGTGACTGACTAGGGAATCGGATACAAGACGTCGGCTTGGGCACCCTCGGCCGGCCAGACAACCACCCTGACCAGACCCTCGTCACCCTCCTGCCACTGGCCGTATACCATGCTGTGGCCGATCTGCAGGCCGTGCGCCTCAGGGCTTGTATCGAACTTGATGTGGCCGTAGAATGTCAGGATGTCCATAGCGTCCAGAGCCGCCTTAACGGCTTCAGGATCGGTCGACCCGGCATCCTCCATGGCCTTTTGCAGAACCAGACCTGCGATGTATCCGCCTGCGGCGTGGTACGTTGGCGTTTCGCCATACTCGGCCTCGTAAGCCGCCACAAACTCATCGGTCGTCGGCCCATACCACTCCATCCCCGCCGCCTCGGCAGCCTCAGGCGTGATGACAAGCCCGGGCTCCCACTGGCTGGGGCCGATCAGGCCCAACGCCGCGTCGCCCAGTTCGGCGAATTTCGTGTCCGCCGGGGCGACCAGCAGCGCCACGTAGCCGAGGTCAACGCCCTTCTCGTACAGTTGGCGCGCGAAGGTCGTGCCGTCCTCGTAGTGACCGCCGCCGATCAGGGCCTCAGGCGCAGCCGCCTCGATCTTGTTGATGAACGGGCCGAAGTCGGTCGTCTCAGTGTCGTACCCCTCAAACACCACGACCTCGTAGCCGAGATCCTCGGCGTATTCCTTGGCCGATTCGGCAGCCGCGGTTGAGAAGCGGTCGTTCTCGTGGACGATAGCAAGCTTGCTCACGTCAGGGGCGGTCGCGGCCAACATATCCAGCGCACCCAACAGGTAGCGGCTGGCCGGGGTGTACATCTGGTAGATCGACGTGTACCCCTGCTTATATGTGTCATCGTCGGCTGCGCCGGTGGTGATCATCACCTTGCCATACTGCTCGGCGATGGGTGCCGTAGAACCGGTCAGCCCGCTCGAATAGGGGCTGATGAGAAAGTCCGCGTTGTCTTCGGTCGCCAGGCGTGTATAGAGTTCCTGGACGCGTTCCCCGGCACTCTCGTCGTCATAGGAGACGGTCTCGAAGGTGACCATCGTGTTGTCGCCTACCTGGAAACCTCCGGCGCCGTTCACCTGGCCCATCCACAGATTGAGGCCGTTCACCTGGCGTCCAGAGGACACCTCGTACTTACCGGTGATAGAAGCGGTGTAGCCGAGCGTCAGGGTGACCTCTTCCATCATGGCCTCTTCTTCCTCGGCCATCTCCTCCTCGGTCGCCTCCTCCTCGGCCATCTCCTCCTCGGCCATTTCTTCCTCGGCCTCCTCCTCCACTTCTGCGGGGGCGGCCTCTTCCACTTCTTCGACCTCTGGGGCGGGTTCCTCGGTAGGCCCCGCACAGGCTGCCAGCAGCAGCGCGAACACCATCACGAGGATGAGCAAGATCCGGTTGATGCGTTTCATTAGGAATCTCCTCCTACTTTTCGGGCAGTCTATCCCTGCGTTCAAATCGTAGACAATGTGCCGAAGTTTCTCTCGGCCCCCCTCCTCTCTCCGGGTGGCTGGCTCAGCCAGTCCGGGACTCAAATCGAACGCTGGCCTCCTCTGAAAAATAGACCGACCTTCATCATCTTGCGATGAGACAGTATTCCACGATGAAACTTTAGCGGGACTTTTGCGATATTTTCGCGAAACCTTCGCGAAGCCTTCACCCTTTAGTATAGGTCTCTTTTGAGCAGAGGCAAAGTTGGCCCAAACCGGCGGTGTGTTCGAGCTTTGGGGTGAATTGCTTGTTGTCCGCAAATTTGCAGAGCAATCTGTGTAATCTGCGAAATTTGCGGACTGAATCCGGGAAACTCACCCCCAAATCCAAACGCATCCCAGACCGGCGACGTGTCAGGTTGTCGCCGGGAAGTATGTCCAAAGCCATCGCCGAGGGGGTAAGCCTGGCATCCCACCTACAAACGCGACGGCCAGCGGCGAAACACGGTGCTGTGCCTCCACGCCATCCACGAGAACCCCATCCCGATCCCGTATGCCACCACCAGCCCGACCATCCCGCCGCCGACCCGCCCACCGAGCAGCGTGACGCCGAGCGCTAGGTCGAGCCAGATCAGGAGGAACCCAAACAGCATCCCGAACATGTTGCCGAACACCACCGTCGTGAACAACCGGTTCTCAAGCAGGGAGGTGCACGGGGCTTCGCGGCGCAGGCACTCGGAGAGAGACATCACGAAGACGAACAGCCCTATCAGCAGGTTGACGCCGCAGAAGCCGAGGAAGGTCAGGGCAAAGTTGCGGTGGAAGTAGTTCCCCGCGATCCGCACCACCTCCGGCTCATCGGCGAGGTGCACAATCTCGATGGCCGCTCCCGGCGCGGCATTTTTGTACCGCCTGTACAGGCCCGTGCTGACGAACTCGCGCCGCTCGACGTTCTGGCCGCCGTCATCGAAGCTGTACGTGACGTACCGGTGTGCTCCCCCCTCCTCGTAATGCCCCACCCACACTTCGTACAACGGCCCCTTACTGCGCCCGGTCTCCACCATGACGCCTTCGGCGGCCACCCCCGACCGCTCCAGGCGGCCCCACGCTTCGTATTCCTGCCGGATGTCGAGCAGCACGCGGGAGGCGATCCAGGCAAAGAACAGCAGGGCAACCACCGAGCCAATGGCCCACAGGCCCGGCGAATCGAGCGCCGATCTGGGCGTGGGCTTCGCCCCCGGAGAGGCGTGCACGAAGGACTCGCCGCACGCGGGACACGTCAGCTCACCACCCGGCCCGCCGCCGGAGCCCCCGGCTCCCGCCGCCCGGAATCCATGCCCGCAGTTCGGGCACTCCACCCTGATCTCTTTTCCCATCGCCAACCTCCGGTGTCACAATGTGCAGCAGGGGTCGGAAAAACAGCGCCTCTGCCCCCATGATATGCAAAGATGCGGCGGAGGGCAATCCGCCGGGACGGGTGGCGGCGGCGCGAGGGATCGCGGTGGCCGTCGACGCGGCGGAGCGGGTAGTCACGGGCTGCTGAAGGGCGCGTATCGCAACGTGGTCAACCCGGAGGTGTTCGAGCGGTAGCTGGCCTATGGCGTATAGCTTATAGCGTATGGTTGGCGGGATGCCGGTCAGCGATGCGCCTCGCCCCGGCGGGGGAGAAGCGTGGGCGTTACGAGTTCGTCGCGCAACCGGAAACGTCCATACCGCTGCTTGATGTAGGCCAGCATCAGCGCTGCCCCAATCAAGACGGCAAACAGGCTCAGCAATCCGGACTCCGGCCCGAACAACCGGTTGCCGATCCATAGGTTATACGTGAGCGTTTCAGTCGTAATGATGCTCACGCCAAAATCTATGCCCGACACCGGAAAGCCGAAAAACATCTGGGCGAAGTTCCAGGCGAAGTGCATGCCAACAGGGAGCGCCAGCCTGCCGGTCAGGATGTAGCCAGCCGCCATCCAGATGCCACCGAGCACAATGCCCAACTGAATGGCAACTGTGATGCCCGGATTGGTCGCGTGCCCAAACCCGAAGGCCAGGGAAGCCAGTATAACTGCCAGTGAGATGGCCCATCGCGGCCCCAGCCCGGTAAAGCCTTCTGAGAAGGTGCGGATAGCATAGCCCCGCAGCAGCAATTCCTCAAGGATGGCAGCACTTACGAAAAAGACCAGCAAGGCGACCAGGCCAAACCCAAACGACGTGCCATCCAGACCCGCACTGAACACCCCGCTAATCCTGACCCATCCGGCCAACCAGCCTACCAGGAAGACGACCGTCTGCACCGATCCGCCGATCAACATCCCGGCGGCAAGGTCGATCCACCAATCGCGATCCATCTTGCCGGTGAAATCCGAGAAGCGGCGGCGGTCGACCAGGCGCGCACCTATCAGGAAGACCCCCACGAACAACAGCAAAGATGCCAGCTCGTAGAAGCTATTGAGGACTGTGCTGATATCCCAGAAATGATCGTTGGATAGCAGGCGCAGCGCTTCGCTTCTCGGAATGTCATGCACAAGGGCAATTAACCACGGGCGAGCCGGTCGAGCGACGGCACGCAGGGGAACAAACAGAGCCACGAGTATAGCCGATTGAAGCACGATGCGGGGGATCATTGTTGGACGGTGGTAGTCCGGATGCCAGAACAGCCTCTTAATCATTGACAGCCCTCCCGATCGGCGTAGAGATGCGGGGCACGGCGACCTTTACAATATGGTACGTAATGCGATCGGGCAGGTTTCAGTCCGGCTGCCATCGGTTGCGCCGGGGCACAGGGCGGTGACGGTCACGCCGGTGCCGGTTAGCTCGGCGGCCGTCGCCTCCGAGAAGCTGAGCACGTAGGCTTTGCTCGTGCAGTAGACGGCGTTGAGCGGGCCGGTGTGCCGGTGGCACTGGTGCTGTCGGGCGGCTACGCCGCGACCCCGCGCGTCACGGCGGATCTGCACGCCATCGCCCACCGGGAGGCGCGGCGCGTGTCCGGCTGAGAGGGGCGGCTTGGCGAAGGATTAACTCCCTGACAGCCCAAAACGGTATAGACTGGACAGCGCAGGCCGGGTATACTGATTTTATCGATGAGTAGCCGGGGTCCCGATGAAGAGCGTCACGTCTGGACCGGGCGCTACTCCGCCGGACGAGCGGCGGCACCTTGCGGAATGAAAGACCGAGGGGGGAGTGAGTTGACGCGGAAATCTGCGTCCCTGCTCCTTTTATTCTCAGGGAGGATACAATGCTCGAAGGTATGTGTGACCTCCTCCATTCGCCGACTTGCTTAGATATCCTGTACGGGGCGGGCGGCGTCTTGCTGCTCCTCAGCATCGCGTCCTTCAGCATCCTGGCGGGTCAGGCTGAAGCGCGGATGTGGCGGGCAGTTAACCGTCGTAACGGTGAGCGCCGGGCCTTACAGTATAAGATCACGCTGGGGAGATCGCACCTCCGCTGATCCGGCTGTATTGGTTAACTTACGTCGATGGTGGCGAAGTGCTCCATCAGCAGGCGGTGGACGAAGATGTAGCCGCCGCCGACTTTGCGCAAGAAGATAAGGTCGGCGGCATGGTCGAGGAAGGGGACGAGTTTCCAGGGGAGACGTCCGCTGCTGGCGAGGATGGCGCGGAGGGTGAGATGCTGGATGATGGCCTTGCCGCCGTAGAGCAGCAGGGCAATCAGCCCACCAACCACCCCGCCCGCCAGCCCAACGAGCAGCCCTTCACCCACCCCCACATTCTGCCCGGCAACCAGCCCGGCAGCCAACCCGGTAACCGGACCGAAAATCAGCCCGGCGATCAGGGTGCGACGCGCCGAAAGCCAGATACCCTGGTTGACGACCATCGACCGGGCCTCGACCTGTCTTCTTCCCAGTCCGCCAAACAGCCCGGCGAGCAGCCCGAAAGCCAGCCCGGCGGTCAGCCCGGCTTTTGCGACGGCATCCTCCACGAAATAAAACGCGGCGAACGGATCGACGAGGCCCACAAACACAAAAAGTATGGTCACCACCAGAAGGACGTCCAATAAAGAGGTAAGCATAAAGGCAAGTGCCGCTAAAAATGAGCCAAGCAACTCAGAAATCAGCCAGATCACCAGCCCACCCGGCAGCCCGACGGTCAATAGCCGGCGTAATGCCCTCCGCCACGACCAGCCCCATGCATCAACCGTTTTAATTTTCCTGCCCCACCCGAAAATCAGCCCGAAAATCAGCCCGCTAACCAGCCCGCTAACCAGTACGCCCAATGACCCGCCGAGCAGCCCGAAAATCAGCACACACGCCAGCACCGTAATGATCCTGTACAACCACCGTTGTGCATTTGTGTCGAGCCAACCCGGCTGCATCCTCTCTATCAGAAACACCGTCTGAGAACGCTCGACCATCTTCCGGGCCAGCCACACCAACCACTCGGCGGTCTGCTTTGGCGTGTAACTCACCTCTCTCTTGCCGTGCATAAACATGCGCCTCACGTAGGCATTAAACAGGTGTTTTCGCCGCGCCTCGACCGTATCGAACGCCGGCAGGTTTGTGAGTGAGGCATCTCCGTAAGCCAGCACCATCATGCTCAATACCAGGGGGTTTTGCGCTAATTCGAGCCACGTCCCATCCGAGTGAAGCAGCGTCCGCAGCGCCCGCAGCTCATCACCTGGGCGCTCCAGACAGGCCGCGATTTGCTCCCGGCTGAGCGGCTGCAAGACGGCCACCCCTTCGAGCTTCAGGGGGGCGGTGAGCGCCCGGTAATCGGCGGTGCGACTGCACACGGCGAGCGGCGTCTGGCTATGCCCCTCACGATACCAGTTAATTGCCTCGACGCACGCCGTACGATGTTCTTCCCTCACCTCATCCAACCCGTCGAGCAGCAGCAGCAGCCACTCTTCGGCGAGCCACTCCCGCCCGAGCTTCTTCGGAATCCCGTACTTGGTGTTAAGTTCGCCCGCCAGCCATCTGGCAATGGTTCCCTGACCATCCCATGAGGACAGGTTGAACACGACCGGTACCGGCTCATCGATGTTGTCTCTGGCGCGGGCAATAAGGTCGCGGGCCAGTTCGAGCAAGGTCGTCGTCTTGCCCGACCCCGGCTCGCCCAGTATGAGCAATGCGCGGCCCACCCCATCGAACACGTCCACGATGCGCGTGCCGGACGGCAGAGTGTAGGTTTTTTCCTGTGCCGGCATCTCCAGCACCATCTCCCAGGGGTGATCGACCTCGCCGGACTGCTTCTCCATGCCCGGCACGATCATCGCCGCCCCGTGCAGCGACTTCTCCAACACGCCCTCAACCCAGAAGTTCTGCACCTTGTCGAGCAGGATGCGGCGATTACGTTGATCGAGTTTTTTGCCTGGAGAGAAGATTCTCTGGATCAGGGTGGTTTTGCCACCACGAACATCATCCCCGCCACCGTGTCTGTCCCCCGCAGCGATATCGCCCCCGACTTCACCTCGACCCCGAATAGAGGCCGGTCTTTGATCGGGCATGACGGTCCCCCCTCACTATAGACGTACGTCGATCTCTATTATATACAAATTCGGTGAGGAAAATGACCTACATTAGGAAGCACGAAAAAGTTTCGGAAAACCGTGAGATAGCTGCGAAGTATAGTCGCGGGCTTTCCCCTCACCCCTGGTCTCGCTGCGACCTCCGGTCGCCCCGCGACGTCCCCTCTCCCGCCGGGAGAGGG
>CAZRXG010000038.1:0-43072 GCA_964603985.1 uncultured Anaerolineae bacterium | reverse complement strand
CCCCGCGCTCTATGCGGGGGGGGGGTTGTGGGGAGAGGGTGCACTCCGCGTGGGCGGAGTGCGCGCAGGGGTGAGGGCAGGCGCTGACGGCGCGGCAGGCTTTCGCGTGATCGGCGGCCCCGGTGGTATAGTTGTTTCACCGGTCACACCCGTCGGAGCCACGAGAGAGCGATCATGCTGCTTTCACCGGCCTTTACTTTTGGCCTCCTGCTTGCAACGTTATATGGTGCGCTTACCCACCTGATCCTGGGCGGGGAGGTGCGTCTCTTGCTGGTTTACATTCTGGCCTCCTGGGTCGGTTTCGGCATCGGCCAGGGGATCGGGCAGGTGATGGCGATCCGTTTGCTTGCCATCGGGCAGATCAACGTGCTGACGGCAACGCTTGGCTCGCTGATTGCGCTGGCAACGACCGTCTTCCTCTCCCAGGGGCGCGCCGCCTCACGCCGTACGCGGTGAGCGGGAGCGGGCCCGGTCTGGGGCGGTTGTCGGCGGATTCTGTTATGCGATGCCTATACTTTATGCTATAATGAATCGCATCCGGCGAATGATTCATCCTTTCATCAGGTGAAACGATTGCTATGAGTGATGCACCCGCGCCCGATACACAGACGGACAAACGGCCTCAGGCGCGCAACGCGGTGATCATAGCCGCCATCGCTATCGTGTTGATGACCGTGGGATTGGTGCTGATCGCCGTCGCCCTGGCTGCCAATGCTGAGACTGCCGGGCCGGGTGTGCGTGTGGTGCGCGATCTGCTGATCATTGTCATGGCCCTGGAACTGGTCGTCATTGGGGCAGCTATCACGGTGCTCCTGGTGCAGGTGGCGCGCTTCATCAATCTGGTCAACAATGAGCTTCAGCCGCTCGTCACGTCCGCGTCGGACACGATCAACGCCATCAGGGGAACGGCGATCTTCATCAGCAAGAATCTGACCGAACCCATTATTAACATCCAGGGCACCTTGAAGGGCCTTGCCAGGGCCGCTAAAGACGTGGAGACGATTCAAAAGGCCGCCGGGATCTTTGCTTCGGCTGCCGCCGCTTCTTCGCCGACCGGTGCACACAACACACCGTCAGCCGCACCCGCAACCGCGCCCGCAGGGGATGAATCGGCGGAGCAGGCTGAGGATACCGCTGGGGCTGAGCCTGAAGCAGCCGGCGAAGCCAGGGCGAAGGACGGCGACGAGGCCCAATCTGACGGCGATAAGGTGGGAGAAAAGGACTCATCAGGCGAGACAGACACACAGGGAGGATAGTATTATGGCTGACAACAACGGCGATTTTGGTGCATTTCTTTCCGGTTTTATGATTGGCGGGCTCGTTGGGGCTGCCGTTGCTTTGGTATTGGCCCCACAGTCCGGCTCGGAGACCCGCGAGCAGATCCGCCAGCGCGGCATCGAGCTTCGTGATCGGGCTGACTCCGAGGTCCGGCAGATACGTGAGCGCGCCGAGCAAACTCTGGCCGAAGTCCGCACCCAGGCCGACGAGCTGCAAAAGCGCAGCAAGGAGATGGTAGAAGAAGCCCGAGGCCGCGTGACGACTGCCATCGAGGAAGGCAAAGCGGCAGCCCGCAAGACGCGCGAGGCACTGGCAAGCGACGAGACATCTGAAGAGGAAGCCTCCGCCTAGTTCGGCCTCAGAACGTGCTATCGAATAGGTCAGCCCGGCGCATTCATGTGCGATGCTGCTGGGCTTGCTCGATCCACCTGATCACACGGATCTAGGTGTTGGCGATCCTTGACAGCGCCTCCGGCAGCGCCCGGAGCACGTCCCCGGCGATCACGCTGCGGGTCGTGTATTGCTGCCCGGCGATGAGACCGGCCAGGCCGTGCACGTATGCGCCCGCGACTGCGGCGTCAAAGGGTGCGACTCCCTGTGCCATCAACCCGGCGATGGCCCCGGTCAGAACGTCGCCCGTCCCCCCGGTTGCCAGCGTGTCGGTGGCGAAGGGCAGCACGACGGCCCGCCCCTCCGGCTCCGCGACCACCGTAAACGCGCCTTTGAGCACCACCACACAGGTCCATTCAGTCGCCTTCTCTACCGCGACGTTGACCCGGTCCCCCTGAATCGCCTCACGATCCAGCCCTGTCAGGCGTGCCATCTCTCCCGGATGCGGCGTCAGGACGGTGTGCGGGGGCAGCAGCGCCCACCACTCGTCGATCTCCGCCAGCAGGTTAAGCCCATCCGCGTCGATGACGAGCGAGTCGGACAGGGGGGATTCGACCTGCGCTCCGGCTGCTTTCTCCGCCTGGCGTGCCACAAACCCGATGCTGCCTCTCTTGGCCTGCTCCTCGCCCAGCAGCAGCCCACGCATGAATTCGGCGGTGTTCTCATCGCGGCCCAGCCCCGGGCCGATCAGCAGCGCGTCGACCGCTCCCATTTCCTCCGCCAGGACGCCCACCGCCGCCGCATTGATCGCCCCCATGTCGTGCGGCAGCAGCAGCCAGGTCGCTTCCGGCAACTGCGGGGCGAGCATCGGGTAGATGATCTGGGGGACGGCCATCGTGACCAGCCCCGCGCCGACCCGGTAGGCAGCCGACCCGGCCAGTACCGCCGCCCCGGTGTAATTCACCGACCCGGCCACCGCCACGACGCGCCCGAAGGTGCCTTTGTGCGCGTCAGACGGGCGGGGCGGCAGCATCTCCCGGATCACCTCCCCGGTCGCCAGTTCGGTTGTGATGGCCTGTAGCTCGGCCAGTTTGGGCGGCGTGTTGATGTCCGCCACCACCAGCTCGCCGACCGCCTCCGCGCCGGGGAAGGCCAGCAGCCCAAACTTGGCGGCAGCGAACGTGACCGTCACGTCCGCCGGGATCGCGACGGGATCAAGCTCACCCGTGTCGCAGTCCAACCCCGACGGGCAGTCAACCGCGACGACCAGCGCCCCCCGGTCGTATCGCCGGGATGGGCTGGCAGGCCGTACAGGCCCCGCCGGGGCAGGGGGATCGCGCCGGATGGCACGGCTCGCCATCTCGATCAACTTCTTGAGATCGCCGGTCACCGGCAGCCGTGCGCCCGTTCCCAGCAGAGCATCGACGACGATGTCGGCATTGCCGATCAGCGTCTTCAACGTCCGCCAGCGCTGATCGTCATCCGCGAGGGCGATGAACACGTCGGCGTCACGGGCCGCGACGTACACCGGGTCATCGTCACCGCGCGGCTTGAACAGGTAGCAGCCGACTTCCAGGTCGGTCTCCTCTTTCAGGACGCGCGCCGCGACCAGCCCGTCACCGCCATTGTTCCCCGGCCCGACCAGCACGGCTACCCGCCTATCCGGGGTAAGCTCGTCCAGCAGGCCCATCACCACCTCGGCAACGCTGCGCCCGGCGTGCTGCATCATCTCGTCGTAGCTGACACCTGCGGCATCAGTCGCCTGCTCGATGACGCGCATCTGCTCTACGGTTACGATCTTGACCATGTTTATCCGTCTCCCTGGTTGGGATGCTGTGCTGCGAACGGTGAAGCCGGTTTGACTATACAAACCGTGTTTCGCTTTGTCAAAGGCTCGCGCTGCCTGCCTCGCGCCCGACCGGCCCAGCCTGTATAATCCGGGTCGCTATGGCTGACATCATCGCATTGACCGGGGCGCTTCTCATGCTGCCGGACGGCCCCCGGCGGCTCACACTTCGCATTTCCGACGACCGCATCGCGACGGTGGGCGGCTCTCCCCGGCCCGGCGACCGGGTCATCGACCTGGCCGGGTATGCGGTTTTCCCCGGCCTGATCAACGCCCACGACCGGCTGGAGATGAACGTCTTCCCGCGCATCAAGCTGCGCAGCCAGTACGAGCACGCGCGCGAGTGGCACCGGGACATCCCGGAGCAGCTTGAGATACCCGGCATGGCGCAGTTGGCCGCCATCCCCCGCCCCGACCGGCTGTTCATCGGCGGGCTGAAGAACCTGCTGGCAGGCACCACGACCGTCGCCCATCACGGCGAGCTTTATCATTCCCTGCGGGGCCGCCGCTTCCCGGTCAGGGTGGTGCAGCGATTTGGCTGGTCACCGTCGCTTATGGCCGGGGACGATCTCGTGGACTCCTACGACAGGACGCCGGAGGACGCGCCCTGGATCATCCGCCTGGCCGAGGGCATCAACGCAACCGCCGCCAAAGAGTTGGGCGTTCTGGATCAGGCAGGCTGCCTGGCCGCGAACACCGTGCTGGTGCACGGAGTCGGGCTGACGGAGGGGGACGTTCGGCGCGTCATCGAAGCCGGGGCCGGGCTGATCTGGTGCCCGGAGTCTGACCGCTTCCTGCTGGGTGAGGCCCGCTTTCACGCCGCGCTGGTGGGCCGGATGGCGCTGGGCACCGCCTCCCGTCTGACCGGCTCGCTTGACCTGCTCGAAGAGTTGAAGCTGGCCGCCCGCCTCAGCGAGCTACCCCCTCAACGCCTGCTCCCGATGGTTCTGGCCGATGCCGCCCGCCTGTTGCGGCTGCCCTACGCGGGCCGCCTGGTGCGCGATGGCCCCGCCGACCTGGTCGTCATCGCCAACGACAACCGCGACCCTTACCAGGTCCTGCTGGAGAGCCGCCGCGCCGATCTCCGGCTGGTGATGCTGGGTGGACGCCCGCGCATCGCCGGTCCCGACCTGAGTGCGTTTTTCCGCCTGACGCGCACGCCCCGCGCCGAGGTGCGCCTGGATGGAGTTCCCAAGCTGTTCGCCCGTGACCTGTACAGCCACCTGGGCCGCACCGGCCTGATCGAGCCGGGCCTCGAACTGTAAGTAAGGGTTTGCCTGTCGGGACGGCGGGGCGCTGAGAGCTTCTAACCGATGCGTGTGCCGGTCTTCGTGTCGAAGTAGAGCAGGCCGCCGGGATCGAGGACGCAGTGGACGGTCGCGCCGCTCGCTACCCGTTGGTCGAGGTCGGTTGTGAGTGACCAGCATTCTCCTGCCATCCGCAGCTCGACGAGCTGGGTGCGCTCCGGGAGGAAGCGTGTTGCCCTCTCGACGACGCCGGGCGTTCCCTCGTCGCGGAGGTAGACGAATTCGGGGCGGACGCCCAACGTCACGGGTGTGCCGTCCGGCAGGTCACCACGAACGGGGTATCCGCCGAAGTTCCTGCCTGACCACCGTCCGCCTTCGATGTGGCCGGGAAACAGGTTGATGGGTGGCACGCCTATAAAGCCTGCCATAAACAGATTGGCCGGTGTGTCGTACAGTTGGCGGTAGGCCCCGACCTGTTCCAGCTTCCCGGCATGCATCACGGCGATGCGGTCGGCGAGCGCCATCGCCTCGACCTGATCGTGGGTGACGTAAACCGTCGTGACGGGAAACTCGGCAAGGAGGCGCTTGAGCTCCACACGGGCGCTGCTGCGCAGCTTGGCGTCCAGGTTGGCAAACGGCTCGTCGACCAGCAGGATCTTCAAGTCGCGGGCCAGCGCGCGCGCAATCGACACGCGCTGCTTCTCGCCGCCGGACAGCTTGCCGGGGCGGCGGTCGAGCAGCTTTTCCAGGCCAATGCCCGTGATCTCGGAGATGCGTTCGATGCGCTCCGGGAGTTCGTGCTCGCGTCTGCGTAACTCCAGGAAGAATCCCACGCTGCGGCGGCTTTTCCAGTTCGGGACCAGCGCCCTCTCCTGAAACACCATCCCGATCCCCCGCTCTTTGGTCGGAATCTGCTGAAGGGGGATGTTGTCGTAAAGAACCTGCCCGCTGTCTGGTTTTATCAGCCCGGCGATCAGCCGCAGCAGCGTGGTCTTGCCGCTGCCCGACGGGCCGAGGATCACGAGTACCTGGCCCGGTACGATCTTCAGGGAGATGTTATCGACTGCCCGGACAACCGTCTCACCGTCGGCGTCCGTCTGGACGAAGCGTTTGCAGACGTTTGCCAGCGTGATGGTCGTCATCGGGTGCCTTCCTCAAGCTGTCAGGTGCGCCGGTGCAGGACGTGGTACAGCACCACCGCCACACTGACGTGCACGTTCAGCGACAGCCCTTTGCCGTACATCGGCACAAAGACGGATGTGTCGCACAGCGCCAGCACGCTCTTGCTGATGCCGTGATCCTCGTTGCCGACGACCAGGCACAGCTTTTCGGGGTAGTCCACCTCGAAGTACGGGCGGGCACTGTCGGTCAGTTCGAGGGCGCAGACGTGGTAGCCTTCTTCGCGCAGGACGCGCAGCGCGTCTTCGGCACGCTTTTCGTAGTACCAGGCAACGTCGTTGTGCTTGTCGCGCCCGACCTTGCCGATTGTCGCGTTGGGCGGGGTGGGCGTGGCGCTGCACAGGAACATCTTGCTCACCCGCACCGCGTCGGCGATGCGAAACAGCGAGCCGACGTTGGCCGGGTAGGCCACGCTCTGGAGCACCAGCGCCAGGTCGTGCGTCGCCGGGTTGGCGCGCCGCCAGTCTCGCAGGAAGCGTTTAAGAGGCGTCCCGCGCAACTGCTTCATTGACCGGATCGGGCCTTGCCTCTGGCCCACAGCCATAGGACGATCAGCGTGCCCATCGTGCCGATGATCGGTCCACCGGCGATGCTGATCAGCAGCATGATGTTCGGCGGCACGTCAAACTGCGAGAGCACGAGATAGGCCAGGCCGCCGATCACGACGAACAGGACGGCCAGGCCAAGCCCGGTCAGGCAGCCTTTTCCAAGCGTCGGGGCGATCTCGGTCATGGGAGCGCTACTCCACCTCGTGGACGGTCACCGTCCGGGTGTCCGTGTCGAGGATCATGTAGGTGCTGCGCCCGAACCGCCCCATGATCTCGCCTGGGTTGAGGAGCAGCGTCTCCCCGACTCGTTCTTCGTGGAGCGTGTGATCGTGCCCATAGCAGACCACGTCGTAGCTGCCCCCGGCGGCCAGCCCGCGTGCGATCTCAGGGTAGTGGTTGACGGCGATCTTCAGCCCGCCCATCTCCAGCTCGACGAACTGGCCGTGCAGCTCGATGTTCCCCGCCTGCTCGGCCATCTGTAGAAGCAGGCGCTGATCGCCGTCGTTGTTGCCCAGCACGGCATGAACCGGCCCCTCGAAGCCGCGCGCCAGTTGGGTCAGCGTGAAGGGCGCGCAGAAGTCGCCGCAGAAGAGCAGTGCGTTGGTCTGGTTCATGCCCGGCAGGGCGCTTTCCAGCTTCCAGATGTTATCGTGGATGTCCGAACAGATCGCGATACGCATCGTCTCTCCTCGTCGTTTACTCTGCGGGGAGCAGGTTCAGCTTGCCCACCGCCTCAGATACGTCGTCCGGCCAGATAAACAGCCGGTTGTAGGGCGCGACGCGGAAGTAGTGTTCCGGCAGGAAGATCTCCTGCGTGGTCAGGTCGATGCAGTAACGTGATACCCAGGACTTGCGCTCGTAGGAGGAAAGTGACTCCCCGGCCAGCAGGCGCTGTGTCACTTTGAAGAGCTTGACCGCCATGCGGAACTCGTATCCGGCCAGCGTGAGCGGGTCGGCCCAGATGCCGCGCCCGGCCAGGTACGCCTCCTTCGCGCTGCTGTGGAACATCACCAGGTCGGAGTACTTGGGGAGGCTGGGGTAGATGATGAACGGCGCGGCCCACCCGGCACGTACCATCAGCAGGTTAAAGGTCGCCTGCTCCCAGGGGGAGAGCGTTTCGCGCTCCTCCTTTGTATACGAAGGGGCGATGTACGCCAGGATGCGCCCGTAGGAGTCGAAGGGCTGGTCGGCGGTGCGGATGAACAGGCTGCGCTGCGACCCGCTGGGGCGTTCCAGCATGCGTTCAATCATCTGCTTGAAGGCTGCCGTAGCCTGCTCGCCCTGGTGCTCTTGCAGCGACCCAGCCTGCCCGGTCGCCAGGCGCGGGTGCAGGAAAGCCGCCAGGTCGTCGTCAATCGGCGCGTGCCCCTCAGTCATCCACTGGGCAAGCTGGGCCAGATCGGCGTCTGACTTGGACGGCTTCGACTGTCCGGGGTAGTGGGTCTCCGGCGCGTCAATGCTCAGCATGCGTATCGAGACGGAAATGTACGGTGTGTCCCCATCGGTAGCCCGCAGGTATTTCTTGCTGCCCAGTGAGTCGAAGGTCATCCCCTGTGGGTCCCAAAAAAGTTTTACCTCTGGCATCGCTATCCCTCCCCATTTTTATCGCGGCGACCTGCCGTGAGTCGCCTCCTGACTAACGTCGGTCCGATGATACCTGCCCCGGCGATCCCCCCGCCAATGACGACCCACAAAACGAGGCCGCCCACCGGGCTGCGCGTCGTGCGGGTCATCATAGGGGCCACTGCTCCCTCACCCTCTTCGATGATCTGGAGGGACAGATCCGCCGCGGCAATCTCTTCCTCGCTCAACGAGACCTCTTCGATCAGGTAAACCGGTGGCCCCCCGATCATACAATAATCGCCGGTGGTTTGCTGGCACTCACCACCGAGCAGCGTCACCGTGTACGCGCCGTCGACCGGCGTGACGGTTGATGCGTTGCCCCACATGTCCATCAGCGTGGCATGCTTGTCGAGGGCCGGTGCCCGGACGGTCTGGGCGAAGGGCACCCGCGACCACAGCAGCCGCGTTACCTGCCCCGGTTTCTCGATCACCACCTGCGCGACGACGTGCTGCTCCGTCCACGTCACCTGTTCCGCCCCGGCCAGTTGCGCGATGGCGATCTGCGCCGTCCGGTAAGCCGGTCGCGGCGAGTCGTCACCGCGCAGCAGCCCAAACGGCTCCGGGTTGGCAGCGTAGTCGCCGGGCGTGTCGATCAGCTTGTAGATGCCGACCCGCTCCGCACCCCCGGCCAGCGCCAGCGACAACCCCTGCGGCATGTAAGCTGCCTGTTCCAGCAGCGAGATGCGGAAGGTCGGCTCCTCGACGACCCACGCCGGGTCGGACGAGGGGGCGGCGTTGGTTTCGATCAACCAGATCGGCTTGTCGATCCCATGCTCGGCCTGCATCCGGCTGTATAGCTCCAGCAGCTCGTACACGCTGGCCGGGTTGAAGTACAGGTGCAGCGTTGCCGCGTCATAGTAGTAATCATGTTTGGCTGCTTCCGGGTCGGCGACCAGGACATCCAGCAGGCGGCTGAAGTACGGTTCGCGGTCATGGAGCGCGTCCCACCAGTGGCTCACCGCCGCCAGATGGATCACCGCCTCCGGGTTGGACTCTTTGGCCGTCCGGTAGGCGACGCTCAGCAGTTGGACGTAATCCGCCTCGTCGCCCGGCCACGTGTAGCCGGGATGATCCGGGTCCCAAACGTCTGGCTCGTTCCACACGATCCAGTGATCGATCTGCCCCCGGTAGCGCGTCACCGCCTGGCGGACGAACCCTGCCCAGGTATTGCCCGGATCGTCGATGGGCAGGTACAGCCCGCGCGGCAGGCCGTCGGCGTCTCGCGCCCAATCCGGCATCCCGATCAGCAGGCCGATCACCTCCCGCCCCGACGCCATCTCGCGGGCGAGTTCGTCGCCGGTCAGTTCGGCCTCGATCCATTCGTCAGGCCCATCCGGCTGGATGCACCCCCAATGGAAGCGCGCCCGCCCCCAACCGACGCCTAACTCGTCGGCCCGCTCCGGCGCGTCGTGCGGCTCGATCAGGCCAAAGCGTTGATCGACCACCTTGGGCCGGGCGGTCGGGGTAGGGGGGGTGATCAACGCAAAAGCGGCGATGGCAGCGCCGAGCGCCATCCCCGCCTGCCGTAGAAGCGCCGGGATGGTGCTCCTCATGCCCGTCCCTTTGTGGGCCACTGGGCCAGGCGGGCGTCGAGCGCCTCGACCAGCGCGACAAAGTCGTCCGGCTCCATCTCACCCCCATCATCCCAGCGGTTCATTTCTGCTGCACGCAGCTCCTTTTGCACATCGACGATGTCGCGCGGGTCCTGCCCCTGGCGGGGGGGTGGCAGTGGATGTAACTCCTCAAACGCCTGCCACTGGGGGAGCGCTTCGGCGACGGAGGGCTTGAGGAAGGCGTACAGCGCGATGGCCCGCTCGTCTTCGCTAAGCTGGCAGGCCAGGCAGTACCAGCCCTTTGGCACGGGCGAGCGCCGCTGGCGGATCAGGAAGTGCCAGGACATAACGTCAACCCGCTCCGACCAGTTGATCGGCGTTTCATCCCCCCGCCGTTCACCCAGCACCATGCCATGATCGTTCACCTTCACCCAGCGACCGCTCGGCCAGATCTTCCGCAGGCCGCGCTCGACGCCCCACGCCCCGCCCAGGCCAAGCGCCAGCCCCGCGATGCCGTTAATGCAGAACGTTGGCGGTGTTCTCGCGTTGAAGGCTTTGAAAATGGCGGGCACGATGACAAAAGCGCCCAGCATGGACAAAACGAACAGCACCAGGACGACCACCAGCCGGATGCCCACGTGGTTGCTGTCGAGCCTGTAAGTCACCTCAGGTGCAGTCACTATACCTTGTCCTTTTTGTTGGCATCATGGGTGCCCGGCCCCTGCTTTGCCGGTTTGTCTGCCGACTCCGGTTTCGGCTGTCCGGATGGCTGTCCCGACCAGAGCGGCGTCTCCAGCATCTTCTCGATTTCTTCGCGCAGGTCACTCACATTGAACGGTTTGGTGATGTAGGCATCAATCGGGCTTTGTGCGAATTCCTTCATGATGCGGTAGCGGTGCATCTGCCCGGTCAACATGATGATGGGCAGACCTTTGAGCTTCTTGTCGGCACGTATTTCTTCGTAAATGCTCCACCCACTGCGGTCGGGCATCATGACATCCAGTATCAGCATGTCATACCCTGTCTCTCGGAGCTTCTTCAGTCCTTCCTCGGCGTCAAGAGCGGAGGTCAGATCGATGTCGGGATGCTCGAGAACGTCCTGCAGAAGCTCAATTATTGCAGATTCGTCCTCTATGTATAGAATCCTGTATGGCATGTCTAGTGCTCCATCTGGCAGGCAGGCCGATTGTATCATCGCCCCTCGTGCGTGTCTAGTTGTGGGCGCTGCATGTCGCCGATGAACCGTATATGAATGTGAACCAGGAGCACCCTGTCAATGAGCACCGATCTGCGTGGCATCTACGCCGCCGTCGTCACCCCCTTCGATGAGAATGGGCAGCCTGCCCTCGATCAGCTTACCGCCCACCTGGCGCACCTGGCCCGGCGCGGCTGTCACGGCGTTCTGCTGTGCGGCACGACGGGCGAGGGGCCTTCATTAAGCGTCGAAGAGCGGGTCGCCGTGTTCGAGGCGGCAGCCGGGGCCGGGACCGGCCTGCGTCTGCTGGGCGGCACCGGCGGGGTCAGCCTTGAAGATGTCGTCACACTCACGCGCGCCGCCTTTGACGGCGGCCTCGACGGTGTGGTCATCCTTCCCCCCTTCTTCTACCTCGATCCCACCCCGGACGGATTGTTCGATTTCTTCGCCGGGGTTGTCGAAAGGGCCGTGCCGGAAGATGGGGCGGTGCTGCTTTATCACAACCCCTTCATCGCGGGACCGGGGATCGATGCCGGGTTGATCCGCCGCCTGCGTGACGCGTTCCCGGCGCAGGTGGTCGGCATCAAAAACAGCAGCCGTGACTGGGATCACGCCCGCATGCTGCTCGACACCTTCCCCGATTTCCAGGTGCTCGTCGGAGCCGATGCGCTCCTGGCCCGCAGCCTGGAGGTGGGCGGCGCGGGTGCCATCACCGGGTTTGCCAACCTCTTCCCCGACCTGCTGCGCGAGGTTTATGACCTCCATCGGCAGGGGGCCTCGCCTGCCGAGGCGCAAAAGCGCCTTGACGCGGCAGCGGCCTGCCTTGACGGGCTGCCGCGAATTCCTGCCACCAAGGAGCTGCTGGCAGCCGGGGGGATCATCGAGGCGGGCGGCGTTCGCCCACCTCTCAGGGGGTTGACGGAGGCCGAGTTTGACGAGTTGGCGCAACGTTTCCACCTCGGCGTTGAGACGCCTGGGCACATCGACCTCGACGCGCTGCAAGGCAAGACGTGATGGTCACTTGCGTCTGATGCACGAGGAGGGCCGGTATGTTTTCAGTCCCGCTGACGCTGGGCATTGAGGAAGAATACCAGATCATCGACCCGGAGACGCGGGAGCTGACATCCTACGTCCAGCAACTGCTGGATGAGGGCCGGGTATTGGGCAGCCAGGTCAAGCAGGAGTTTCTCCAGTCCCAGGTTGAGATCGGGACGCACATCTGCCGCTCTGTGGATGAGGCGCGTGAGGAGATCCGGCGTTTGCGCCGCACCCTGCTCGACATCGCCGAGAGCGCCGGGGTGTGTCTGGCTTCTGCGGGGACGCATCCCTTCTCAATCTGGTCCGATCAGGTCATCAGCGACAGCGGGCGCTACGTCGAGTTCGTCGAGGACATGCAGCAGGTGGTTCGCAACCTGCTGACCTTCGGGATGCACGTTCACGTCGGCTTCAACGACACGCCCATGCACCGCGATCTGATGATCACCATCATGAACCAGGCGCGCTATTTCATCCCCCATATCCTGGCTCTTTCGACCAGTTCACCCTTTTGGATGGGGCACGATACCGGCCTGAAGAGCTACCGCACCATCGTGTTTAAGGCCATGCCGCGCACCGGCCTGCCGATGGAGTTTCACTCCTGGTCGGAGTACGAGCGATTCGTCAGGACGTTGGCGCGTGTGGGTGCGCTGGGCAGGGGCGTCCGCGATCTGGGCGATGCGACCCGCATCTGGTGGGACATCCGTCCCCACCCCAGGTACACCACGCTGGAGTTTCGCATCGCCGACGCGGCCACGACGCTGGACGAGGTGATCTGCATCGCCGCGTTGTTCCAGGCGGTGGTCGCCAAACTGGTCAAATTGCGCCAGAATAACATGTCGTGGTGTGTCTACCGCCGCGACCTGATCCGGGAGAACAAGTGGCGCGCCGTGCGCTACGGCGTTGAGGGCGATCTGATCGACTTCGTGCATGAAGAGGAAGTCCCGTTTGCCGATCTGATCGATGACCTGGTCGACCTGCTGGACGATGTCGTCGACGAGCTTGGCAGCCGCGAGGCGGTCGAGTACGCACGTGTGATCGCACGCAACGGCAGCAGCGCCGACCGGCAGCTTCGGGTGTACCGGGACAGGCTGGCGGCGGGTGCGTCTGAGAGAGAGGCGCTGGTGGCCGTGGTCGATCATCTGGTAAAGGAGACCCGCAGCGGATTGTGATGAACGCACAACGATGGCTCGCGCTGGCCCTGCTGGCGCTGATCGTCCTGTGCATTGCCAGCAGCAATGTCTGGCTTGCGCCGCTTCGTAAAGAGGACGAAGAGGCAGCCACGCCAACCCCCACCACCCAGGCCGCCGAAGCCGGGGAGGCCGAGCCGACCGCCGTGATCGAGGGGTTGATGATCGAATCCGAGGCGACGCTGAACCCCGCCGTCGTCGAGCTGCTGGAGGATATCCAGGTCGATTCGATGGGGGTTGGTGACGAGCCGTTCGTCATCATGGCCGGTGATTTCACCGTGATCGACGCCATGCATCGCGGCGAGGGCACGGCATCCATCTACCGCATCGGCGAGAAACGCCACGTCCTGCGCCTCGACCCATTTTCCGTCACCAGCGGCCCCGACCTGCACGTCATCCTTTCAACCCACGAAACGCCCCGCACCAGTGCTGAAGTGCTGTTGCCGACTTACGTCGACCTGGGGCCGCTCAAGAACACGACCAGCGCGCAGAACTACGAGATCGCGGAGACCATTGACCTGGAGCCGTTCAAGAGCGTGGTGATCTACAGCATGTCGTTCAACATCGCCTACACGACCGCCACGTTAAGGCAGGTTCGCGGGTAGGGGTGAGGCCGCCCGGTGGGGGAGCGCCCTCGACGGCAGATGGGTCACCGCGATCAGGCTGCCGATCCCTCTGTCAGCTCGATGCGCAGCCAGACCGGCAGCCCCGCCAGCGTCAGCTTCTCTATCGCGTGGCTGTCTGCGAACCGCGTACGCGCGACGATGGCGGCCAGTTCGTCGGTTTGGTAAGTCATCCTCAACTGCTGCTTCAGGAAGCGGGGCGTCAGCACCCTGCGAAGCAGGTTCTCTCGCCGCAGATTTGCCCGCAGCGCCGCGCGGAAACCCTCCTGATCGAAGTCACGGTGGGTCTCGAAGAGGTACGCCGAGCAGCCCCGCTTCAAGATCCGGTGGATTTCTTCCAGGCACTCCTCTGGTTGATTCCAGAGGTAGAAGCTGCCGGTGCAGGTGACAATGTCGAAGGAGTTGCTTGCGAAGTCAGTCTGCTGAATGGTGCCCCGGCGCAGGTCGGCCCCGGTTCCCGCCAGGTTCTCCCCGGCCACTCTTACCATCGCGTCGGAGATGTCGAGGCCGAACAACTCGATGGCCGGGTTCAGGCGGTGGATCTCGGCCAGCAGCCGTCCCGGCCCCATCCCGACATCTAGCAGTCGCCCCGCGTCGATCCTGGAAACCAGGTCTTGTGCAATCTCCCTGAACTGGTCTTGAAGTGCCTCCCCGCGCGATAAGCCGTCGTACAGTTTCGCGCCCAAAGAAGGCAGTCTGGTGAAGCTGGCCTCGCCCCTGCTGCTCATGGCGTCTCCGCTCAGGCATCTCCTCGTGACTGAGCGGTATCGCCGCCCAACGCCGCGCCCATGTCTGCCGCCTGGCTGCGCAGGTCGTCGATAAGCTTCTGGCTGGCCCCTGCCTCGCCCCGGCGGCTGTGCGCGTGTTTCTTGTAGGCTAGCTCTGTGAGCAGGCGGAAATAGCGCCTCACCTGCCTCCAGCGCGATAGTCCCCCTGTCGTCAGGGCCGTCAGGCGTGTGCCGAAGCGTCTGAGTGGCGACGCAGCGATCTCGTAGTCATCCTGGCTGAGTGTCTTGCGCCCCACTTCTTCCTGAAGCTGCTCGACGATCCACCGCCGCTCGCGCCGGACGGCCAGGATCATGATGACCAGCACGAGCAGTACGCCGCCCCAATCGGTCACAATGGCAAGGCAGAACAGAGCCACGTACTCCTGGGCGAAGGTGGCGCTGGCGTTGTGCAGAAAGTGCACCAACGTGGCCGCCAGCAGCCCGGCCAGCGGGGCCAGGAAGCGCATGGCAGGCTTACGGGCGTGCCGCGCAATCCCGAAGCCGATTCCTGTCAGGCTGGTGAAGAGGGCGTGATTCAACCCGAAAACCACCGCCCGCAGGACAATCGTCGCCGCGTCGCCGGGGTAGTAGAGGGTGAAGTACAGCACGTTCTCCATCGCCGCGAAGCCAAACCCGACCAGGCCCCCGTAGATGATGCCGTCAAAAACCCCGTCGAACTCGTTGCGCCACAGCAGGAAGACGACCAGGACGGCGATCCCCTTGAAGATCTCCTCCGTGACCGGGGCCAGAAAAACCGTGCCGACCGTGTCGGCCAGCGTGCCTGTCTCGTCAAGCAGCAAGAACGGGAATCCCAGAATCGTCTGGGTGATCAGGGACAGAATCGCGGCGGGTACAAACCCCCACAGGAAGGTCGCGCCCAGCAGCGCCAGCGGCTCTTTCTCGTAGCGATCCATCCAGTAGAGAAAGAGCGGATAGAGCAGCATCGGGACAATGGCGGCCAGAACAGATAGAAGAATCATCAAAGTGCCATCTTATTCGCGCGCTGAATTGCGCGCTGAATTGTGTGTCGGCTTAAGCGAGGGAATGAAGCGCTTGATCCACTGTGCATACTTCGAACTGAAGTGCACGCCGATCCCGCTGAGTTTCTCCTGGCGTGTAGCATCCTTGAGAGCCTCGCGCAGGCCGTCGGCGCTGTTCGCAAAGGGCCGGGTTTGCATGACCGCCCGCCCGTATTCGCGCTTCGCGTGCGCGTCGCTGCCGCACGTCATGAGTTTGCCGTGCTCCCTGGCGAACTCAAGCGCTTTCAGGTTGTCTGCGTTGTGGATGCAGCGCGAATTGAACACTTCGATAGCCTCAACCTGGTCGATGATTGCAAGCAGTTGCTCACGCGTCCAGGCCCCTCTACGATAGCGGTCAAGGGGATGTGCGATGCCGATCACGGCCCCCTGGTCGCGAAGGCGCTGGATTGTCTCCTGGGGTATGAGGCCGCCCGGCACTTCCTCTTTGATGTACCACGCCAGGATCTCCCCCTGCGTGGTCATGATCTCTTCGCCGGGGATGATCCACGTCGGGTACATGCGCGCCATTTCAAGAGCAGCCTGTGCGGTATCGTGATCGGTGATCGCAAGCCTGTCGATGCCGCGCGCCTGGCAGATGGTCTGAAGCTCATCCAGCTTCACCAGCGAGTCGGCAGAGTAGACGGTGTGTGAGTGCAGTTCAACTGTCCACAGTGGTACGCTCATGTTTGCCCCTTTTCGGAAATGGCATGTTGTGTACGGTTTTTAGTATACACGCCGATTGGGTTTCGGGGAAGCCTGCTGCACGGCAGACTCGCCCATCAGGTCAACGTGCCCGATGGGGATCGCTCATCTTGGGCGGCCTGCCAGGCTTCCGCCATCTGCTCCGGGAAGAGCTTGCGGCGGAAGATGAAGGCGGTCAGCAGGCCGAGGACGACCGCGAACCACAGCGTGAACAGGCGGATCAGGATCGTCGCCGTTCCGGCAAAGCCGGGGTCCTGGTGGCCCAGGACGAGCAACTGTATCATGCCCGCTATCGTGAACTCGGCAGCGCCCAGTCCGCCCGGCAGCCCGCTCACCGCCCCGACGATGGTCGCCGCGGCCAGCATGAACGTCGCCTGCCACAGCAGCAGCCAGCTTGGCTCCAATCCCATGCCTTGCAGGATGAGGCAGAATCCGATGCACTCCCCCGACCAACTGACGATCCCCAGCCCCACCGCGATCAGCAGCGGGCGCGGGCGGAAGAGTTCGTAGCTGCTCTCGTAGAGGTCGCGCAGCGCTTTGCCGGAGCGTCCTATCAAGGGTAGCCGCTCGGCCAGGCGTAAAACCCACCGGAAGAAAGGCCGGATCTGGATGGCGACAATCGCGGCCAGGATCAGGCCCAGGACGACGAAGTAAGCCGGTACATAGCTCAGCAGGATTTGATTGTGTTCAGCCGAGTTAGCCAGTATCCCGCCGAATCCGATCGCGCCCAGGATCAGCATCGCCAGCCCGTCCGTCATGCGCTCGGCGATGATGGTCGGCGCGCCGCGTGCCACCGGAGTGCCCGTCATGACCCGCAAGACGACCGCTTTAAGCAGTTCGGCGACTTTGCCGGGGGAGAGCGCCAGCACAAACCCGGAGACGAAGATGGTGGCGCTGTCCTGCCGCGAGATGTTGTTGACGCCGATGAGCCGCAGGTAGTAGTGCCACTTGACCCAGCGAAGGGCGTAGTTGAACAGTGTGAAGCCGACGACGGGCAGGATGTAGACCGGCGGAAACTCGCCGACGTAAGCGCCGATGCCTTTGACATCGGAGTACAGCAGCAGCCCCACCACCACAGCTACGCCGAACAGCCCACCGACGATCAGCTTGTTGCGTATGTCCTTGATCATTCAACTCTCGCTGCCGGAACGAACTTGCACGCAGACTTGCGCGTAAGTTTTGCGCGCAAACTCGCGCGCAGACCTGCGCGATTGTAACAGGATCGAGTCTCGCTCACCAGAGAGGTTGCCTGCCTCCTCCTGGAGCGGAGAAGCGCCCATTATAGGCATGGTAAGAAGTTTGTCTCCGCGTGTCGATCGGTATACACTTGAATCACGATACGCGCCTGCCGGTTTTTTTTGCTGGCGGCACATTTGTGGCTTACCTGTGATGGCTGGAACTGTCTGTATGGTGTACAGCCTGACGGGGGTAGGGGGCTTGGGCTTCTTAAACCAGATGCAGCCTGTTGCGCTGTTCGGAATTGCCTTCCTGGTCTTTGTCCTCGGTGCGGCGACCGGTGTTCTCGCGGTCTGGATTCTATCCCGGATCTTGGGGAAGCCTCTCGCCCAGGTGACGACGCTGATCGAATCGCAGATCGCCGCCGAGCAGTTGGATATCGATCTGCCGGGTGACCGGCGGGGGGAGATCGGACGCCTGTACCTGGCGCTCAACAAGTTGGGACAGGCTTACCGTTCCTCATTGCAGGCCCAGGCTCGACGCGCCGAAGAGATGACCACGCTCAACCTGGTCGCCGAGACCATCAATCGCACCCTCGACTTGCAGGAGGTATTTGACACGTCGTTGCGTGAAGCCCTGAAGACCGTTAGCTGGGATATGGGCGCCATCTACATGTGGGACGACCGCATTGACATCCTGAACATGGTTAGCTACGTCGGTCTCTCTGAGGACATGGTGCGTGAGACGATCTCCTGCGAACTCGGCGAGGGGCTGATCGGGCAGGCAGCCGAGATGCGTGAGGTGTTCGTCGTTGAAGACTTCCGCAAGCATCCTGAGGCGGCCCGGAAGAACGTTGATGGGTGGCCGGTGACCCAGGTCATTATCCCCCTGGTCACGGTTCCGGGCCAGCTTCTTCTTGGGGTCCTGAACGTCGGACACTCAGAGAAGAAGTCTCCATCTCAAGACGAGTTGAAGCTGTTGAATACGGTAGCCCATCAGATAACCCTTGCGATTGACAAGGCCCAACTCTATACCCAGGCCAGTATGCGAGCAGAGGAGTTGGAAGGGATCGTCGAGGCGCGGACGGAGCAGCTTGCCCAGGCAATCGATGATCTTTCTCACGCGCTCGATAAGGCCAAGGAAGCCGAGCGGTTCAAGTCACTGCTTCTCTCAACCGTCTCGCATGAGCTGCGCACGCCGCTCGCGACCATCAAAGGGAGCACTTCATTGCTGCTTGAGTATCACGAGCAGATCGAGACAGATGTCCTGGAGGAGCATCTCAGAGACATGGAGGCTGAGACGGACAAGCTGACCGGGTTGATCTCGGACTTGCTGCAAATGTCTCGCATTGAAGCGGGGGTGCTGCGTATTCAACCCCAGCCTATCGACTTGGCTGACGTGCTGCGCAGCACGGTCGAGGCCGCTCAGGTGCGGCTGAGTGATCATCCCCTACGGCTCGCCCCGTCAGACAAGCTCCCCACCTGCTTTGGCGATGCCCGCCGGATCGAGCAAATCGTGGCTAACCTGCTGGAGAACGCAGCCAAGTACTCCCCGCAAGGCTCTGCCATTGAAGTCCAGATCGCGAGTCAGGAGGAGGAGTTGATCGTCTCGGTGATTGATGACGGCCCCGGGATTGCCCCCGAACATCGTGAGCACATCTTTGATCGCTTCTACCAGATTGGCGGAGGCGGGGATGCCGGTCGGCATGGCATTGGCCTGGGACTGGCTATCTGCAAGGGATTGGTCGAGGCGCACGGCGGGCGGATCTGGGTGAACAGCAAATTGGGCGAAGGCTCAACTTTCTCTTTTAGCTTGCCGACTGCAACTGAACAGGCTTTGTCCGAAGGACGCTGATATGAAAAAGACCACCATTCTTATCGTCGACGACGAGCCGAGGATTCTTCGCTTCATCAAAACCAGCTTGAGTCTGTCGGGGTACGATCTGTTGACTGCCAGCTCCGGGCGCACGGCGCTGTCTCTTTTTGAAGCCGAGCAACCCACCCTGATCATTCTGGACCTGGGCCTGCCCGATGTGGACGGGTTTGAAGTCTTGCAGGAGATCCGGGCCTACTCGACCATCCCGATTGTGATCCTGACCGCGCGCGACGACGAGGAAAGCAAGGTGCGCGGCCTGGAGTTGGGGGCTGACGACTACCTGACCAAACCTTTTGGCATCGGCGAGTTGAAGGCGCGTATCCAGGCTGTGCTGCGGCGCGTCAAGTGGTCACCCCAGCCCAGCGACATCACCGAGTTTACGCTGCGTGACCTGCACGTCGATTTCCAGCGGCGGCGGGTGCAGGTGCGGGGTGAGGAGATACACCTGACGCCGACCGAATACGAGCTGCTGCGTGTCCTGATCCAGCACTCAGGGCAGGTTCTTCTGCACAGCGACCTGCTGGGGCAGGTGTGGGGGGAGGAATATCGCAACGACCTGGCTATCCTCCGTGTGAACGTCTCCCGTTTGCGCCAGAAGATCGAGGAGGACCCACGTGAGCCGCGCTATATCCTGACCGTGCCGGGCGTGGGGTATATTCTGTCGTCTGACTGAGCGGCAGGGATGTCCCCGCCGTGCCGGTTTCCTGTCGGCACGGCAGGTGTGTGGCTTTCTCCGGAGGCCGGGCTGCCCGGCCTTTTTCTTTTTGGGGCGGGTTGTGATCGGACGGTTTGGGGGACGGCAGGGGTTGTAATATCGTTGTTAGAATTTCATATCCGATTGTTACGCTGTCGCAATGTGGATGGCGTATAGTAGGGTGAGCAACGACCCTTAACGAAAATGGAGCAGCAGTAGGCGTGAATACCCTGACAGCCATACTTGTAGATGTAAATGACCGGCGTGCCGGGCTGCTGCAAGACAGCCTGGAGACACGTGGGGTAACCTGTCACAAAGTCACAGAGCCATCCCAGCTTACCGATGTGACCCACAGAAATGGGGCCTGTGTTTTGTTCCTTGACGTGGACAGTCTCCCATACAGTGTGTCGGACGAGATATTGGAGGCGTTTGTCCGGGTTGCGCCTGCGGCTCCCATTGTGTTGTTGTCTGAAATGCCCGCCTGGAAGCTCATAACGGCAGCTATCCGTGAGCGAATCTGGGTGGATATTCCAAAATCGAGTGAGTACACCGACCTTTTACAGCGGTATACGAGCGCCCGTGCTGTGTCTCCCGCCATCGTTATCGACGGCGACCCGGAGCTTTACCGAAGCCTTCATGCAACCCTGGCTCCCACAGCTACGGTATCTGACACCCCACTGGTGGCCTCCTCCGTGGGTGATGCACTTGAGATGGCAATTAATGGTCGGGCACCCGTCTTCCTCGAACTCACTCGCCACCTCCCGCTCAACATCGAAACCTCGACCCTGATCTACAAACTCAGCCCGATCATAATTGCCATCTTGGTGCAGATGAACGGCCTATCCCATCCCATGCAGAAAGCGTTCTATCTGGGGCCGTCCCCGTCACGTTTTGGCGTGCTGGGACCATCTTACGGTGAGGCAGATGTGGGGGCGCTCATGACAGCCTTAGGCGTTAACTGGCCGGATGTTATACCCAAGCCTGTACCCAAGCCCTCAGCTTAAACGAAGGCCAGTTTTCGTAAACCGAAGCTCTCCCTCACTTACCCCCTTAGCCTTTTGCTTCGGTCTACCCCGGCGAGCAGATCAGTGATGGTCTGCTCGCTCCTCTTTTTGCCCCCAAAAAGAATGCCCCGTGCTGGGTGTCAGCCGGGGCCGGTTGTGCCGGGTGTCTATGTGCCTGACTCGCTCAGCGAGGCCACCCGAATCGCCGCCGTTTGTGAGGTGAAGACTCGTCTGGCGGCTGGGGGCCTGTGCCTTCGTCCGGGGACTGGACGATGCGCAGCGTCATGCGCAGCGCCCCTAATTCGAGCACGTCGCCATCCGTCAGCGGGAAGTCCCGCCCGGCGAGCAGCCGCTGCCCGTTGACCCAGGTTCCATTGGTGCTGTTCTGATCGATCAGGTAAAGCGTCCGATCCCCTGGGCGGATCAGGGCGTGACGGCGCGAAACGCCGTGTCTTATCGCCCCGTGCGGAGCAAAGTCAATGTCTGGCCGGAAGGCGCTCATCGGGTCGGCGCGCCCTAAGACGGTCACTCGCCATATATCAAGCCCGATGGTGCTGGTTTGCGCGCCTGACATGTGGAGCAGGATGCGCCACGCCGGCCCCGCGCGCTCAGGGGTAACCTCTGGCGGAGGGGGAGCCGGTTCGGTTTCCTCGAGCGGAGGGGGCGCAGGGAATACCCCAACGTCTGGTTCTTCGTCCAGTGGTTCTCGTGGTTGATTAAGTGGCTTCGTGACCACAGGGGTGCCCTCTCATGACATCTTGGGGTGCATGGTTTTCAAGCTCGCGGTCGGAGCATGTGCTTTGTATAACCTCGTGACTCTGTTAGCGCAAACCATTTTCATACCATATTTTTACACCCAAACGACCAAAGTGGCAACTAACCCCACTTCTCCCCGGTTGTGTTCATTGTAGCGCAGGTGTAAGCCGGGTTTCAAGTTGTGTGTTACCCGTCGATACGCACGTGGGTTGCCGTTAACCTGCCGTCACGCGATCCGCAGGCTCCATCTGTCGCGGTTCTCTTCCTGACTCGATGCCTGCGGAGCGGGCCTGGCGGTGCTCATCTTGCTTCCCTTTACTTGACCACGCTATAATCGCCCCACGCATCTCAACCCAAGTAACATGGAGCACCATCAGCATGATCGATGTTAACGAGTTACGTCGTAGTGTAACCTTCACGCTCGACGGTGAGTTGTATCGCGTCCTGGAGTACTCGCACCACAAGCCCGGTCGTGGCAAGGCCACCATCAGGGTTCAGGTGCGTAATCTACGCACCGGCACGACTCGCGAAATGACGTTCAATTCTGGCGATCGCGTGCAGGACATCCGCCTTGAGACGGCTGTCGTCGAGTATCTCTATGCGGATGGCGAGTTTCTGCACTTCATGGATATTGAGAGCTACGAGCAGCCTCAGATCCGCCAGGACATCTTCGGCGACGATATTCTCTACCTGACCGAAAGCCTTCAGCTCAAGCTTTCTTCTTACGAAGGCGAGATCATCGACTACGAGCTTCCCACGACGGTCGAGCAGGAAGTGACCGAGGCCGAGATGGCCGTTGCCGGTGATACGGCGACCGGTGCCACCAAGCAGGTGACGACCGTGACCGGCCTGAAGGTGACCGTCCCGCTCTTTGTCGAGGTGGGCGACGTGATCCGCGTAGATACCCGCACGGGCGAGTATATCACGCGGGTTTAAGCCCCATCCTTACGGTGTGGGAGCCGGAGCAGCGATGTCACCCACAGACGGTCGCGCGAGTGTTCCGCGCCCGGAGCTTCGACGGTTTGCCCCTGGCGTTCCCAGGGGCTTTGTTTTGAGCAGATTCAGGAGTTAAGCAGTTGAGCGCTTCTGCGCCGCTCCTGCGCCCTTCCGGCCACACAGCACCGGGTGAAAAGGGCAGTAAATCTGTGTAATCCGCGTAATCTGCGGGCTGAAACCCATCAGCAAGTTTCAGCGCCGGGAGTGGTTAGGGAATCGAGGATCGGCGAGATGAGAACACCTGCCGGAAAAGAATGTCATTACTACTATGAGGACTTCCACCGGGGGCGGAACAAACAGGAATGCCGGTTGCTGCAACGCAACCCCCACTCTGAGGCGTGGCGTCCCAACGACTGCAAAAACTGTCCCGTGCCCGACATCCTGTGGGCCAACGCCAGCGAACACCTGCAACTGGAGGCCACGATTCGCCCCGGTTTCCTGGGCATCGGGCGGCACGTCGAGGTGACTGCCCGGTGCAGCAAGCACAATGTCGAGATACCCGATCCGTATGTTGGCTGTGAGCAGTGCGCAGCCGAGCGCCCCGACCTGAGCACCTTTCTTCAACAGGGGGATTCGTGATCAAAGCCATCCTGCTTGATCTCGACGATACGCTCATTTTGAGCAACTTCACGGTCTTTTTCCCCACCTATCTGGAGATGCTGGGTCAGTACGGCTCAGGTATCGTCCCGGCTGACACTTTTATCGGGCACGTCATGGAAGCCTATACGCAGGCTTTATACACCTACGATCCAACCCGCCCGCTCTATGATCGCTTCTTCGACTGTTTCTCTGACAGGGTCGGCAGGCCCAGAGCCGAGCTGGAGCCGCTTTTCCGCGCCTTCTACGTCGAGCGATACCCGGAGCTTGAGCCGTTGGTTAAGGCGCGCCCCTCTGCCCCGGCGCTGCTCAACTGGCTGACTGAGCACGATTACCGGTCCGTCGTCGCCACGAACCCCGGCCTTCCTGAAATCTCTATCGCGATGCGCATGCGCTGGGGAGGCGTTGACCCGGACGGATACCCCTTTGCGTTGATCACGTCGATTGAGACTATGCACTTCGGCAAGCCCCAGCCAGAGTACTTCGAGGAGATCCTGCTGCGCATGGATGTCGATGCCGGTGAGGCGATCATGGTCGGCGATAACTGGGATGACGACATCGTGGGTGCGGGGGTTGCCGGGCTGAACACCTTCTGGATCACCGAGGACGGCTCCCCGCTGCCTGACGCCGCGCTGGCGGTGGACGGACACGGCAGCTTCGCGGAGTTCTCCCAGAAGGTGCAGTCCGGCTGGCTGGAGACGCTCCAGCCCCGCCCGATCACCCCTGAGACGCTGGTGCATCGCCTGGCGGCCTTCCCGGCGGCCATCGATCACCTGCGGCGTTCATACTCGTGCGAAATCCTGGAGTGCTGTCCGGGTGAGCGCGAGTGGTCGGTCCGCGACATTATCTGCCACCTGTGCGATCACGAAGCCGAGGAGGATCGCATGCGTCTGGAGCGCATTGTGAAGGAAGATAACCCCTTCCTGTCGGCCAACTACGACCCCTGGGCGCACGCCCACGAGTACGCAGCGGTCTCCGTCGAGGACGCCCTGGCGCAGTTTATCCACCACCGCTCTCAGACTGTGGACTGGCTGAAAAGCCTGCCGGACGATGTCTGGAAGCGTCCGGCCCGCTACTCGATCATGGGCCCGACGTGCTTCGAGGAGATGGTTCGTTTCACCACCGAGCACGACCGCACCCACCTGCGGCAGATGCGCGACGCGATCGCTTATGCGCTGACCGTCTGTGACTCGGAGGAGGACGCCTGACACGGCGGAGTCTACAGGCCCGGATCAACTGCTTTCTGCCGCCCCGGCATCCCCAGCACCAACCCGGCCAATACCAGCGCGGTCACCAGCGCCAATACGAAGGGCGCACCGGACGCCAGGCGCTCCAACCAGGGGGCGCTCCCGGCGGGGACGTTTGTGAGCGTCGAGACGCTGGCCGAGCGCAGCCACGTGCCCAGTTGCGGCCCGGCGGCGCTGATGAGGGAGGCGATGGCGCCAACCAGCCCCAGGACGCGCCCCCGGATGGCCGACGGCGCAAAGGCGCTGAACCACGTCAGGTACCCCACGACGCCGATCTGTAAAGCCATCCAGCTCATCCCGAACAGCGGATAACCCACCCCGCTCCCCGCGCCGGAGAGGCTCCAGGCGACGAGCAGCGCCACGTGCAGGCTCAGCGCGACGGCACTGGTGCGTCGCCCTCCGGCTCTGTCGGTCAGCGGGCCACCTGCCAGGGCCGCCGCGATCCCCCCGACCCCTCCGACGGCGAACAGCAGGTTGATGGTCTGTTCATCCAGGCCCAGGACATCAGCCGCGTGGAGCGCGATAAACGGCCCGTCGCGCGTAAGCCCTTGCAGCAGGAGCAGGTACAGGCTGTTCACCAGGATCAGGCGTCTGAACAGGCGGTTACGCAGGATGTCCCCAATGCTGATCCGGTCGGCCTGGGTCGCGGCGGCGAACTGTCCTTCCTTCAGCAGCAGCAGCCGGGCCGAGCCGGAGATCAGCGCTCCGACCACGTTGATCCCGATCAGGCCGCCGATGCCCAGGGTCGGCAGGAGCGCCGCGCCTGCCATCGGGCCGAGCATGGTGGCCACGGCCCCGATGGTGGTGAAGCCTCCGAAAGCCCGCCCGCGCTCCCGGTCGGTCGCACTCTCGGCCAGCAGCGCCTGGAAGCCGGGTTGCTGTATTCCCCCGAAGATGGAGATCAGCCACACGATGATCGCAAACGCGAACCAGTGCTGCGCCCACGCACCGACCGCCAGGACGGGGACGAGTATCAGGGTAGGGAGGGCGATGGCGTAGCGTCTCCCCCACCGGTCGCTGACGAACCCTCCCAAAAGCTGCGTCGGCCCTAACAGCAGCCCAACTGTGAACACCATGCCGACCTGTGCGTCGCTCGCGCCCAGGGCGCGCAGATGGAGGGGCACGAGCCGGTACCACAGGAAGCGCGTCCCGACCATCAGCAGCGTGGTGCTTAACAGGACGGCCATGTTGCGCCGTCCGCCGTGTCGCGGGTTCTTGCCTATTCCCCGCTCAACGTCCACAGGATGATCTCCGGCGGGCACAGCAGCCGCGCTCTTGGTGCGCTGGCTCCCTCCATGCCGATGCCCCGTGTCACGTAGAGCGTCGTGCCGCCGACGGTGTAACGCCCCATCTCAAACTGCTTGCCATACGCTGAACTGGTGATCAGTGCCCCGTAGAGCGGCAGCCGCCACTGCCCGCCATGCGTGTGTCCGCTCAGGTACAGGTCAATCCCCATCTCACTGGCTTGCGGCACGATGTCCGGCGTGTGGAGCAGCAGCAGCCGGAACCGGGAATCGGGGGTCTGCTCGACCAGCTTCCGGGTGCGGGCCGTGTCGTCCTCTATGTTGTGGGCGCAGGTCACGCCCAGCAGCGACAACCGCTGCCCCCGCACGTCTATCTCGGCCACCTCATCGCGCAGCCAGCGCACGCCTGTCCCATCGACGAACTGTGCGACGTGCTCCTGTGACTCGACGAGCGGGCTGCCCGACACGACGAAGACACCGTAGGGTGCTTCCCACCGGCTGACGATCTCCCGGATCGTCTGGCCGGTTTCGGGGTCATTCGCGTAGGACAGGTTGACGAAGTCACCGCTGAACACGATCACGTCCGGGGCCAGCTCCTCGACGAGCGCCTGGAGCCGTTCCTCACGCGGTGTCATTCTCTCGGCATGCAGGTCGCCCAGGTGAAGGACGCGCACGGGCGGCAGGGCCGGGTCGAGCTTCGGGGTTTGCAGCCTTTCCTCCGTCACACCAATGCGGAAAGGCTCGATCCACAACCCGTAAAGCGTGACGGCCAGCATCCCAGCCTGGACGACGACCGCGACCACCATCGCCCCCATGCTCCGGCTTCCGGCCAACCCGATCAGGATCGTCACGACGGCGCGCAGCAGCGTCAGCGCGATCAGGGGAGGGTAGATCGGCCCGAAGGATCGCTTAAGCCGGGGGAGCATCTCCAGGCTCAACCAGTCCAACGCAGCCAGCGCCAGGTGGAGCAGGGCTATCGTCAGGCTGTAGCGTCCCCTCCACGCGGCGGCGGTAATGCCCGCAATGGCGATCAACGCGACGGCCACCGGCCAGCGAGGCAGGCGTTCCAGTGCAAGGGGGATTATCAGTGCCCGGTGAAGCGGACTGGACTCGGTGCGGTCTTGGTATCTCAGGGTTTGGTGCCTCCGGACAAAGGGGATGGGACTACAGGTTGGCGAAGGGTAAGAGGAGTGAAACGGTCGTGCCTTTGCCGACCGCGCTCTGAATGTCAAGCTCGACCTCGTGGGCGTCGAGGATCACTTTGACCAGCGCCAGGCCGATCCCCAGCCCACCCTGCTGGCGGGTTGAGCTGATGTCACCTGGCTGCAAGGGCGTGAACAGGTGCTCCCTGACCTGGTCGGACAAACCCGGCCCCTCGTCGCGCACGACGACCCGCACTCCATCTTCCCGCCGCGCGGCGCTGACGTGTACCCGCTTACCCCCTCCGAATTTGACACCATTGTCGATGAGGTGGGCCAGCGCGCGCACCATGACGTGCGGGTCAACCATGACGGGTGGAAGCCCTTTAGGGAGGTCAATCTCGACCGGGGTGCTCTCCCGGCTCCGCAGGTCGCGCACCTGCTCAACCGCTCCCGTGACCAGGTCGGTCACCGACGTGGGCGCGAGCTTCAGGTCGGATGGGTCACTGAACTTCTCGATGTCATCGATGCGGTATTCCAACTGGGCAAACGCTTCGTCGGCCCGCCGGAGCAGTTCATCTTTTCGCTGCTCGTTGATCCCGTCCTGTGGGATGAGCTTAAGCGCGCTCTTGACCTGGAGGAGAGGGGTGCCCAATTCGTGTGAGACGATGGCCAGGATGTTACCCTTGACCTGGTCGAGTTCCTTTAGCCGCTCATAGGCCGATTGTAGCTCCTGCGTGCGCTCGGCGACGCGCTGCTCCAGCTCACGGCGGTGGGCTTCGACCTCGTCGTAAAGCTGTTTGGTGCGCAGCAGTGAGCGCACGCGCGCCGTCAATTCGAGCGGGTTGACCGGCTTTTTGATAAAGTCATCGGCCCCGGCATCCAGGCCCTCCACCTGCTGGCTGCGGGCGGTCATCCCCGTCACCAGGATGATCGGCAGAAAGCCCATCTCCGGCGTGGTCCTGATCCGGCGGCAGATTTCAATGCCGCTCAGGTCGGGCAGAATGACGTCCATCAGGACCACGTCAGGATGCTCTTGCCGCACGATCTCCAGCGCGCTGGTGCCATCCGGGGCGGAGAGGATGCGGTAGCCGTCTTGCGCCAGGATGGTGGAGAAGACATCTACGATGCGCTCGTCGTCGTCCACTACCAGTATTTTGCACGCTTCGGGCGGGCGTGTGGGCAGGTCAAGGACCGTCGGGTTTTTACTCGATGTGGGCATTTTGCCAATCTCTCCTCAAACACGTTGATAGCATACCATGTCGGTTCCGCTTCTGCACATTCAGGGTGTTTGTAGTAAGTTTAGGGGTGGTCTGTGAAGCAGGAGGTGGTTTGTTATGTGGATGTTCCGGTTGAAAAGTCGCGCGGGCCTTCCACTTGTTCGCTTGTGAGGTACAATTGGTCGACCGCGAAGAAAACACCGGTCGAGGCAGGCTGATGCCCGATATGATACCATCGCTGTGATACGCTATGCCGAAGTTTCCACTGCCTGACAGCGAAGTTCTGTCACGTCATCGCTTTAGACGGCCCGGCATCCGCCTCTGGCTGCCGGTCACGATGCTGGTGTTGACCCTGCTTTGTGTGTGGCTGGCTGCGCCGCGCATCAAGATGGTCGAGTTCGTGGCGCTTTTGTTTTTGCTTTACGTCGCCATCAGTTCGCTGGTGTCGGTGTGTGAGATCGTGGTGATTGATGAGGGGCTGGTGATCAACCGCCTGCTCTTGCCGGAGCGTTTTGTCCCCTGGAACGCCATCGACCGGGTGGTCGTCTTTGCGCGTGAAGGCGGCCAGACCGGCGCGCAGCTTGAGATCGCCAGCATCGGCATCTACGAGGGTCTCTCCCCCTTGAACCGGCTGCCGGGCCTGGTGTACGGGCAGGGGTTCCGGCAGACGATCATCATCACGCCCGATGCGCTTGAAGACTACGACCTGCTGCTGGGACGACTTGAGGAGTGCTGCGTGGTCGTCAGGCACGAGGCCGACCGCTGAAATCGGGCCCCGTATAGCCGTTTGTCTCATGGCATTTACCCCGTTACAATCTAACGCGCTGTTTGCGCGCTTGTCTGCGCGCTTGAGGAGTAAGGTTGGCGATTCCCCCACCTTTGCTCCTCAAGGTATCTTCACTCCATTTCCATGAAGCCCCCACCTTTGGTGGGGGAGGAATGGCCGGAGCCGAAGGCTCCGCAGGGCGAAGCCCTGATGGAGTGCCCAAGCAAACCGGTTCCCGAAGGGACAAAATCCCGGAGAAGCCACTACCTCTGGTAGTGGTTAGGGATTTTGAGGTTTGCCGTTCACTCGTTTGTGGGCTGCTCCGCGTTGATGACGGCTCCTAGAAAGGTTATTCCATGCGCGGCACCATCGTCGCGGTGGATCTTGAAACCACAGGCCTCGACCCGGACTATGATCGCATTATTGAGATTGGCGCGGTCAAATTTCAGGGCGATGAGATACTGGACGAATGGCAGTCCCTGGTTGACCCCGGCTGCCCGATCCCGCCGTCCATCACGCAGTTGACCGGTATAAGCGACGGCGACGTAGAAGGCGCTCCACGCTTCTCCAAGGTGCTGCCGCAGCTCAGGCGCTTCATTGGCGCTGCGCCTGTCCTGGGGCACAATGTGCGCTTTGACCTCAACTTTCTATCCCTGAACGGTCTGTCGCTTCAAAACACTGTGATCGACACCTACGCCCTGGCTTCTGTCCTGCGGCCCGATATACCACGCTACAGTCTCAGCTCTCTGGCCGTCCTGTTCGGCGTCCCGATTGGTGATGCTCACCGTGCCCTGGCCGACGCTTACATGACGGCTGGCGTATACGGCGAGCTTTGGGAGAAGGTGCTCACCCTGCCGCTCGATACGCTGGCCGAGATTGTCCGGGCGGGCCACACGATGCCCTGGGATGGCGCACCGTTTTTTGAGGCGGCCTTGAAAGAGCGTGCCGGGGAGACGTTCACCGCCCCGGATGCGCTCCCTTCTGCCGACGAGCTGGATGAGGCCCTCGGCATGCTGTTTGCCGCCCCGCAGGATGTCGGCGACGCTCTACGCCCCAGGTCATCGCTCAAGCCGCTTGACCTGGACGAAGCGGCCGCGGTCATCGAGCCGGGGGGGAGGCTGGCCGAGGCTTTCCCGGATTACGAGCACCGGGAGCAGCAGGTTTCTATGCTGAGGAAGGTCGCCGAGGCCTTCAACGAGGGGAAGCACGTTCTGGTGGAGGCCCCGACGGGGGTGGGCAAGTCGCTGGCCTACCTGCTCCCGGCGGCCATTTTTGCGGTGCAGAACAATAAGCGGGTGATCGTCAGCACCAACACCATCAACCTGCAAGAGCAGTTGATCAACAAAGATACCCCTCTCGTGCAGGCAGCACTGAATATTCCGCTCAGGGTAGCGGTGCTGAAAGGACGCGCCAATTACCTCTGCCCGCGCCGTCTGGCCGCCCTGCGCCGTCGGGGGCCGACTTCCCCCGAAGAGATGCAGATGCTTGCCCGCCTGCTCGTCTGGCTGACCACTAACCGGAGCGGGGACCGGGGCCAGATCACCCTGCGCGGGCCGGTCGAGGAGGCTGTCTGGCGTCGCCTCAGCGCGGAAGACGAGGGCTGCACCCTGACTCGCTGCTTTACGCAGATGGGCGGGAGCTGTCCCTTCTACCAGGCACGCAGGGCGGCGGAAGCCGCTCACATCGTCATCGTCAATCACGCCCTGCTTCTGTCCGATGTCGCCAGCGAGGGCCGGGTTCTGCCCGATTACGACTATCTGGTTGTCGACGAGGTCCATCATCTGGAAGGGGCCATAACCAACGGCATGAGCTTCCGTACCGACGCGGATGCCATCAAGCGCCGCATCGCCGAGCTGGGCACTCCCACGACGGGCCTGCTCGGCGAAACGCTGCGCCAGTGCCGGGGTGTTGTCCCGGAGGGATACTTCACCACGCTGGAGGGCTTTGTCCACACGATCTCCGAAGCCGCTTCGTTCATGGGCCAGCACGTGGATTTGTTTTTTGAGGTGTTGCAGCAGTTTTTAAGGAGTCAGGTGCGCATCCCCCACAGCGAATATGCCCAGCAGATTCGTATCCTGGAAGCCCTTCGCCGCCAGCCTGCCTGGGCTGAGGTGGGGGTTCACTGGGATAACCTGAGCCAGTTCACCTCGACCATAGCGAAGTCGATGGACGAGTTGCTGTCCGGCCTGTCCCAACTGTCGGGCTTTGGCATTGACCAGTACGACGACCTGCTTGCCGGGGTGGGGGCCGTCGCTCGCCACCTCCAGGAGTTGCACAGGCGCTTGGAGGAGCTTGTCAGCGAGCCTGATCCAAACACCGTCTACTGGGCCGAGTTTCGGCCCGAACACGACCGGATCTCTCTTCACGCCGCGCCGCTGAACGTCGGCCCACTGGTACAGGAGTATCTGTGGGATGCCAAAGAGACCATCATCATGACCAGCGCGACGATGCGGACCGATGGGTCGTTCGCCTACATCCGCGACCGGCTGAGCGCGGACGGAGTGGAGGAAGTTGTCATCGGCTCACCGTTTGACTACGAATCCAGCACCCTGCTCTATCTGGTCAATGACATCCCTGAACCGGCCAACCGTGACCAGTACCAGAGCGCGGTTGAGGAGGGTGTCCTGGAGTTGTGCCGCGCGACGGAAGGCCGGGCGCTGGTTCTCTTTACCAGCTATGCCCAGTTGCGGCGAACGTCCAACGCAATCGCCGACACGCTGGCCCAGGAAGACATCGTGGTCTATGACCAGAGTCACGGGATCAGCCGGATGCAGCTTCTGGAGGGCTTTTTAGAGAGCGAAAAGTCCGTGTTGATGGGGACGCGTTCTTTCTGGGAGGGGATCGATATTCCCGGTGCCGACCTGAGTGTGCTGGTCATTGTCCGGTTGCCGTTCAGTGTGCCCAGCGATCCACTCTTTGCCGCGCGCGGCGAACAGTTCGCCAACCCCTTCATGGAGTACGCGGTGCCGGAGGCGATCCTGCGCTTCCGGCAGGGCTTCGGTCGCCTGATCCGGCGGCGGGACGACCGTGGCGTCGTCGCCATCTTTGATCGCCGGGTCATCAGCAAGCGTTACGGTCACTTATTCCTGGACTCGCTGCCTCAGTGCACGGTGCGGCAGGGTCGGCTGGCCGACCTGCCCGCCGCTGCCGTCATGTGGCTGGCGATGGGATGATACTTGCGGATTGCTGCCGGGCAGAAGTACAATAGGGCGCGGTGCTGTGAGCATTCGGTTAATACTTCCTGTTGATTGTTGAGGGTATCATGGCCGACGAAGGCGAGCAAAAATTACGCAGAGTGGTGGTTATCGAGGACGATCCTGCGATGATTCAACTCATCGCGCTGATATTGGAGAACCACGGCTTTGAGGTCATCAGCGCAACAGGAGGCCCGGAGGGCCTTGAGGCTATCGCCAGGGAGAAGCCCGACCTCGTTCTACTTGACCTGATGATGCCGGGGATGAGTGGCTGGGATGTGTATCAGCAGATGAAGGCCGACGAGTACATGGAGACGGTCCCCGTCATTGTCGTCACGGCCAAGGCCAGGAATATCGACAAGACGCTGGGCCTGTACATCGCCAAGGTGCAGGATTACATCACCAAGCCTTTTGGGCCTGCCGAGCTGCTGAACAGCATTGCCAGGGTGCTGGATGACGAGAATTTGAGGGCATAGCCCGGAGCCTGGGAATCTACACCGGTGGATGTGGGAGGGGCGTCATGCGCCCTTCTTTGTGTTTTGGCTCATGTTCAGGGCAAGTGAAAATAGGTCCTTTCTACACAAAAGACTGCTTGCTGCACCGGTGCCCCATTAAGTTGGTTCTTGTCCCCCATTGATGCACCTTGAGTATTTAATCCGGCCATGACGGGAATGCCGGTTCGTTTGGCTACTCCCCTCCCCCCAGCGCCGTCAGGCGCGGAATGTGGGGGAGGGGCCGGGGGGTGGGGGGCAAACCATGACCGGATTAACAGGGGGTAAGACAAACGACTCACCCCCAAATCCAAACACCCGCCGCGCAGTGATTATTGCGCGCCCTCCCCACGGGGCGGTAAAATAAAACGTATCAGCGTAAGCGTATAGTTGTTGGGACTATCCAGGTTGCCATGGCAGAAAAAGCCGACCGGACAAGGCGCAAGGTAGTGATTGTTGAAGACGAGCCAGGGATGATCCAGTTCATCGAGTTGGTTCTGAGTGATCTTGGTTTTGAGGTGATCGGTGCCCTGGGCGGTCGAGAGGGCCTGGAAGCCATTGCCAGGGAGAAACCCGATCTTGTCCTGCTCGATTTGATGATGCCGGTGGTGGACGGCTGGGGTGTGTACACCGAGATGAAGGCCGACGAACACCTGAAAACGATCCCCGTCATTGTCATAACTGCCAAGACCGATTCTCTGACCGAACAGTTGTCGTTGGATGTTGCAAGAGTACAGGACTTCATCAAGAAGCCCTTTGACCGGGCCGAGTTATTAGACAGTATTGCGAAAGTGCTGGGCGACGACAGCATCAGGGCTTAGCAGCAGACTTGGGGGCTATCCGTCGGTTGCGGGGGCGCTGTGCGCCCTTTTTGTGTTTTGGCCGGTGACTCTTGTGGTGTGTCTCAGGCAGGGATACAATCTCTTTCTGCCACAGGCGTCTGTTTACGTCATTGTGCAGCAGCAGGTGTGGAGTGCAAAAAACAGGACGGATAATCCACGCGTCCGGTCGTGATGTCTTGCTCGAGCGAGTTCGCTGGTGCGATTCGTTTGGCTGCAAGCTCAGGGGCCTCATGTTTCGTCGCGAGCTGGCACCCACCGACGGGTTGTTGCTGGTTGAGCGGCGCGCCGGTCGGTCTGCGACGGCCATCCATATGCTGTTTATGGCCTTCCCCATCGCCGCCGTGTGGCTGGATGACGGGTTTTGCGTGGTGGACAAGGTCCTTGCCCGCCCCTGGCGGCTGGCCTACGTACCGGCGCAGGCGGCCCGCTATACGCTCGAAGCGCGCCCTGAGCTGCTTGAGCGCGTTGACATAGGAGATGTGTTGATCTTTGAAGCGGTGGACGTTTAAGCCGGGCCTTTTCTCCGGCATGCTTCTCTGGCCGGTAGTGGTGTTGGTGCTCCTGGCCTTCGCAGGACAGCCTGCGCTGGCCCAGGATTCTACGGGCGGTCCCGACACATCGCCGATCACGATCCACGTCGTTCAGCAAGACGAGACGCTCCCCGACATTGCTGCGTTGTATGCCATCACGGTGGACGAGATCCGGCAGGCCAACGGCCTGGAGGAGGGGGACGATCTTTTCGTCGGTCAGCGCCTGCTGATACCACGCTCCGGCAGCGCGGCGGCAGGCATGTCCGATCAGCAGGTCATCGTCGGCTTCGATGACAACCTGTACACACTGGCCGGGCGCTACGGCGTCTCGGTCGAGAGTCTGGGGGCCTTGCTCAAAGCCGTCAACCCGCTGGGGCTGTATGTCGGCCAGCGGGTGAGCATCCCCCCGGTTGAGCAGCCTGCCTGGTATGGTGAGGGGAGTCTGGCCCGGCTTGGCGAGGGCGAGGCTTTGTGGCATGTGGCTCTGCGGAGCAACAGTAACCTGTTCGAGCTGGCTTTGCGTAACGGCATCGCGGACCCGGTGGTCGTCTCGCCGGGGCGGATGCTGGTCGTCCCCTCCGAGGCTGCCCCTACGACTCTCCTGCCCGATCCCTGGGAGTCGGTTGAGTTCCACCCCGTCCCGCTTGAGCAGGGGCGTAGCGGGGGGCTGCGCGTCACGACGAGCGTGCCCGGCACGCTGCGCGGTTCTTTTCTCTCCGCTGAGCTGAACGTCGTCTCCGAGGGCGTGCTGCATCAGGCGGTGTTCGGGGTGCATCGCTGGACTGAGCCTGGCCTGTGCCCTCTGACGTTGAGCTTCGAGGACGAGAATGGGCGGGTCTGGTCGCTCAGCAAGTCGATCCTGGTGATCGATGGACGATATGATCGCGAGGTAGTCCGGCTCCCACCGGCGGTGGCGGCGATCCTGGACGACGCGCAGGCTGTGCAGGACGAGTTTCGCTACATTGCCCAGATGATGAGCGGTTTCACCCCCCAGCGCCGCTGGGACGGTCTGCTCCTGCTGCCTGCGCCCGGCGTGATGACCTCAGCCTTCGGCACCGTTCGATCTTACAACGATGGTGGGTTTAACTCGTTCCACGCGGGGACTGACCTGGCCGCCTCGACCGGCACGCCGGTTTACGCACCGGCGGACGGCGTCGTTGTCGATACCGGTTTGCTCGATGTGCGTGGCCTGGCTACCATCGTCGATCACGGTTGGGGGGTGTATACCGGCTACTGGCACCAGTCCAGCATCCTGGTCAACCCCGGTGACGTGGTCACCACCGGTCAGCAAATAGGAACCGTCGGCAACACCGGCCTGTCGACGGCTTCACACCTGCATTGGGAAATGTGGGTTGGGGGGATTCAGGTTGATCCGCTACAATGGGTGCGTGAAGAGTTCCCGTGAGGGGGTTGTTGGGGAGGCCGAGGTGCACGAGCGCCGGGGCCGGGTCGGCTTTGCAGCGGCCAGAGCGAGTCGGTATAATCACGCGCGATGTTTGAACCTCGTGCCGTAAAGGTGATCCGACCCCCTCAACGTAGCCAATCATAGGGCATATGGAGGCTGCCTCAGGTGTTGCAGCGACGAACCCAGACGGAGAAATACTGGGTCGAAGACTTCCGGGTTGAGCCGGCCGATATCGATCACCTGTATAACGTTTTGCTTGAAAGTGAAACGCCTCTCTCGGCAGATGAGATGGCGTTAGTTTTAGTGCGCTATCGCGCAAAACAGGAAGAGGACGCGCTGGCTCGCAAAGCCAGGCCCGGCAACGTTTACCAGCCCGGCGACCATTACGATATTGGCGACGAGATTGTCTTTCCCGCTCTGGGCTACGTGGCGGGTAAAGTCGTCGGTTCGCGCCCCGGCAGTAATCCGGACCACGGCGAGTTTACGGTCATCGAGGTCGAGGTGGGGGGCAAAAGGACGCTCGAATTTGCCTGCGACCTTGCCAGCGAGCATCTCCTGTCCCTTGAGGAAGAGGAAGATGTCGACGTGGACGAGGCGCTGATGTCTCCTGAGCAGATATTCATCGAATACGGCGGCGAGGTGGCCGACGCGCTGGAAGAGCACCTGGCCGAACACGAGGATCTCGTCCGGCTGGCCGGGCGTTGGTTCCCTCGCTCTTTGCTGGTCGAGGTGCATGTCGGTCACCTCAACCTGGCCGAAGCTGTCCTGGATATGGCCGGGGGCGGGCCGATGACTACCCCTGAGATCCTGGAGCAGATCGGCATGCTTGAAGGCGTCAACGAGCGGCTGGCCGAGTTCTCGATGAACTACGCGTTGCTTGAGGATGACCGCTTTGACGAGGTTGGCCCTGCCGGGCGAGTCTTGTGGTACCTGGTTCGCATGGAGCCGGACGAGGTCCTGAATCCGCCGCCTCGTCTCGCCTACACGCCGGTTCCCTACGCCGATGATCGCCTGACGCCGGAGCTGTGTGAGCTTGAGCTTGAGATCGGCGACGAGCATTCAGAGGTGCCCACCGAGCGGCGGCGATTGCCTCCCCCTGAGTCGGTGACCGTAACGCTGACCTACGCGCATCATGTCGCCGGGACGCTGCCCCTCTCGCCGCAGTTGCGTAAGATGTTCCCCACCGCCTACCAGGCCCCTCGCATTCGGTTTACGCTGGTCGATGCCGAGAGCGACGAGCGTATGCCCGCCTGGGTTGTGAGGACCGATGGCTACGTCTGCGGCCTGGCTGACTGGTTCGGGCAGCACGAGATCCCCGTCGGTGGCTATCTCACCATTCAGCAGGCCGATCACCCGGAGGAGGTGCTGATTGACTACGCCCGGCGTAAGCCGCGCAAGGAGTGGGTGCTCACGGCCTTCGTTGAGGACGGGCGTCTGCGCTTCGAGAATCGCCAGAAGCCGATTGGCTGCGAATATGACGATCTGATGATCGTCGACGTGGAAGACCCTGAGGCTGTAGATGTCTTGTGGCGGCGCTTCACGAAGGGGAACACCCCCCTGGAGCAGTTGATGCAGGATGTGTGCCGTGAATTGACCACCCTGACACCACAGGGCCACATCCACGCCAAGACGCTCTACAGCGCCCTCAACCTGATCCGGCGCTGTCCGCCTGGGCCGATCTTTGCCACGCTGGTTGAATCGCCGCGCTTCGAGCATGTTGGTGGTCTTTATTGGCGCTTGAGTGACGAGTCTCAGGGGGCCTGACCGCGTGCTGCGTTTGTGCTCCAACCTGATTGGGGGGTGATCCACTGTGTCGAGACCGACGGTGCCGTCGAGTAGCTACGTTAAACCCACGCTGGATACCTACTTTCACATCGACTACGATTGGTGGGAGCGTTCCAATCAGGATTTGAACCTCTACCTGGAGGGGCATCTGTGTGAAGAACACCGTAAGGTTTTCGCCGGAGAGGACTGGGGGGATGAGGCTGTCGATTGGATCGAGCCGGAGACCGGCCTGGTCTCGCAGGTGGATCGATTGACCTACACACTGCTGTCCCATTGCAGCCAGCAGCCCGACTATATCACCGAGCGCACCTCGCTGGTTGACGCGGTGTTCCGCACCTTGCTCGCAGCCGGTAACCGCCCGATGACGCCCGTTGAGCTGGCCGAGCGCATAGGACGTCCGGCGGACGTGATTCTGAGAACGTTGTCCGGTCGCAAGGTGTACAAGGGCCTGCGACCGGTGAGTACAGATTAGCTGGCTCCAGGCATCTGCCCCGGTGTTGTGATATAATCACCCTCGTCGTTTTCGCGCTTTTGCGCCGCTATTGCGCCCGCTAATGCGCCGCTATTGCGCGATCTCCGGCCCCCGTAGCTCAGAGGACAGAGCGGCAGCCTTCTAAGCTGACGGCCGCAGGTTCGAGTCCTGCCGGGGGCGCTGTTGTCCGGGCCGCGTGGTAAGGTCGCGGTTCGGATTGCTTTTTGCCGGGTGTGATGGAAGCATGAAAAGGTTGAGAAGAGTCGCGAGATAGCTGCGAAGTATGGTCGCGGGCTTTCCCTCACCCCTGTCTCGCTGCGACCTCCGGTCGCCCCGCGACGTCCCCTCTCCCGCCGGGAGAGGGGAAAGCGCGCACTCCGCGCACGCGCGGAGTACGTGCAGGGGTGAGGGCAGGCGGCGAGGGCATTTTTCGCCCCTCAGGGATTGCGAACAGGACCGGTGCACGGAATCTCTCCTCCACTTTTTCGTACTATCTGATGCGATGGTCGTGTCCGGGCGCGCTATAATCCCCCATAAACGAGACCAACGCAATCTAAAATAGGTGGGACTGCGGTGATGCGAATTCTGGCAGTGGATATCGGCACGGGCACACAGGACATCCTTTTATTTGATACCGGCTTGCAGCCGGAAAACTGCTTCAAGATGGTCATGCCGTCGCCGACGATGATGGTGGCGCGTCAGGTCAAGGCCGCCACGAAGCGCAGCCAACCTTTGCTGCTGACCGGCGTCACGATGGGCGGCGGGCCATCTCACTGGGCAGTGCGCGACCACGCCGCCGCCGGGAATGAGGTTTTCGCCACGCCTGAGGCCGCCCGCACGTTTGACGATAACCTGGAGAACGTGCGCGCGATAGGCGTCGAGATCGTCGGCCAGGATGAGGCCGCCCGGCTCGCCCGGACGCGGGGCGATCTGCTGTCGCTGGAGCTGCGCGACTTTGATTATGGGATGATCGCCCGTGCCTTCGACTCGTTCGGCGTGGAACTGGCGCTGGACGGCGTGGCCGTGGCGGTGCTCGATCACGGTGCCGCGCCGCCTGATGTATCCGACCGGCGGTTCCGCTTTGACTACCTTGACGAGCACATCCGTGCCCACAACCGGCTGTCGGCCTTCGCCTTCCCCGCCGGTGAGGTCCCCGCCATCATGACCCGTCTCCAGGCCGTTGTCGACAGTGCTGCCACGAGCGGCATGCCCGGCGGCGTGCCGTTGATGGTGATGGACACCGCCCCCGCTGCCGTGTTGGGCGCGACGCTCGACCCGCGCGTCGGCGGGCGTGAGCGCGTTGTCGTGGCGAATATCGGGAACGCCCACACGCTGGCCTTCCGCCTGGGCGAGGGAGGCATCGAGGGCGTATTCGAGCATCACACCGGCCTGCTGGACGTGCACAAGCTGGATGCCCTGCTCCAGTCGCTTGCCGATTCGACCCTGCGACGCGAGGACGTGTTCGACGATCACGGGCACGGTGCGCTCGTGTACAATCCCCGGCCTGTTCCGCTCGATTTCCTGGGTGTCACCGGGCCGCGCCGCAGCATGATGGTCGGGTCCTCACACCCGGCCTATTTTGCCGTCCCCTACGGCGACATGATGCTCTCCGGGTGCTTCGGGCTGGTGCGTGCCTGGGCCGACCTCCATCCCGGTGACCGTGAGCAGGTTATGGACGGCCTGGCTGGCACCGGGCGCGGCGCGCCCTGGGAGTTGCTTTGATCGCGGCGCTTGATCTTGCCGGGTACAGTTGTGGATATGCCTGCCGGGGTAGGGGGGCGCGCACAGATTGGGAGGCTTCCGGGCCTACCGTTTTTCCGCCGTTACGATGCAATGGGTGCCGTTGACCCGTCCGACGAGCCGTCCATCCGCGTTCTGAAAGTACGTCACTTCCAGCTCCTGGGCGTCCTTGTGATCGCTGACTTCAAGACCATAAGTCGCCACAAATGATCCTATCTCACCCGCCTCGATACCAAACCGCCACCTCTCACCGGCTCTCGACACAATTCGCGTCAGCCCTGCTTCACCATACAGCGTATTCTCGTGCCGGAGGACCGATGCCTGTATGTAGTCAAAGACGGCCCAACTGCCTCTCCCGGCATACTCCTGAATGGTCTGAAATGTCACCTGGATCGACTCCGGCTCCAGGTACATCAGCAGTCCCTCTAAAATAAAGAGACTTCTCCGATCTTTGTGGAACCCGGCTGCATCCAGCTTGCCGGGAAGTGACTCCTCATCAAAATCAATCGCGATAAACACGACATTCGACGGGACGCTGAGATTGCGCTTCTGGTACTGCCGAATCTTGGCCTGTTGTGTGAGGGGCGCATCCAGCTCGAAGATGCGTGTATGCTGTGCTTCGGCCTGGAACCGTAGCGCACGTGTATCAAACCCGGCACCAAACAGGAGGATTTGGTCGAACTGCTCGGCTAGGGCCTGTTTGAACACCGCGTCGATGTATTTCGTCCGGGCGATGACGTACTCGTAGATCCCCGCAGGCGCGAAGGCGTGGCGGTAAAACGTCCTGAATAGGGGGATGTGCACCAATAATCTGAAGAAGTTCGGGAGAAGCCTCACGGCAAGGTGGTCGTCACTGTGATAGTGGCAGTTGGTTTCCAGGAATGAAACCGCGCGCGAGGCGCAAGTCATCTCTGCGGTACGTGATATGGTGCTTGCGATCCGTTTCTTGGTCACTTCTGTCTCCCCTTACGAGAGCAGTTTGACCATCTGACCGACCGGGCCGCCCAACTCGGTGTCAGGAGCCATCACCACGCGCCGCCAGGGAAGGTGTTGATCCCGGCGTGATGCCCGACCCGTCTGTACATCCGTATGTCGCCAAACGGCTCACCTAGGATGCCATCGTGGATGGCCCACGAGCGCCCGCGAATCGTCTTCCAGGCGTCAGGCTGGCGGAACGGCGTCGAGCCGTCGAACCGGTCGTGATACGCGCCGCCGGGGCTGAGCACCTCGTCGATCCACTCCATCCGGCGGCGGCCCTGGATGTATGCCAGGCCGTACCGCTCGAAAATGATGGCGTTGTTGTAAGTCAGCGGCTCGCAGATCACCATGTCGTGCCCGGTGCGCGAGACGAACCGCTCGAAGATCGGCAGCGCCTCGCTCGTGACGCGCAGCCCGTGCCGCACCTGCCCCGGCGAGAGACCCGCCTCCATCGCCCGGATTTCCTCCGCGATGTTGCGGCGCAGCGTGCCGAAGCGGGTCGGCAGCCCGTTCTCGTCCACGTCAACGTTGAAGCGGGGCGCGTGCGGGTCGTTGATCACCAGCAGCAGCACCGCGATCTGGTAATTCAGCGTATCGACCATGTGCAGGTAGAGCACCGGATCCTGGGCATCGGGCTCGTGGTAGAGGCGCAGTTCCACCGAGCGTGTGTCGTGCGGGCAGATGATCTGCAGGCGCTCGCGGTCGTGAGGGGCAACGTCGAACTGCTCCAGCAGGCTGGGCAGGACGAGCGAGAGGTAGATGGCCTCCTTGGTTTCACGGTCGAGGTCATTGATCCCTCGAATGGACTGCGGCCACCGGAGCGAGTCGAGGTCAACCGCGCTCATCAATAACCCTTCTCGTGGTCGCGCAGCGCCCGGTCGATGCGGCGCTGGCTTTCGCGTTTGGCGATTGCCTGGCGCTTGTCATAGAGCTTCTTGCCCCTGGCAAGCCCGATCTCAAGCTTCGCCCGCCCCCGCCGTAGGTAAAGCCGCAGCGGCACGATGGTGTATCCGCGCTGCTGTGCGCGATCCGTCCAGCGGTCGATCTCGCGGCGGTGCATCAACAGCTTGCGCGGACGGCGCGGCTCGTGGTTCTCACGGTGGGCGGGTTCGTAGGGGGCGATGTGCATGTTGATCACCCACATCTCGTCCTCGTGGGGGGTGACGTATGCCTCCCGGAGGCTGACGTGCCCCGCCCGGATCGACTTGATCTCGGTTCCCGTCAGCACCAGGCCCGCTTCCAGTGTGTCCTCGATGTGATAGTCGTGGCGGGCCTTGCGGTTGGTCGAAATGACCTTGATGCCTTCCTCGTGCATCGCTGCTACTGCCCCATTGTCAAAAACTCGACTGCCCGCTCCAGTTGGATGTCCGTTTCGGTCGGCTCAACCGGCGTCTCGACGATGATGTCCGGGCTGACGCCCTGTTCGTTGAGCGACGTCCCTTTGGGCGTATACCAGTTGGCGTAGGTGATGCGTAGTTGCGAGCCGTCGGAGAGATCGTACAGCAGTTGCACCGAGCCTTTTCCAAAGGTGGTTTCGCCGATCAGCGTCCCCCGCCCCAGGTCCTTGACCGCCCCGGCGACGATCTCGGCGGCGCTGGCGCTGTTGCCGTTGATCAGGATCACCAGGGGGATGTCTTCTGCCAGGTCGCCGTTGCCGCTCTTATGCTCGGTTTCGTTGCCATCCACATCCCGCTGGATCAGAACGACGCCCTTTGGCAGGAACAGGTCAGAGACTTTGATGGCCTGGTCGAGGAAGCCGCCGGGGTTGTTGCGCAGGTCGAGGATCAGCGCCTCGGCTCCCTGGTCGAGCAGGTCTTCAATGGCTTCTTCGAGGCGCGTGCTGGCCTGGGCGTTGAACTCAAAGAGCGCCACGTAGCCGATGTTATCTTCGAGCATGCGTGACTCGGTGGTGGGCACGTCGATTTTCGCGCGGGTGATGGTGATTTCAAGCGGCTCCGGCTCACCCTCACGGAGCACCGTCAGGGTGACCTCCGTCCCTGCCGGGCCCCGGATCAGCAGCAGCGCCTCGTTCAGGATCATCCCCCTGAGATCGACGCCGTCGGCGGCGATCACTAGGTCTCCTGCGCGCAGACCGGCTTCCCTGGCAGGTGCGTCCTCAAACACGCGGACGATGTGCACCCCGCCACTGGGTGCTTCCTCGACGTAAGCGCCAATGCCCTCGAATGCACCGCTGGTGTCCTCGCGTAATATGCGGGCTACATCTGGCGGGACGAACGATGTGTACGGGTCGCCCAGGGAGTACAGCATCCCCTGGATGGCCCCGTAGACTCGCTCCTCCTCGTCGGGCATCTCGTAGTAGAAGCGATCCTCGACTATGGCCCACGCTTCCCAGAAGATGTCAAAGTCAACCTCAATCTCTTCCGGTTCCTTCGGGCCGGTGCCGGAGATCAGGGGCATTGGCCTCTGGTCCGATCTGAAAAGTCCTGCCGACGCCATCCCGGCGCCGGTCGCGACCCCGGCCAGGTAAACCAGGCCGACCAGGATCAGGCCGAGGAGTATCAGGACGATATTCCGCAGGGCGCGCAGGGGTGCCCCTTTTGCCTCGCTGTCGGTATCACGCATTACACACTATCCTTTTCCACCCTATCTATTGTACCTGTTTACAACCACTCGCTTATCCGTTCCCCTGGCACGAAAAAGTGGAGGGAGAGATTCTGCGCGTCGGTCCTGTTTTGCGGCCCCTGGGAGTCGAAAATGCCTTCACTGCCTGCCCTCACCCCTGTCTCGCTGCGACCTCCGGTCGCCCCGCGACGTCCCCTCTCCCG
>CAZRXG010000037.1:0-44546 GCA_964603985.1 uncultured Anaerolineae bacterium | reverse complement strand
CCAATCGCCGGGGGCCGGTTCGAGGGGCAGCCGGAGCTGGTCTTCTGAAACGTACAGGTTCCCCTCCCGCGGTACGAGGACAAAGCTCTGATACGTTGAGAGGTCGGGGTCCAGCACGGTGGCGCGAATGTTCGCCGATGCGGCGATGCCCGGCGGCGGCACCAACTCTACCTCGATGGGCGTCGGCCGCAGCGCCGAAACCATTGCAGGCCAGGGGAGGGTCAGCTCCCGGGGCGGGATGGGGGTGATGGTCGGCGTCGGCGTGGCATTCATGACGGACACCCGCACCTGGTCGATCATCTCACTGCCGTCGTTGCGGATCACCCGCAAGCGCAGCAGGTAGCGCCCATCTTCGACGAAGGCCGTATCCCACGCACCGAGCACGCCGTCTCGCACCTGCTGGGCAACCGGCGGCTGGATGGCCTGCCAGACATTGCCGACGGGCGGGTCGGGCGCGAACTCAAGCTCGTACTGGCGAAAGTCCGGGTCGAGGGCGCTGCCGGTGATCGGTACACCCCCCGCCAGAATGGCCCCGCTGCCGGGGCTGGTGATCTCGGCCAGGCTGGTCACCGTCTGGCCGGTCGGAAGCGCCCAGGCCGGACGGGCACTCAGCGCCATTCCGGCGACCAGGGCTGTTCCGGTTATGAGTTGCAGGATCGACCTGTGCATGGTGGCCGTTCACCTCACCCAAAGCACATAAAGAGTCCAACAGGTGAGTTTAACGCATCCGGGGGAAGTACTTCAAATAATCGTGCTGGCCGCTGGCGCGGAGGATGACACTGTCCTCCTCCATTGATGCACCTTGAGTATTTAATCCAGCCACGACGGAAATGTGGTTTGTCTGGTTTCTCTGGACGGGGGTGGGGGGCAAAACAATGACCGGATTAAAAGGTTAAAGTTCATCTATGGGGGAGGTGGGCCGAAGGCCCGGAGGGGGTGAGAATGACCGGAACAAACCTACAATGTTCATCAACGAGTGTCGCCCCATAGCCCGGCGTTTCGAGCGCCAGGGGGCTAACGAAGCAGCAGCATCAATTCTCCGCCTGCACGGCCTCTTTTTCTGTTTCTTCCGCTGGCTTCTTGTTGGCCTTCTTACTGGGCTGGGGCCTGGCTTTGGCCGGTAGCAGCACCGCCTCAAGCACCTCGTCCATGCGCTCAACCAGGATGACGTTCAGGTTCTTACGCGCCTTGCGCGGCACCTCGACCAGATCCTGCTTGTTTTTGGCCGGGATGATGACGTCGGTGATCTTGATGCGGTGGGCGGCCAGCACCTTCTCTTTGATGCCGCCGACCGGCAGCACGCGCCCGCGAAGTGTGATCTCGCCCGTCATGACCACGTCACGGCGCACCGGGCGACCGCTGAAAGCCGAGATCAGCGCCGTCGCCAGCGTGATCCCCGCCGACGGGCCATCCTTGGGGATCGCCCCTTCGGGCAGGTGGACGTGAACGTCGGTTTTCTCGAAGACCTCGCTGTCGATGTGCAGGTCTTCCGCCCGTGAGCGTGTGTAACTCAGCGCCGCCTGGGCACTCTCCTGCATGATGTCACCCAACCGCCCCGTCAGCGTCAGCGAGCCTTTGCCGGGCATCAAGATGACCTCGACCGGCAGCACATCGCCGCCGACCTGCGTCCACGCGATGCCCAGCGCCACGCCAACCTCGTCCCTTTCGGTCAGCAGCGGCCCCGGGATGCGCGACGGCCCCAGGTACTTGGCCAGGCTCTCGGCGGTGATGCGTTTGGGGTGCGGTTTTTCCTCGGCGACCCGCCGCGCGATCTTGCGGCAGACATTGGCGATCTCACGCTCAAGGTTGCGCACGCCCGCCTCGTAAGTGTATTCGCGAATGATCCCCTGGATGGCCGTCTCGTTGAAGCTGACCCCTTCCTCCTCCAGGCCGTGCGCTTCCAGTTCCTTGGGGATCAAAAACTGCTTGGCAATGTGCAGTTTCTCCTCCTCGACGTAGCCGGGGAACTCGATGATCTCCATGCGGTCTTTGAGCGCCGGGGGGATCGGGTCGGCGAAGTTGGCGGTGGTCACGAAGAAGACGTTGCTCAGGTCGTAATCGACTTCCAGGTAGTGATCGGAGAAGGCGTGATTCTGCTCCGGGTCGAGCACCTCCAGCAGCGCCGCCGAGGGATCGCCCCGGAAGTCCCGCCCCAGCTTGTCGATCTCATCTAGCATGAAGAGCGGGTTAACCGTGCCCGCGCGCCGCATGGTCTGGATGATGCGCCCCGGCAAGGCCCCGATGTAAGTGCGCCGGTGGCCGCGTATCTCGGCCTCGTCCGTCACGCCGCCCAACGAGACGCGCACGAACTCGCGGCCCAACGCCCTGGCAATCGAGCGGCCCAGCGAGGTCTTGCCCGTGCCCGGCGGCCCAACGAAGCACAGAATCGGCGACTTCATTTTATCGGGGGCCAGCTTGCGCACCGCGATGTGCTCAAGGATACGTTCTTTGGCCTTTTGCAGCCCGTAGTGATCCTCGTCGAGCACCTGGGCAGCGTTCTCAATGTCGAGGTTGTCCTCCGTATCCTTGACCCACGGCAGTTCGAGCAACCAGTCCAGGTAAGTGCGGACGATGCTCATCTCCGGGGACATCGGCGGCATCGCGGCCAGGCGGCTGACCTCCTTACGAGCCTTCTCCCGAACGGCCTCCGGCATGGCCGTCCTTTCGATCCGCTCGCGCAGGTCGCCGACCTCCTGCTGGAAGAGGTCGGCCTCACCCAGTTCGCTCTGGATCGCCCTCATCTGCTCGCGGAGAAACATCTCACGCTGGCTCTTATCCACTTCCTGCTGGACACGGTTGTGGATCTGGTCTTCGATCTCAAGCACCTCCAGTTCCTTGCCGAGCAGGATGCTCATGCGGATCAGGCGCTTGGCCGGGTTGGCCATCTCCAGCAGCCTCTGGCGCTCCTCGGTGCCCAGGTCGAGGGTGGTGGCGACCAGGTCGGCCAGCCAGCCGGGGTTGTCGATGTTCATGGCGAAGACGTAGGCATCTTCGGGGAGCTGCCGGTTGAGCTGGACGCACTTCTCGAACAGCGTCAGCACGGCCCGCATGCTTGCCTCGATCTCCGGTGTGCGCTCGACCGCCTCGCTGACCGGCTGCGCCCTGACCTTGAAGTAGGGTTTGGTTTGAACGTACTCGACGATCTTGACGCGCCGCAAACCCTGTACCAGGATGCTGACCGTGCCGTCGGGCATGCGCAGCAGGCGGCCCGGAACCACCTCGACGCCCGTCTTGTGGATGTCACCCGGCCTGGGATCCTCGATGTCGGTGTCTTTCTGGGTGGCGCAGATGATCGTCCACCGGTTCTCCTGCGCGGCGTTGATGGCCTCCATTGACTTGTCGCGCCCGACGAAAAGCGGGGTCACCATGTGGGGGAAGAGCACCAGATCGCGCAGCGGGATGAGGGGCGTTTCGATCAGGCCGTCCTCGCTCAGTTGCGCTTCGTAGTCCTCGTCGAAGTCTGCCAGTGCGCCCAGCATGTCGGGCAGGTTTTCGTCAATGTATGACATAGATGCTCCAGACGTATGGTAGTCAGGCCGGTACGTGCCTTGAGCGCGTTTGTGAGCCTTTCGATTCCAGGATCGCTTTGCCCTCTCCATCAAGCAGGAATGTCCGCCCTTCGCCCGCGACGGAGAGCGACCCGGCGATGCACAGCGCATCGTCGGCGGTGATGTCCTCAAGCGCCAGGCGGATCGCGTCTTCTACGCCGGAGGCGGCCTCGACGACCGGGTCTGTGCCCACTTTTTTGGCCCCGGCGATGAGGCTCAACGTGCGCTCTCTCAGCGCGTCGACTTCGGCGGCGCGGGGATGGTCGGCGCGGGTGAGGATCAGGCGGCCTGCGATGGGCAGCAGGGCTTTAAGCATCCCGTCAATGTCCTTATCCCCCATGCAGCCAAAGACGAATGTCACCTTCTGATCCCCCAGCAGGGCTTGCAGCGCCCCGACCAGCCGCCCCACCGAGTAGGGATTGTGGGCGCTGTCCAGGACGACGCGCGGTCGCTGTGCAATCGTCTCCAGCCGCCCGGTCCACTCGTCGCGGGCCAAACCTTTCCGCTCACCCTCGCGTGTGACCCGCAGCCCGGCCCGCTTCGCTTCTCGCAGCGCGGCCAGCGCGACGGTCGCGTTTTCGGCCTGGAACGTGCCCGGCAGCCCGACGGCATAGGTCTGGGAGTGTGCCCCATCGCCGATCTCGACCTGTAGACCCTCCCAGTCCTGGCCGAGGATGCGCGTATGCCAATCGCGTCCCACCAGTGTAAGCGCGCTGCCCTGTTCTTCGGCTCGGCGCTCGATCACGGCCTGCGCCTCGGGAGGCTGCGGCCCGCTGACGACCGGCACACCCGGCTTGATGATGGCCGCTTTCTCCCCGGCGATCTGCTCCAATGTGTCGCCCAGCAGTTGGGTGTGGTCGAAGCTGATGTTGGTGATCACGCACACGAGCGGCTCGACCACGCTGGTCGCGTCCAGCCGCCCGCCCAGCCCCACCTCGATCACGGCTGCGTCGCAGCCCTCCCGCGCGAAGTGCCACAAGGCCAGCGCCGTCGTCACCTCGAAGGCGCTCAACGTGGGATACCGGTCGGCGTGAGGCTGCATGTCCTCGACCAGCGCGCCCAATGCACCTTCAGAGATCAACGCCCGGTCGATCTGGATGCGCTCTCGCCAGTCTTGTAGGTGCGGCGAGATGTACAGGCCGGTCTTCAGCCCCGATTCGATCAGGCCGTGCGTGATGAAGACCGCCGTCGAGCCTTTGCCTTTTGTCCCGGCGACGTGAATCGTGGGGTAAGCCAGGTGCGGGTTGCCAAGCTCTTCCAGCAGTTGGTGCAGCGTTGCCAACCCCCAGGTCTGTTTACCGTGGTCGCGCAGGGCGGCCAGGTAAGGGTCATCAAAGCTGTGTATGTATTCGAGCGCCTGTTCGAGCGTTAATGGCATGTCCTGCCGGTTCCTCTGCTTGCTGTGCTGTTTGGTATGGAGTATACCTTTGTTCCCGGCTCTGGCAATGTTTTGGCTGTTGGGGGCGCACGAGCAGCCTTGCCGTCCAGAATCGAGAAGATCCCGGTGTCCCTTTTCTCTTGTGGAGGCTGGCCGGGGATTGATCGTTGCCAGCCGGGGCCAGGTTGGATAGACTCCGGCGCGGCAGGCCACCTTGGGCGGCCTGCGAGGGGGAGAGGGCGTCCTGACGTATCGGATGATCGGACAGGAGAGTATTGTGCGAATTCCACGCGCTTTGACAATAGGGTTCAGCCTGCTGGCGCTGTTGGCGATCCTGGCGGTGGGGTACGTTGTCAGCCGCCCGCGCGGCCCGCTGGTGACCGATGCCGTGTTTGGGCTGGCGACGATCACCCCCAACGCCAACGGCCAGGACGACGCCACGTCGATCCGCTACCGCGTTCGCCGTGCGGCGGTCCTCTCCATCTACTTTGAAGACGCCGACGGGCAGCGTTACTACTTCCGGCGCGACCAGTTTCGCTCGCGTGGGAAGTACAGCGTGTTGTTCAGCGGGATCGTCGAGGGCTTCGTGAGCGAAGGTGAGGCCGTCAAGAGCGAGGTGCTGGCGCGCCTGCTGCCCGATGGCGAGTACACCTGGGTGATCGAGGCCCAGGATGCGTCCACCGGCCAGGTCGAGCAGGTGACCGGCTCGCTGGCGGTCGAGGATGCCGACCTCATGCTGCCCGACCTGTGGGAGTTCACCATCTCGCCGGAGACCTTCACGCCCAACCAGGACGGCCTGAACGACCGGGTGTGGATCAACGTTTACGTGCCCAAGGAAGCGCAGCTACAGGTCTTTTTGATCGACGACCAGGGCACGCGCATCTTCATCCCGGAGTACCAGGAGACCCGCGCCCCAGGCGAGGAGGGCCGTCACAGCTTCGAGTACGATGGCGGCATTGACAACGGCTCCAACCCACCGCCTGACGGAGCCTATACCGTGCAGGTCGAGGCAGCCGACGACGAGGGGCAGCGCGTCCGGCGCACGGGTCGGCTTACGATCAAGGACGGCGGCGTCCCCCTGGCCGAGATCGTCGCCCAGCCGGTCGGCGATACGGTGCGCTTCTCCGGCGAGATCGTCCTGGTGGGCGACGTGCTGGCTTTCGAGTTGACGGTCAATAACTATGGCGACGCGCCGATCCGCACCACCGGCCCCGCGCCGGGTTACATCTACGATCAGGATGAATTGTATTCCCACACCGGGTTCTACGAGGAGTCGGGCGCGTGGCGGGTGGGCATCCACTGTGACACCTGCCTGACCGACTACCCCTGGCGCTGGGCACTGGGCGATGAGGAGAGCCTGACACCTATCGAGAGTGACGGGCGGGTTCACTACTACCTGATGCCCGGCCAGCGCGTCGTCGTCACCGGCGGCGTCCGCCTGCTGAATATCGTCGAGTCGCGCAACCCGCAGCAGTTCTGGGCGGGCCTGATCCACGAAGACGTGGGCATCGCCCCCCTCAACAACCGGGTTGACCCGCACTGGATCGAGATTCTGCTGCCCTCCCGGTTGGCGGGCGGTTAGGCTGAGAGGTGCGACAGAAAAGCACTTGCCGGGCGCTGGTACTTCGAGTATTATGAAGGCAGAGCGAGGGAGAGAAGCACCATAGACGCCAGGCGGCATACAATCAGGTGGGTAGGGTACCTCCTACTTATCGTCTTCGTGGGCCTCGTTGCCTGTAGAGGTCAAGTCGACGAGACTGTCACTCCTACTGTTATTTCTGCGACCAAAACGCCCGCCCCTACACCACTTCCCCCTCTTCCGACATCTCCTCCCCTGGGCAGCCGGGTAAACCCCCTGGTCATGCTGTTCGTGACATCCGATTCGGGAGCGGCTTCGGCAGCACAATCACTGTCAGATGCGCTTTCCTCGGACGACGCGGTGGTCGAGGTGCGGTTGACGGCCAGCTACCCTGAGGCGTACCACGCCCTCTGCGATGGGACGGCGCAGGTCGTCTCCCTGGGCGCTTTTGCCTCGCTGGCTGCGATGGAGGCCGGGTGCGGCGAGGCGCTCTATGTTCTGGAGCAGGACGGGGGCCTTTACACGCAGGGGCAGATGATCACCGCTGTCGGGCGCAACGTCTTCACCGTCGAGGGCTTCCGGGGGCGGACCTTCTGCCGGCCGGACGCGTATTCCACCCAGGGTTGGGTCGTCCCCAGTCTGGTGATGCGCGCTCATCGCCTTGATCCTTTCAAAGATCTGGCCAGCGTCACCGATGCGGGTAGCGACGAAGACGTTGTCAACATGATCTTCACGCGAGAGTGCGATGTCGGCGCGACGATGCTGGGTGCCGAAGTCGGGATTGACAACCCCAACCCTTCCCGCTCCGGGCGCATTTTGGTTGTCGAAGAGCTGCCGCCCGTTCCCAACGACTCGATCCTGCTGTCCTTCGACGTAAACCCGGGCATACGGGCACTGCTGCTCGATCTTCTGCGTGAGAGCGAGGACGACATCGCGATTCTGTTGGGCGCGGATTCACTGGTCGAAGTAGAGAACGAGACCTTTGGCGATCTGCTTGATCTGTTCGAGGCTGCCGGTATTGAGGCGGCAGCACTGGCAGAATAAGAACGTCGTCTGATTGCTCGGGGCGCGGTACTTTGCGCCTTTCGACATGTATTCCACCAAACTCAGGGTATGGTTTTACCCTGACCAAACTATGACGCGAAAGGGGGTGATGTGCTGCACAGAAGTGCTCAACGGTCTTTCAAAGGAGTGAGGGCTGACTTATTCCACCCTATGTCTTAAGGAGAGTATAGAAGAGATGTTGAAACACAGGAATCTCGGACTGGTACTTCTGGCCTTGTTGGCCATCGCTGCGTTGGGCCTCGCGGCTTGCGGCAAGGAGCCGGAACTCGGCACCGAGGAGAATCCCATCGTCTGGTCGTTCGTCCCCTCCGGTGAGACGGAGCGTGTGGCCAGTGGCGCCCAGGATGTCGCCGACCTGCTGCACGATGAGACCGGCCTCTACTTCTCGACCAACGTTGCTACCGAGTATGCTGGCGTGATCGAGGCGATGTGCAGTGATCCACCCGAGGCACACATGGCATCGCTGGCTACCTTCTCGTACGTCCTGGCCAACGAGCGCGGCTGCGCCGAGGCTGCTCTGGTCGCCGTGCGCTACGGTAGCCCGGTCTACAACGGCCAGATCATCGTCCGTGCCGACAGCGGCATTGAGAGTATCGCCGATCTGGCAGGCAAGACCTTCTGCCGTCCTGACCCGCTCTCGACCAGCGGCTGGATCATTCCCAACCTGACCCTGCGTGCGGCGGGGATCGTCCCCGAGTCCGACCTGGCTGAGATCGTTGACGCCGGCAGCCACGACGCCGTCGTCGCCGCCGTCTACGATGGCAACTGCGACGCCGGTGCTACCTACGTCGACGCGCGCCCCGCGATTGAAGAAGATCACCCCGATGTCATGGATGTACTGGTCGTGATCGAGGTCACTACCGACATCCCCAACGACGGCGTCCAGTTCATCCCCGACTTCCCGGCAGATATGCGCGACAAGATCGTGGCCGGGCTGCTGGCTATCGCCGATACCGAGGCAGGTCAGGAGGCGCTGGACACCGCCTATAGCTGGACGGCTCTGGAGAAGCACGACGACTCCTTCTATGATCCGTTCCGCCAGATTCTGCAGGCATCCGGCCTCAGCATCGAGGAACTGCAAGATTAGCTGGTTTGCCATCCGATCATATCGAAAACTTGAAAGAAGGGGGGACTTACTGTCCCCCCTTCACACAACAGCAGGGAGGGAGGATGTTAGAGATCATCAACCTGACCAAGGTCTATGATGACGGGACCGTTGCGCTGCGCAACGTCAGCTTCGAGGTGCAGCAGGGCGAGTTCCTGGTCATCATTGGCCTGAGTGGGTCGGGCAAGTCCACATTGCTGCGCTGTATCAATCGTCTGATCGAGCCGACCGAGGGCCAGATCATCTGGGATGGGGTCGACGTCAGGGCGGCTGATGCGGCTCAGTTGCGCGAGATTCGCCGCCAGATCGGGATGGTCTTCCAGCAGTTTAACCTGGTCAAGCGCTCGACCGTCCTGATCAACGTCCTGGCCGGGCGGTTGGGGTATGCAAACCCGTGGTCCAGTCTCATGCACGGGTTCTCGTCTGCGGACCGGCGCATGGCGGAGGAAGCCCTCGAGCGGGTGGGTATCGCCGATCAGGCCCATAAACGGGCCGATGAGCTTAGCGGCGGGCAGCAGCAGCGCGTCGGGATCGCCCGTGCGCTGATGCAGCAGCCCCGCATGATCCTGGCCGACGAGCCGGTCGCCAGCCTCGACCCGGTGCTGGCCCACTCTATTTTGGGCCACCTGGAGCAGTTAAACCAGGAGGAAGAGATCTCCGTTCTGTGCAGCCTGCACTACCTTGACCTGGTGCAGCGCTATGCCACACGGGTGATCGGCCTCCGCGATGGGGAGATCGTCTACCGCGGCAGCCGCAAGGACATCCGTGCCATGACCGACGGTGAATTCAAGGAGATCTACGGTGAGGAGGCGATCCGTGTCAGCGTGGCCGGGGAGGTAGGACAATGAACATGCAGAGCGTGCGGCGGGAACCAAAGCCCAGCCTGGTGCCCCCTTCGGCAGCCGCTGTGCTTTCGCTGATCGTCCCCGGCCTGGGCCAGATGCTGGCCCGGCGGGTCTGGCGAGGCTTGCTCGTCCTGGTCTCGGTGGTCAGCATCATTGTGCTGACGGCGTGGCGTGTGTACGATCTGGCACACCGCGAGGAGACTGTATTTGCGACGTTTACCAAGGCCCTTGGGCGGCGTCCTATCTTCGTCGGGCTGGTGCTGGTCGGCATCGTGGCGCTGTGGTTGCTGAACGCCTGGGACGCCTATCGGGAGGCCCATCCCGGCCAACGGGGCGGGTTCGATGTTTTTCTTCTCATGGCCGTTATCTTCTTCGTCCTGGGCTGGCAGATCAGCGAGATCGACCCGGTCAAAGCGGTGAGGGAACTGCCGGAGGCTTGGCCGCCCCTCTCGCGCGTTCTCTGGCCCTGGGAAGCCGCGTTTGAGCGGGAGAAGGAGACCATCGAGGCGAAGGCTGATGTGCTGGCTCCTTGTGACGATCAGCCGCCACCGCAGCCGCCTATAGAGAGCGAAGGCCAGCCCTACGTGATGGTCGACCCGACCTGCGGCAATCTCTCGGAGGTGGAGGAGCCTGGCTCGACGATCACCATGACCGGTTGGGGCTTTGCCCCCAACACCGAAACCGAGATCTGGTGGGAGGACCCGATCGGCAACGAGTTCCGCCTGCGGCAGGAGGGAGAGTACGTCAGCGTCATGACCGACGACGAGGGGAAGTTTGAGATCGACATCATCATGCCTTACCGGCTCATTCCCCCCAGCGCCGAGGGCCGTATGTTCCACGAGGTGAAGGCTCGCCAGGTCTCCGCCCTGGGCGCGTTGCGTGCCAGCGAGCCGCTGCGCCTCACCGTTGCGCGCATGGTGGAGACGATCTTTCTGGGCATGATGGCGACGATCTTTGGCATCCTCTTCTCGATCCCGGTCAGCTTCCTGGCTGCACGCAACCTGATGTCCGGCTCGTGGATCTTGGTTGTGATCTACTACATTGTTCGTACCATCCTGAACGTCATCCGCTCCATCGAGCCGCTGATCTGGGCGTTGGTGGCCGTCGTGTGGGTGGGGTTAGGGCCGTTCGCCGGTATCATCGCCCTGACCGTTCACTCCATCGCCGCACTGGGCAAGCTCTACTCGGAGGCCATTGAGGGGATCGATCCCGGCCCCATCGAGGCCATTCAGGCCACCGGTGCCACGGGGCTGCAGACCATCGTCTTCGCCGTGATTCCGCAGATGATCCCGCCTTTCGTCTCCTTCTCCATCTACCGCTGGGACATCAACGTGCGTATGTCCACCGTGATCGGGCTGGTGGGTGGCGGTGGTATCGGCTTTCTCCTGATTCAGTACGTCCGCCTGCTGAACTACCGCGCGGCAGGCATTGCCGTCTGGTTCATCGCCATCACCGTCGCGATCCTGGACTACGTCAGCGCAGCGATCCGGCAGCGCTTCGTCTGATCGGCTTTTAACCCCGCTCTATCGGCGTGTTTTGGGGTAGGGCGGGTTGTCTTTTTATCTGGCGATGTCTCAATCGTCTTCAGCCGGAGCGCGGCTGGCGGTCGTGATCGTCACCTGGAACGTCCGCGATCTGGCGCTCGACTGCCTGCGCTCGGTCTACGACGATCTGGCACGGGGCGACCTGCGCGGTGAGGTGTGGGTGGTTGACAACGCCTCGACCGACGGCACTGCCGACGCGATCCGCCGCGACTTCCCGCAGGTAACGCTGCTTGAGCCGGGAGAGAACCTGGGTTTTGCGGGGGGGAACAACCTTGCCCTGCGGACGATGGGCTTTCCCGGTGGTGGCGATCTCCCGGAGTATGTGCTGCTGCTCAACCCCGATACGGTTGTCAGGCCCGGTGCGCTGCGTGCCCTGATCGATGGGCTGGAGGCGAGTGGTGCCGGGCTGGCCGGGGCGCGGCTGGTCTACGGCGATGGCTCCTTCCAGCACAGCGCGTTTGGCTTTCCGGGCCTGGGGCAGCTCGTCATCGACCTGTTCCCCGTGCCGGGCCGCCTAGTCGAGAGCCGGATCAACGGGCGCTACCCGCGTGCTCTGTACGAAGGCCAGCAGCCTTTCGAGGTTGATCACCCGCTGGGCGCGACCTTCCTTTTGCGCCGCGAGGTGATCCGCCAGGTCGGGATGTTCGACCGGTCATTCTACCTGTACTGCGAGGAGATCGACTGGGCGATGCGTATCCGCGCGGCGGGCTGGAAAGCCGTCTGTGTGCCGACTGCCGTCGTCGTCCACTACGGGGGGCAGAGCACCGGCCAGGTGCAACCACAGTCGGTGGTCAACCTGTGGACGGCCCGCCTGCGCCTGTACCGCAAGCACTACGGCCCACTGAAGCGGTGGCTGGCTGCCTGGATCGTGCGGGCCGGGATGAACCGCCTGATCAAAGTCGCTGCCCGCGATTCCTCCCAGAGCGAAGAGACTCGTAGGGTGCTGGTCGACGCCTATTGGGAGGTGATCCGGCTGACCCGGAAGGAGTGAGGCGTTTCATGACGAAGCTGGCCGGGGTCATCATCACGCTCAACGAGGAGGATAACATCCTCGCCTGCATCGACAGCCTGCGCTGGACGGATGAGGTGATCGTCTTCGACTCGTTCAGCACCGACCGCACCGTAGCGCTGGCCGAAGAGGCAGGGGCGCGTGTTCTACAGCACCGCTTCGAGAATTACGGCGCACAGCGAGACGCGGCTCTGCGGGCGATTGACGCCGAGTGGGTGTTCTTCGTTGATGCGGATGAGCGCGCCACACCTGAGTTGGCTGCCGAGATACCGGTCAAGATCGAGGGACCGGAGCGCGGCTGGTGGGTTCCACGTCACAACTACATCTTTGGGAAGCTGACGCTGGGCGCAGGCTGGTATCCCGATTACCAGTTGCGGGTGATCCACCGTGAGAGCGCCCGCTACGATCCGGGCCGCCCGGTGCACGAGGAGGTCATCCTCGACGGGGAGGCGGGCTATCTTGAGAACCCGCTGATCCACTACAACTACCGCGATATGGCGCACTTTGTCGCCAAGCAGGAGCCGTACACCGACTTTGAGGCCGGGATACGCTTTGGGAAGGGCCTGCGCCCTAAACCCTGGACCTACCTCAGCGGGCCGCTGCGCCAGTTCTGGTGGCGTTTTGTGACGCTCAGGGGCTGGCGGGATGGTTTGCACGGGCTGCGCCTCAGCCTGCTGATGACCTACTACGAATACCAGACCTGGCGGCGCGTCGCGCGGCTGTGGCGTGACCCCCGGTAGGGCTGTTATTCGGTTGGTCCTGCCACCGCCTCTACTCGTGCCCCCTCTTGGGCGGGTTTCAAACCCGCCCCTACGGGGTGGAGTCTATGCGGTGGCAGGGACGGGTGTCTGGCTTCGTTCATATGCGGATCGCTGTTCCGTAGATAACACCGCAGCTTCTGTGTTCGGCGATGTATTCGGTTGGCACACCCGCGAGGTGGCGGCGAGTCTGCCGGTGGGTGCTGCATGACGGAGTGCTGTGCACGGGTGATCGGTGGCTGGCCTGATAACACCAATTCCAGCGGCTGACCAACTGTGCAGCGTGCCCGCAGGGCGGCACGCAGGTCATTCGCACGCGGCGCGCGGTCCTGAGACGCGGTGGGAGCGCGCGGTGCCATCCCGGGCGTCATTCCACGCCAGCCCGCCCGGATTGGCCTGGCAGGGGCCGCCCCTAGCGACCTGTGGCTGGCGACGCCTCGACGCTGCCGGGGACGAACTGCGTTCGCCGTCCGGCAACAAGCCCCGAAGGGCTTATGGTCGGGATGCCCGGATATGCAGCTTATCTCCTTTCCGCCTGAGGAGCGGCCTCACTGCACGGACGCTCGCAGGCAAGTGATCTGGCAGGTTCGTCGCGGGCACAATGACCGTGCGCCTGCATAGAACCCATGTTCTATTCATTATAGCACAAATGAGCGGGGTGTCAATTGAACGTTTGTTCGAATGTGGTTAGGGGCGGGTTGGAGTTAGCGGTCAGCGATCAGCCGGTCAGCGGGTCAGCGGTCAGGCTCTCACCCCCCTGTGAGCCTTCGGCTCATCCGTCCCCCCGTGCACGGGGGGACTCGGTGGAACGGGGCGCGGCGCCATCAAGTGAGATGCTGCGCTCTTGTGGTGTGCTGCTTGCTCACTCCTTCACCCCCCTGTGAAGCCCAACGGCTTCATCCGTCCCCCCATGCACGGGGGGACTCGGCGGAGCGGAGCGTCGTCAAGCAGGATGCTGCATCATGGCGGTGTGCTGTTTCCTCACGGCCCTCACCCCCGCCGACCGCCGGTCGGCCTCCCCTCTCCCGACCGCGCTCCTTCGAGCGCCAGGAGAGGGGGGAATTGGCTGTAGGCGTGCTGCGAGCGTTGGGTGGGATGGTTTGGTGTTTCGGAGGGAGCAGTTTTCAGCCGGTCAGCGGCCAGCGAATTATCCCGACTTCCCGCAGGCTGTACCGCCCATAGACTTCGTAGTCTTCGTTTGGGCAAAACTCACCGACTTCAGCCAGTTTTTATGCCATCGTCTCCCCCAATTGCCGGTTCGTTCCCGATGACTTTACCATCAACACTCGCCGGGGAGACCACCTCAACTGCTCTATCCTATAAAAGTTGCTCCTCGTCGCACGCTTGTTGGGCACACCCCTAATAATTCATTAAGTGGTTCTTCATAGTTTCTGAACGCCTCTTGGGTATTTTGTAATCATATACAGGTGCAAAATGCACAATCATTGTTTTGAATTTAGAGAAAGACTGAATCTGATATGGTAGCTAATCATAGACTCGTGGCAACGCAATACCCATTTGCCGGTGAAAATGGCGATCTGGCAGGACAAATCGAAAACGTGATCGCACAGTTCAGCCCTATCAGCCTCTCAGAGATGCAACAGGTTGCGTTGCTCGACCGTGTGGATACCAAGTACCTGCTTGGATTAACCAATCTTCACGCAGTTTTACAGCAAATCACGACCGAGTACCGCGTACTTGAGATCGACGGTATTCGGCTGAACCAGTATCACACAGTCTACTTCGATACCCCCGATTTCTATCTATACAGACAACACCACAACAGACATGGCTCTCGCTATAAGGTGCGCACACGCCAATATGTGGACTCAAACCTCACGTTCTTTGAAATCAAGAACAAAACTAACCGGGGGCGGACCATCAAGTATAGACTGCCGGTTTCAGACGTTCAGCATTGGGTTACCGGGGGGCTGGACGAGTTCGTCGATCGGCATACCCCTCTTGAGCCGGATCGGTTAGTGCCGAAATTGTGGAATGCTTACCTGCGGGTAACGCTGGTTAGCAAACACCGTCAGGAACGACTCACCATCGACATAAACCTGACCTTCGGTTGGGGGAAAAGACAGATAGCACTACCGGGCGTTGCCATCGCTGAGGTGAAGCAAAAAAACTTCTCCCATGATTCGGATTTCATCCAGCAGATGCGCACACTGGGCAACCATCCGACCGCCTTCAGCAAGTACTGCATCGGGGCCGGTATGCTCTACAAACATCTCAAAAGAAACTATTTCAAGCCGAACTTAAACCGGCTCTACAAGGTCATGCGGGAGGAACCGTCCTATGGCTTCGTTCATTGATTCAATGGTGGGTTTTGCCATCAACCTTGCAATTGTCTTTGTGATTGTCAAGTTCATCTATTACCCACAGCAGCGAAACAAAGATTACGTATTCACTTTTATCGCGTTCAACACCATCATTTTCTTTGTGATGGGCTTATTGAACAACACTGAACTCAGCGTCGGGGTGGGATTTGGCCTGTTTGCCATCTTCTCCATTCTGCGCTATCGCACCGAGACAATCCCGATCCGCGAGATGACCTATCTGTTCATCATCACCGCTCTGCCCGTGTTCAATGCGGTGCTGCTGCAAGCGGATGCGTTTGCCGAACTGGCGGTCGCCAACCTGGCAACTATAGCCGTGTTGTTTGTGCTGGAACGGGAGTGGGGTTTCAGATATGAGATTCGAAAAACCATTACTTACGAGCGCATCGAGATGATTCGCCCGGATAATTGGCCGATGCTGCTCAGAGACCTTGAACAGCGCACCGGTCTGCCTATCAAGCGCATCGAAATTGGCCGCCTGAACTTCCTGCGTGACTCGGCGGAGATTCATATTTACTATGACCCCACTGCACTGGATACGGAGACGGTGAAGATCAGCCGCCAGGATCCGTTGCTTATTGAGGCGGAATAACGGAAAAGCATTTTTCTAATGTTAGTGTTTATCGATAGGAGAACATAATGAGTAAAAGAATGTTAGGGTTTTTAATGGCATGCGTTTTGAGCCTATCTGCGTTTGTCGCATGTGATTTGAATTCGGGCCAGGAAGAATCTGTTGATAGTCAGGCCCCGGCAGATACAGTAGCCAATGACAATACTGCCGTTGAAAACAGTGGTGTGACCGGCAATACAGCGGCAGAACCGACGGTAGTTGTGCCGGTTGAGCACAGCGAGAGTCACTATAACCCGGAGGCTTATAGCTGGGACAATGCCGATGTCGTTCAAATAGCCTTGAATGGAAACTCGATAACCGTAGACGGCGAAGGGGTGACGGTTGATGGCAGCAAGGCAACCATCACCGCCGCCGGGACGTACAGCATCGGCGGGACTTTGGCTGACGGGCAAATAATCGTAGACACAGAAGATGAAGATGTTGTCAGGCTTATACTGAGCGGCGCCAATATCAGCAGCTCCACGAGCGCTCCGATCTACGTCGCAAGCGCGGAAGAGGCGATTATCATCCTTGCGGATGGCACTGAAAATTATGTGTCGGATGGGGCATCCTACGTTTTTGAAGATGCCGAAGAAGACGAACCCAACGCGGCGATTTTCAGCAGGTCCGATCTCACGATCTATGGTGATGGCTCGTTGACCGTTGCCGGAAACTACAATGATGGCATTGCGAGTAAAGATGGCCTGATCATCACAAGCGGCCAGATTACCGTCAATGCGGTTGATGACGGCATCCGGGGGAAGGATTATCTCATCGTTCAGGCGGGAACAATCACCGTGAACGCCCAGGGTGATGGCTTGAAATCCGACAATGAGGGAGATGCTTCAAAAGGATACATCACTATTGAAGCTGGCGTCGTCAACGTTACGTCCGGCGGGGATGCAATCCAGGCTCAAGCGGATGTCGGTATCACCGGCGGGGAGTTCGTTATCTCTTCAGGTGGCGGTAGTGCCAACTTTGTTGACGAAACCACATCGGCGAAGGGCATCAAAGGTGCTGTTAATGTGACTATTGATGGCGGGACCTTTGCCATTGACTCCGCCGATGATGCTATTCACTCAAATGGAAGCATAGTCATTAATAACGGGACTCTTGTTATTGCTTCCGGTGATGACGGGATGCACGCAGACGCCAACCTCGACATCAATGATGGTGACATTAACATCACAGAATCTTATGAAGGCATCGAAAGCGCCATTATCACCCTCAACGGTGGTGATATCCACATTGTTTCAAGGGATGATGGGCTAAATGTGGCTGGCGGGAATGATGGCTCCGGGATGATGAACCGTGGAATGGGACGCGGTGGGATGCCAGGTGGCGGCCAGATGCCGGATGGTGGTCAGATGCCGGGTGGTGGTCAGATGCCGGAGGCAGGCCAGATGCCAGGGCCAGGTGGTGGCCCAGGTCAGGATGGCTTTATGGACTCTGGAAACTACTATCTCTACATCAATGGCGGTTATGTTGCGATTGATGCAGATGGGGATGGCATTGACGTAAATGGTTCTGCTGAGATAACAGGGGGCGTCATCATCGTCGTTGGCCCGGTAGAGAATATGAACGGTGCGTTGGACTATATAGGCTCGTTCCAAATCACGGGTGGCTTTCTGGTGGCGTCAGGCAGCTCCGGGATGGCGCAAGCTCCCAGCGAATCATCAACCCAATATTCAGTATTGCTAAACTTTGACACAGCTCAAGCAGCGGGCACCCTGGTTCACATAGAAACCAGCAACGGTGATGAAATTGTCACCTTTTCGCCCCCAAAACAGTACCAATCGTTGGTCATCTCTTCTCCAGAACTTACCAGTGGCACAACATACAATATCTACTATGGTGGTAGTTCAACCGGGACAGTTAACGACAGCCTGTACGAGGGTGGGACATATACTCCCGGCACCGAATATACCAGCTTTACCATTTCTGATGTGGTAACCAGGCTAGGTCGCGGCGGCTTCAGGTAATAACCGGCTGCTTGAGCTTACATACAACCACCTTGCCCATCAAATGAATGGGCAAGGTGGTTGTATGTCTCATCCACATGACACCCGGGCCAGCTCAGGCAAGGTGCGCCTTACCGGGGATTTCGGTATCCCTTGTGTCAAAAAGGAGTGTGCTTAACAAAACGTGCAATGAGGAGCAACTTTTATAGGGTAGAGCAGTTGTTTTAATTGGCTCATGTTCAGAACAGGTGACGACAGACCGTTTTTACGCATAAAAAATCGCCTTCTGCACCGGTGTTGAGCGTGAGCCTTTTAATCTTTGTACCGTATGTGGTAACGCAGAGACTGATGATCGGCAGAAGTATGGTTTCGAGGAGGGTTGGGTTGATTTTCATCGGTTGTCTGGGTATTATTCGGCTCAACAAGCCGCCATTTTACCTCAACCGGCCCTCAACCCACCGACATTTGAATTATCCCCCGTATCCGCGGGCATTACCGGCACCACACTTCGATGCGGTACCGACTTATTTATAGAAGGGAGATGGTCTTGACTGCCGAACTTGCCACAAAACCCACGGGCAGCTCGTACGATGTTCGCGTCTCACGCCGGTTTCTGGATCGCTACAGGCCGGAGAAGATCAGTGGGGACTTCGCCGGAAAGCACATCGTGTCGGTTGACCAGTTCGACCGGCAGGATCTGCAGATTCTATTTGACGCAACCTCCTCGATCCGCAGGCGCATCGAGCAAGGCGACCGTGGCCTGCTCTCTATCGGTGCGGGGAAGATTATGGCGAGCCTGTTCTTCGAGGCATCGACGCGCACGGATATGTCGTTTCAAGCGGCGATGCGCCGTCTGGGCGGCGATGTGATCGTTGCCAGCAATGGCGTACAATTTAGCTCCGTCTACAAGGGCGAAAATCTGGCCGACACGGTACGCGCGGCAGGCTGCTATGCCGACGTGATCATTCTGCGCCACCCGGAAGTCGGCTCGTCGTTCGAAGCTGCTTATTATCTTGACAGTCTAAAAGAGCAGATCGGACGGCGACCGGTAGTGATCAGTGGGGGCGATGGCATTGGCGAGCACCCCAGCCAGGCGCTGCTCGATATGTTCACCATCTTTGATTTCAAAGAGCGCTTCGATGGGCTGAACATCACGATGGTAGGTGACCTCAAACATGGGCGCACCGTCCACTCGCTGGCTAAGCTGCTGGCGCGGTACGAGGCCGCAGACACAACACTGAATTTCGTCTCGCCTGAGTCGCTGCGAATGCCAGACGATATCCTCAGCTTCTTGAACCAGCACCAGATCGCCCATCATAAGACAGACAATCTCTTCGAGGTGTTGGGTGACACCGACGTGATTTACTGGACACGGGTGCAGGAGGAACGCTTCGCCGACCGTGCTGAGTATGAGGCGATCAAGGATGGCTTCGTTATGACGCCGCCGGTGCTGGCGCAGGCAAAGGCGGATGCCATTCTGATGCATCCGCTGCCCCGTAAGAACGAGATGGGGACGCCGGATGATCACGACAAACTGGATCGGGACTCGCGTTCTGTGTACTTCAACCAGATGGAGAATGGTATGTTTGTCAGGATGGCGCTGCTCGCCAAGGTCCTGGGGGGGTTCTGGGTCTAGATCGACAGGCTTACCGTGCAGCGCAGGCTGACGCCGGCGGAGCACCGAGAACAAGACACGATGATTAGAATCCCTGGGATGATGGACCCCCACGTTCATCTGCGCAGCATGGACTGGTCGCACAAGGGCACGTTTGCCGGTGAGACCGCAGCCGCGCTGGCCGGTGGGTATACGCTTGTCCTCGACATGCCCAATACACCGCCGAGCACAACGTCGCAAGGCGCACTGGATCGTAAGCGGGTGGAGATTGGCGCACAGGCGGTCTGCGACTGGGGGACGTACTTTGGCGCAAGCCAGGCTGACAACACAGACCAGTACGCGAAGGTGAGCGGAGAAGTATGCGGGTTGAAGATCTACTGCAACGCCACCACGGGCGATTTGCTGGTTGAGGATCAGGCCCTGCGGCGGCGCGTCTATGAGACATGGCCCGCCGACCGGGTGATCGCGGTCCATGCCGAGGGTGCGACGGTTCTGGAAATCCTTGATCTGGTGAAGCTCACCCGTAAATGGACGCACTTCTGCCACATCAGCACGGCAGAAGAGATTGGTTATCTGACACGTGCCAGGAATGAAGGGTTACCGATCAGCGTTGGCGTCACGCCGCACCATCTGTACCTGACGCAGGATGACATTTCCACGCTCGGCCCGTTGGGGTTGATGAAACCGGAATTGAAGACCGCTGCCGATCAACAGGCGCTGTGGGATGCGCTGGAGCTTGGGATCGTGGACATCGTCGAATCGGATCATGCGCCGCACACATTGGCCGAGAAGCGCTCGGATAGGCCGCCGTTTGGAGTGCCGGGCCTGGAAACCACGCTTTCGTTGATGCTGCTGGCGGTGCAGGAAGGGCGGCTCGGCCTGGAGCGTGTGGTTGAGTTGGTGGCGGTGAATCCCCGGCGAGTGTTTGGCATAGCCGATCACCCGGAGACTTATACGCTGGTTGACATGGAGCAATCGTGGGTGGTTGACGATGCGAACTTACGGACGGCGGTAAAGTGGTCACCCTTTGCCGGAATGCGGCTGCCAGGCAGGGTCGTCGAGGTGAGACTGCGCGGAACGAAAGTCTACGACGGACAGAAGGTGCTGGTCGTGGATGGGTTCGGCATAAACCGGTTTAACTGCGCGTGAGCATGCCACGCCGGATGTTTCTTGCTGCTTACAGTGCGTTCTTTCGGAGAGTCGCCCGTCCGCTGATCTTCCGCGAAAGTGCGATGTGGGGTCACGAGCGCGCGCTGGTTCTGATGCGCCGCGCAGATCGGAATCCGATCTTGCTCGCACTCCTGCGCACCGCGCACAGGCTGGCTTTTGAGCCGCAGCCGGTGCAGATTGGAGGGGCGGCGCTGCCCCTGCCCTACATTCTTGCGGCAGGTTGGGTGAAGGGGGATGGCTTCGACTCGGAGGAGAGCGCCCTAGATGCCGCACGCAGTGGGCGGAACATTATCCCTGGCTGGCGCTCGATGCCCACTTTGCTCGGCCCGGTGGAATTTGGGTCGTTCACGCGATGGCCCCGGTTGGGGAATGCGGGTACAGTGTTGTGGCGTGACCCGGAGACGCATTCCACGCAGAACCGGATCGGGTTGAAGAATCCGGGGGCGGAGGCGGCGGCGGAGTTTCTGGCGGCGCGGAAAGCGTTTCTGCCGGAGGTGTACGGGATCAACATCGCGGTCAGCCCCGGCGTGGCTGACCCGGCGCAGCAGAACGTCGAGCTTCTGCAATCCCTCGCCGCGTTCCTGCGGAGAGGCGTCGTCCCTGCGTGGTTCACCCTGAACCTCAGTTGCCCGAACACTGAGGATGATCCTGCCGGAAACCAGTCGGAGGAATTGGCGGTGCTGCTGGCCGGTTCGGCGGTAGAGGCGCTTGGGGCGGTGGGGTGGGGGGTGCCGTTATGGGTGAAGGTCGGCCCGACGCTCTCCGAGCGGCAGATCTGCGCACTGATGAGCGCCTTTGCCGGGGTGGGCGTGCGGGCGGTCGTCATGACCAACACCCTGCCGGAACCCGTGCCGGATGATCCGACCGTCACCGCAGGCATCGGAGGTGGCAGACTCCACGCTCGTGCCGTCGAGATCACACGCTGGGCGACACAGGAGATCGCACGCAGCCATTGGCCCATTGACGTAATCGGGTGCGGTGGGGTGGAGAATGCGCGGACTCGTCAGGACTTCGCCAGGGCGGGGGCGATGGGTATACAGTACTTCTCTGCGCTGATCTACCATGGCCCGCTGGTGGCAGCGTTGATACAGAGGGAGGCCCTGTATGGATGAGTTGGCCGGACGGATCGCAGCCGCGTTGATCGAGATTGGCGCGGTAGGCTTCACGCCGCAGCAGCCGGTGAAGTTCAGTTCCGGGCTGCTCTCTCCCATCTACATTGACAACCGGTGTCTGCCGTTTCACCCAGAGGCGTGGCGGCTGGTGATCGCCGGGTTCGAGCGGTTGATCGCTGACCGCGCGCTCAACCCTGACGTGGTCGCCGGGATCGAGGCGGCGGGAATTCCGCACAGTGCGGCGCTGGCCTACCGGTTGCGGAAACCGTCGGTATTTGTGCGCAAACAGCCAAAGGATCATGGGGCGAAGAAGCGGGTGGAAGGGGGTGATGTCTCAGGGAAAGTGGTGCTGCTGATCGAAGATCACATCACAACCGGTGGCAGCAGCCTGGCGGGGGTCGGTGGCCTGCGGGCCGAGGGTGCCATCGTGAGACATTGCCTGACGATCACCAGTTACAGTTTCCCGGAAGCCGCCGCCGCATTCGATGGTGCCGGGGTGCGGCTTCATGTGTTGTGTGGACTTTCGGCTTTGTTGGAGGTTGCATTGCAGAAGGAGTTGTTCGACCAGGATGCGCTGGCGCTGATCCTCGATTGGTCTCACGATCCCCATGGCTGGGCGGTGCGGCAGGGGTCGGGCACATGAGCGTGGTTGACAGGTATAATGCGCGGGTTGAGGCGGTTGGATCGCTGGTCTGTGTGGGGCTGGACAGCGAGATCAGCCGCCTGCCGGAGTGCTTCCGGGGGAGCGATAGGCCGCAGTTTGATTTCAACCGTTGGATCGTCGAGCAAACGCACCCCTTCGCCAGCGCGTATAAACCCAACATGGCGTTCTATGAGGCGCGGGGCGATGCCGGGCTGTGGGAACTCAAGCTGACCGTCGATTACCTGCGTGAGTCGCACCCTGACATCCTGACGATCTGTGATGCGAAACGCGCCGACATCGGCAGCACGAATGCGGGTTACGCGCAGGAAGTGTTTGATTGGCTGGGCTTCGATGCGGTGACGCTCAACCCATATCTGGGGCGTGAGGCATTGGCTCCCTTTCTGGAGCGTGGAGACAAGGGCTGCATTATCCTGTGCCGCACGTCGAACCCTGGGGCGGGGGAGTTCCAGGATTTGCTTATTGGTGGCGAGCCGCTGTGGGCGGTGATCGCCCGGAAGATCTGCGATACGTGGAACACGCTCGGCAATTGTATGCTCGTCGCCGGAGCCACCTACCCTGACGAGCTGCGCCGCATCCGGGAGATCGTTGGGGAGATGACGCTGCTCGTGCCGGGGATCGGCGCGCAGGGCGGTGAGGTTGAGCGGACGGTGCGCGCCGGGCTTAATGCGGCTGGCAAGGGCCTCATCCTCAATTCGTCGCGTGGGATCATCTTTGCGGATGACCCCGCAGCAGAGGCGGGTAGGCTGCGGGATGAGATCAACCGGTGCCGGAAATGATGGCTTCTAGTACGAAAAAGTGGAGGAGAGATTCTGTGGGCCGGTCCTGTTTGCGGCCCCTGGGTGTGGAACGATGCCTTCGCCGCCTGCCCTCACCCCTGCGCGCACTACGAGCGCGCTCGTAGTGCGCGTTTTCCCCTCTCCCGCCCGCGCTCTTCGAGCGCTGGGAGAGGGGTGTCGCGGGGCGACCGGAGGTCGCAGCGAGACAGGGGTGAGGGAAAGCCCGGAGCGCCCACCGCAACGGTTGGCGGCTGCGCAGTTTCCCTCAACTTTTTCGTACTTCCATGATGGCTTCTGGACTTGACCTTGCCCCGTTTTGACGGGGGAGGAAAGTGCGCTCGTAGAGCGTACAGGTGGGGGCGAGGTCTACTCCCACTCAATTGTCGCGGGCGGCTTGGACGTGATGTCATACACCACCCGATTCACACCGGGCACCTCATTGACAATCCGGGCGCTGACCCGTGCCAGCAGATCGGGCGGTAAACGTGCCCAATCGGCGGTCATGAAGTCGTCGGTGATCACAGCGCGCAGGGCAACCGTTTCGGCATAGGTGCGCCCATCCCCCATCACCCCCACGCTCTGAACCGGCAGCAGCACCGCAAAAGACTGGGAAGTCCCGTACATCCCGCCGGGCCGCAGCTCTTCGAGAAAAATCGCATCGGCGGCCCTGAGCCGCTCCAATCGATCCCAGGTGACCAGCCCCAGGCAGCGAACCGCCAGCCCTGGGCCGGGGAAAGGCTGCCGCCACACGATCTCGGCGGGCAGCCCCAATGCCTCCCCAACCTGCCTGACCTCGTCTTTGAACAGGTAGCGCAGCGGCTCGATCAGCTCAAATTGCAGATCAGGGGGCAGACCGCCGACGTTGTGGTGGGACTTGATCCGGTGGGCGGCAGGCCGATCGGGGGCCGCCGACTCGATCACGTCCGGGTAGATGGTGCCCTGGGCCAGAAAGTCGATCTGGCCGAGCTTCCGGGCTTCCCGTTCAAATGAGCGGATAAATTGCTCCCCGATCAGCTTGCGCTTCTGCTCCGGGTCGGTGATGCCCTCCAATGCCGATAGAAATTCCTCAACGGCGTGGACGGCGATCAGATTGAGCCCCAGCTCCCTTTGGAAAACGTCGATCACCTGCCGGGCTTCGTCCTGGCGCAGCATCCCATGATCGACAAACACACTGACCAAACGGTCGCCAATCGCCCGGTGGATCAGGGCCGCCGCCACCGATGAGTCCACTCCCCCGGATAACCCCAGCAGCACCCGCCCCTCGCAGACCTGCTCCCGGATGCGGGCCACCGCTTCTTCGACGACCTGTCCGGCTGTCCAGTCCGGCTCACAGCCGCACACCCGGATCGCGAAGTTGGCGAGAATATCGCGTCCGTGCGGAGTGTGGGTCACCTCCGGGTGAAATTGGATGCCGTACAGTTTCCGATCCGAATGCCCCATAGCGGCAATCGGGGAGTTGTCCGTATGGGCCAGCGCAGCAAAGTCCGGCGGCGGCGCTTCGATCCGGTCGCCGTGACTCATCCACACGTCAAGTTGACCCGGGAGATCGGCCCACAGTGGGCCGGGCGTCGTCGCCAACTGTGCCGGGCCATACTCGCGGGCCTGTGACGCGGCCACCCGCCCGCCAAAAGCCTGGGCTAACAACTGCATCCCGTAGCAAATCCCCAGCACCGGTATGCCCGCCGCCAGTACGTAATCGGGGAGGGTGGGAGCGCCCGGCTCATACACACTATTCGGCCCGCCGGACAGGATGATCCCGCGTGGATGGAGTGCCATCACCTGCTCGGATGGGGTACGCCAGTGGAACAACTCGCTGTAGACACCACTCTCGCGCACCCGCCGGGCGATCAATTGGGCCGTTTGCGAGCCATAGTCAAGGACGACTATGGTGTCATGCGCCATCAGCCGTCCCTTGAACTGTTGGCAAACTTTATGCCATCGTCGCCCAGTTCGGTAATGATCACCAGGCTTTCGATGCGTGTATCGAGATCCCCCAGAAAGTCGCGGCCACCCTGGAATGTTTTCTCCACGACACAGGCCACCCCAACCAGATTGGCCTCCGCCCGCCTGACCAACCGTGCCAGAGCATGGATCGTCTTCCCGCTTGCCAGGAAATCATCCACGATCAAAACGTTATCATCTTTGTTGAGAAATTCAGGCGAGACCATTAAAAACACCTCGCCGCCTTTGGTCGGAGAGGGGGCGCATTCCACGTAAACCGGTTCCCGCATGGTGATCGGTTTGTGTTTGCGGGCGTAAACCACCGGCACGTTGAGCACCATCCCGGTTGCCAGAGCCGGGGCAATACCGGAAACCTCGGCGGTCAGAATACGTGTGATCGGCTCCCCCGCAAACCGCCGGGCGATCTCTTCTCCCATCGCAGCCATCAACGCGGGATACATCTGGTGATTGAGAATGCTGTCAATCTTAAGGATCCCCTTGCCCAGATACTCACCCTCGGCGAGTATCAGCCGTTTCAACTCCTCCAATTTAAGCTCCCTTCTTAAATTGATAGCGCTGTGTTAAGCTAGTCTTCGTATTTTATTTTACCCCCTCTGCGTACTGACGATTATACCAGACCTCGACGTATTCAAAGACCGCCAAGCGAGCCTCAGCGCGAGTAGCGAACTGACAGCAGGCACACTCTGTTTTCAAAGTGCCAACGAAGCTTTCCATCGGGGTTCGCGCTGTGGGTCACGGGCCGATTCTGCGCCCTCGTTGCGGTCTACTGATTATCTGCGGTTTGATATAGAAACAGTGAGAAGAGAACACCGCCAGCATTCCCGCTGGCGGGTTGGAAGGGTGAAAGTTAAAAAGCAACTGGAGTTTCGCCTTTTTTAAAGTGAGCTACTTTTGGCGAAACTCCAGTTATATAGGAATCTAAACGAGGCCACTTGTTGCCGACATGCCCCCAAACGTAGTGAGAGGTAGGTTCCTGTATATCAAGATAATATCAGGGCAGTTCCCCTAAACCATAACTTCCTGTTAAAATGCCCCTGCCAGTCCATGCTGGATATCTTTGATCGTAGTAATTCATAAGCAGCTAGTGATAAGGGGGTTTGAATCATGACTGCCAATCATATGATCACAGAGAAAGGAAATACCAAACAAAAGAACCTGACAATCATTGCCTGGTCCATCATTGCACTCATGAGTGTTCCTCAAATCATCCTTTATGAGACCGGGTGGGAACTGCCACCAGGTCCTTTTGGCCTCTCCCTGCCGGGTTGGATTCGAGTCATTCTGCTGGCGGTGATGTGGTTATTATCCCTGTTCTGGTCTGAAATCAAGCCCTTGAGAGGGTTTTTCCTAACATTCCTCGCCTTCTGGGTGGCGGAGATGTTCCTGGAGCCGCTGATCTTTGAGAGAGATGCCTGGACTAATTTATTGGAGAGATCTTCCAGGGGAATGTACCTGCTGCTCGATACTGTTCAACAGCGGGTGTTGTGGATCTCCATGGTGGCTTTAACCTTGGTTGGCAGTGGGATCGGTCTCAAAGAGTTGTACCTTGTCTGGGGGAATCCCAAAGCGCCGGCGTCGCCGACCCGCCTGCTGCAGGGCAACAAAACGGTTCCCTGGAACAAAGTTGTTTGGGGTTGGCTGCCGTATTATGTTGTGATTGTTCTGCTGATTATTTGGTTCCAGGCCCGCCCAACCTTTACTCAGGTTTCCCAGGCATTTGTCTTTCTCCCTGTGCTTTTACTGGCAGCTTTGCTGAATGCCTTTGGGGAGGAATTTATATTCCGCTCCGTGATGTTGGCTCGCCTGGAACCTGCAGTGGGTTCTCAGCAGGCAATCTGGATGGCCGCAGGTTTATTTGGACTCATGCATTACTTTGGCTATCCACATGGGATCCCAGGTGCGCTGCTGGCAGCTTATCTGGGATGGATAGCAGCCAAAAGCATGGTTGAAACTGGGGGATTTGTCTGGGCCATGTTGATCCACATTATCGGAGACTTTTTGCTCTACTTCTTCATGGCGATGTTATAGGTAAACCTTGCAGCGGGCTTTGGTAGCGGAAAAGGTAGGCACATCGTCCCAACTCCGGGCGACCAACCCAACCAGCCCTGTAGCGCTTCTGAGTGTGCCTTGCGTGCCAGCACGGTGCGGCGCTTGAACAAGAAACGCGACCTAGGCCAGCGGCTGACCTTCCGTAGCAAGATTGACATTGCTCACCAGATACTCGAAGCAGTTACCCCGTTCATCCCGGCTGCCTGTCGGGTGTATGTCTTGTTTGATAGTTGGTATGCTGCTGCTTCACTCATGAAGTGGTATCGGGACCAGGATTGGCACATCATCTGTCGGCTGAAGTCCAACCGGCTGCTCAATGGTGAACAGGTGCGTCATCACAACCAGCGTCTGAGGCACAGGCGTTACACGCGCGTGCGAGTCACCGCTGCGGACAGCGCCCCACAACCTACCTGGTGCGCTCCCCCACTGGCAGGCTCACCGGCTTGCCCGACGAGATCCGCGTATTCATATCCAAAAGGCACAGCAGGGATACCCGGCCACGCTACTTCTGCTCGACCGACCTGTCCCTGAGCGCTCACCGGGCGCTGAACTATTATCATGAACGCTGGGGCTGTGAAGTGGCCAATTGGTATATCGCTGAGAAGCTGAGTTGGGCCGACTGCCGGTTGTGGCATGTTGAGTCGGTTGACAAGTATCTGGTTGTTCTCTGGTTGGCCCTGGCTTATCTCGAAGTCCGCAAAGCCAAGACATATGCTGCGCGCAACCTGGCTGATGTCATTCGCTTGCATCGCCAGGAACATGCCAGAGCCTTGTTGGAAGAGGCCTGTCGTTTAGTGCTCCAGACCCGTGACCTCCACCAGGTCTTCGCCAGATACTCCCTGGCTGCGGCTTGAGCCAGACCGCTCAACTCAGCATGACCACCTCATGCTCTCCCTGGTGGTGGGCTGTTTCAGGCTGAATGCCTGAAACCAAAACGAAGATGGATTATCCCGGTTTTTGGTCAAGATTCCGGAAAGTCCAGAAAGCAACTTTGCTTATAGAACTGTGAGCGCCCCCGACAGGACTCGAACCTGTAACCACCGGTTTCGAAGACCGTTACTCTATCCGTTGAGCTACGGGGGCGTATCTGACCGAATCATACCACCGCCCCCCGCCCTCAGGCAACTGTTAATCGCACCGGTAGCGCACTTCATCGGGCGGGCCATCGAGGGTTGAACCGGGCGGGCTGTTGGGCTTCGAGCTCACGCAGCTTTTTTTGATCGGTCAGGTTGCTCATGGGTGGGCCACCTGCTAAAAGTGAACGGCAAACCTCAAAATCCCTAACCATTACCAGATGAACATTGACAATTTAATCCGGTCATCGTTTGCCCCCCACCCCCGTCCCCTCCCCCACATTCCGCGCCTGACGGCGCTGGGGGGAGGGGAGCAGCCAGACGAACCGGCATTTCCGTCGTGGCCGATTAAATACTCAAGATGCATAAGGTGGGAGCTTCCTGGAACTGGAGTAAATGGCAACAACCTCGATTTCTCTATCCCCGGAGCAAGCTCCGGGGCATTACGAGAAATCGTCCCTTCGGGACCGGTTGTTGCTGGATCACTGCACCAGGGCTTCGCCCTGCGGAGCCTTCGGCTCCAGCCATTCATCCCCCCAGCAAGCTGGGGGGCATCCTGGCGGTGCAGTGAATCAAAGCGGCCCGGTTTCACAACCGGGTGCTTTGCCAGCTTCCACCTGCTTCGAAGACCAACGGTACGGTCAGGCCGATTACCCGCCACCGGTCGCCAGCTTGAGGGCCTCGTCCGGCGCGGCTCCTTCGTGGATGACGGCGGCCAGAGCCTTTGCCCATGCGCCGGGGTTCGGCTGCTGCCAGACGTTTCGCCCGAATGCCACACCGGCGCCACCGGCAGCAATTGCGTCAGCAACCAGGTGCAGGGTATCGGCAGGTGTCTCGCGGCGTGGGCCACCCAGGATCAGCACGGGAACACCTGCCGCCTCGCATATCCGGGCAAAATCATCGTTGTCACCGGGGTGCTCGGTCTTCACAATATCCGTCCCCAGCTCGGCAGCGATGCGCACGGCGTGACAGCGCTCCTGGGCGCTCGGCTCACGTGAGAACAATACCTCTCCGATAACCGGCAGCCCCGCCGCCCAGGCTGAACTGGCCAGGTGGGCCAGGTTCACGAGTGTTTCCTCGGACTGCTCGTCCCCGAAGATCGCCATGCACGCAACGCCCGCCACCCCCAGATTCTGCGCATCATGGACGTCAAAGAGCGGCTTGAACTGGCCGAAGCCCGGTCCTTGAAGTGGCGACCAGCCCCCGTCGCAACGCAGAAAAGCGGGCGTGCCGTCCAGTTGCTCGCCGTGCCTAGCATAGGAACCGTAGGCAACCAGAGCAGCGTCCGCCCAGGGGGCTACGGTAGCAAAGAGGCTGCCAGGGTCATTCAGCCCTTCGAGAGATCCCTGCACTATGCCGTGATCCATCGCGATGAGGACCAGGCGTCCATCTTCAGGGAACAATTGGGTCGATTGGGTCAGCATCATTCACTCCTCTGTGAGTTCTATTGTGTCAACGCGTTCGACCGCCATCACCCACCGCTCAGGTGAAGGGGCGCTCAGCACTGCTATCCCCCCGGACAGATGTGATCTCACTCATGCTCGGTTCTTCTGGGCTGCCGGTATAGTATTTCGCCCAATGCTTGGGATAGCATGGCACGGTCAAGAACGTCGACCGGCCTGGAGGGCGTCTCGCCCGGTCTACATGCCAGCAACATCTCCTCAATTGCGGGCAGCGCGAAGATGGCTTCGCGGAAGGCGAACGTCAGCGCCGGGCCGACCTTCAGTATAGCAAAGTGATCGCGAACAAGGTAGCACAGCGCCTCCCGTGTGTGTTACTTGAGCGCCGAAAACGCACGGTTCCGCAGATGTACTTCGCAGCTATCTCGCGGTTTTCCGAACCTTTTTTGTGCTTCCCCGACGATTTCGCGAAATGGTATTTGCCCCCTGCCTGAAGTATAATTAGTGGATGGAATTGTTGCGCGAATCCCATTCGCAGGAGAACGCAAGTTCGAACCAGTTTCGTGTGACTCAACCTCAAACAGAGCGGCACCTGCGCACCGGTAATTAAGGCAAATTTTCCCACGGAGACTGACCCGGATGGATATCGGTACAGTTCGTCCCGTTGACATAAACAAGGAGATGCGGGACTCCTATCTCGATTACGCGATGAGTGTCATCGTTTCCCGCGCCCTCCCGGATGCACGGGACGGGTTGAAGCCCGTTCACCGGCGTATCCTGTACGCAATGTATGATATGGGCCTGCGCTCCAACACCTCTTACAAGAAGAGCGCCCGTATCGTGGGCGAGGTGCTGGGAAAGTACCACCCACACGGCGACAGTGCCGTCTACGACGCGATGGCGCGTATGGCGCAGTCCTTCTCGATGCGCTATCCCCTGGTGGACGGCCAGGGGAACTTCGGCTCAATCGACGGCGACAGCCCGGCGGCCATGCGTTACACCGAGGCCCGTATGGCGGCTGTCGCGGAAGAACTGCTGGAAGATATCGACCGCAACACGGTGGATTTCATCGACAACTTCGACGGCACGCTCCAGGAGCCGGAGGTCTTGCCTGCGCGCCTGCCCAACCTGCTGCTGAACGGCATCTCCGGGATCGCGGTGGGGATGGCGACCAACGTCCCCCCCCACAACCTGACCGAGATCGCCGCAGCGGTCGCCTACCTGATCGAGCAGATGGTCGCCCCTGAGGGTGACGCCGTCGATGAGGAGCTTGAGAGCGTAACGGTCGAGGATCTCATGCAGTACGTGCAGGGGCCAGATTTCCCGACCGGCGGCATCATCGTCGGGGCGGAAGGGATCGTCAACGCCTACGCCCAGGGCAAGGGCCGCATCGTCATCCGCGCCCGGCACGCCATCGAACCGATGCCCAACAACCGCCACCGGATCGTCATCACGGAGATTCCCTACCAGGTCAACAAGACGACCATCATCGAGCGGATCGCGGCGCTGGTGCGTGAGGGCCGCCTCGACATGATCTCCGACCTGCGCGACGAATCCGACCGGCGCGGCATGTCAATCGTCATCGAGCTAAAGCGCGGCGCCCAACCCAAGAAAGTGCTCAACCGGCTCCTCAAGTACACCGCCCTGCAAAGCACCTTCGGCGTGCAGACGCTGGCGTTGGTCAACGGCGAGCCGCGCCTGCTCTCCCTGAAGGGCGCGCTGCGCCACTTCATCAGCCACCGGCGGGAAGTCATCACGCGGCGCACCGAGTTCGACCTGGAGCGCGCCCGCAAGCGTGCTCACATCCTGGAAGGGCTGTTGGTTGCCATCGCCAACCTGGATGCCATCATCCAGACGATCCGCCAAAGTCCGGACGCCGATGCAGCCCGCGAGCGCCTGATGACCACGTATAAACTGAGCGACATGCAGGCTCAGGCGATCCTCGACATGCAACTGCGGCGGCTGGCCGCGCTCGAACGGCAGAAGATCGAAGAGGAGTACCAGGAGTTGTTGCAGCAGATCGCCGAGCTGGAAGATCTGCTGGCGCATCCCAAGAAGATCCTCTCCCTGATCCGCGATGACCTGAATGAGCTGGCCGAGGCTTACGGTGACACACGCCGGACGGCGATTGTGCCGGGCGCAAACGAGGAGTTCGCCGAGGCCGATCTCGTCGCGGACGAGGATGTGCTGGTCTTCATCACGCGCGAGGGCTACGTCAAGCGGGTGGCCGCCGCGGCTTACCGCACCCAGGGACGGGGCGGCAAGGGGGTCACCGGGATGACCACCCGCGAGACCGACGACGTGAAGCACCTCTTCGCCGCCGGTTCGCTGGACAGCATCCTGTTCTTCTCCGATCGCGGCAAGGTATACCAGGAGAGAGCATACCAGATACCCGATGCGGGCCGCGCCGCCAAGGGCATCCCGCTGCAGAGCGTGCTGACCCTGGAGTCTGGCGAGTCGGTGACCGCTGCCGTTGCCGTGCCGGACTTCGAAGATGTCAAATACTGCACGATGGTCACACGACTGGGACGTATTAAACGCGTTGAGGTGTCGGCGTTTGAGACCGTCCGCCCCAGCGGCCTGATCGCGATCACGCTCGATGAGGGCGACCAGCTTGGATGGGTCAAACTGACAACCGGCGACCAGGAAATGCTCATCGTGACCGCGCAGGGACAGTCGATCCGGTTCAGGGAAGAAGAGGTCCGCGCGATGGGGCGCACGGCTGCCGGTGTACACGCCATCAAGTTGAGGGAGGGCGACGTTATCGCCGGGGCGGCGGCCATCAGCGACCCCGATGCTCACCTGCTGGTGGTCACACAAAACGCGTACGGCAAACGGACTCACCTGTCGGAGTACCCGACCCAGTCGCGGTACGGTCTGGGGGTGCGCACGCTGGCCCGCAATGACAAGACCGGGCCGATCATCGCTGCGCGCGTCGTGAAGCTGGGCGACCATCTGACCCTGATCACATCGGGCGGCAAGGCGCTCCGTACCACCGTCGACGAGATAACGACCATTGGGCGCAATACCCAGGGTGTCCAATTGATGAATCTGGCGAAAAGTGACACCCTGGTGTCTATCGCCTTGCTGGATAGAGACCGCCGCGCCGAGCGCGAGAGAGCGCTTCAGGCTGAAACCCGCGAGATGGTGGAAGCCAGCCCGCAGATGGACACCCAGGAGGCCGACTTCTTCGCTGAAGGTGGGTGGATGGAGGCCGACGAGTAAGAGTCACCGGACGCCGGATAAGCCCGGCTCGCGAGGCGAATCAGGAATCGTCGGGGCGACGCTTGAGTGAGGTGAGCATCCCCACGACGGCCAGCAGCACCAGCCCGATTCCCCCGGCCAGTATCCCCAAACCGATGATCAGGCGATCCCCGGAGAGGGCCGTCTCGTGCCGTGAGGCGATCTCTTCCTCGTCCGCGCGCGGAACATTCCCCTCACTTATGCCTTCCGCCACCTGGGGCGGTGCATCAGGCGGGGTGGCGGTGATGGGGGGCGTCGGCGTGACCGGCAGAGTAGGTGTGATGGTCGGCGGCAGGGTCGAGGTTGGCACGCCTGCCGGGGCCTCGGACGCCTGGGCGGTGGACACCGCCGGCCCGGCTTCGGAAGACCCGGAGGCCGATGCGGCAGTAGGCTGAACCGGTGGAGCCACTCCGCCTCCCCCCGTGACTGCTCCGCTGCCCTTATACTCGCCGATCAGCTCGCGGGTCAGGTTGAGATAAAAATCCCCGTAGTTGTGGCTTGGCTCGATTTGTGTCCCCTCCAGCCACTCGTTCCAGCTTGTGATGAGGATCAGGTCCGGCCCGCTTGCGGCGGCGGCGGCGAAGGTCTCGCGGTAGAAGTTCCCGTCCTCCCGATCCCGGATGTAGCGCTCAGACTGCTGGGTGTAGGTGTTGTCCCAGCCCGGCATGGCCGTCGCCATCCAGATGCCACCCCGCTCGTGGGTGACGCTGCTCCAGTGCGACAGCGTCCCGTACACGTTTTCAGACCACGAGATGGTGTACATGTGCAGCCCGTCGAAGGTGGGCATGGCGTCGGGCATGGCACCTTCGGCGATCCAGATCGTGTTGTGGTCGGGGTCAACCTGCTGGCGGATGGCTGCCCATTCGTCCAGGCTGTATCGCCCCTGAAACCAGAAAACAAACACGGGACGCCCACCGTAGCGAAAATAGGCGGGGTGAGCGGCATGGACGCTGATGGCATAGTTCATGCCGTCGATGATCTCTTGCGTGCTCTTGAACCACGCCGCCGATCCGAGATCGACCGAGAGAAGGGCCTTGATCTCGTGCGCGGCGGCCTGGTCGAGCACCACCCGGAAGTTGGTCTCCGTCTGGTTGTACTCCTCCTGGGGGCCATACCAGCCGACGACCAGCCCGTCGATCCCCGCCGAGGCGGCCTGAGAGACCTGCTGCTGGATGACGCTCGCGTCCGAAGAGTAGTAGGGCGTGACCGGCCAGTCGGGGGTTTTGCCCGCGCCCAGCACGTCAGGTGACCACCACACGTAGTAGTAGACCAGCACGGGAGCCGTGCCTTGTGCCTGCGCCGGTTGGGCTGGCAGAGCGGCCAGGCAAACGGTCAGCAGCGAAAAGATCAGCGTTCTAATGGGTTTCATGGGCGCTATTGTAGCGCGCAGGCAGTGAGGCACCAGTTTCCGGCGGCCTAAAGCAACCCCAGTGAGATCAGGTCTTCGTCGAGCTGCTGGACGTAATCGTACCGGGACAGTTCCTGCGGCTGGATCCAGGCGTAATCGGTGTGCTCCCAGTCCAGCGTGACAGTGATGTCACCCACCGGGAAGAGGAAGGGGTAAACGTGCAGGGTCACGCCCCACTCGGTGTGTACGACGACGACTTCACCTGCCCTTACCGGTTCCCTCTGGATGCCAAGCTCCTCGCTCAGCTCGCGGATGGCCGCCTCGCGCGGCTCCTCGCCCGGCTCGACGTACCCGGTCACAAAGCACCACTTACCCGGGTTTGTGGTGTGCGTCGGCGCGCGCTTGAGCAGCAGGACTCTGCCGTCGGGGCGTTGGAGCACAACGGCTGCGATTTTACTGACCGGCTGTTCGCTCATTGGAGATAACCGCTTCCTTCGCTCGTTGTTTGTGATGTGTGATGGCCGCCTGGATGAACGCGTCAAACAAGGGATGGGGTCTGCCGGGGCGGCTTTGAAACTCAGGGTGGAACTGGCTGCCCACCATGAAGGGGTGGTCGATGATCTCGGCGATTTCGACCAGCCGCCCGTCGGGTGAGATACCGCTGAAGCACATGCCCGCCGCTTCCAGATCCTCGCGGAAGGCGTTGTTGAGCTCAAACCGGTGGCGGTGGCGCTCGTCGACCTGCCTGACGCCGTACGCTTCGCCCGCTTTGGTGCCCGGCGTGAGAACACAGGGATAGTGCCCAAGGCGCATCGTGCCTCCCATCTCCGTGAGCGCCCGCTGATCGGGCATCAGGTCGATGATGGGGTGCTCGGTTGCGCTGTCGAACTCGGTGCTGTGAGCGTCCTCCCAGCCCATCACGTGCCGGGCAAACTCGACGCACATCACCTGCATGCCCAGGCACAGGCCGAGATAGGGCACCCGGTGCTCCCGTGCCCAGCGCGCGGCCAGGACCTTGCCCTCGATGCCTCGGTAGCCGAACCCACCCGGCACGACGACACCGTCCACCTCCGCCAGCCGGTTCCAGCCCTTATCCTTCTCCAGGTCGCCGGAGTAGATCCACTCCAGGCCGATGTCGTAACCGTTGGCGATCCCGGCGTGACACAGCGCCTCCCGGACGCTCATGTATGCGTCGTGCAGAGCAGTATATTTGCCCACCACGCCGATCCTGACCTCTGGCTTGGGCGCTTTGATGGATGCCACCAGCTCGCGCCAGCCGGAGAGATCGACCGGCCCGCCGTCCAAAGACAAGGCCCCGGCCAGATAGTCACCCAGCCCGGCGTCTTCCAGGAGCAGGGGAACTTCGTACAGGTAGGAGGTGGTGACGAGCGGGATAACGCCCCGCTTCTCCACGTCGCAGAACAGCGCGATCTTGTCGATAACCCCGGCGGGGACGGGATGATCCGCGCGGGCCACGATCACGTGCGGCTGAATCCCCAGGCCGCGCAGCTCGCGGACGCTGTGCTGGGTGGGTTTGGTTTTCAGCTCGCCGGTCGCGCCGATGTGCGGCAGGAAAGTCACGTGAATGTAGATCGTGTTTTGCGCCCCGACATCGGTACGCATCTGCCGGATCGCTTCAATAAAGGGCAGGCTCTCAATGTCGCCCACCGTGCCGCCGATCTCGGCGATCACCACGTCCGCGCCGGTGAGCTGGCCGCCGTGCACAATGCGTTGTTTGATCTCGTTGGTGATGTGCGGGATCATCTGGATGGTTGCGCCCAGGAAGTCGCCGTGCCGCTCTTTGGTGATCACGGCGTTGTAAATCTGCCCGCTCGTGAAGTTGCTGGCGCGCGTCAGGTTCACGTCGACGAAGCGCTCGTAGTGGCCCAGGTCGAGGTCGGTCTCCGCCCCATCCGTCGTGACGAAAACTTCGCCGTGCTGGTAAGGGGACATCGTTCCCGGATCGACGTTGATGTAGGGGTCGAGCTTCTGGAGGGTGACCGTCACACCGCGCGCCTTGAGTATGCGGCCTATCGCCGCCGCCGTGACGCCCTTTCCCACCGAACTGACCACACCGCCGGTACAAAAGATGTACTTGGTCATCGGAACTCAAATATCTCCTATAACCCGACGATCCCCACACACAAACAGAGGCGGGGAGGTCAGGGCCGGTGGCCGCCTCCCCGCTGGTGGTCCTCAATTAGATATTGAGGGAGCCTATGCTCAACTGAGACCTTGCCTCACACGAGTTTGGCCAGGTCTTCCGCTGCCCGGCGCATATCCAGGAGTATCAGGCCCAGCTTGGCATCTTCGCGGGCCAGTGTGGTAAGCACGGCTTCTTCACCAACGGCCATCAGGAGCACCAGCCCACTCTCGCCCTTGATGAAGACCTGATCCAACAGGCCGCGCCCCAGTTCGCTGGCGATCCGCTCACCCAGTGAGAGCATTGCCGCTGACATCGCAGACACGCGATCTTCCTCGATCCCTGCTGGCAGGGCCGACGCCATAATCAGGCCGTCTACGCTGACCACAGCCGAGGCTTCGACGCCGTCTGTCTGCTGAAGGTCACGTAGACGATCTACCATCAATTCGGTCCGCGACTTTGTCATCGGCTTTAACTCCTTTCGCCCTCGTTACCTGGTCCGAGGCAACCCATACCGAGGAGGTTCTCCCTCAAATACGGCTCAAGTTAACGATGCTGAAAGAATTATACCTTAGAAGCGCAGAGGCGCAATTCGGGCCTTTGCTATCTCCGGAAAAGTCAGGGATTTGCGTACCTGGGCGGCACTCATGAGACGAGTGTTGCCGTTGCAGCGCTCAATAGCCGGGGTGTCGGGCGCGGCGTATCCCAGGACAGCCGGCGCGTGGTCAATATGCTTGGGCACAGCGAACGTCGACTGTCTGAACCGCCGCCCTGACGGTGCTTCACGATTTAGACGCGCACGTTACCGCTGCTACACGCCAAAGTACAAATTCACCTCATATGGGTGTGGGCGGTTGCGGACCGCGTAGTACTCGGCCTCCCTCTTGTGCTTCACCCACCGCTCGATCAGATCCCGGCTAAAGACCCCGCCTGCCAGCAGGAAGTCGTGATCGGCCTCCAGTGCACGCAGGGCCTCGTCAAGAGAACCGGGCAGGCGCTTGATGGTGGCCTGCCACGCGCTGCTCCAGGCCGCCAGCGCCGATGTAGAAAGCAAGTGCGCCGACGCCCACGTTGAACACAACGGCAATGCTTTGCCACCCATTGGCCCGCAGGATAGAAATCGCCAGATTGTAGAAGAGGGCTATCAGTTGATGAGTGCGCCCTTCTCGCAAGTTGAGCATGGTAGTGGTTTCAATGCGCCGGGTGGTGATGCGCCCATGCCCCTTGTCAACCGCTTGCGCCGAGCGGTTGGGGTGTTCATAGGGAGCGAGGTAGTCAAACCACTCTTGAATCGTCTACCTGTAGAAGCCATCGCATAGCCTGTGACTCACCTATGCTGCCAGGGCATCTTTCAACACGCTGACGACACGGCGTTGCTTTGCAGCACTCAGGTGGGGCCACATTGGCAGGCTCAACACTTCGGCAGCAGCCTGCTCGGCGTGTGGTAAGTGCACATCCTGATGGACATAGAGGGGTAGTTTGTGGATAGGCACAGGATAGTAGATCATCGTACTGATGCCCTGTTCAGCCAGTCGTTTCCGCACCGCGTCACGCCGTCCGTCGAGGATGCGAACTGTATATTGATGGTAAACATGCTTTACAGGAGGAGTCTCGGCAGGTGTCATTACACCCGGCACGTCCACCAGCAATGCGTTGTAGCGATGAGCGATTTCTCTTCTCGAATTGTTCCAGTCGTCCACATGGGGCAGCTTCACCCTCAAAATCGCAGCCTGCAGCGAATCCAGCCGTGAGTTATAGCCAAGCTGCTCGTTGTAGTACTTCCTCTTTGCGCCGTGTGTGCGGAGCATCCTGGCTGTTTCTGCAAGATCGTCGTCATCGGTGGCGAGCATCCCGCCATCGCCGTATGCGCCCAGGTTCTTCGTCGGGAAAAATGAGAACGCCCCTACATGACCCAGCGTACCGGCCTTGTCCCCTTTGTATTCCGCGCCGAAAGCCTGGGCAGCATCCTCGATGACGCGCAACTGATGCTTGTGGGCAATAGACAGGATGATGTCCATGTCCGCCGGATTCCCATACAGGTGGACAGGCAGCACGGCCCTGGTACGCGGCGTGATATTGTCCTCGATCAGATGTGGATCAATATTGAAGGTCTCCGGGTCGATATCTATAAATACCGGTGTCGCGCCGACCAAACTGATGGCTTCTGCCGTCGCAAAGAATGTGAACGGAGTGGTGATCACTTCGTCGCCTGCGCCGATGCCAAGCGCCCGCAGGCTGAGTACCAGGGCATCTGTGCCGGAATTCAAGCCGACAGCATGGTTTACACCCAGATAGTCCGCAATCTCCGCTTCCAGATCTTTGACAGGTTGCCCCATGATGAACCGCCCGGAGCGGAGCACGTCCTGGATGGCAACGTTCAGCTCGTCCCAGAGTTGGTCAACCTCGGAGGTCAGGTCGAGGATGGGGATCGTTTCTTCTGTCATGGTCTATTTGGTCACCCGTGTGATAGTGTTGTCGTCTTCCTGTTCGTAATGTCTCCCACATTGGCAGGTTGCTTCACGCCCGGTAAAGGCAAGTGTTAACCCACATTCGCACACCCAGCCCAACTGTTTGGCCGGAACACCCATCATCAACGCATGATCCGGCACATCCCTGGTGACCACGCTTCCGGCGGCAACAAGCGCCCACCGGCCAACTGTCACCCCGCAGACAATCGTGGCATTGGCTCCAATGCTGGCACCGTATTCCACCTGCGTGGGGAGATAATCATCGGCGGTGTTACGAGGGAAGGCAGAACGGGGCGTTTTGACATTGGTGAATACCATGCTCGGCCCACAAAAGACGTAATCTTCCAGCGTGACACCAGAGTAGACCGAGACGTTATTCTGGATTTTTACGTTATTGCCGATGGCAACACCACCCGCGACGAACACATTTTGCCCCAGGACACAATTCGCGCCGATCCGTGCGCCTTGCATCACGTGGCAGAAGTGCCAGATCTTCGTCCCGTCGCCGATCTCGCACGGCTCGTCAACATATGAACTGGGGTGGACAAAGTACTTCGCTTTACCCATACAGCGTCCCTGATATTGAAAATGTATCATCCCCGGAGAAAAGGATGAACGCCATCATCCCTCGGCGAGATCGGGGTCGTGCGGATGCGATGGACTAGCTCGATGGAGGGACGCGCCACCTCGATACCAAACCCTTCTCCGGCCAGGATGTTTTCGTACAGCCGCGTGTGTAGATCGGTAAACCCGCCGGAAAATTCGATCTCCTCACCATCAACCGTGATCGAGCGATAGGTCGTTCGTTGACCGGGTTCCGGTTGGAAAGGAAGGTCGGCAGAGTCAACCGACAAGAACCACCGAACACGCGCATGCTCCAAGTCCATGAAGCCCGCCATGCGCTCAGGATCAGAATGATAAATCCGGCACTCTCCTGCTTCGCCAAACAGCCAGAGCAGCAGGTCAAAAAAGTGAACACCGATATTCATGGCTACTCCACCGGAGCGTTCTTCGGAGCCTTTCCATGATACTTGATACCACTTTCCTCTCGCCGTGACATAAGATAAGACGACATCGTGTTGGTGATCGCCACGCTGTGACAGGAGTGTTTCGCGCAGCTTAACCAGGGCCGGATGGACACGCAGTTGCAAGATGGTGTAAATGCGCCGTCCTGTCTCTTCTTCCAACGCCGCCAGTGGATCGAGGTTCCACGGATTGATCACCAGCGGTTTCTCACAGATGGCATTGGCACCGACTCGTAGGGCCATTCGACAATGGGCGTCATGAAGATAGTTGGGCGAGCAAATACTCAGGTAATGCAGTCGCTCTTCTTCAGGCCCGTAGCTCAGCTTGTGTAGATGCCGATCGAAGCGTTCGGGTTCAGTGAAGAAATCGACGTTCAATTGATAATGGTCAAGAATGCCGACCGAGTCTTTGGGATCGAGCGCGCAGATCAACCGGTTGCCCGTGTCGCGGATGGCTCTCAGGTGCCGGGGGGCCACATAACCACCAACACCGGTGATAGCGAAGTTCTGTGTCATGGATATTCTCTTATCTTGATCCGAGAGACCTGTGTCGACATTACTCATGCGTTTCGCAACGTGTCTAAGCCTGTTCAATGGTCTCGACAATGGTCTCTGTGTCATTCGAAGTACAAGAAAATATTAGCACAGATCTGGTAATTGGCGGAATCCAGCCCTACAGCACATAGTACGAAAAAGTGGAGGAGAGATTCTGCGCGTCAGCCTCACTTCGTGGCGCTTGAGCGTCGAAAACCGCACAACCCCAGGTCCCAACTGAATAGAACACAAACACCTCATTCAACAGCAAGTCAGTGCCGAATAAAGCGCTTGGCTTGCTGTGAACGAGGTGTGTTGGCAGTTTATATTGTAGTCGTCGTTACTGTCGTTTGCGGAGTTGGTCAAGCATAATCGCAACCACAATAACCACTCCCTGCACCGCCTGAAGCCAGTAGGCCGATATGCCAACCAGCACCAGGCCGTTGCGTAAGACCTGCATGACAGCCGCGCCGATAAGCACTCCCAGGATGGTGCCTTCACCACCCATGAGACTGGTGCCACCTACCACCACAGCGGCGATGACGTCTAGCTCATAGGCATTTGCGGCGGTCGGCGCTGCCACGCCCAGGCGAGCGGTCATGAGCACGCCGCCGATGGCAGTGAGAAGGCCGCAGAGGGAGTACACCAGGATCTTGACGTTGTCAGTGTTGATGCCGGAAAGCCGTGTAGCCGTCTCGCTTCCTCCCACAGCGTAAATCCGATACCCCCACACCGTACGCGTGAGGAATAGAGACGTGATGGCAGCAAAGAGAAGGGTAAAGACAAGCGGTAGAGGCACTCCTAAACTGCCGACGGGAATGTCATGCTGACCCAGGAAGCGGAAGGATGCGGGCAGATCGCGCACCGGCCAGCCGCCGGTCAAGCCATAACAAAGCCCTCGCGCCATAAACATGGTGCCGAGTGTGGCAATGAAGGGAGGCAACTTGCCTTTGGTAATCATCACACCGTTGATGAACCCGGCTATGAGGCCTGTAACCAGCCCCCCCAACACAGCCACAGAGGTTGGGACTCCGCGCACCAACAGCATAGCACTGGCAAGCCCCGACAGGCCCATCACCGAACCGACTGAAAGGTCGATCCCGGCAGTGACAATGACCATACACTGTCCAAACGCGCTGAGGGCAATCCACGAAAATGCGCGCAGGATGTTAAACACATTGGTGCCGGTGAGAAAGGTATCCGTATATACTGACAGGAAGACCGCCATGGCCAGCAGGATCAGGGCCACACCAAACTCCTGCCTGCCGACAATCTCCCGCCAGGTTGTCCTGCGGACCTGCCCCTGGGCTTCGACGCTCTTTGCTGAACTCGCAGTGCTCACACTACTTCTCCTTTCAACGCCCCATCCAGGATGATGTTGTTCTCAAGCTCTCCGCTAGCGTAAGCCATGATTCTTTCCTGCGTTGCCTCCTCCCGGTCCAGAATGGCCGCGACCTTTCCTTCTGACATGACCAGGATGCGGTCACTCATTCCCAGAATCTCAGGCAGCTCGGATGAAATCATGATAATGCCCATCCCGGCCTGGGCCAACTGGCTCATCAGGGCATGTACCTCTGCCTTGGCTCCTACGTCGATACCCCGCGTTGGCTCATCCATGATCAGCACTTTGGGGTTCAAAGCCAGCCATTTGGCGAGAACTACCTTTTGTTGGTTGCCACCGGAGAGGTACATGGCTCTCTGCCGCAGGTGAGGGGTACGGATACTCAGGTTATCCACGTAAGCCTGCGCCGTCTCTCGGAGAGCCTGCCGCTGCACCCAGCCAACGCTGGCGTGCTCATCAAGCGTGGGCAGGACAATATTCTCCTGCACCGATAATCCGAGGATGAGGCCCTGCAGGCCACGATCCTCAGGCACGAGGCCGATACCAGCACTCACCGCATCGACCGGAGAATCAATGCGTATGGGGCTTCCCTCAATCAAGATCTCGCCCGCCTCCCTGCGATCCGCGCCAAAAAGCAGGCGGGCCGTTTCCGTTCGCCCAGCGCCCACCAACCCGGCGAAGCCCAGTATCTCCCCCTTGCGCAAGGTGAAACTCACGTTTTCTGCCAGATCGCTGCCGGTCAGCCCTCGCACCTCTAAAAGAGGCTCCCCAATCTCCGTCTCCTCTTTGTGGAAGATATCCGCTGCCAATTCCCGGCCAACCATCAGGCGGATGATTTCCTCGGTCGTGGTTTCACTGATGAGCATACCCCCAACTCGCCGCCCGTCCCGTAAGACCACCACACGGTCGGCAATACGGAAGATCTCCTCCAGGCGGTGAGTAATAAAAATGACTGCAATGCCTTGTTCCTTAAGCGTCTCGATAATGCCGAATAGAGTTTCGACTTCCTCCTCGCCCAGCGCTGATGTAGGCTCGTCCATGATGATGATGCGGGCGTCGACCGCCAGCGCTTTGGCTACCTCGACCATTTGCTGCTCGGCCACGGACAGATCACGGATCAGTGCTGTGGCGGGCACTCGCGTGCCGACACGCTCTAGGTGTTCTTGCGCCTCCCGCTCCATGCGGCGGCGATCCACAAAGTTAAAGAGCCGCCCAATGCCCCGCTGCCGTGGCTCGCGGGAGATAAAGATATTCGCCGCTGCGCTTTGATTGGGCGTAAGGTTGAATTCCTGGTAGATAATGGAGATGCTCAACTGTTGGGCGTGATAGGGATTCTCGATCTCGATTTCTTGTCCTCCCAAAAAGATGCTTCCTGCATCCTTGCGATACGCGCCACAGAGGATCTTCATCAAGGTGGATTTGCCGGCACCGTTTTCGCCGACCAGCGCTACCACCTCTCCAGTTGCGACCTCAAAGTCCACGTCGTCCAGCGCCTGAACGCCGGGAAACGCTTTGGAGATGCCCTCCATGCGTAGCAACATTCCCTGTTGTTCGTATTGTTCGTGCAATGCTCACCTCCTGATTCCCAATGCTTACGGATGCTCTGGGCACCTCACTTTGGCGCGAGGCCTTTCTTCTTCTGTGTTCCGTCGAGCCACGTTCCCGATTATCAATCACAGATGACCAAATGGCAACCTGTGATGGCTATGCGGTAGCGGTTGGCGAGAGGCTCAGCCTCTCGCCAACCTAGCCATTGCTCAAAGACCCAGCCTATGGCTTACTTTAAACACTCGAAGGGATCGGGCAGAATCTGAGTAAAGTCGCTGGATGCCCACATCTCGGCCATGATATCCACGTTGCACCCGGTCACGATGTCCATGCCGGAGTCGGTCCAGTCGTCGTACTCGGTGCCCTCCACGATGAAGTCATAGATCATCTGCACCGTGTCGTAGCCCCAACCCCAGTACTTCTGGCCGACCAGGCCCTGCAGGTAGCCGTCCTGCATGAACTCCAGCTCTACCGGCAGCGTGTCGAAGGCGATGGTGACCATGCCGCCGTTCAGGGCTGCGTCTTCCCACAGGGGCATTGAGCCGCGATCGGCGAACAGTGGCCACAGGCCCACGAGGAACCAGCCATCCAGGTCAGGATGCGCCTGCATTGTCTCTTCTATCACCTGCACACCCAGATTGATGTCGTCGTTGCAGTAGACGGTGGAGACGATCTCGATGCCCGGATAGTCGGCCACGCCATCCTCAAAGCCGCGGATGCGCTCCTCGAGGTTGAAGGCGCCAGGCACGCCGGTCAGCAGGGCGACCTTGCCTTCCTCGCCCATGAACCGCACCAGCAGATCGGCGGCGGCTTTACCACCCTCGTAGTTGTCCACACCCAGGTAGGTGAAGCGCTGGCTGTCCGGCGAGTCCGAGTCCCAGGTCATCACCGGAATGCCCGCTTCGACCGCCTTGTTGATGGGGTCTTCACATGCCGTCGGGTCGTTGCAGGAGATGCCAATGGCGTCCACGCCCCTGGCGATCACGTCTTCCACGACCCGTGCCTGCTCTGTGGCGTCAGAAGCCACGGAACCAACGTATTCCACCGTGACCTCGGTGCCGGTTTCCGCCGTCAACTCCTCAGCCTTCTTGAAGGCACCATCCCGGCCAATTTCGAACACCGGATTGTTCAACGCCTTTGGGATCCAGGCGATGGTCAGTGACTCCGGCCCCTCGGCGGCTGCTTCGCCACCCTCCAGACATGCGTAGGGATCGGGCAGGTCTTGGGTAAAGTCACTGGATGCCCACATCTCGGCCATGATATCCACGTTGCACTCGGTCACGATGTCCATGCCGGAGTCGGTCCAGTCGTCGTACTCGGTGCCCTCCAC
>CAZRXG010000036.1:16809-44920 GCA_964603985.1 uncultured Anaerolineae bacterium | reverse complement strand
GGGGGGACGGATGAGCCGTCAGGCTCACAGGGGGGTGAAACAAACGACTCACCCCCGAATTGGAACGCACCCCAGCCTGTGGCCGGGCTTACCAACTTTTTCCGCCTGTGATACAATGGAACACGTCTTGACCGCTGACTTCCAACCCGCAACCGGAGGATACCAGGGTGCGACGTTACCGCTTCATCCAGGCTGATGTCTTCACCGAGGTCATCTTCGGCGGCAACCCGGTCGCCGTCTTTCCTGAGGCCGAGGGCCTGAGCGACGATGAGATGCAGCAAATCGCCCGCGAGATGAACCTCTCCGAGACGGCCTTTGTCCTGCCGCCGACCGACCCCAACGCCGACGTGTGGGTGCGCTTCTTCACGCCTTCCACCGAGCTGCCCTTCGCCGGGCACCCGACCATCGGGACGCACATCGTGCTGGCTCACCTGGGCGAGTACCAGATCACCGGGCCGGTGACGCGCATCTGGCAGCAGACCGGGGCCGGGACGCTGGCCGTTGACCTGATCACCGACGGTGATGACACCACCAACCGGGCCGTGATGACCCAGGACGAGGCGCGTCACGGCACCGTTTACGAGGACAGGGACAAACTGGCGCAGGCGCTCGGCCTGGATCAGGCTGACCTGCACCCCGATCTGCCCGCTCAGGTTTTCTCAACCGGCCTGCCGGGGCTGATCATCCCCCTCGCCTCCCTGGACGCCATCCAGCGCATCTCGCTCAACGTCGGCCTCTTCAACGAGGTCTGCCGCTCGATGAGCGTCACCGGCGGCGAGGTGTTCACGCTGCAAACGCTCGACGCCGCCCACCACGTCCACGTCCGCAACTTCGACCCTCTGGTCGGCGTGTTTGAAGACCCCGCGACTGGCAGCATGGCCGGGGCGCTGGGCGCTTATCTGCTGGCCCACCAGGTCTTTGAGTACGAGCACGAGGTGTCAACTACCCACATCGTCATCGAGCAGGGATTTGAGATGGGCCGTCCCAGCCTGATTGAGGTTGACGTCGACATCCGCGAGGGCGCGATCACCGAGGTGCGGGTTGGCGGGCAGGCGGTGATTGTCATCGAAGGTGAGTTGATGCTCTCTTAGCGTGCCAGGTATGCCGGAACAAGAGACCGTCCGTGTTCAGGACGCCATCAAGCTTATCAAGGCGGGTAAAAAGGACGAGGCGCACGACGTTGTTGCGCAGCTGCTCAAGGAGACTCTGGACAACGCCGCGGCCTGGGCCGTCCTCGCCCACCTGGCTTACAAGCCCGACGCACCGCAGGAGACGATCTACTGCCTGAGGCAGGTTCTGCGCCTCCAGCCGGGTGACATGCAGGCCCGGCAGTACCTCGAACAACTGGGGGCCAGCCTGGATAAGCCGGGACAGTGGCACGCGCCTCCCCCTGAGTTTCCCCCCCTGCTCCCCGTCACCGACGACACCCTGTTTGCAAGCTGGTACACCGACCCGACGATTGAAGTCGAGGCGCCGGAGATCAAGCCCCGCGCCCGGCGTCGCAGGCGCTCTCCCAGGTCGGGCCTGGGCCGTCTGATCCTGGTCAACGCCGGGGCAGCGCTGGCCGTGCTGATCGCCTTCTACGCGATCTCCACGCTGTTCTTTAAGACCCTGTCGCTGATCCGTCAGGGCCAGATCGCGCGGGCCGCCGTGCCGACGACGACTGCCCCTCTGCCGGCGGGCGACGCCCCGCCCGCGATCCCGGTGAGCGTGCCCGATCGCGTCGCCGACGCCCAGATCACGCCTGCACCGGCCTCTCTGGACATTCCCTTTGCCACCGCCATCCCACAGCCCGCGGACTACCAGCCGATGATCCGCGCTCTGGAGGAGTACCTGACCGAGACCGTCTACGATTGGGGCTACGACGTGGGCGTCGGCTTCGTTGACATCCAGACCGGCCAGGTGATCAGCATCAACGGCGACACCCGCTACCACTCCATGAGCACCTTCAAGGGGCCGCTGGCGGCTTATTACCTGTGGCTGCTCGAACACGGCAGCGAGGAGCACTCCGGCGATCAGGATCGCCTCCGGCGCATGTTGCAGTACAGCTCCAATGTTGACACCACCTGCATCTTCCAACGGGTGGGCGGCATCGCCTCGTTCAACGACTGGCTGTACGCGCAGGGACTCAGCCGTCAGAACAACTTCGTGTTCAAGTGGCAGGACTGGCCCTGCGAAGAGAGCGGCGTCCGCTACATCCCGCCGCCCGACAGGCGCTACAGCCAGGGCGACGAGGCGCTCGGCCTGCCGGGTGACAGCGCGCTGCTGACCTGCCCCTCCGAATTTGTGCCCTGTGATAAGGCTTTCGCCCCCGTCGAGCTGGCCTGGTTCTACGCGCGGCTCTACCGGGGCGAGATCCTCAACGCCGAGCACACCACCCTGCTGCTCGGTTGGCTCACGCCGCGCCGCGGCACCTCGATCTTCCTCGACAGTCTCCCCCGGCAGGCGGCGGCTCAGGTGTACGTCAAGGGTGGCACGTACCAGGCCAGCGAGGAGTACCGCGTCAACTTCGTCGGCGAGGCGGGCGTCATCGAGACCGCAGACGGCGCTTACACGCTGGCCGTGTTCATGCAGCGCAACCCTGAGTGGCCCGGCACCGAGCCGCTGGCCGAGGTCGTCGGCCTGACGTACGAGCACTTCACCGAAGTCCACCTGAGCACACCCTGATCCCCAAAACCGGCGAGCCACCTCGACATGCCCTCCCCGAAACTGAAACCCATCGCGCGCGGTATGTTGATTGTAGGGCTGGCCGTTGTCGTGGTGGGCAGTGCAGCTTACGTGTTCGCTTCGGGCGTCGTCGCAGGAGAGAACCGGGCCGCCGGGCCGCCCTCACCGGGGCTCGCCCTCGCCACGCTGCCCCCGGCCAGGCCGACGGCCCTGATGACGATCGACGCCATCTCGTCCCCCTCGCCACCGTCTCCCACCCCCGCCCCCACGCCCACACCCACGCCCCAACCGGGCGACTACGGCCCGATGACCGAGGCCATCGAGCGCTATCTGGCCGAGCACGTCCACCCCCAGGGCTTCGACCTGGGCATCGGCTTCGTTGATGTCCAGAGTGGGCAAGCCGTCGGCGTCAACGGCGAGGCCCGCCACTACGCGCTCAGCACCTTCAAAGGCCCGCTGGCCGCCTACTACCTGTGGCTGGTCGAGCGCGGTCTGCTTGACGAGCAGCCCGGCGACCGCGAGGTCATCGAGCCGATGCTGAACGTCAGCTCCAACCCGGACACCACGTGCGTGCTTGAGCGGGTGGGCGGGCTTGCGCCCTTCAACGACTGGCTGGCCTACCAGGGCCTGAGCCGCGAGAACAACTTCGTGTTGAGCTGGCAAAGCTGGCCGTGCGGGGAGTACGTCCCCAACTCCGACACACGTTACAGCCGGGGCGACGACGCGCTCGGCCTGCCGGGGGGCTACGTTTTGCTGCGCTGCGTGCCCGGCAATATACGCTGCGACAAAGCCTTCGCGCCGCTTGAGCTTGCGGGGCTTTACGCGCGGATCGCGCGGGGTGAGGTGCTCGACGCCGGACACACCGCCCTGTGGCTCGACTGGATGGAAAAGAGCCGCGAAGGGTCGGCCATGCTGGGAGGCTTACCCGAAGATGACGCCGTTCACGCCTACGTCAAGAACGGCTTCCGCGCCGCCGACACGCTTTACGACGTCCACTTTTTCCACGAGGCGGGCATCATCGAGACGGGCGAGGGGGCCTTCGCGCTGGCGATCTTCATGCAGGGCAACCCCGACTGGCCCGGCACGCAGACCATCGCCGACGTGGCCCGCATCGTCTACGATCACTTCACCGGGATGCACCGGCCCGTCGCGCCCTGAACGCGCACCGGGCGACCCCACCGGCAATTTCAGGGCAGACTCGCCAACCTGTATCACCGTTGTAACGCACAGCGCTCCATAAGCAGATTATAATAAGGACTGACAACTCCGGACATCCAGGCATATTACCGGGCGCCTCCCTCGTGACAGGCTCGCCGGGGAGAGCGCCCTGTGGCGTCAGGTTTTAGAGGAGTAGGCCCGATGGAGGATGGTGATAAGTACGTTCTGATCGTGGACGACGACTCCGACGCACAGTGGATTCTCAGTAAGGTCCTTGAGGGACTGGGGCTGAAAACCCGGACGGCCTCGGACGGTCTGGAAGCGCTGGCCTGTATCGAGGATCAGGTCCCTGCCCTCATCCTGCTGGATCTCATGATGCCCCGCATGAACGGCTTCCAGGTGTTCACCTATTTGAGGGGCAACGCCGCCACGCGCCACGTTCCCGTCATCGTCGTGTCTGCGCTGAGCCTGGGCCAGGAGGATATGCTGAAGCTGCCGGGCGTCACCGAAGTCGTCAAGAAGTCACATTTCCAGGTCAACGAGCTGCAATCAAAGGTCGGGGCCTTGCTGGATATCCCCCCCGACTCGCTCGTTAGCAATCCCCACGTCGTGATGTGACGGCGGCCGGCGGCTGTATGCGCGATTTGAGCGAAACTGCACTATACTGGTGGGTAGGAATCACATCAGTGTAAGGTGTACCAAAGGAGGGTCGTCACATGTCGCGCAAAACCCTGGGGCTTATTCTGCTGATCGCGGGCGTGATCGTCGCGCTGCTGTCCGTGCTGGCCGACGCAGTCGGCGTCGGCATGTTGCCGGGGACGTTCGGCCTCGGCCAGATCATAGGAACGATTGTGGGAGTCGCTGCCTTTGTCGTCGGGTTGGTGTTGCTTCTGACCGGGGACCGAACCGAGCCGATCTGATCGCCGCCGGTTCGAGTGGGCCGGGAGTAAGGCTGCCCGATGGTTAGCCTCCGCCCCCTCTCCGCACGCAGGTGTGGGGAGGGGGGTCTTCGTTCCCCTGCACCAAAGGTGTCCAATATGAACGTCCCCCGCTAGGCCCTGCGGAACGGGTTGAGCTGCGCCAGCCGCCGCTCCAGGGCCGCGCGCACGAAGATCGGGCGCAGCTTCTGCCAGGCCAGGCGCGCCCGCACGTTGGCCTTGTCGGCGTGCATCGGCGTGGCAGGGGGGCGTCCGTACCGCTCCTGGACGTAAAGCGCCGTGATGCGGTCGATCAGGTCTTCGCCCTCAGGCGTGACCTCTGCCAGCCGCACCGCGCGCTCGAAGGGTGTTGCGCTTGCCTCCAGGTCGGCCCCGACCCACGGCGCGTAAGCGTTCAGGCGGGCATAGCAGCGCGAGACCTCGCTCAGGCCGCCCAACCCGTACTGCTCGAACCACAACCACACCCCGATAGTAGCCAGGGCGGCCACCAGCGCCAGCCCCAGAACCCACGAAACGAGCGCGGGGACGCGCAGACTCCTGAGCAGCGCCCGCAGCGAGCCCGGCCCGGCCTCCGCTCCGCTTTCCCTGTCGCCCATCAGCGTTTCCTTGTCCTCCTCTGCGAGCGTGTCATCCTCGATAGCCGACTCTTCACGTCCGGGGCTTTGGCCTTCGGCGGCGGCGGGAAGCGGTCTGGTTTCAGGCCGGATGATCGGTGCCTCCGAGCTTGTCGGCTCGAACTCGACCCAGCCGTAGCCGGGGAAGTACACCTCCACCCATGCGTGCGCGTCCGACTCAAGCACCCGGTACGCACCCAGTTCCGGGTCATGGGTGCCCTGCCCGAAGCCCGCCGCAACGCGGGCCGGGATGCCCTGCGTCCGCAGCATGATGACCAGCGCCGAGGCGTAGTAGTTGCAGTATCCCTTCCGGCTTTCGAACAGCAGGTAGTCAACCGGCTCGGCGTCGCGCGGGGGCGGCGGGACGCTCTCGTCGTACTCGATGTTGTCCCGCAGGTAGCTCTCCATCGCACGGGCGACATCGTAGGAGTTGTCGTGGGGCGCGGCCAGCGATGCCGCCAGCTCGTGCGTGCGTGCGGTGATCGAGGTGGGCACGTCGAGGTAGCGCTCGCGCACCCAGGCCGGGTAATCCGTCCCGGCGCTGCGCAGACTGGTCTGATCGGCCACACTGACCGACGAGATAGCCGCGTAGCCCTCGCCCGCGCGGACGAGATCCCGCGCCTGCACCGTCGAAACGACCGCGAACTCCTGGCCCGGCGTGGTGTAGCTCACGTCGTAGGAAAGCGTCAGCGAGGCGAACGAAACCGGCTGCGGAGCGGCGTACACCAGCCGCGTCGCGGGGATGGCGATCTCGAAGCGCTGCTGGACGTTCCGGCGCAGCGCATAGACCACGTCCTCCTCACTGTTGAGCACGCCAAAGTCCGACTGGATTCGCTGGTCAACGCTGGCCGACCAGCGCCCGTCGTCGTACTGATCGAACACCTTGGAGCGCCAGTAGTAGTGATGGCCCTCCGGCGCGTAAACGTACATCACCGTGGTGTTGCCCAGATTGACCGGCCCGCCCATCGAGAGGAACGTGCCGCCGTAGTAGTCGGCGGTCAGCGCCGAACTCCCCTCGACGCCGCCGAACAGCCGCTGAAAGGTATCCTGGACGCGGTGCCAGGGGTTGACCGAGCGGTCCCAGGCGGAGGAGAGCCGGTTGCTGGCGGCGGCTGCCGGTGCCGACCACGCGATGGCGATCAGCGCCGCACCGGCCAGCACACCCCCGCGCAGCAGGTCGAAGCGGATGCCGGGCGTGAAGATCACGCGCTTGCTCCGCCACAATTTCTCACGGATGACGGTGTTGGTGCGCACGGCCAGCGTGAAGGTGAGGAACAGGTAGGTGATCAGCGCCAGGTCCATTCGCGCCCGGCCAAAGTAGTAGTAGGTGTTGATCAGCAGCGCCAACCCCGGCGGGATGGTCGCCGGCCACAGATGCTGTGAGCGGAAGATGTTCACGGCGGCGTTGACGCCCAGCATCCAGAACAAAGCCCCCAGCAGCAGCACGAAGATCAGGTTGTCGCGGCTGAAACCGCCCTCAAGCGCCTGCTCGACCCAGGTGACCAGGCGCAGCGCCAGCTCGAAGGTGCGCTGCCGCAGGGTGAAGCTCTCCGGGAGGAGCGAGGCGACGATCAGCCAGACGGCGAACAGACCGTAGACGGTTGCGAAGAGGACGACGGTGAAGTCGGAGAAGGAGGAGGTAGCCAGCAGATAGCCCACCACCAAGGCCAGCATGGCGATGGTCGAGAGGAGCCACAGGCCCTCCGTCCACTCTGCGATGGCAACCGAGCTTGATACGACCATCAGCAGGGGGGCCAGCAGGGCCAGGCCGGGTAGATCGCTGCGAAGTTGTGTCCAGAAACGTTTCATCGGAAGCCCCTTCAGGCTTGTGCTGCACCATAAATACACGTGGTTGGGGGGAAAGGTTCAGGGAAGCGGGTGGGGGGGTGAGACTCGTTCCGGCGCGGCGGTGACGGTGGGGGCGGGATATTCGATTTGTGTCCCGCAAACGGCGGATTTGCCGGGGCGCACGGTTGGAGAAATGAGCTACCTTGCAGGTTGGCGTGGCTCACTTACGCTGCCGCCTCATCCATCGCGTGCGGTTCGGCGTTTGTGGCGCGGAACGCACGCGCATACCCGGCCTGGCGAGGCGGCAGTAGGCCCTCCTCGCAACGCCCGGCCACCGGAGCAAGCTGACGTACCCACATCGTGAGACCAGGTGGGGCGGCAGTAGGCCCTCCCCACACGCCAACCGCTCACGGTAGAGGGCGCGGCCCAGTACGGACGGCTGCCCGTGTGCGCGAAATGATCCTTTCCGCGCGGTGCGGTGTACGGCTGCGGCAGTAGGCCCACGCGCCGGACATCGCAGGCGCTAACTAGAACTAACGTTCTACCCATTATAGCATAGGGTGGGGGGCTGTCAATTGGACATTTGTTCTAAATGGGTTAGGGGTGGGTTAGGGATCAGCGGTCAGCCAGTCAGCGATCAGCTATCAGCCGGGGCGGGTGGTAGGGGCATGCCGTGCCTGCCTCGCTGCCACCAACATGCCAATGGTCTTTTTCGGATTGATTGGCGTGCCACGTCGTTACTCCCCAACAGCAGAAATGTGGCTTTTGCAGTATAATAATAGTAATGAGATAGTTAGTATAACGTGAGGCACGATGCTATGGACACTATTCTGACAGTCCAAAAAGAAGATTTAGAAAGATTAAACCCTGAGGAGGCAGTTGAGGTCTTCCGCAAACTGCTTCGGGCAGAAGCAACGCGAATAGGCATCCCATCAAGTCGAATCAATGTATCGCTGCGTATAGACGTACCTGATAAAGGGATCGATGCATCTGTTAGGGCGGATGATATTCCTGTAGGCAGTGGACTGATTGAAAGTGGGCTCAATAGCTACCAAGTAAAGACTGGGACGAGCTTTGAACCGTGGCAGGAGTCCCAAGTCAGGAGGGAGTTGTTCAGTAATAAGCCCCCCCGCAAGCAGAACCTGGCCGGTAGGGTGAGGGATTGCCTTGATGAAGGTGGAAGGTATGTCCTGGTTTGTTTTGGGCAGGATTTGGTCGATCCTCGGCATGCAGATGCAATCGGGCATCTCAGGTCCTACTTTGAAGAGTGTGGATACCGAAATGCCAGGGTGAATGTCTTTAGCCAGAACCAGCTAATTGGTTTTGTTCAGCCATTCCCCGCGTTAGCATTGGAACTGAACCGTCAGCCTGCAAGATTCGAAACATACCGGGAATGGGCAAGGCAGGATGAAATGCAAAGGAGGTTCATCGCTGGCGAGGCGCAAAATGAGCTTATATCAGGAATCCAAGCTGAACTGCGACAAAATGAGAGACCAGTACACATAAGAGTGCTGGGTGAGGCTGGGATTGGAAAGACAAAGCTCGTTCTCGAAGCAACTGGGACCGAAGACTTGCAACCATTGGTTGTCTATTGCGATGCTGCTAGTTGGTTCAGAGGCAGCAACTTAATGACCGCGATGCTGCGAGGCGAGTACTCTGCGATCCTCGTACTTGACGAATGCAACCCAGACGATAGGGCATACATCTGGAACAAACTCAGGAGCCATAGCCCTAGAGTAAAGCTTGTCTCTATTTACAACGAATACGAAGCTGCTTCGGGTGATATAAGATATTTCGATGTTCCCCCTTTGGAGCGAGAACAAATAAGCGGCGTAATCCAGGACTATGATATTCCCAGGGACATTGCATACGGATGGGCGGCTGAATGCAGTGGTTCTCCACGAGTAGCTCATGTTGTTGGACTGAACCTGAAGTATAACCCGGAAGATCTGTTGAAGCCTCCTGATACAGTCAATATATGGGATCGCTACATTGCATATACTGATGATCCAGCAAGTGAGGAAGTGCGACAAAGACGATTAGTGCTCAGATATATATCCCTATTCAAGCGGTTCGGCTATGTCCCGGCTTTCGAAGAAGAAGCCCTAACTGTTGCGGATATGATCCAGAGAGCAGATCAGCAGATTACTTGGGCGCGGTTTCAGGAAATCATCAATTACCTTAGAAGAGACCGCCGACTCCTTCAGGGTGAAAATACTCTCTACATTACTCCCAAACTTCTGCACGTAAAGCTGTGGATTGAGTGGTGGGAAATACATCGGTTCTCTTTGGATGAGTTGACGTTACTTCCACGGACGCTACTCGATTGGTACTTCCAGATGTTTGAGTATGCCGCAGGTTCTCCGGCTGCTTCACGCGTCGCAAGGGAGATTTTAGAGGCCCTATTTCAGCAAAGCCCTGATTATTTGAACACGGAGTTCGGTTCTCGCTTTTTTCGCTATCTGGCAATCGCTGAACCTGAGCCAGCACTGAGATGCCTAAAAAACACTATAGGTGCCTGGAGTAAAGATGAACTGTTGCAATTCAAAACAGGCCGAATAAACCTAGTATGGGCATTGGAAGAAATCGCGAGAAGGGGGAACCTGTTTCAAGACGCTGCCAGACTTCTTTTGGCACTCGGTGAAGCGGAAAATGAAGCTTGGTCAAATAATGCCAGTCGCACTTTCGTTGAACTTTTTCCAGTGAGCCTGCTCCGGCAACTTTCCCGCACGGAAGCATCTCCTGAAGAACGATTCCCAATTATCAGAGAAGCTCTGGAGTCTGATTCCAAGGAACGTAGATTGTTGGCTTTACGTGCCTGCGAACAAGTTCTCATCCCACAGCATTGGGGAGTGGGCGCCTATGTATATCGAATTGTTGGTAAGCCACCAGAACCGTGGATGCCCAAGACGTATGGGGAGGTGTGGAGCGCCTATCGACAAGTGTGGCGGTATTTGGCAGGCAAGGTAGATGACCTGCCAAAAGAAGAACGCCAAGAGGCAGTGGATGTACTTCTACGCACCGCTGGAACGTTGAGCCAGATCAAAGACCTGAGCGATATGATTATAGACACCATGAATGAGTTGTCACGGAAGCCATACGTTGATAAAAGGCAGGTGCTTGAGACAGCAATTCGGACTCTTAGTCATCATGGCAAAGATTTACCTGACAAAACAAAGCTGGATTGGACACAGTTGAAAGAGGAGCTTACTGGCACTGACTTTAGCTCCTTGATGAAGCGTTACGTCGGCATGGATCTTGTTGAAGATAAACTTGATGAGGAGTTCAAACAGATTGATCGGGCGGGACCGCGAATTGAAGAGTTGGCTCAGCAGGCAATTAACGAGCCAGAGCTATTACGCCCAGAGCTAGACTGGCTGGTAACGACGGAGGCCGAGAATGGTTATCGCTTCGGCCATGAACTTGGAAAGAGAGATGAGGCGTACTCACTGCTCCCATCCATAGTTGAAGCCCTAAAAGAGGCGAGTGGTGACGCAAGTGCATACCTTCTCGGAGGTTATTTCCGTATCCTGTGCGAGCGGGACGAAAGCAAATGGGAAGAGCAACTAGACATTTTATCGCAGGATGAGAAGTTAAGAGTATGGGTGCCAGAATTGACTTGGCGATCAGGAATAATTACTGACAAGGCCGCTTTGCGCATCCTTGCTCTCGCAAAAGAGGACATCGTCGATATAGGACACCTCCGGATGTTTTCTTATGGACGTGTAATCCGACAACTATCAGAAGATGCCTTCAGAGAATGGGTTGAATTCCTGCTCTCTCACCCGGATGACCGCGCAGTTTACATTGCACTCGATCTGTATTCCTTTTACTACGTTAGTGGCGAATCCCAACACAGGCTACCCGAGGAGTTGACACTGAAACTGCTTACTAGCCCTTCGCTGTCCCGCGAGTCTGAAGCAGTCAGAGATAGCCAAATGTCCGAATACCACTGGACGTTGATAGGCACCGCATTTGCTCATCTTTATCCAGCAAGAAGCCTGGAAATCGCTGAATTCACTCTTGAACACTTCGCCCGGGGAGGAACCATCTTTGAGAGATACGGTCTTCGTCCCCCTTCTCTACTTACGCAGATTGCCGCAGAACACCCTGAAGAAGTATGGGAGCAAATTGTGAAATATATCGGCCCTCCTATTGATATGCGTGCACTTGCGATTACCCAGTGGCTTAGGGGCGTCTTTGGGGGGGTTGAGGAGACCGCAGGTGCACTAACACTCTTCCCAGGTGAGATCGTTTGGCAGTGGGTTGATGAAGATGTCGAAGAACGTGCCCGATATCTTGCAACTTTTGTACCGAAAAGGCTCTTTCGAGAAGAAGGGCAAGTATGCTGGGCCAGAGAGGTACTTGTTAGATATGGGAAGCGTGAGGACGTTCGCAGTAGCTTGTCGTTAAACTTCCGAGCGGAAGGTTGGATAGGCCCTGAGAGCCTGCATCTTGAGAACAAGAAGAAAAAGTTGCTCGACTTCGAGAAGGAAGAAGACAATGAAAATGTGAAACAGTGGATTGATGAATTTGTATCTGAGTTGGAGCGGAGAATAAAAAGAGCGAGAGACGAGGAGGAGCGAGAAGATTACTAACCCCATGGGCTAGGCATCCCCCGACTCTACGAAACCCTCTCTTACCGCATCACAAAATCCACCGCCCCCCCGGCGCTCACGTCTCCAGGTGGCGACGGTGGGCCAGATGGCTCCTCCCGGCGGCCTGGAAGACGATCAGGAGGGTGGCGGGGGCCGGGGTCGGGTTGGCGAAGCAGTGGGGCTGGCTGGCCTTGAACAGCAGGCCGTCGCCGGGCTCCAGGTGGTAGGTCTGGCTGCCGACGCGGTACTCGACCTCACCGGCCAGGCAGTAGACGAACTCCTCGCCGGGGTGGGTGACGGTCGCTTCAACGTCGCCCGCGCCCGGCTCGATGGTCATCAGGAAAGGCTCAAGCTGCTGGTTTTGCAGGCCGAGACCCAGGCTCTCCATGGCGACCCCGTCGCTCTGGGAGCGCAGGCGGCGGCCCTGCCGGACGAACACGGTGGCGGACTCGTGCTCCTGCTCGAAGAAGTCGGTGATGGGCACGTCGAGGGCGGTGGCGAGCAGGTGGAGGGAGGAGACGGTGGGCGAGTTCTCGCCACGCTCGATGCGGCTGATGGCGTTGATCGAGAGGCCGCAGCGTTCGGCCAACGCACGCAGCGACAGCCCGCGCCGCTCGCGCAGCGCCCGGATGCACTGTCCAACGTCGGGCCGGTCCTGGTCGGTCATGGCGGGTTTGCTCTTTTTCAATCCGCAGATTACGCAGATTACACAGATTATTTTCCGGTCAATAGGCCGCCCTGCGCCCGCATTATAACACAATAGTTGATATTTGTACACTTTAGTGTTACGATATAGATAGCTGGATTTACCCGCACAACAGGCAGCGACAGGAGCGAGCCATGCCCCAGAATGTATCCGAGTCGGAGCTTTATCACGCGCTGGCAGCGGTCAAGCACCCTGAGATTCCAGAGCAAAACCTGGTCAAGCTGGGGATGATCCCGGCGATTGACATCGAGGGCGAGCGGGTGCGCGTCACGCTGGCGCTGCCCGCCCCGGAGGTGCCGGTCAGGGAGACGCTGATCGAGCTGATCCGGGAGGCGATCAAAGGGGTGGACGCGGCGCTTGAGGTGGAAGTCGAGACGGTGCAGATGAATCCCCAGCAGCGGGCCGACTTCCACACCCGCATGCGTGGGTTTGAGCCGCGCGCCCAGCCGGGCCGCCAGATCAAACACGTGGTGGCGGTGGCGAGCGGCAAGGGCGGCGTCGGCAAGTCGTCGGTGGCGGCAATGCTGGCTACGTGGCTGCGGCGGCGCGAGCTGGCGATTGGAGTGCTGGACGCGGACATCACCGGGCCGAGCATCCCGATGATGTTTGGCGCGCACCAGACCCCGATGGCGGTGCCGGACGGGCTGCTGCCGGTCGAGTCGCGCACCGGGATCAAGCTGATGTCGATCAACCTGCTGCTGGAGGACGAGAGCCAGCCGGTGGTGTGGCGTGGGCCGCTGATCAGCCGGACGATTGAGCAGTTCTGGCGCGACATCGTGTGGGGGACGCTCGATTATCTGGTGATCGACCTGCCGCCGGGCACGGCGGACGCCGCGCTGACCGTGACACAGGCGCTTCCGCTGGACGGGATGGTGCTGGTCACCTCACCGCAGGACCTGGCGGGGATGGTGGTTCGCAAGGCGGCCAACATGGCCGATCACCTGGGCGTGCCGCTGCTGGGGCTGGTGGAGAACATGAGCCACATCGCGTGCCCCAACTGCGGGCTGAAGATCAACGTGTTCGGCCCCAGTCACGGGCAGGAGACGGCGCGCTCGATGGGGACGACGCTGCTGGGGCAGTTGCCGCTCAACCCGGATCTGGCGCGGCTGTGCGACGGGGGGATGGTCGAGGATTTCCGCAGTGAGGCGTTCGACGCGATCACCGAGAAGCTGCTTGAGGTCGTGGCGCAGGGGGCGTCGTAGGGGGCGGAGTGGCGCAGCGGCGGCCTGGCACAACCTTATCTCCTTCCCCTTTCAGGCTCCGTCTCAGGAGGGGTTGACATGCTCGAAGGACTGGACCGGATCGACTGGGAGAACATCAGTCATTCGCACGGGAAGGCGGGCGACTTCCCGGGGTGGATACGCGACCTGGCGTCGGACGACCGGGAAATCCGCCAGCAGGCGCTTGAGGAGCTGTGGGAGTTCAGCAACCATCAGGGCAGCATCTACGAGGTGACGCCCTACGTGATCCCCTTCCTGATCGAGCTGCTGCAAGCGGAGGCCGTACAGGACAAGGTCGAAATCCTGGCGATGATGGTGGGCATCACGACCCCCTGCCGCCGGGACGTGGAACAAAGCTGGTACGGGGGCGACGAGCGGCAGACGCTCCTGAACGTGAAGGAGGGGATTCCGGTCTACATTGACCTGCTGAATCACCCCACCCCCCTGGCCAGGCAGCTGGCCTTTGAGTTGATCGTGGCGATCAAGGATGAGCTGTGGGATCAGGCCGTGCAGGAGCCGTTGCAAGCAGCGGTCGCGCGGGAGACCGACCCGCAGGTCAAAGCCGAGATGGTGACCGGCCTGGGGCAGTTCCTGGTCGACCGCTATCTTCTTAAGCTTCCCCTGGACGTCGACCAGTACGAGGGGGCGGTCGCCTTCTTGAAGACACTGCTGGAGCCTCCGGAGCACGATAAGGTGCGCTTCCGCGCGGCGCTGGCGCTGCTCGACTTTCTGCGCGACACGGTGGAGATGTCGGACGTGATGGTCGGCATTCTCAGAGACGTGCTGCTTGATCCCGCCCGCTACGTGCGCTACGACAGCGCGGCGGGGGCCTCGCTGGCGCTCAGGGATGCGCTGGACGGGCTGCGGTTTCTCCACCTCGACCACCGCACCGCCGTTCTGGAGGAGGTTCTGTCGCAGGTGCAGCAGCCACAGGACGCGCACGAGATCGCGCGGGCGCTGCTCGACCTGGCGTTTTACGGCTTCATTCGCCCGCACCTGATCGTGCGCACGCACGATTACAAGGGACCAGAGGTATACTATACCCGCCTACCCGACGACTACCCGGTCGACAGGCCGGACAACAGCCGGATGGCGTTCCGGGTGTATTCGTGGGAAACTCCGGAGGAGGCGCGGGCTTCCGGCAGGCTGTACGATGTGCCCGGCGTGAAGCGTGACGTGCGCACGCTGACGCCGGAGCAGCGGCGCGTGCTGGTGCTGGTCATCGAGTGCGACCTGGCGTGGATGCTGCACAGCAACCTGCTGGAGATGTACGGCCTGCCGGCGCGCCGCGACGAGGTGCGGGCGGCGCTGGCCGGTGAAGACGGGCGGTCAAGGGAAAAGGATGATGGCGAACACCCCACCGATTGAATGTCCAAAGTGCGGGCACAAGAACGAGCCGGGCGCGGCGACGTGCGCCAACTGCCACATCACCCTCAAGTGGGCGCTTAAGTACTGGGGCCAGGGCGTGCCGGGGACGAAGGCCACCCGCTCACCGCTGATTCTACACGCCGACGACGACGACGGGTGTATTGCCCTCGTGAGCATGGTGCTGGAGCTTATGGGGGGCTGCCGTGTTGTAAATGCAAACGATGGCTCCGAGGCGTTGGAACTGGCAGCAGACCTGCTGCCTGACCTGCTCTTGATGGATGTCAAGATGCCGGGTATGAGCGGGTTGGAGGTATTGGAGCGTCTGAAAGCAGACCCTACCCTCAGCGCAATCCCCGTCGTCATGCTGACCGCCACGCGTGGGCGGAACGTGATACAGCAGGCGCTCGACCTGGGCGCGGAGGACTATTGGCACCTTCCGCTCCCCCCCGCCGACCTGGTCGAGGGAGTGTCGACGGTGCTGGGGGTTGATGCCTCGCTGCCCCACGCCATGCTCGTGCAAAGCGCAAGCCCGAACCCGTTTGCCGAAATGACGCAGTTCCTGCGCTCGGTGGGATATTGGGTATCAACCACACAGGAAGGCGAGAGCGCCTTACACAGCGCCCGGCAGCCTGCGCGTTCGAAACCCGTCGTGATCCTGTCTGCATTCCATCTGGCCGACATGTCGGGGCTGGATTTGCTCGCTAAACTTAAGACCGACCCTGATGCCGACAGCATACCGGTGGTGATGCTGGCGAAAGAGCCGGAGCCGGAGCTTCACCGGCGTGCCGTCGAGTTAGGGGCGCACGGCACCTACACAGGCCCTTTTGATGCCGAGAAGCTGCTGGAGGTTCTGCGGGCGGCGCTGGACGATAAGGGCGACCCGTGACCCGGATCGTTGAGGAGGAAAGGACATGGCGGACAACCCACCAATTGAGTGTCCAAAGTGTGGACACGAAAACAATCCAGACGCTTTGAGGTGCGCCAACTGCCACATCACCCTCAAGTGGGCGCTTAAGTACTGGGGCCGGGATATGCCGGGGACGAAGGCCACGCGCCCGCCGCTGATTCTGCACGTCGATGACTTCACCTCGCTGGTTGACTACGTGCGCATCGTGCTTGAGCGTGCGGGCTACCGCGTTGCCAGCGCAAAAGATGGTCTCGAAGCGCTGGAGATGGCGGAAAGCCTGCTGCCCGACCTGATCCTGATGGATATCATGATGCCGGGTATGACCGGGGTAGAGGTGTTGGAACGTCTGAAGGCAGACCCTGCCCTCAGCACGATCCCCGTCGTCATGTTGGCCGCCACGCTCCTGGAGGACGTAATAAAGCAGACGCTCGATCTGGGTGCGGAAGACTATTGGTACCTTCCGCTCGATCCCCCCAGCCTAGTCGAGGGGGTGTCGGCGGTGCTGGGGGCCAGTGTCCCTTTGCCCAACGTCATGCTCGTGCAAAGTGCAAGCCCGAGCCCGTTTGCCGAGGTGACGCAGTTCCTGCGGTCGGTAGGGTATTCCGTGTCAACGGCGAAGGAAGGCGAGAGCGCCTTACACAGCGCCCGGCAGTCTGTGCATTCGAGGCCCATCATGATCCTGGTGGCGTTCAACCTGTCTGACATGTCAGGGCTGGATCTGCTCGCCAGACTGAAAGCCGATCCCGGCACCGGCGACATACCGGTGGTGATGCTGACGAAAGAGCCGGAGCCGGAGCTTCACCGGCGCGCCGTCGAGTTAGGGGCGCACGGCACCTACACAGGCCCCTTCGAGGCCGAAAGGCTGTTGGAGGTCTTGCGGGCGGCGCTGGCCGATGAGGGCGACCGGTGAATTGGATCGTTGAGGGGGGAAGGACAATGGATGACCCACCGATTGAATGTCCAAAGTGCGGGCACAAGAACGACCCGGGCGCGGTGAAGTGCGCCAACTGCTCTATCACCCTCAAGTGGGCGCTTGAATACCGGGGGCAAGGCGTGCCGGGGACAAAGACCGCGCGTCTGCCGTTGATTCTGCACGTCAATGACGACCCCGTGACGGTTGACCTCGTGTGCCTGATACTTGAGCATGCAGGCTACCGCGTTGCCGGCGCAAAAGATGGCTTCGAGGCGCTGGAAATGGCGGAAAACCTGCTGCCCGACCTGATCTTGCTGGATATCATGATGCCGGGTATGACCGGGTTAGAGGCACTGGAGCATCTGAAGGCAAATCCCACACTCAGCACAATCCCCGTCGTCATGTTGAGTGCCGTGTTGACTGCCAGGAGCGGGGAGGGCATAACACAGCAGGCGCTCGATCTGGGCGCGGAGGACTATTGGCACCTTCCGATCGCTCCCCCCGACCTCGTCAAGGGGGTGTCGGCGGTGTTAGGAACCGGTGCCCCGCCGCCCCACATCATGCTCGTGCAAAGCGCAACCCCGACCCCGTTTGCCGAAGTGACGGAATTCCTGCGGTCTGTGGGGTATGACGTGTCGACGGTGAAGAAGGGCAGGAGGGCCTTACGCAGCGCCCGGCGGTCTGTGCATTCGAAACCCATCATGATCCTGGTGGCATTCCACCTGTCTGGCATATCAGGGCTGGATCTGCTCGCCAGACTGAAAGCCGATCCCGGTGCCAGCGACATACCGGTGGTGATGCTGGCGGAAGAGCCGGAGCCGGAGCTTCACCGGCGCGCCGTCGAGCTGGGGGCGCACGGCACCTACACAGGCCCCTTCGAGGCCGAAAGGCTGTTGGAGGTCTTGCGGGCGGCGCTGGCCGATGAGGGCGACCGGTGAATTGGATCGTTGAGGGGGGAAGGACAATGGATGACCCACCGATTGAATGTCCAAAGTGCGGGCACAAGAACGACCCGGGCGCGGTGAAGTGCGCCAACTGCTCTATCACCCTCAAGTGGGCGCTTGAATACCGGGGGCAAGGCGTGCCGGGGACAAAGACCGCGCGTCTGCCGTTGATTCTGCACGTCAATGACGACCCCGTGACGGTTGACCTCGTGTGCCTGATACTTGAGCATGCAGGCTACCGCGTTGCCGGCGCAAAAGATGGCTTCGAGGCGCTGGAAATGGCGGAAAACCTGCTGCCCGACCTGATCTTGATGGATATTGCGATGCCAGGTATGGATGGGTTAGAGGCATTGGAGCGTCTGAAGGCCAACCCGGCCCTCAGCACAATCCCCGTCATCATATTGTCCCCCAGGGATGTAGCACGGCAGGCGCTCGATCTGGGCGCGGAGGACTATTGGTCCGTTCCGATCGCTCCCGCCGACCTCGTCAAAAGGGTAGCGGCGGTGTTAAAGGCTGGCCGGTGAGGACGACCGGTGAACCGGACGGCCCGGTCGTGGAGTTGAGCGAGTAGAAAGGACGGCAGGACGTGATCGGCACCGCAGCACAGGTCAGCCTGTACCCGCTGGGACAGGAGTCCCTCGCCCCCGCGATTGACGAGGCGCTCCGGATCTTCCGGAAGCACGGCCTGGAGGTTGAGCCGGGGGCGATGAGCAGCCTGATCACCGGCGACGACGCGGCCATCTTCGCCGCCTTGCAGGAAGCCTTCGTGCACGTGGCCGGACAGGGCGGGGTGGTCATGGTCGCCACCTTCTCCAACGCCTGCCCTGTCCCGCCCCAGAAAGAGCGAGAGCCTATCACCTACGAGGCAATAGGCCGCGTCGAGAACGACTTCGACATGTCAACGCCGATGGAAGAGATGCGCTCCGGCGAATCGCGCATCGTCCTCGACCCCACCCTGACCGAAGGGTTGGACGGTCTGGAGCCGGGCCGTCGGATCGCCGTCGTGTTCTCTTTCCACCGCTCTCAGGGCTACGCTCTGAAGCTGCACCCGCGAGGTGACAGGAGCCGTCCACTGCGCGGCGTCTTCGCCACGCGCAGCCCAAACCGCCCCAACGCCATTGGGGTGACGGTGGTGGACCTGCTGGCGATTGAAGGCAGCGTGCTGCGTGTGCGGGGGCTGGACGCCATCGACGGCACGCCGGTGCTGGACATCAAACCGGCCTGAGCCGCTTCCCGAAGCCGGTTCGCATCAAGGCAACTGGCCTCCTATGCGCGGCGGAGCGCGTGGGTTTGTGTGATTTGTGTGAATGGAAGGAAACCATGATCGGTAAGGGCGACGGCAGGGGAACGGACGCCGGGGGAGAGCGCCACGAGGCGCGCCTGTACGAAGTCGAGGAGGACGGCGCGGTGCGGTGCCACCTGTGCGCGCAGCACTGTTACATCGCGGACGGCAAGCTGGGCGTGTGCAAGGTGCGGCAGAACGTCGGGGGCACGCTTTACACGCTGGTGTACGGACGGGCGGTCAGCGCCAACGTCGACCCGGTGGAGAAGAAGCCGCTGTTCCACTTTTACCCCGGCACGGCGGCCTACTCAATCGCGACGGCGGGCTGCAACTTCCGCTGCGAGTGGTGCCAGAACTGGCAGATCTCGCAGATGCCGCGCGAGCGCGACCAGATCGCCGGGAAGTGGCTGCCGCCGGAGGCGGTCGTCGCGGGGGCAAAGCGCAGCCGCAGCCGGAGCATCGCCTACACGTACACCGAGCCGACGATCTTCTTCGAATACGCATACGACACGGCGCGGCTGGCGCACGAGGCCGGGATTGCGAACGTCTACGTGACCAACGGCTACATGACCGGGGAGATGCTGGAAGCGTTCGACCCCTACCTAGACGGGGCCAACGTAGACCTGAAAGCCTTCCGCGACGAGACGTACAAACGACACGTCGGGGCGCGGCTCCAGCCGATCCTGGACAGCCTGAAGACGATGAAGCGGCTGGGCGTGTGGGTCGAGGTGACGACGCTGGTGATTCCCGATCTGAACGACGACCCGTCCGAGCTGCGGGACGCGGCCAAATTCGTCGCGCAGGAGCTGGGGGTGGACACGCCGTGGCACATCAGCCGTTTCTTCCCGGCCTACCAGATGACCGACCGCCCCTTCACGCCGGTCGAGACGCTGCGGCGGGCCAGGGAGATCGGGCTGGAGGAGGGCCTGCGCTACGTCTACGTGGGGAATGTGCCGGGTGAGGGCCACGAGGACACGATCTGCCCTGGGTGCGGGCGCACGCTGATCCGGCGGCACGGGTTCGGGGTGCTGTCTAACGCGGTGCGCGGGGGGTGCTGCCCGGACTGCGGGACGGCCATCGCCGGGGTGGGGATGGATGGGGAGTAGCTGCTCAATGGTCGAGCAGGCGGCGCGCATCCTGCTGGAGGTGTTATCGGGGGAGGGCTGAGATGAGACGGGGATTACCATTGATCGGGCTGGCGCTGCTGGTCGCGTGCCGGGCGGAGCCGACGGACGCACCACAGCCGACCGCTGCCGAGATCGGCCCGCCGGAGGCCGCCGAGCCGGAGGTCGCCGAGCCGGGGGTCGAGGCACCGGCAGACGCGCCGCCCGCCGCGACTGCGACGATGGTCGAGAAGGAGGGTGAGGCTGTGACCGCAGCGGAAGACGTGCTGACCATCACGGTGGTGTACGATAACTACGTCCACGATCCCCGGCTGACGACGGCGTGGGGCTTCTCGGCGCTGATCGAGTACCGGGGCCAGAGGCTGCTGTGGGACACCGGCGGCGACGGGCCGACGTTGCTGGGCAACATGGACATCCTGGGCATCGACCCGGCGCAGATCGAGCGCGTGGCACTCTCGCACCCGCACGGCGATCACACCGGCGGGCTGGAGGGCCTGCTGGCGACCGGGGCGCGCCCGGAGGTGTACCTGATCCCGGCCTTCTCGGCCCACTTCGGGGAGACGGTGGGCCGGATCACGACGGTGACCGAGGTCGAGGCGGGGCAGGCGCTGGCCGACGGGATGTACACCACCGGCCAGATGAGCGGGCCGCCCGGCGAGCACGCGCTGGTGATCGAGACGGGCAGGGGGCTGGTGATCGTCACCGGGTGCGCGCACCCCGGCATCGCGCAGATCGTGGCGCGGGCTAAGGAACTGTTCGGCGGCCCCGTGTACCTGGTGATGGGCGGGTTCCACCTGGGGAGCAAGAGCGAGGCGCAGATCAAGGCCATCCTGGAGGACTTCCGGGCGATGGAGGTGGAGAAAGTCGGGCCGTGTCACTGCACGGGCGATCAGGCCATCGCGATGTTCGCAGAGGAGTACGGAGAGGACTTCGTGCCGGTCGGGGTGGGGAGCGTGATCGAGGTGAGGGAGTAGCGGGCGGCGGGCTAAAGATGGAGGGAACACACATGTCCTGGCAGGAACAGCTCAACGGCGATCCACTTCCCTGGCTGCTGGAGGCCGACACACCGGGCGTCCGCTACCTGGCCCTGCGTGACCTCCTGGACCTCCCACCGGGCGACCCCGAACTGGCCGCCGCGCGGGAGGCAGCACACACGCAGGGACCTATCGCGGCCATCCTGGCCGAGATGGACGAGGCGGGTTTCTGGGCCGAGCCGGGCGTGGGCTACCAACCGGCGTACCGGGGGACGATCTGGACGATCATCACGCTGGCGCAGTTGGGCGCATCGGCGGAGGAGGACGAGCGCATCGCGCGGGCGTGCGCTTACCTGCTCGACAACGCGCTCGTGACCGAGGGGCGCTTCAGCCACACGTCGCGCACCGCGCCATCGGGCACACTCGACTGTTTGCAGGGCCACCTGTGCGAGGCGCTGATCGATCTGGGCTGCGATGATCCCCGGCTGGAGGCGGCCTTCGAGTGGATGGCCCGCAGCGTGACCGGCGAGGGCGTCGCCCCGGCGGACGACCGGAAGGCGGCGGTGCGCTTCTACGCGTCGGGCAACAGTGGGCCGGATTTTGCCTGCGTGTATAACGGCAAGCTCCCCTGCGCCTGGGGTGGGATCAAGGTGATGCTGGCCTTTGGCAGGCTGCCCGCCGAGCGCCGCACGCCGCTGATCGAGCGGGCGATTGAGCGGGGCGCGGCGTTCCTCTTCAGCACCGACCCGGCACAGGCCGACTACCCGGCAGCCTACGGCGACAAACCGAGCCGCAACTGGTGGAAGTTCGGCTTCCCGGTGTTCTACATCACCGACCTGCTGCAAAACGTCGAGGCGCTGGTCAGGCTGGGCTACGGCGGCGATCCCCGGCTGGCGAACGCGCTGGCCGTCATCCGCGAAAAACAGGACGATCAGGGACGCTGGCCGCTGGAATACCACTACACGGGCAAGACGTGGGTGGACTTCGGGGAGAAGAAGCAGCCTAACAAGTGGGTCACGCTGCGCGCACTGCGCGCGCTCAAGGCGGTGGGGTGACGCACGCGCCGGATCCCGTATAAGTCCCTATATCCCTAATATCGTTACCTTTTGTGCGTGGGGGAAAACGTGGTATCCTGGTAATCGAGGCGGCGTAATCGGCGGGGTGACGGGGCACTTATGGCGTGGGTGCTGTGCGCCGCCCTACCACAAGTCCCGAATTCGAGTCGCTACCTATCTGGCGGCCAAACGCGGCTACAACACCAGAGAATCAGCAGCCAAGATCACCCCCACCTACACCGCTGATCACTAATCCATAGTTGGCAACTATCCCTTGACTGGTTTCACCGTTGATCTGAGAACGTCATAGAACCCTTCACGGGTGAGCGGAAATTCTTTGGTTTTATTGCACTCCTTTGGGCTTTTTCTTGTTGTCAGACATATTTTGTTTTCACTTCATCCCATCTTGGTTCATCACAAGTCAACTCTCTACCACCAGTATAAATGAACGGTATAACAAAGTTGCTTGTAAACTCTCTGGCGCCATAACATCCATGAAATTCTATATGAGCCTCATAGCTACCTATTGGCCCACGTAGTGGATTTTCATCTTGCGTTTCAAACTTAACTATGTTCTTTTCACGCTCAGAACGGACAACATCAATCGTCATTTTCCTGCCTGCTTTAATGGTTCGTTTTCCTCTTCTTTGTTCCCATTCAGATTCTCCCCGCGTTACATCCTTGTGCCCCTCGCTCCATAATAGAGAAACAGTAGCCGTTAAGTTCTGATCGCTCCCATTTCTAGTGGCTTCAATTAAGTCGGCTTCGCAGTCTTCAGCGTCTTGGCGCGACTTATTATGGATAAGCACCGTCACCCATCTCTCGTCACTAGCCCCCTGTCCACATTGAATCCTCATTGCAAGCCTTAGCCTATTCAAATAGCGCCTGTGCAGTTCAAGTCCAATCGTCCAGTATAAAACACTTGCCCCCAAGCTCACCCATGCCCAGACAGGCATATTTCTAAGTAGTTCTGATAAACTAGGTGACGAAGGAACTAATTCCCTGATTATGAATTCATAAAACGGAATTAGCCCACCAAGGGCACCTATTAGCGTCACCAGCCTCCCGACCAGTGAGCCGAACCACCCCACTTTCCGCAGTTCGTCCATACCATCATGTTACACCACCCCGTACCTACTGCCAAGGGATAATTGCCATGTTCCTTACGTACACTATGGGTAAACGTTATCTCTGATCCAATCATCCAAAAACACAGCCCATACCGCGATTAACGGCACAGCCACCACTGGCGGGCTGGTTTTTGATGCGGCGCGTGGGTGTGTAAGCCCCGGTGGAACCGTGTGAGGAACTGCGTGATCGGCCCGGCGGGCGTCGCTGCCTGTGGTACGGGTCGGCGACGGCGGGAGTTGATCGACGTGGCGCAATCACTGGGGTAACGGGGTATTTGTAATCAAGTTAGGGGCAGCTCACTAACCCCAGGCTAACGCGGCTCTCGATACCAACAAAGGATTCTTCCTGCCCCCCCGGCCAGATTACGCTGTCCTCCTCAATCGTTGTTGCCATCCAGGCCGGTTCAGGTAAGGCTGGTCCGGGTACGGGCAAGTTGTGTTTCAGCAGGTGTTCAATGTGATCGATACGGTACTCCTCCAGGTTCTCCTGTGCCTCCTGCATACTGTCACCCTGCGCCACGCACCCGTCAAGTTCAGGATTTAAAGCCACGTAAACCGGCTCATCATCCGTCGTTTCATCCCGGAATACAACCAGTATATACGGCCTCATTGCCAACCTTCTCGCTTCATCCCTTATCGTGGTCACCGGTCTCCCCTCCCTGCGCTTCTTTGAGTTCATTCAGACGGTCAACCATCCGAACTGCCTGCACGACTAAGTATTTTGCAACCTTGTTGTGACGTGGAAGGTATGTGACAAGCTGTGGAAAGTCAGGATGCGTCACGAGATCGTGCTTGCCCCTCGATTCTATTGTAAAACCATACCCCTCATACAACGAGACAAGGTCTTTACGCTTCCACTTGGCCTTAGAGCGCCTCATTGCGTCCAACAACTTCGACGCCTTTTTCGACGCCATCTTTACTCCGACGATTGCTCAATTTCCACAAGCTCAATCGAGGTATAGCCCAGCATCTCTTCGTCCACAAAAACCCTGAATTCATAAGTTCCGGGCTTCGGGAATTTCAGGCCGTTGAGTTCCAGCACGGCATTGAATTCAGGACGCACCCCGCCATGACCGGGCGGCAGCTGAAATGGTCCGGAGACCTTCATATGCTCAGTTCCATCTTCATCCGCCATGACAACCGATAGAACACGCCGATCTGAATGATCGCCAAGCTCGGCCCGGATTTTGACCACCACAGCCATTCTACTATGCTTGGTGGGGAACTTTTTTGCGCTGATCCGAGTGAACGCGCCAAGTATGTTGAGCTTGCTTGTAGCTCGGTCAATACTTGCGTAGTCAGCCGCGATCAACATCATCAGCTTCATACCCGACGTCCTTTATTGTAGAATTCCACAATATCCCAGCCATTATAGCACCCTTTTGCAGCCGGAACCTCTGCTTCGCCTTCCTCGAATCCAATCCCCATCACCCATCCCGCACCGGCTCGCCACCACCGGCGCGCGGGTGTGTAAGCTCCGGTGGAACCGTGTGAGGAGCTGCGTGATCGGCCCGGTGGACGGGCGTCCGCTATCCGGCCCTCATCCGCGAAAAACAGGCCGACCGGGGACGCTGGCCGCTGGAATACCATACTTACAAAACCGCCCTGACGTGCGTCACGGCCTCCCATCGCCAGCAAAAAAACAGACCGGCTGCCCGGCCGGTCCGTCAGGCTGCAAACACGGGGACGCTCCCCGCACGCGGCGCGGCGGCTACTCCTCCGCCTCCGGCAGCGTGAACCAGAAGGTCGATCCGCGCTCCGGCCCGGAGTCCACGTCGATCTGCCCGCCGTGCGCCTCGATCACCTTACGTGTGATCGCCAGGCCCAGCCCGGTACTTTTTTCGCCCCCGGTCGGTCGGGCCGACAGCCGCGAGAAGTATTGGAACAGCGCGCCGCGCTCGTCGGCCTCGATCCCCGGCCCTTCATCCCGCACGTTGATCCGCCAGCCGGAGGGGACGCGCTCCGCCCAGATGTGCACCGTGCTCCCCGCCGGGGAATACTTGACCGCGTTGGAGATCAGGTTGTCGATCACCTGGCGCAGACGGTTCCAGTCGGCCACGACCGTTCCCTCCTCGCCCTCCTCCAGCACCACGCGCGTGCCTTTTGGCGCGGCCAGCCGGGTGTGACGCCTGACCGCCTCGGCCAGAAAGCCCTCTACACTGACCGGCTCCAGGTTAAGCTCCAGCTTGCCCGACTCGATCTGCGATACGTCCAGCAGCTCGTCGATCAGCGCCAGCATGTGGAGGGTCTGGCCGGAGATCTCTTGCAGCAGCCCGGCCTGCTCTTCCTCGGTGAGCGCCATCTCCGGGTTGAGCATCAGGTCAACCGCCATCTCGATCAGCGCGCCGGGGTTGCGCAGGTCGTGGGCGGCCATTGCCAGGACCATGTCCTTGAAGTCGTTGAGCTGCTGAAGCTCTTCGTTCTGCCGCTCGATGGCCGTCTTCTGCGCGGCCAGCTCCGAGGCCAGCCGCCCCTTCTCGACGATCACCGAAAGCTGTCCCGCGATCCGCCGGAAGGACTCGACGTGCGCCTCGGTGTAGGTGTGCGGCTCGACGCTGGAGAAGAAGATAAACCCGACCGGCTCACCGTTGGTGACCAGCGGGCAGGTCAGCGACGAGCGGATGCCCTCCGCGACGATCAGGCGTGTCGATTCGGAATCGGGGTGCTCCTTGAGGTAGGTTTCCAGGTCGTTGAGGATGCGCGGGGTGCCGGTCTCGATGATGCGTTTCAGGCTGCTGCCCTCCAGCGGCGCTGTGTAGTCATTCCCAAGCTTGATCACCGGCTGGTCGGTTCTGGCCCAACACGACTGCACCGTACCGTCCTCTTCGATCAGCGAGAGGCCGATGCGGTTGTAGGGGATCAGGCCGCGAAAATCCTCGTAAACGCTGTCGAGGATATCCTCCAACAGCAGTCCGGCGTTGATGTTGGCGGTGATGTGGTCGAGCTTCTCCAGCTCGCGGTGGCGCTCCTCCAGCATGCAGGCCAGGCGTTGCAAGGCCGCGCCCAGGCGGCTCATCTCGCCGGTGGGTGCGGGGGTCAGAGTAATGTCGTAGTCGCCCTGCTGCAACTGCTCGACGGCCCGGATGTAGGACGAGGCATGTCCACCCTGGGGTGTAGGTAGGTCACTCATAGCACGAACACTGTCACTCTTTCCGCTCGTTTGAAACACTTCGCAGCCCGGTCATGGCGGGCGTCAGGCCCGGCGCGAGGCGCTCGGCGATCTGCCGGGCGCGCTGTCATACGCCGCAGCCGCCAAAATGACAGTCTCCCTCGTCACGCGCGCCGGGTTTCCTCCTGACCGGATTATAACACTCAATTTCGCGGATAATTGTGAAAAAGATGTAAAGAAGTGGAGTGGCCTGCCATCCACTTCGAAGCATGTGATGCACCCACAGGTGTAGGAGCAGGGGGCCGTCCCCTGCTCCTACAACCAACCTCGCAGTCCTCGAAACGCAGCCCCTTAGAAGCCGTACAGCGCGACCAGGATGCCCCGCCAGTACAGGACACCGTCGCCGGTGGCGTCGATCACCACGACTGCCTCGCCATTGCCTTCCGGCCCCCAGCCCACGCTGTAGAGGAAGCTGACGCCGCCGCCGAAGAAATCAGCCGGGTTCTGGCCGAGCAGCGCGGCGATGTCCGCCTGGGTATCAAAGATGACGATGTCCCCTTCCGGCGGGTAGAACTCGGTGCGCAGCCGCTCGACGGCCTCCTCCGGTGACCACGCGGCCCCACCGGCCTGCCAGCCGCTGATCTCGAACTGCTCGCCCATCAGGCCGGGCATGATGTCGTAGTCCCGCTCGACAATCGCCCGCATGACCTCGATCTCGAAGCTCTCGCGAATGGTGGCGTTATCCCCCTGCGGGACACCGCCAAATCCCTCAGGGGCGACCAGCGTGGCGTGCCAGTAGAAGCCGCCCTCCGGCCTGGCGGCGACGATCAACAGCGCCTCGCTGTAACCGTTGGAGCCCCACCCTGTGCTGTACAGGGCGCTGACGGCGTCCACGTCCGGCCCCCACATCGTGAGCGGGTCCATGCCGCCCAGCAAACCGGTCAGGTATCCGGCCTCCGGCTCGAAGAAAGTGAGCGGGTTGCCCGGCAGCAGCCAGCCGTTGATCAGCTCGTCGGCGGCCTCGGCGGGCGTCCACTCCGAGCCTTCCGACTGCCACCAGGCGATGACGAAGGGGTCGCCCATCAGCCCGATCATCGCCTCGCGGTCGCGGTTGAGCACCGCGTCCCTGATCGCCCGCTCGACCGCTTCGAGGGGTTCGGCGGCTTCGCCGGGAGCCTCGGAGGGTTCGGCGACCTCGGCGGGGGGTTCTTCTACCGGGACTTCGGCGGTCGGCTCAGGCGTGGGGAGAACCTCCTCCTGAGGCGGCGGCGCGGTCGCTGCTGTGCTGCCGCAGGCAAGCGCCGCGAACAGGGCCGCCACGACCAATACCAGTATCATCCATCTATGTGTCTTATTGTGATCCATGTTGAGATAGACCTCCTCGGATAATAGACCCCGGCGCGGCCTGTGACTCCAGTATCAGCAGACTGCAATGGTAAGGGGTTTGCTGTACTTTAACGGTTTGATCCGGCTGTTGTTTCTCCCCTGCCGGGCTTTCGCCTCAGTATAGGGTTGTTTCGGGGGAGAGCAAGCTGACCGGCTGCCCGGCTGATCGCTGACTGCTGATCGCTGACCGGCTGATCGCTGACCGGCTGATCGCTGACCGGCTGATCGCT
>CAZRXG010000036.1:0-16709 GCA_964603985.1 uncultured Anaerolineae bacterium | reverse complement strand
GCTGATCGCTGACCGGCTGATCGCTGACCGGCTGATCGCTGACCGGCTGATCGCTGACCGGCTGATCGCCGACCGGCTAAACGCAAAAGAGCGACCCGGTCGCAGCGGGCCGCTCCTTCGCTCAGGAGAGAGATGATCTTACTTAGCCTTCACCTTGATGACCCTGGGGCGGACTTCCTCGGCCTTGGGCAGAACCAGGGTCAGGATGCCGCCCTCAGCGTGGGCCTCAATCGCGTCCACGTCAACCGGGACGCTCAGTTTCAGCGTGCGGCTGAAGGGGCCGTGAAAGCGCTCGGCGAAGGCGTAGTCGACGTTCTCAAGACGCCGGGGCACCTCGCCCTTGATCGTCAGCGTGTCGCCTGAAACGGTGATGTCGACGCTCTCCGGGTCGATGCCGGGCAGCGCCGCCATCACGACGATGTCGTTCTCGGTGCTGTAGACATCCAGCGGCAGGCAGGCGACGCGCTGGCCGCTGTCGTTCGTCGGCCAGGCACGATCCGCCCAGAAGCTGTCGCTCAGGTGATCCATCGCCGCGCGCATGGTTGCCAGGTCACGGGCCGGGTTCCAACGGGTAATAGCCATTTCTCGTATCCCTCCATCACGTTTTTGGTATCAGCTTGCACCACGAGTATACGGGGGGTGTGTATGAAGCATCATAGAGGGGCGTAAGAAGAAGAGCAGAGCTGCATCAGAGGTGCATAAGAGCGGTGGCCCGTCGTCCTGCTGCCGGGCGGATTCATCTCCCGACAGGCAGAACACTGCGCCCCCGGCGAATCGCAGCGCCGGGCCGGGGACTGCGTTGCTACCTATCCCTTTCCGGCAGCGCCGTCAAAAGTAATATACTTCGTATACATACTATTTTATAACAATTTCCGCCGTTGGCCGCTTTTTGGCCTACAATAGAGTGTGAGAACGCCGGTGTCATCACCTGGGCTGTGGTGGATAGAGCTATGTCGATAACTCCAAATGGATCAGTCCGCATTCTTCTCATCGACGACAACGAGCAGAGTTGTACCCTGCTGAGCCGCTACCTCAGCCTGGAAGATGACCTCCGCATCGTGGGCACCGCCCACTCCGGGCGCGATGGCCTGGAACTGGCCTACGTACTCCAACCCGACCTGATCCTGACCGACTACCACCTGCCCGACACAGATGGGCCAACGCTCACCCTTGCCCTATGCAGCGACATGCCACACATTCCCGTGATCGTCATGTCGGCGGAAAGCGATGCCTGGGTGGCCGACAGAGCCTTCGAAGCCGGGGCCAGCGGCTTTGCCCCCAAAGACGGCGACCCAGGGCAGATCGTCGCCGTCATCCGCAGCATCGCCAGAATGTAGCGTAACCCCTCAGCGATTCTGAATCGACCAGTCGAAGCCGATCTCCGGGTCGTCAAACGGCACCCGTTCCTCGTCCGGATCGTCGGGGTTGTAGCTCTGCGTCGTGTGGTAGAACAGAATCACCGGCCTGCTGCCCAGCACCTGATAGCCGTGCGCGATGCCCCTGGGGATCAGGATCAGCACCGGGTTGTCCTCTCCTGCGCAGATGATCTGCGTCTCCCCGCGCGTCGGCGAGTCTGCGCGCCGGTCGTACAGCACCACGCGCGCCATCCCATCGACCACGTACCACAGGTCATCCTGCTTCCTGTGCCAGTGGAACGCCTTGATCACGCCGGGGTAGGTTTTGGTGATCGTCGTCTGTCCGAAGCGCTCCATCAGCCTGTCGTCGTCGCGCAGCACCTCGCGCAGGTAGCCCCGGTCGTCGCAGTGCGTGACCAGCTTCTTGATCACAACGTCGTGGATCTTGCCCATAGTGGTCCTTTGGCGAATCGTGATTCACAAAATGTAGAGGCGAACCGGCTATCCCCGGTGATTATAGCAGTTGGGCACCTCGCAGCAAGGCGGGGGGAGAGGGTTCTTCCAACGTGCCCAGGCGTGCCCGCCGTCGCATCCAACCGGCTTCGGGATATAATAACCCTATATGCCTGCGCCACAGGGCGAGTGGCAACCCGCAGCTTTGGTGAGCAGCCACATAGGGGGACGGATCGATGAACATCACTCGTGAACACCTGCGCGACTACCTGCTCCACGCCGAGGAGCGGGCAGTCTATCACGCTTACCCGCGCCACATGGCGTCCAGCCTGAAGGCCGAGCACCGCACCGTGCTGTCCGCGCTGGCCGACTCGATGCTGGGCGGCGAGACCGTGCTGCACTGGGAGCTTGAGTGTCCGGCCTGCCACGCCCAGCGCGAGGTCGACTCGCTGAACGAAACCACCGGCACACAGACCTGCGCCAAGTGCGGCAACAACTTCACCGCCCACGCCGACGACGAGGTGCACGTCACCTTCTCCGTCCATCCGACGCTGCGGCGGCTGGGCCCGACGGCGCAGGATCAGACCTACCTGGAAACCATCGCCCACTCATACCCACCCACCACCGGCCACGACCTGCTGACCGTCCAGACGTTCCGCGACTGGGCGCAGGATCAGCCGCTCCCCTCCGGCCAGACGCTGGACGTGCGCCGCGTCGGCCTGCTGTTCTCCGACCTGAGCGGCAGCACGGCGCTGTACGCGCGGCGCGGCGATCCGCACGCCTTCCAACTGGTGCGCGAGCACTTCGACGTCCTGTTTGAGGCCGTCGACCGCACCGGCGGCGCGGTGATCAAGACCATCGGTGACAGCGTGATGGCGGCCTTTCTCGACGGTGCGGGGGGACTGCGCGGCGCTCTCGCCAGCCACGCCGCGCTGGCCGACTTCAACCAGCGGCACGACCTCTCCGGCGACGACCGGCTGGTGCTCAAGGTCGGCGTGCACGCCGGGCCTACTATCATGGTGACGCTGAACGAGCGCCTGGACTACTTCGGCCAGACGGTCAACCTGGCGGCGCGCATGCAGGGTATCGCGCAGGCGGGAGAGGTCGCATTCTCAAAGGCGGTCTTCGAGGAACCGGACGTGTCGGATCTGCTGGTCGATCACCGCGTCGTGGCCGCCGAGGCGCGCATTAAGGGCTTCGATCAGCCGGTCGTGGTCAACCGCTTCACGGTCGACTAGCCTACCAGGACCAGCAGCACACCCACGCCGACCGCCCCGACCAGCACGATCACCCCGGAGGCGGGCACGATGATGCGGCGCAGCTCGCGCGAGCCGACCGTGTAGGCGATCACGCCCTTGGTCAGCGTGTTCATCACCGCGGCGATGACGACCGCCATCCCCGCCACGCCCATCTCAAGCTGGCCGTTCCGCGCCAGCCCGGACACACTCAGCGTGATGGCGTCCACGTCCGTCAGGCCGGTGATCACGCTGGCGACGTACACGCCTGTCGACCCGAACAGATCCTGTGCCACGTCCACGACGACCAGCACCACCGCGAACACGATCCCGAACATAATTGCGGTGGACAGCTTGAGCGGGTTCGCCAGGGTGACGCCTTTCTCGTCGTCCTCCTCACCGGGCCGGTGACGCCGCCTGAGGTAAAAGACGGTCGCCAGCCCGGCCACCAGCATCACCGCCAGCGGGGCGACCACCACGCCCAGCAGCGGCGGGTGGACGACCAGCACCTCGATCAGCACGCGCGGGAACATCACGCTGGAGGCCAGCAGGATCGCCTGCGCGAAGTGCGGCGAGAGCGCGGGTGTCTCCTTGCTGCGCGTCGAGAAGCTGAGCGTGGTGGCGGTGCTGCTCACGATCCCGCCCAGGATGCCCGTCAGCCCGATGCCCCGCTCGGCCCCCAGCACCTTCATCAGCACGTAGCCGAAGAACCCGATCCCCGACACGAACACGACCAGCAACCAGATCTGGAACAGGTTGATCAGGCCCAGCGGGTCGATGGCGCGGTTGGGCAGCAGCGGCAGCACGACGGCTGCCACCAGCGCGAATTCGAGCGTGGTGCGCAGGTCCTGGGCGCTCATGCGCCGGATCGCCTCGTGCAGGCTGCCCTTGAGCGACAGCAGCAGCGCGGTGATCACGGCCAGCGCCCCGGCCAGCTCGGCCATGTCCCAGACGACCATCGCGCCCAGCAGGTACACCAGCAGCACGGCCACCTCGGTCGTGATGCCCTCTTCCTCGCCGGTGCGGATCAGCCCGCCCGCGTAGCTGGCGACCGCCAGCAGGATCAGCCCGCCCAGCCCGACGATCACGGGCAGTAGCCCGAACTCGCCGCTCAGGTGCGCTGTCACCGCGCCCAGCAGGGCGATCAGCGAGAAGGTGCGGATACCGGCAAAATCCGGCTCGCCTTCCTTCTGCTGGATAAACTCGCGCTCCAGGCCGATCAGCGCGCCGATGACGAGCGCCACGGCGAAGCGCCACCAGGGTTCCAGCTCAAGCAGTTGGGTCACAGCCGCACCTCATGAAGCAGCGGAGATCGCTCCGACCTACAGGTCGAGCGCCCGGCGCACGTCCTCCTCGTGCAGGCGGGCGTGCTCGTAGGCCCACCGCACGAAGCGCTCCAGCCGGTCAACGCCCAGAAACGCGTGCCGCCCCTCGCGATCGAGGTCGGCGTCGCCCATCCCCTCGACGATGGCGACCGTCTCGGCGCGGGTGACCGCAAACAGCGCCAGCAGCTCGTCGAGCGAGAGGGCGTCCAGCTTGGCGGGCTGGCTGCGGTTGAAGCGCTCCAGGTCGAAGTCGGGCGGGGAGCCTTCACCGCCCGCCAGGATGTCCCGGAACAGCCACTGCATCGAGCGCTCAATCGTCACCAGATGGGCCAGCACCTGCCGGACGCTCCACTGCGCGCCCTCGGCGTAGACCTGCACGGCCAGCTGCTCCGGGGTCAGTGAGACGAAGAACGCGGCGGTCGCCTCCGCGCCCTCCTCCAGCCGGGCGACGATGTCGTTGATGCGCCCGCTCACGATTGGCTTCCTCCCAGCGCCCGGCGCACGTCGCGCTGGTGGATCATGTTGTGACGGTAGACCAGCTTGACGAACTTCTCCACCCGGTCGAAGCCGAGCCAGGGATGGTGCGCCTGCCGGTCGAGGTCGGCCTCGTCGAAGCCGCGCAGCAGCGTGACCATCGCCGCGCGGGCTGCCTCGAACTGCTCGATCAGGTCGTCGGGGGCGATGCCGTCCATCCGCGCCACCTGCGCCGCGTTGAAGGCGTCGACGTCCAGGCCCTCCGGCACGCCCTTGCCCCCCGCCGGGATCTCCTCAAGCATCCGCACAAATGCGCGCTCGGTCGAGACGAAGTGGCACAGCACCTGCCGGACCGTCCAGCCCTGGCCTTCGGTGTAGATCTGGGCCCGCCAGTCCTCCGGCCCCAGCGAGCGGAAAAATGCAGCCGTCTCTTCGCCCTTCTCGGCCAGGCGGGCGGTCAGGGCGTCGATTCGCTCTCCCATCGGTGTGTCTCCTTCAGGCTGTGGTGGCAGCAAATGCTGCGCGGGGGATAGTTTAGCAGAGGGAGGGATGCCTGTCACGTTGGCGGTTCATTCTGGCGGGGTGGTTGTCATCCTCAAGCCAGCGTGCCGGGTCGTTCGTGATGTAGCGGCGGACGGCGTCCAATTCGCGCTCGTTACGGATGATCCGCTCGTAGTAGTTGCGCTGCCAGACAGGAACGCCGGGCGTTGCGCGCAGCGCATTGACGCGGATCGTGACGGCAGCTTTGAATCCCGCCATCAGCGCAGATAGCGACTTTGGCCTGGGCCCGGGCTTGCGATCCCGGGTCTCCGCAGGCATGTCGTCTGTAGGGGCGACCGGCCGGTCGCCCTCCGACTGGTCACCCACCGGCTCGCTGATGACCACGATCCCGTGAAAATGGTTAGGCATAACCACCCAGGTATCGAGTTCAATCTCGCGGCGAATCTGGGCCGATTTCACCCATTCGTCGGCGACCGCCTCACCGGCCTCACTAAGATGCATTTCCCCATCCATCACCTCACCGAAAAGACATTCGCGCCTGTGTGTGCACACTGTGACGTAGTACACACCCACCCGCGAGTAGTCGTAGCCCGGCAGACGGATCGAGCGGCGGTGGTGAATATCAGGGTCGTATGTCATGAGACTGTCCCTTCCAACGCCCCCCAGTGTACCTCCACTGTCTGCTGGGGGCACCCGCGCGCCACCCCCTCGACCGGCCCGGTTGCCACAGGCATGCTCTCGTGCTTTAATGGCTCTACCTGGCCTATCCGGGTGCGGGCCGGTTGTACGACAAACGAGAGGGGGCCGCACTCCAGGGGGCGGGTGTGTACGTGTGCCAACAGGAGAAGATACAATGGCCGAGGGATCACCTGTCAAGGACTACGGGCTGGGCACCACGCTCAAAGCGAGGTACGAGATTCGCGCTGCCATCCCGATCGTGTTCCTGGGGCTGACCATCTTCTGGGGGCTGGTCGGCCTGGGGCTTATCATCGGCGGCCTGCGGGCCAGCGCGTCAGACTCCAGCCTGCTGTGCCTGAGCGTCGCCGGGCTGCTGCCGTTGGGGGTGGCGATCTGGGCGTTCTTCCAGTGGCGTCGCAGGCGCGGTATGCGCGTGTTGGTCTTTAAGGATGGTCTGGTGCACATCAAGGGTGGGCGTGAGGATGTCTTCCGTTGGGACGACATCGAGTCGGTGTGGGCCAGCCTGACCAAGACGCGCCCCGGTTCCCGTGCCGTCTACCATTACTATACCATCCGCCGCACCGATGGCCGGAAGGTCGTTTTCTCCGGCGACCTGCCCGGCGTGGCCGCGCTGGGTAAGACCATCGTCGAGGAGGTCAAACAGCACCAGCTTCCCCGCGCCATCGAAGCCTTCAAAAACGGCGAGACGATCTGGTTCGGCAACCTTGGCGTTGGCCGGGACGGGCTGAGCAACCGCAAGGAGACCATCCCCTGGGATCAGGTCGAGGAGGTCAAGATGGAACGGGGCGTCATCGCCGTCCGCAAAGAGGGCCAATGGCTGCGCTGGGCCGGTGTGACCGTCGGCGGGACGCCCAACGTGTACGTGTTCCTCGACCTGGTCGACCACGTCATCGGCGTCACGCGCGGAAGCGCCACCCGTCCGGCGTTTTGATGGGCACCGGCGATCTGTCTCTCGATCTGGCGACCTAGACCCGCCGGCTATACCCACTCCTCCGCCATCGCCCGCTCCATCACGCGGGCAACCCGCTCCCGCTCACCCAGCGGACTGCCGTCCTCATCGACGGCCCGAATCGCCCCATTGATGCTGCGGGTGCGGATCGCGCCGGGCGCGTAGGCATTGTTGACCAGTTGCGGCGCGTCGAGCAGGCCGATCTTCACCGCGCGGGCCAGCGTCGCCGGGTCGGAGAGCGGATCGTCTACTTCCGGCGCGAGCGCGCGGACGGCGTCCAGCAGCACGTGTGTCTCGGCGATCAGCTCCTCTTTGCGCTCCCCGATGAGCGGGTCGGCGGCCATGTCAGGATTGCCGCGCAGCGCGACCTCGGCCACGTACCCGGCCATGCGCGCCGACTCGATCACCTCGTCGGCAGTGGCGGCGTGGTCGGCCTCGGTGTAACCGACCACGTGGATGATGTGCGGGCGAACCGCCATCTGGAGCATCACGCTCTGCGCCAGGTGGGCGCGCGCCTGCGGCACGCCGAGCGGGTAGCTCAGCAGGCCGGTGCGTGTCTGCCGCCACACCCGGAACCCCCGATCGACGAACGACTCGGCCAGCGCGATCTGGGCCAGACACTTGGCTAAATCCATCGCATTGTTGAGGTGGGGCGGGCTTTCGAACATGTAGGTCGCGACGTAGTCGCGCACGCCCGCTTTCCGGGCGACGTGCGCGTAAATGGCCGACACCGCGCAGACGACCACGTCGGGCGCATCGCGCATGCCCCAGTGATACGGCTCATTGCCCTCGACCGGGATGTCGCGCGCGCCATGCCAGGCCATCAGGTCGACGTGCTCGCCGATTGACTCGGCCAACGGCGAGGGGCCGCGCCCGTCCATGGCATTGAACCAGAACAGCGAGGTCGCGCACCAGGCATTGTCGATGCTGCGAACCAGCATCTCTGCATAGCGGAGGTGGTCGGCGGTGCCAGAGTAAGAGCGCATCAACGGGTAATTGCCGCGCCGAGCGGCCCGGTACAGGCGGCGCAGATCATCCTCACTGCGGAAGGGCACACCGCCCGCCCCCTTCGACTTGGGGTCCTGCAGGTGCGGGCGGAAGAAGTTCTCCTGTGCGTCCTGGTCGGCGCCCAACGAGATCACGTCCAGCGTCCCACTCTCCGCGATTCTGGCCACGCCGCGCACGGTCGGCTCGATGGTGGGATACGGCTCTCCGTAATGATGGCGCAGGATCGGAGCCGGGGCCTTCCACCGGATGCGCTCGACCATGCGGCGCGGGAAGGCTTCACGAGCGTCGGCCTTTCTGCCCTCTGCGCGCAGGTAGCGCCGCAGGTAGCGCCGCACTTCGGCTGCCGGTTCGCCTCCCTCGAAGTGCTCCTCGAACAGGTCAAACTCCTTCGCCACCGCGACGACCGGCGGCGTCCCGGCGAACACCAGACGCTTGTTACTCACCCCGGCTGCGGCTAGCATCCCCTTCAATTCGCGCAGCAGGGGGCGGACGTTCTCCGCTGTCAGGCGGTAGCTGACGCCGATCACGTCCGGGTCAAAGGCCAGCACCGCCTCGACCAGCGTCTCCAGGTCGGTGGCCGGGCCGGTGAAGTGCGTCTCGTGGCCTTCCTCCTCGGCGATGCGCAGGAAGCGCGTCGCCCCGGCGACGTGTACGCAGTCGCCCAGGCAGGCAGCGAGCACCCTCACCGGGCCGCCTCCTGCCGCTGCGGGGCCTCCTGCTCTTCTGTCAGTTCGGGTGGACGGACCTGCCCGTAGGTCACCAGGTTGGTGATCTCGCTCACGCGCAGGCCGACCAGCCCCATACGCTCCAGCGTGCGCCCGCGATGGTAGTAGTCGGTGCCGTGCACCACACAGGCCGTCTGGATCATGGCGTCAATCGCCCACACGTTCACGCCGAAGCGCTTGCCCAGCTCGGCCAACGGCACCAGACTGTAGGGCACGTCCTCGAAGATGTAGCGGTGACGCAGCGAGCGTGGAGCATTGATGCCCTGGTAGCCGGGATTGTCGTGCATGGCTTCGTAGAGATCGCCGCCGGTTGCCGAGTAAGCCGTCGCCAGCCACTCAAGCGCGGTCTGGGCGCGCACGCCCAGCGCGGCGGCGATGGTCACGCGCTCGCGGTCGATCACCTCCAGCACGCGAGCGGTCGAGCGCGTCACACCCTGTGTATAGAACTGGAACTCTCCCTGCGTGGATTCGATCCACCCGGCGTTGAGCAGGGCCAGCGTCGGGTGGAAGACCGCACCCATGTTGTTCAGGCTGGTGTAGAGCACGTTGGGCGCTCTGACAAACTGCGGGTAGACCTCTACGAGCATGTCCAGCACCTCGCCGGTGCTGGTGGCGGGCAGGGCCGCCAGCGGCACAGTGTTCTTGCGGCGGAAGATGCGCACCTCAGCCGGCCCGGTGGCCCGGCTGGCAAACAGCAGCGTCTCGGCCTCGGCGATGATCACGTCCGCCGTGCAGCCGCATTGGTTGAGCACCTGGCGAAATTCGAGCGCGCCACCGGTGCGCCCGGGGTTCAACAGCACGATCTGCCCGTCCTGGAGACCGGAGGCACACAGGCGGGCGAGGTCGGCGTGCCCGGAGGCCGGGACGACCACCATGACCAGGTGCGCGCCGTCCAGCACCTCCTGGATGCGGCTGCTGACCATCCTGAGCGGGCCGAAGATCGATTCGTCCTTCTCAAGGTGAAGCTCGATGCCGCCGCGCGCCTTGATGGCGTCGATGTGTTCCGGCGTGCGGTTGTACAGGTTGACGTGGTAACCGCGCGCGGCCAGGTCGGCAGCCATGGCACGACCCCCGTGTCCCGCACCCAAAACGGCAATGCGAAGCTCGCTCATATCATACACCATTCAGTCCCCTCTCTGTTCATCTCTGAGTACACCCCATGACGCAAGACACGGCCCCTGTACCCGTTGCTGCCCGGCGGTCGGGTAAAGGGCACCCTCTCCGGCTGGCCTGGGGTTGCACAGCAGGCATCACCACTGCGCACGATTCTTCAGGCCACACCGGAGGGCGGTACAGCGCCGAGTGGTCGGAGGCCCGAACGCTATTTGCCTGTTTGTGCGCCCCGACCTTCACCCCCTTACGGCGGGCAAGGTCGTGCGCAAAAAGGATGTTGTGCTATGTCGGCCAAAGCGGTGCCAGGACACAAAGCGTGCCCCTGGGTGGCACAAAACTGACCACCCAGAATCCGGTGGTCGGCTGACCGACTGTCGGCTGAAATGGGCTTCGCAAACTGAAGCATCATGATTATACCACAGGGGGAAGACGTGTCACCAGAAGACAGGACACTTCGGGCCGAAATACGGCTCTCTCCCCGGTTTGTACATGCGGCTGTTATGCGGTAATGTCTCAATCCGCCGGTTTGTTTGCGCTCAGCCGGTGATTCGTGTAAGGCAGCCGCAGCAACCATGAAGTCGCCCACCCCCCGGAACAGCATCATCGACGGCCCGGCGTGGAAGCCTGCCCTGGCCCTGGGCGGGCTGTGCCTGTTGGGGCTGGCCCTGCGCCTCTACCGCCTGCCGACCGTTCCACTGGGCGCGCACGGCGACGTGGCGTGGATCGGCCTCAACGCGCTCGACTGGCTGCAAAGCGGCATCTGGCCCTACTACGTCTACGAGCTTTACGCCCCGGAGCCGGTGATCGTGTACCTGGCAGGGCTGTCCTTCCTGCTCACGGGCGAGGTCAGCTTCTTTGCCAGCCGCCTGCCGACCGTCCTGGCGAGCGCGCTGGTCGTGCCGCTGATCTTCGGCGCGGCCCGCTGGCTGAACCACCCCGCCATCGAGCGGGGGGACAGAACCATCACCCGGACGGCCTGGCTGGCGGCGCTGGCTTACGCCGTCAGCTTCTACCCGATCATGCTGAGCAAGTCGGGGCAGCGGGCGCAGGTCTTCCCACTGCTGGTGATCGCACTGGCGGTACTGTTCGCCCACGCCTGGCACACGGGCCGCTGGTGGTCGTTCATCGCGGCGGGGTGTGTGATGGCGCTGGCGAACTACACCTACATCCCCGCGCGGCTGATGCCGGTGATGCTGATCGCCTGGGCAGCGCACCAGTTCTTCGCCGACCGCGAGCGCTTCAAGGCCCGTCTGTGGCAGCTCGTCGCGCTGGGGGCGCTGAGCGCCGTTCTCGTCCTGCCGCAGTTGATCACCTACATCCGCACCCCCGAAGCGTTCTTCGCCCGCGCCAGCCAGACGGCGGGACGGTTCATCTTCCAGAGCGGGCTGCACGGCGCGGATCTGTGGCTGGCGCTGGGCAAGAAGGTCGCGGGCGAGTTCGCGATTTTCGTCCTGCCCTGGGACAACCTCTACGCCGAGATGGGCCGCCCGCTGCTGGGCCTCCCACTGACGGTGGGGTTTGTGATCGGCGTGGCAGCCGCCTTCACGCGTCCCAGGGATCGAGGGCTGTGGTGGCCGCTGCTCGGCATCCCGCCGATGTTCCTGACCGACGTGCTTAGCGGCACACAATGGCAGCCGCACGGCCTGCGCATGATCGGCGTCCTGCCCTTCGTGTTTTTGCTGGCCGCGCGCGGTCTGGCCGTCGGGTGGGGCTGGCTCGAAGCGCGCCTGGAGCGGGTTCCGGCGATGGCCTGGGGCGCACTGGCCGCCGCGCTGGTGGTCGTGCCGGGGCTGGTCAACCTGGGGATCTACCACTTCGTGCACGTCCCGGCCACCAAAGCCGACCCGGCGACGGCCAACCGGGTCGAGGCCGCCGACCAGTTTATCGCCCGGCTCACGCTGGCGCACGGCGACGACGGCCCGCCGGTCCTGATCACGCTGGACGACTTTCTGCGGGCCAACATCCCCTACCTGCTGTCCAACGCGTACCCGGTTCGCCGGTCGGCCATCGCCGCCGACGGGACGCTCGACCTGCCCGCCTGGGAGGGGCCGCTGTGGGTGATCGTGCCGGACGATCCCTTCCGCCCGCGCCACGACGGGCGCATCCCGGAGCACGACTCGCGGGCCTGGGTGATGCTGGCCGACGGCCAGATGCTCATGCTGCCGCCGCTGACGCCCGAAGCAGCCGCCGGGCTGGAGTCCGCGCTGGCGGGTGGCGACCCGCTCGACACGGTCGAGGACTGGAGCGGCCAGCCGATCGCGGCCATGTACGCGGTCGACCTGTCACCCGCCGACTTCGAGACGGCGTGGACGCCGGTCGGCGCGAACCTTGGCGGCGAGGTGGAGCTGGTCGGCTACCACGTCGACAGCCTCCGGCTGGAGCCGGGCGAGCCGCTGTGGATCACGCTCTACTGGCGCGCGACCGGCGGCGCATCGGCGGATTACGAGACCTTCGTGCAGGTGTGGGACGCGGGCGGGCGCGACGTCGCCGGGCTGCACCGCTGGACGCTCGATGGGGTGTACCGCACCCGGCTGTGGCAATCCGGCGAGATCGTCCCGACGCGCTTCCGCCTGGCGATCCCCGCGGACACGCCGCCGGGGGCCTACACCGTGATCGCCGGGCTGTACCGCGTGCTGGAAAACGAGCCACTCGGTGTGCTGGACGCGGCGGGGAACGTCGCCGCGCCGCACGTGGCGCTGGGCGGGTTCCGGGTCAAGCTGCCCGCAGCGCAGGTCACGCTATCTGCGCCGCTGCCTGCGCCTGAGGAGGCGATCCTGTTTGGTGACGTGATCGAGTTGGCGGGGTATGATTACCTTCTGGCAGACGACACGATCACGCTGCGAGCGGATTGGCATGCACTCGGCGCTCCGGCTGCCGACTACACACTGTTCATCCACGTCGTTGGCGAGGACGATGCCATCGTCGCCCAACTGGACACGCAGCCGCGCGCGGGCACTTACCCGACCGGCATCTGGGACGCGGGCGAGATCGTCCCGGACGAGTACGTGATCCCGCTGCCGGAGGATCTGGCGGCGGGGGAGTACGCGGTCTACGTGGGCTGGTACACGCTGCCGACCGGCGCGCGTCTCCCTGCGACGGTCGGCGGTCGGCGTGTGCCCGACGACCGCGTGAAGTTGCTGACGTTTACATGCCCATGAGACGCGCCGTCCGCGCCGGGACATCGCGAATTATCTCCCACGAGGTGCAGATAGGCTGATGAACCAGGCAACCCGAACACGCAATCCGGTTCTGTTCCTGCTGCCGACCCTGCTGGTAATAGCCATCCTGCTGGGGGCGACCGCGCTGCGCGCCTACAACTTCGAGGTATGGCCGCCCGGCCTCTCACACGACGAGGCCATCAACGGTCTGGACGCGGTGCGCCTGATCCGCACGGGCGTGATCCCGTTCTACCTGCGCGACGGTCGCCCGGAGCCGCTGTTCCGCATCTTCCAGACGATCACGATTCTCCTGGTCGGGCCGACGCGCTTCGGGCTGCGGCTGGCGTCGCTGTTCACGGGTGTGCTGGCCGTGGCCGCCGCCTACCGCGCCGGGCGGCACTTCGCGCCGCCGGGCAGCAAGGCGCGCCGCTGGACGGGGCTGGTATCGGCGGGTGTGCTGGCGCTGATGGTGGGTCACATCCACCTGAGCCGCGTCGCGTACCGGGCCATTTTGCAGCCCTTCGCCATGCTGATGTTCTTCGACGCGTTCGTCGCGGCGCTGGAGGATCGGAAGCGGCCCAACTTCATCACCGCCGGGATCTGGCTGGCGGTCGCGCTGATGAGCTACACAGCCGCCTTCGTGCTGCTCCCGCTGGTGGCCCTGGGCGCGCTTCACAAGTTCGTGGTGTGGGTCGTGGATCTGCCGGACTCGATGGAGCGCGGCTTCGATGTGGGGGGCGGGCTGCGCTTCGTGCTGGTTTTCCTGGTCGCGGTCAGCCCGCTGCTGATCATGCTGATCGTGCAGCCCGACATGTTCGGGCGGGTTGGCGAGGTGGGCAGTCCGTCGGTGGGCAAGATCCTGGCCCACCCGGCCGGGTACGCCGACCGTCTGCTCAGGACGTGGCGCTCGCTGCACGTGGGGGGCGATGTCAACCCGCAGTACAACGTTGCCCGGTCACCGCTGCTGCACACCCCCTGGCTGTACGGGCTGCTGCTGGCGGGCGTGGCCGCGTGCGTGCTGCGCCCGCGCCGCCTGGCGAGCCTGATGGCGGTGGGCTACCTCGTCCTGTGTCTGCTGCCGGTTGCGCTCTCCGGCGAGATCCCGCACGGACTGCGCATCGTGGGCGAGTACGCGGCCATCCCGCTGGTCGTCGCGGCCAGCGTCGAGCTGGGGCTGTGGGTCGCGGATCGCTTCGAGCGCCCCCGGTGGCCGGGAGCGGCGATCCGCGCCGTCTGGGCACTTGCGCTGGCTGCCGTGCTGGTCACGGGCGGGCTGCAAAGCGCGCAGATCTACAGCACCTACTTCCAGAAAGACGTGCGCTGGGGGCGGAATGGCGTAACCTCGGCGTTTAGCTGGTTCTTCGAGACGCGCCGCCTGGCGATGGCCGACCTGATCGCGGAGCAGGACGGCGTCGTCTACGTCCCACTCTCGGAGGCCGCCCGCCCGGTGACGCGCTACTTCACGATGCACAGCCACCCGCACACCGCGACCTTCGCTACCTACTTCGCGGCAGAGGGGCCGCTGACGCTTCCGGCGGGGCGCTTCCTGCTGCCGCCCGATGTGATGGACACCACGACCTTCGCGGCTTACATGCCGGACGGCACGCTGGTGCTGCTGCCGCGCTTCGACGACGAGACGCTGGCGGGGCTGCGCGCAGCGGGCGAGGACGGTGAGGAGCTGTACGACGCCTACGGCGAGCTGGCCGCGATGGTGGTCGACTTCCCGCCGGACGGGGGCGAGATCGTCCTTGAGCATCCGGTCGCCAACCCGATAGGCGCGATCAACTACGACAACCGGATCGCGCTGGTCGGCTGGGATGCCACGTTTGAGCTTCCTCAGGAGGGCGGGGAGAGCATCGTCACGCTGTACTTTACGCCCGGCACGGCCAGACGCCGCGACGTGCTGGTCTTCACGCAGTTGTGGGACATCAGCGGGGAGAAGATCGCCTCAAGCGACGAGCCGCTGCTGCATCGCTGGCTGTACCCGCCCGACTGGTGGGAGTCGGGCGACGTGGTGCCGTTTGTCATGGAGCAGCACGTACCGGAAGACCTGACGCCGGGCGCGTACTACATCGCGGTCGGGCTGCGCGACTGGCGCGCGCGCTACCTGTCGGTGCTGGGCGCGGACGGCGCACCGGTAGCTAACGCCGCCATCGCCGGGGTGGTCAAGGTGCCGCACGGCGAGACCGTCTCGACCGCGGGCATGATCCCCACCCACGCCGGGTTCGGCGACCGGATCGCGCTGCTGGGCTACCAGATCACCGACGCCGCGTCCGGCGAGCCGCTCGACAGCCCGTCGCCGGGCCAGTCGATCATCGTGACGCTGTACTGGCAGGCCCTCCGGCGTCCGGGTGACGACTACACGGTGTTCGTGCACGTCACCGACGCGGCGGGCGACCTGATCGCGCAGAACGACACCCAACCCGAAGGCGGCCAGTATCCGACCGGGATATGGAGCGCGGGGGAGATCGTCTCGACGGCGCACTTCATCATACTGCCGACCGAGTCAAGCGGGCCGTACACGCTGTACGCGGGCATGTATAGCTGGCCCAGCCTGGAACGCCTGCCCGTGGTGCAGGACGGAGAGGCCATCGAAGACCGGCGGGCGGTGCTGGGCGAGGTGCAGTGATCCTGCCTGCTCTATCTCCAGGAGCGGTTCACTCCGGTTGAGCGAACTCAGGGAAGTCGGCCAAGGGTTTCAAGACAACGCCTGTGGCGTCGGCGGTGTCGGCCTGCCGCTCATCAGCAGTAACCAAGGGGCAGGCGAGCTGCTCCGCCAGGGCGATGTAGAGGGCGTCATAGATGGCAAGCTCATGCTCCAGTCCGACGGTCAACGCACGAGATAGTAAGTCAGTGGCAGGATGGACGATCAGGGGAAGCGATGTCATCTGTCCAATGGCTGTTTTAGCGTAGGTCACAGGCATATTGTGGAAGCGAATGTGCTTCCACAGAACGTTGGTACACTCCAGCAGGCAGAACACCGGTACATGCAATCGGCTTGACTGCGGCGCTTCAAGCCCCTGCAGCAAGGTTTGAACACGCGCCGTATCAGGCTCACGAACGTAGGCCTGTATCAGAACACTTGCGTCGAGGACAATATCCTCGTTCACCGGTCACGATCCTCGCGCAGCATCTCAAGGCTGGATCTGGCCCCTGGTGGTGGAGTCCAGATATTCTTACGCATCGACTCCAGCACTTCGGCCACTGAACGGCCACGTTTCCGGCTGAGCCAGTAGCCGCCTGCTCGTTTTGCCACGATACGCTCGATAAGGGTTTCAAGCTCTTCCATCGTTAAATCGGCCACGCGATCGGCTGCCATCAGAAGCTCCTTTCACCGCATACCCTATTATATCGCACTCGTGCACCCATCAGGGAAGTCCGCCCGAACGATGGCCTGATCCACCTCTGCGACAATCAGTAGACTGCAATGGCAAGGGGTTTTTGGGCTTTTACGAAATAATCGGTCAATCTTGCGCTGAGTGCTCTGTTGTTGCTCAAGCCCTCACCCGCCTTCGCCCGACCTACGGTCGCGCTCAGTCTGCCCTCTCCCGGTGGGAGAGGGCGAATCGAGGATGGTTTGACCGTCCGAGATGGGTGAGGGCAGCGCCACAATCTGCAATATTCAGCTTAACAAAGCGCTGGGAAGTTATCCCATTATTTAGAACCTATTTCAAAATACGGTCGATGGACCAGAGAATAAGAGCGAGCAAACAA
>CAZRXG010000035.1:0-47429 GCA_964603985.1 uncultured Anaerolineae bacterium | reverse complement strand
CCCGACCACGTCGTGACGCTGCGTCTCGCGCAGAACCACTCGCAGCCGCCCGGCGATGAAGTCCAACGCAGCCGCCTGGGCCTGCGCATCAACCTTGACCGGCTGCGACTGCGCCACCCATTCTACGACGTGCCTCAGGTCGAGGTCAAGCCGGTGGCCGATCAGGATCTGCACCACCCCCAACGCCGCCCGCCGCAGCCCGAACGGGTCCGCCGAGCCGGTTGGCGCCAGCCCGACCGCCAGCAGGCCCACCAGACTGTCCAGCCGGTCGGCCAGCGCGACCGCGATCCCCGCCGGGGTTTCCGGCAGCGCATCGCCCGCGTGGCGCGGCAGGTAATGCTCGGCGACGGCCCTCGCCACTCCCTCCGGTTCCCCAGAGCGCAGCGCGTATATCTCGCCCATGATGCCCTGCAGCGCGGTGATCTCGACCACCAACTCGGTCATCAGGTCGGCCTTGCTGAGCCGCGCCGCCCGGATGGCCGTCTCAAGCTCGCCGTCGCTCAGTCCGAGCGGCCCGCCCAGCCGCGCGGTGATGCCCTCCAGCCGCGTCACCTTGTCGTAATACGAGCCTAGCTGCTCCTGGAAGGTCAGCAGCTTCAGGGCGGGCAGATAATCGGCCAGCGGCTTCTGGATGTCCCTGGTGTAGAAGAAACGCGCGTCGGCAAACCGCGCCCGGATGACGTGCTCGTTGCCCCTGGCTACCGCCTGAAGCTGCTCATCATCGCCATTTCGCACCGCGATGAAGTACGGCAGCAGGTTCCCTTTCTTGTCAACCACCGCGAAGTAACGCTGGTGCTTCTTCATGACCGTCGTCAGCACCACGTCCGGCAGCTCTAAGTCCGCCTCATCGAAGCGCCCCAGCAGCGCGGTCGGCTGCTCGACCAGGTTGGTGACCTCGTCCAGCAGGTCCGGGTCATCCTTCAAGGTGCCGCCCGCTTCCTTCGCCAGCGCCCCGATCTGCGCCTCGATCTCGACCCGCCGCGCCTCCCGGTCGACGATGATGCCCTGCTCGCCCATCACCTCAAAGTAAGCCTCCGCCCCGTCCAATTCGATCTCCGGCGAGCCGAGCGGGCGCGTGCCGCGCGTGACGCGGTTGGTGTGCACGTCCGCGTACGAGAAGCGCACCACCCCCTGCCCGAACAGCGCCACCAGCCAGCGAATGGGCCGCGAGAAGGTCACCCCCGACCAGTTCCAGCGCATCGACTTGTCGAAGCGCAGCGCAGCGATCAGGTCGGGCAGCCGATCGCCTAATACGTCGGGGGCCGGGCGGCCCTCATCCCTGACGACCGCCACCACGTACTCGCCACCGTCGATCTCCTGGCGCTGCAAATCTTCAACCGCAACGTCCCACTTACGCGCGAAGCCCACTGCCGCTTTAGTTGGGCTGCCATCCGCATCGAAGGCAGCGCGCACCGGCGGCCCCCGCTCGATGCGCTCCTCGGCGCGCTGGTTGGGCGCAAGCCCCTCGACGCCGACCACCAGCCTGCGCGGCGTCCCGCCAATCCGGATCGCCTGGTAATCCAACCGCGCCTCATCCAGCATCGCCACGACGCCCGCTTCAAGCTGCTCCAGCGCCGAGTCCAGGTCGGCGGCAGGCAGCTCTTCTGTCCCGATCTCCAGCAGGAAGGGCGCGGGCTTGGCCGGGTATTTGCCGCGTTTGACCTTCGGCAGTTTGGCCCCCGGGGCGCTGACCGTGCCACTCTCCTCGTCAACCGTCCAGTCTCCCGGCAGCATCGGGTACTCCATCGCCGCGCGCTGCTCGGCGTAGGCGCGCGCCACGGCTGCCGCCAGCGTCTGCATCCGCCGGAAGTAGTCGGCCCGCTCCACCACGCCGACTGCGCCGCGCGTGTCCAGCACGTTGAACAGGTGCGAACACTTCAGCACGTAGTCGTGGGCGGGCATCACCAGCGGCGGCTCACACGCCAGCGCGCTCCTGGCCTCCTGCTCGTAGGTGTTGTAGACCTGCTTCAAGGCCGCCACGTCGGCCAGCTCGAAGTAATACCGGCAGTGCTCGAACTCCGGCCTGAGCAGCAGGTCGCCGTACTTCAACCCGCCAACCCAGTCCATCTCCCACACCGAGTCGACGCCCTGCAGCGCCAGCACGATCCGCTCCAGGCCGTAGGTGATCTCGACCGACACCGGGGCGAGGTTCTGGCCGCCTGCCTGCTGAAAGTAGGTGAACTGCGTGATCTCCTGCCCGTCGAGCCACACCTCCCAACCCAGGCCCCACGCGCCCAGCGCGGGCGACTCCCAGTTATCCTCCACGAAGCGGATGTCGTGCGCGCGCCGGTCGATGCCCAGCGCCTCCAGGCTTTGCAGGTAAAGCTCCTGCGGATTGCCGGGGTCGGGCTTCAGGATCACCTGGTACTGGTAGTGCTGCTGCATGCGGTTGGGGTTGTCTCCGTAGCGCCCGTCGTCCGGGCGGATGGACGGCTCGACGTACCCCACCTTCCAAGGCTCCGGGCCAAGGACGCGCAGGAACGTTGCCGGGTTCATCGTCCCCGCCCCGACCTGCACGTTGTAGGGCTGCCAGATCACGCATCCCTGCGCCGCCCAGAACGCCTGCAAGCGTAGAATGACATCTTGAAATGTAACCGATTTGCTCACTGCGGACGCCTCCTGTGAATCTCGCGCCGGGAATTGTAACACGTCGGGGGAAGATTGCGACACGAACCGGGCACCATTCTCCCGCAAGCATACCGTACCCACCCCCCAGATGGTATACTGTGCGTAGTTGAGGATGAAAGGAGGCACCAATGGCAGCCAAGAAGTATCTCGTCAAGGACTGGATGACCCCCGACCCGATCACCATCACGTCTGATACTACCCTGACAGACGCCTACAACCTGATCAGAAAGCGCAAGATCCGCAACCTGCCGGTCGTTGATAAGGGTGAACTGGTCGGCGTTGTCAGTTGGGGCGACATCCGGGAAGCCCGCCCCTCCGAGCTTACCTCGTTCGGCATCTTAGAGATCTACCACATGCTCTCCCTCGTGACGGTTGAAAAGATCATGAGCCGCGACGTTGCCACCATCGGGCCGGACGATTCGATGGGCAAGGCTGCCAGGATCATGCATGATGAACGCTTCGCCAGTCTGCCCGTCGTCGAAAACGGCGAGGTGATCGGCATCCTCACCTCGACGGATATCTTCAGCCTGGTTGCGGAGATCGCCAGCTACGAGGAGTAACCGGACGCCGGGGAACGTCGTGCCGGGCGAGAACCGCTCGCAGGGGACACCCGCAGGACCGTCTGGTTGTCCTCCTGTGGGGTTGTCCTGCGGCGTCTCCGGTGGCCGGAGCTGCCTTGAGATCTCGCCTGTGAGTTGTGTCGGCGGCCCGCGTGGCTGCCTGGGGATGGAGGCCCAACTGTGACAGAACCGATCCGCCTCTTACACTTCGCCGATGTCCACATCGGCATGGAGAACTACGGCAAGGTCGATCCGTCGACCGGCATCAGCAGCCGGGTGATGGACTTCATCCGCCGCCTGACCGAGATCATCGAGTACGCCGAAGAAAACGACGCCGACCTGGCTATCTTCGCCGGGGACGCGTTCAAGAACCGCTCCCCCAACCCCACCTACCAGCGCGAGTTCGCCCGCCGCATCAAGCGGCTGGCCCGGCAGTGCCCGGTCGTCCTGCTGGTCGGCAACCACGACATCCCCGCCATGACGGAGAAGGCCTCCACCGTCGATATATTCCAGACCCTCGAAGTGGAGAACGTCGTCGTCGGTCGCACCGATAAGCTCCACCTCATCGAGACCGCGCGCGGCCCGGTTCAGGTCGCCACCGTCCCCTACCCGGTCAAACAGCGCCTGCTCGACCACGTCTCAACGTCCGGCATGAACCTCGGCGAGCTGGATATCCTGCTGCGCGAGCAGGTCGATCTCGTCGTCCGCAACCTCGCCCAGCAGGTCGATCCGGACATCCCCGCCGTCCTGACCGGGCACCTCACCGTGCAGGGCGCGCAGTTTGGCTCCGAGCGCAGCGTGATGCTGGGCCGCGATGTCGCCGTGATGCTCAGCACCGTCGCCGACCCCGCCTGGGACTACGTTGCCCTCGGCCACATCCACTACCACCAGGACATAAACGCCGGGCATATGCCGCCGGTGGTCTACAGCGGCAGCATCGAGCGCATTGACTTCGGTGAGGAGGGCGATCCCAAGGGCTTCTGCTGGGTCGAATTGACGCGCGGCCAGGTCGCCTACGAGTTCATCGAGATGAACGCCCGCCCCTTCGTCACCATTCACGCCGACGTGCGCGGTATGCCCGACCCCACCCAGGCCGTGATCGACGAGATCGCGCAGTACGATGTCACCGGCGCTATCGTCCGCGTGATCATCACCGCCACACCGGAGGGTGAGCCGCTAATCCGCGACCGGGACGTTGAGGCCGCGCTCGAAGCGGCTGCCTTCGTCGCCGCCATCCAGCGCGACATCGACTACCCGGTGCGCCAACGCCTGGGCGTCGAGCACCCCGAAGAGCTTGGCCCGCTCGAAGTGTTGGAGTTATACCTGCACAACAAGGACTTTGACCCCGACCGCATCGCCCTGCTCAGGGAGCACGCGGAGCGCATCTTCGACGAGGAAGACGCCTCCCGGCGGTAGACCTGCCGCCAGATCCTCCTAAACCTGCACCTCCCGCGTCCGGCAGTTCAGGCAGCTTGGCTTGTCGCACAGCATGAAGTTGGGGTCGATTGCCAGCCGCTCCTCGGCGAACTCCAGCATCTCCCGGATCGGGATCAACTCGCAGCGCGCCATCCCGATCTGCGTCACCTGGGTGATGTGCATCATCAGCGGCCAGATCGCGTTGAAACCCTCCATGCAGCCGGGGATGTTGGGCAGCGCCTCGATGTCATTAATCGTCAGCGCCCACCGTGTGAAGGTCTTCCGCCCGGCGCGCTGTTCGGCCAGGTGCAGCGAGAAGTTGTGCCGCTGGTCAACCCCCATCAGCAGGACCGCCCCGTCGCGCGCTTCCAGCCAGGCGATTGGCCCCAACGGATTCTGCCGCGTCTGCGCGCCAAGCGCCGCCTTTGCGCCCGGCCCCTGCGCGACGAATGCCAGGATCGGGTGTGTGCTGCGCAGTGTCTCGCCGTCACGCCGCAGCGCCTCCGCCACCGACCCGCAGTCGGGATGCACCGGCAGGTCTGGCCGGAAGATCTCGGCCTTGGCGTTCACTTCGTCCCCCGTCCCATATTCGAGCGCGTTGTCGGGCGGCCCAACCTGGGGGATGATCTGCGTCTGGTAGGTGAAGGCGGGCATGATCACCGTGCCCGCCGCCGCCAGGATCGCCGACGCCACCGCCTCCGCACCTCCGCTGACCGGCCCCAGCGACGGCAGGTGCACGTGTGCGATCACGTCTCTGTCTTTGCTCAGGCCCAGGTCATCCCGTAACTTGCTCTCGATGTCGTGTGCGGTCAGTTCTTCGGTCATTAGAACTCGCTTCTCCTCGTGTGTGCTCACCGTCCCTGACCGGAGGGTCACCTCTTGTGAGGGTGATAAGCAGGGCGTGATCGGTGTTGGACGGCGCAAAAGCGGCTCGCCTGATCTTATCTTATGCGCATTCCGCCCGCCTGCAAATCCGGCGGGCACGGCGCAGGAGCGTGCCGCCGCGCGCGGAGGTGTCACGTCTTTCCGAGTCCGCCGGGGGAAAGAACTCGCTTGCTGACCATGATGGAAATGCCGGTTTCTCCCCTCCCCCCAGCGCCGTCAAGGCGCGAAATGTGGGGGAGGGGCCGGGGGTGGGGGGGAAACGGGTGACCGGATTAAAATAGTTAAAGTTCATCAGGCGGGGGAAAAGCTCGCTTACTGACAAGTCATTCGTGCGCTTTTTCGCATCCCCCTCCTAGCCTCCAAAATTGTCCCATGCTATACTCAACTTTGCTTGCAATACATGATTGTGACCCACCGTGAGGCTTAAGTGGCGGGCGAACGAATCCTCGTTGTGGACGACGGCGCAGATATGCGTGAGTTCGTCATCAAATATGTGCTCCAACCCAACGGCTTCGACTATCGTGAGGCGGAGGACGGCGTGGCCGCTTTCGAGGCGATCACGACCGATCCGCCCGACCTCATCCTGCTTGACCTTCAGATGCCGCGCCTGGATGGTGTCGGCCTGCTCAAGAAGATGAGCGAGCACGAGATCAACATCCCGGTCGTCCTGATGACCTTCTACGGGTCGGAGGAGATCGCCATCGAGGTCTTTCGCCTGGGCGTCCGTGATTACGTCATCAAGCCCTTCACCGAGGAAGAGTTACTTGAGGCAATTGAGCGCTCCCTGACCACCACCCGTCTGCGTAAGGAGCGCGACACCCTGACCGACCGCCTGCTGTATGCCAACCGCGAGCTGGAGCGCCGCATCAGCGAGCTTGAGGCCCTTCACCGCGTGGGCAGGGTGATCGCCGGTCTCCCCGACCAGGATACCTTACTGGTGCGCATCCTTGAGGCGGCTGCCTATCTCGCCAACGCCGAGGAGGCGGCCCTGCTCCTGCTGGGTGACAACAGGCGCTCGCTCGTTCGCCGCGCGTTCAAAGCAGGCGGCGACGTGCAGCTAACCAACCAGCCCGCCGACAGTGCCCTGGCTCGCCGGGCCGTCCGGTCGGGCCAGTTGGTCACGGGGCAGCCTTATCCCGACGAGATCAGCCAGCAGATGCACGTCCAGATCTGCGCGCCTTTGATCGTCGGCGACACCCCTATCGGCGCGCTGACCATCACTACGCTGGCCGATCTCGCTTCCCAGCACTACCTGAACTTGCTCAGTACCCTGGCGGACTACGCCGCCATTGGCCTGGAACGGGCCGGTCCGGGCGACAGCTAGCGTGTCGCCCGCCGGGCCGCCCATTTATTGCGTCGGCAACACCCTTTGGATTATACTGACCAACGGCTGAGGAATAGACTTCTATCCCTGGCGGGTTGCACGTTCCGGCATGCGCGAATGTAGGGTTAGAGAAAACCATGGCAGAGCAGAAAAAAGCGTATCAAGCAGCGATGAAGGAAGCATCCAGCGCCGCCTGGGATAAGGATTGGGCGCGCGCCGTCGAAGCCTACCGGCGTGCTCACGAGCTTGCACCGGACGACTCTCAGGCGCTGGCCGGGCTGGCTCTGAGCCTGATGGAGGCTGGCCGGTACGATGAGGCCCTGCAAGCCTACCAGGAACTCAGCCAGCTTGCTCCCTCCGATCCGCTCCCCTATGAGAAGATGGCGGAGATTCACGCGAGCTCCGACCGTCCCAAAGAGGCTGCCAAGAAGTACCTGGCAGTCGCCAACCTGTACGCCGGGCGCAAAGACGTGGCACACGCCGTCCCAAGCTGGGAGCATGCCGTCCGTCTCGACCCCGACCTGGGTGAGGCACACCTGCGCCTGGTCGCCCTCTACTCGAAAAAAACGGCGACGCACTCGCGGGCCATTTATTCCTATCTCTCGCTGGCCCGCCTGGCCCAGCAGTTCAACCAGCCTGCCCGCGCCGAAAATTTCCTGCTGGCCGCGCAGGAGCTTAACCGCACCGACACCGATGTGCGCACCGCCCTGGACAACCTCAAGCAGGGGCGGCCCATCCCGCCGGTCGATCCGGCTGCCTTCGAGCCCAGCGCACGCCCCGCCAGGGTCCACGAGGAGGCTGCAACCGGGGAGGAAGAGGAAGACTGGGGCGAGCTTGAGGTCGAAGAGGTGGAGGGCCGCGCTCCGGCTGACGAGGCCGCCCACCACGCGATGAGCCTGCTGGCCGATCTGGTCTGGAGCGGCGATGTCCCCCCGGCAGCCCAGACCGCCCTGATCAAGGCGATTGACACCCACCAGGTCGGCGACGCCGCCGGGGCTATCGACCTGTACCGGCAGGCGCTGGACGCCGGTCTCGATCACCCCGCCCTGCGCTTCAACCTCGGACTGCTCCACCAGTACGAGCGCCAACACAGCGAGGCCATCGAACTGCTCTCCCGGACGGCTGAGATGCCGGAGTACGCGCTTGCCAGCTACCTGGCCCTGGGTCAGATCTACCTGAGCGAGGGTGAGGTGCGCCGCGCCGCCGGGCATCTGGTCGAAGCGCTGCGCGAGGCCGACCGGCAGGCCAATGAGCGCCTTGACGATGCCGGCTACGACCGCTTGAAGGCCAGCCTCTCGGAACAGCCCCTCGACCAGCTCACCGAGCTGAGCAAAGGCGTGGCTGCCTACCTCGACGATCCCAACTGGCATGCCAAACTGCGCGATACGTGGACCGGTTATGACGCTCAGGGCAAGACCAGCTACGTGTCTGATCTGGTCGAGTTGGTCATGGAGGGCGGGCGTCCGGAGATGGCCGAGATCATGGAACGTGTCGACCTCTACATGGCCCGCGACATGCTCCGCATGGCGATGAACGAGGCCCAGTACGCCATCGAAAAAGCGCCCGACTACCTGCCCGCTCACCGCCGTATGGCCGATATTCTGGTTAAGGAAGGCCGCACTCAGGAGGCCGCCGACAAGGTCAACCTGGTCGCCAACACCTACCTGATCCGCGGCAACGCCGAGCGCGCCGCCGACCTCTTCGCCGAGGTGCTGACCATCTGGCCTGCCGACATGGTTGCCCGGCAGCGGGTGCTTGACATGCTCAAGGCGCAGGAGCGCGTCGACGAGGCGCTCTACCATTACGCCGAGATGGCCGATCTGTATTATCGCCTGATGGCCGATCAGGACAAGGCGGTTGCGATTTACGACGAGGCGCTCTCGTACGCCGGGAAGAATGATGCCAGCCCGGCGCGGATTGTGACCATCCTGAAGGCAATGGCCGACATTGAGAGCCAGCGGCTTAACTGGCGCGAGGCTCTGCGTCACTACAGCCGCTGCAAGAACCTGGCCCCCGACGACGAAGAGATCGCCATGGCTATGATCGACCTCAATTTCCAGTTGGGCCGGTCTAATGAGGCCATCGCCGCCCTGGATGAGTACATGGGATACTGCATTGCCAACGGGCGCATCGACCGCATCGTCTCGACGCTGGAAAAGCAGGTGCGCCTGCGCCAGAACGAGATCGGGCTGCGCCATCGCCTGGCCGAGGTCTACCGCCAGCAGGGACGCATTACCGAGGCCGTCGCTCAGATGGACACCATCGGCGAGATGCTTCTTGAGGCCGGGCGCATCGACGAGGCGATGCAGGTCATCCGCGCTATCATCAAGCTCAACCCACCCGACGTGGAGGGTTATCGCGAGCTTCTGGCTAAACTGGACACAGGTGCCTGATACCTGCGGCTGGTGATTTTCTTAGGAGTCACGTAGTTGAGCGCTTCTGCGCCGCTTCTGCGCCGCTATGCGCGCTTCCAGCCGCACTGCGGTGGGACGGAGGTGTAGAAAATCTGTGTAATCCGCGTAATCTGCGGACTGAAACCCACCGGTTTGTGAGTCGCCGGTATCCCAACTCGCGCGGGCGGGAGGGCGTGAAGGATGGAGCCGGTCGGGGTTCTTCTCATCGATCAGCGCCATAGGCTGTGGTGTAAACTTTAGACTGTGTTAAAGGGGCCGCCGTGGGCCTGCAAGAGATTCTATGGGCAATTCAAAACCTGCCCCGTAGCTGGCAGAACGTCCTGGATGTTTTCCTGGTTGGTCTGATCATCTTCCTCATCCTGCAACTGGTGCGCGGCACGCGCGCCGCCACCCTGCTGCGCGGCATCGCCATCTTCCTGATCCTCGTCTGGGCGCTTTCGGCCCTGCTGAATCTGCGCGCCTTCTCGTGGCTGCTCAGCCGCACGCTGACGGCGCTGGCCGTCGCCCTGCCCGTCATCTTCCAGGAGGAGCTGCGCCACTGGCTGGATCGCCTGGGACGCACGATGCCCCTGGTCGGCGAGGAAGGGCTTCCGGAGGACGAGCGCGCGGCCATCATCGCCGCCATACGCGATGCCGCTCACCAGCTTTCACGCCGCTATCACGGCGCGCTGATCGTCCTCGAACGCGAGACCGGTCTCCAGGAGTACATCGAGTCGGGCACCCTGCTCGACGCCGTCCTGAACAGTGACCTTCTCCAGACGATCTTCTTCCCCGGCACCAACCTGCACGACGGTGCGGTCATCCTTCGCGGCAGCCATGTCGTCGCCGCCGCCTGCACCCTGCCTATCTCGGCGGCCCGCCACCTGCCCGACCGTCAGATGGGCCTGCGCCACCGGGCCGCGCTGGGCATCTCCGAGGTCAGCGACGCGGTGACGGTCGTCGTCTCCGAGGAGACGGGGCGTATCTCGGTCGCCGTCGGCGGGCGCTTCATCCGTGGCATTGACGCCGACCGCCTGACCATGATCCTGGGCGAGTACATCCGCCAGCGACAGGTGTCCCGCCTGGGCACCTGGCTCGATCACATGCGCGATGCGGCCCGTTCCCGCCGGGCGGCCTGATGAGGGAGGGCGCATCATGCTGATCAAGTTCCTTCACTGGCTGCGCACCAATCTGGGATCGGTGATTCTCGCGCTCGTGCTGTCCGTGACGGTCTGGGTCGCCGCCACCCTGGAAGGCAACCCCTTCATCGAGGCCGATTACCGCTCCCCCATCGAGATCGATCTTGTCGGCCTCGACCCTGACCACATTCTCACCAACGACTACACCAAGACCACCCGCGTTCGCCTGCGGGCGCAGGAGGAGACGTGGGCGTCTATCTCGGCGGACGACATCGTCGTCACCGCCGACCTGAGCGGGCTGGAGCCGGGCACGCATCAGGTCGAGCTTGACGTGCAGGTCCTCGTCCCGCAGGTGCGCCTGATTTCCGCCACCCCCGCCCAGATCCGGATCGACATCGAGCAGCGCGGCGAGCGCGAGCTGCCCATCCGGTTGGACGTGGACGGGCAGCCGTCCGTCGGCTACAGCGCCAACGAGCCTGAGCTGACCCCGGAGGTTGTGACGGTTCGCGGCCCGCTTTCGTACGTCGATCTGGTCGCCGAGGTCCAGGCCAATGTTTCCGTCGAGGGCAAGCGCGATTCCTTTCGCGGCGAGGTCGCCCTCCTGGCCCTGGACAGCGAGGGCAACCGCGTCGACGGCGTGACCATCTCCCCCGCCACCGTCTATGTCACCGTGCCCATCAGCCAGGTCGAGGGCTACAAGTACGTCTCCATCATCCCCCGCACGACCGGCCGTCCTGCCGCCGGTTACTACGTCTCCAACGTCGCCGTCACCCCCTCCCAGGTCGTTTTGCAAGGCCCCCCCGACGTGCTGAACAACATGCAGCCCTATATCGAGACCAACATCGACGTGACCGGCCTGACCGACGACGTGATCGTCGAGGTCACGCTGAACCTGCCACCGGGCGTGATCCCCATCGATCAGGAGCCTATCGAAGCGCTGGTGTCGATTGCCGCCCAGCCGGGCAGCCGCGCCGTGGTCGCCCGCGTCAGGGCCATCGGTCTGGAAGAGGGCCTGGCCATCGAGTTGGCCCCGGAGGAGATCGAGGTGATCCTCTCCGGCCCGCTGCCCGTCCTGGACGCGCTCGATGTCAACCGGGACATCACCGTCACGCTGGATCTGACCAACCTGACGATTGGCACCTACCAGATTGAGCCTAAAGTCGAGGTGCGGCAGGGCGAGATCGTGATCGAGTCCTTCTTCCCCACCGTGATCGAAGTCTCGATCATCAGGGCAACCCCCACGCCCCCAAGCCCGTAGCAACCATGAGCAATTATCCGCTTGTTGCCCTCGTCGGGCGTCCCAACGTCGGCAAATCAACCCTGTTCAACCGCATCGTGGGACAGCGCCTCGCCGTCGTCCACGACCGCCCCGGCACCACGCGTGACCGCCAGCACGCCGAGGCCGAGTGGCAGGGCGTCGTCTTCACGCTGGTCGACACCGGCGGCATCGAGATGCTCGACCGCGTCGTGACCGGGGAGATGGCCCCGCTGGCTGAGGACTCGGCCCAGTTCGTCAGAGAGATCCGCCAGCAGGCCGAGGTCGCCATCGCCGACGCCGACGTGATCATCTTCGTCGTCGACCTGATGACCGGCATCACCGCCGCCGACGAGGTGGTCGGCGATATCCTGCGCCGCAGCCAGAAGCCCGTGATCGTCGCCGCCAGCAAGGGCGACAGCCCCGCCCGCCGCGCCGACGTGACGGAGTTCTACAGCCTGGGCATCGGCGACGAGATCTTCGCCGTCTCAGGGCTGCACGGCACCGGCGTCGGCGACCTGCTCGACGCCGTGGTCGACGCCCTGCCGCGCCGGGTGCCCGACGACTTCGAGGAAGACGAGTCGATCAAGATCGCCATCCTGGGGCGGCCCAACGTGGGCAAGTCCACGCTGCTCAACCGCCTCCTGGGCGAGGAGCGCGCCATCGTCAGCCCGGTGGCGGGCACCACCCGCGACGCGATTGACACCCTGCTCCTCTGGCACGGCCAGCAGCTTACCCTGATCGACACGGCTGGCATCCGCCGCCGGGGCAAGATCCGGCCCGGCGTCGAGAAGTACAGCGTCCTGCGTGCGCTCAAAGCCATCAAGCGGGCCGACGTTGCCCTCGTGCTGCTCGACGCCTCCGAAGGCCCCGCCGCCCAGGATGCGCACGTCGCGGGCCTCATCCTCGACGAGATGAAGAGTGCCATCGTTCTGGTCAACAAGTGGGACGCCGTCCAGAAGGATGACTACACCATGGACGCCTACACCCGCCAGGTGCGCGAGACGCTCAAGTTCATGCCTTACGTGCCGGTGCTGTTCATCTCCGCCCTGACCGGCCAGCGCGTCAGCCGGATCATCCCGCTTGCCCTCCAGGTCTACGAGGAGCGCTTCTTCCGCATTCCCACCGCCGAGGTCAACCGCATCGTGCGCGATGCCGCTGCCCGGCAGCAGCCCCCCTCTAAGGGCGGCAAGCGGCTCAAGATCCGCTACGCCAGCCAGGTGGCCGTCGACCCGCCCAAGATTCTGTTTCACGTCAACGACGTGGAGCTGGTTCACTTCTCCTACCAGCGCTACCTGGAGAACCAGATCCGCGCGCTGTATCCCTTCACCGGCACGCCGATCCAGATGAGCTTCCGCCGCAGCAGTGAGGATCGCGGCAAGCGCTGAGGATGGGATGAGCGTGGTGCAAATCCCACCCGCGCACCGCCCCACGAATTTGATATACGACCGGATGGAAAACTACTGCTGATCCTGCATTATCCGCACCAACGCCGCCGCGCCGCACAACCCCACGTTGCCCCCCAGTTCGGCGCGGACGATGCGCGTGTTCTCCCAGTAGCGCGGGTGCATCGCGTATTCTCTGATCGCCGCGTGCATCGGCTCAAACAGCAGGTCACCGATCTTCGTCACGCCGCCGCCCAGCACGAAGATGTCCGGGTTGAGCAGCACCATCAGCGAGGCAATCGCAATGCCCAGGTGGTGCCCCGCCTGTGTGATGATCTCGGCTCCCAGCCGGTCGCCCTTTTTGGCCGCCTCGCCGACCTCCACCGCCGTGACCCGCGTGATGTCCCCGTCCACCATGTCCCGGATCGCCGACTTCTCCCCCGCCTCCAACCGCCCGCGCGCGATGCGCGCGATGCCCGTCCCGGAGGAAAACGACTCAAGGTGCCCCCGCCGCCCGCACCCGCAGATCGGCCCGTCCGGCTGGACGACCATGTGCCCGATCTCGCCGCCCTGCCCCCGCCCGACAAAAGGCCGCCCGTCAATGATGATGCCGCCGCCCACCCCGGTGCTGATCGTTATGTACACCATCGTGCGGGCACCCTGCCCGGCTCCCAGGTAGTATTCGGCCAGCCCGGCCAGGTCGGCGTCGTTGCCCAGGTACACCGGCCCCCCGATGGCCCGGCGCACCAGATCGACAATCGGCAGATCCTTGAAGGGCAGGTTGGGTGTGGCAATGACCACCCCCTGCTCGGCATCGACCGGACTGGGGAGCGCCAGCCCGATCCCGGCCAGGTCCCCCGGCGATTCGGGCAGCACCTGCCGGATCGTCTCAATCAGCCGGTCGAGCACGGCGTCGCTGCCCTGCTCGGCGTGGCTGGGTTGCTCGACTCGTTCAAGCATGTTCAGGTCAGGGTCAAAGCGCGCGGCGCGCAGCAGCGTGCCGCCCACGTCCGCTCCGATGATGGTTTGCATAGATTTGCTCTCCGATGTGTGAGTTCCTCTGCAGTATAACACGCCGGAGGGAATTTCTCTTACCATATCACGACGATTCCACTTTTCCCCTGGCCGCTGCTGTGCTATCGTTTCCCCAGACCCACGTGATTGGAGGACGACAACCGCGATGGAGAAGAACCTGAACGAGCGATTAGAGGGATTCGTGAGGTGGTGGACGGTCGGTAAAGTAGGCGTGCTGCTGCTGGTTCTGTCGCTGGCGAGCGGCATCATCGGCTATCGCAACCAGCACCCCGGTGGCTTCGACTGGGGCCAGATCTGGCAAGACTTTTACGCCAACGTCAGCTCCGAGCTGGCAAGCATCGCCATCACCGTGCTGATCATCGACAGCCTGAACCGCCGCCGCGAAGCCGAGGAGCGCGACCGGCGTAAAAAAGCCAAGGCCACGGCCAAGCTGGAGCGGCGCAAAGATCGCCTGGTGCACCAGTTGGGCAGCCGTCTCAACCAGGACGCCAAGCGGGCGGCGGAACAACTCCGCGCGGAGGGCTGGCTTCAGGATGGCTCGCTGGAAGGCGTGCACCTGCGCAACGCCAACCTCGAAGGCGCCGATCTGCGCTGGGTGAACCTGCAACGGGCGCAGTTATTCCGTGCCAACCTGCAAGGGGCCAACCTCTTCGGGGCCGACCTGCGCGGCGCGCACCTGGCCGGTGCCGACCTGCGCGACGCGCTGCTGGGCAAGGCCAACCTGCAGGGCGCTTACCTGGAGGGCTGCAACCTGGAGGGTGCGCGCAAGCTGAGCCTCGCCCGCCTCGCCCAGGCCGGTCGCCTGAAGGGAGCCACCATGCCCGACGGCAACCGCTACAACGGCTGCTTCAGCCTCAAGCGCGATATCGAGCAGGCGTGCAAGAGCGGTGTGGACGGCGGCGATATGCTGGCAGTGGCCGAGTGGTACGGTGTCCCACTCGAAGACTACGAGTACGGCCAGGCGTGGGCCGAGAAGAACCTCGACAAGCTGCTGGAGAGCGCGACCACGAGCAAGTACCGGAGCGGGCGCGACAATGATGAGGACGCCGACTGACGCCGTTCAACCGCCCAACCGGTGCAGCGCGATCACGGCCTGCCCCAGGCTGAGCCCGCCGTCATTGGCCGGGGCCTGCCGGTGTGTCAGCACCTCGAACCCCGCCTGCCGCAGCGCGTCGCGGGTCATACGCAGGATCAGCCGGTTCTGGAACACCCCACCCGACAGCGCAACCGTCTCCAGGCCGCTCTGGGCGCGGGCGCGCCCGGCGGCGCGCGTCATCATGCCGGCAACGGTGACGTGAAAGTCCGCCGCCAGCGCGCTCACCGCCCGCCCCACCTCCAACCCTTCGACCAGCGCCGCCAGCATCTCCCCGACACGGATCACGCCCTCCTCATCGACGGCGAAGGGCAGCGCCTGCGCCTGCGAGAGGTCGGCTTCACGGGCGGCCAGCTCCAGCGCGATGGCCGCCTGCGCCTCGAAGGTCGTCACCGGGCACACGCCCAGCAGCGCCGAGACCGCGTCGAACAGCCGCCCGCAGCTTGACGTGAGCGGCGCATTGAGGCCGCGCTCCACCTGCCGGGCGACGACGGCCCGCTCCTGCGCCGGGAAGCGGGACAGCGTGGGCAGGTCGGGGATGTCCCCCTGCGTGACCAGCAGGTATCCCCACGCGATGCGGTACGGTCGCCGGATGGCCGCCTCGCCGCCCGGCAGCGGCAGGTACTCCAGGTGAGCGACGCGCTCAAAGTCCCGCACGTCCGCCGCCAGGATCTCCCCGCCCCAGATCGCCCCGTCCATCCCGTACCCCGTCCCATCCAGCGCGATCCCGATCACCGGGCCGGTGCGCCCGTGCTCGGCCAGGCAGGCGGCGATGTGTGCGTGGTGGTGCTGGACGGCGATCAGCGGCAGGCCACGCTCGGCGGCCAGCTCGCGCGCCAGCCGGGTGGTCAGGTAAGCCGGGTGCATGTCGTGCGCGATAACCTCCGGCTCCACCTTGAACAGCCCGCTCAGGTGGTCGAGCGTCTGCCGGAAGTAGTCTAATGCCTCCAACGAGTCCACCTCGCCGATGTGCTGGCTCAGGAAGGCATCGCCGCCACGCAGCAGGCACAGCGTATTCTTCATCTCCGCACCGGTCGCCAGGATGTGCTTCGGGGCCTGCCAGGGCAGTCGCACCGGGTAAGGCGCGTCCCCCCGCGAGCGGCGCAGCGGCTGCCGGGCCGCGTCCTCCTCACCCGCAAAGCGATCCACCCACCACACCGCGTCGTCACAGCGCATGTGGATCGGACGGTTGTGCAGCAGAAACGCATCCGCGATGTGACCCAGCTTCTCCTGCGCCTCCGCGTTGCCGGTGATGATCGGCATGTCGCTCAGGTTGCCGCTGGTCATCACCAACGGGCGGCCCGCGTCGCGCAGCAGGATGTGGTGCAGCGGCGTGTAAGGCAGCAGCACGCCCAGCATCGGGTTGTCCGGCGCGACGTTCGCCGCGACACTCGACTCCGGGCGGCGGTACAGCAGCACGACCGGGGCGCTGGCTCCCGTCAGCAGCGCCTCCTCGTCGGCGGTGACCGTGCAATGCGCCCTGACCTCTTCCGGCGAGGCCATCATCACCGCGAAGGGCTTGTCGGGCCGGGCCTTGCGCGCGCGCAGCCGGGCGACCGCCCCGGCGTCGGTCGCATCGCAGGCCAGGTGAAAGCCGCCCAACCCCCTGATCGCCACGATGTACCCCCTCCGCAGCAGCGCCGCGACGCGCCCGATCTCGTCGCCCGCCACGTCCTCGATCCCGGCCAACACGTCGTCACCGGCCACCAGCTCGACGCGCGGCCCGCAGATCGGGCAGGCGTTTGGCTGGGCGTGGAAGCGCCGGTTGAGCGGGTCGTCGTACTCGGCCCGGCAGTCGGGGCACATCTGGAAGCGGCGCATGGTCGTCATCGGGCGGTCGTAAGGCATCGCCTCGATGATCGTGTAGCGCGGCCCGCAGTTGGTGCAGTTGGTGAAGGGATAGCGGTAGCGGCGGTCGTCCGGGTCGAACACCTCGGCCAGGCAGTCCGGGCAGGTCGCCACGTCCGGCGAGACCAGCGACGTACCCATGTCGGCCTCGCTGTGGCGGATGACGAAAGCATCCTCCCCTCCATCGAGCGGGACGGGCGTGGCCGCAACGCGGTCGATGCGGGCCAGGCGCGGCGCTTCGGCACTGATGGCCGCCTGGAAGGCGTCGAGCGCCTCCGGCGTGCCCTGCACCTCGATATCCACCCCCGACGAGGAGTTCAGCACCCAGCCGACCAGCGCGTGACGCGTCGCCAGCCCGTAGATGAAGGGCCGGAAGCCGACGCCCTGCACCACGCCGTCCACGTGGATGTGCCGCCGCTCGATGGGGGTGTCATCGCCGGATGTGCTGCGTTCCGTCATGCTGCTCCTGCTTTGTCATCTCTGCGGCGGTGGTCACCGGCCCGCCTCTCTGGTATAAATATGACAATTGGCATCGCAATTTACTGCCGGATGGCCCTGCCCGGCAGCCGCCGCCGGGATATAATCTCTTTGGTAGGAGCGGCAGGCCGTGTCCTTACTCTACCCTCAGCAGGGGTAGGATTTCAAGCCCGGAAGGGATCGCGGTGTGTCTCTGGAGAGTGACAGCGGTATGCACAGCACCGGTCAGGTAAAGCATATACCTCGCGCCGTCAGGCGGGTTTCGCTCGCACTGGCGGTTGCTCTGGTTGCACTGCTGCCGGGGCAGGTCGCCCGCGCGCACCCCGCCGATATGTTCTTCAACGCGCATACCGTGCGCCTGGCACCGGTGGGGATCGAGGTCGAGTGGTCGATTGCGCCGGGGCCGATGCTCACCCAGGCGGTGTGGTACGACGCCGACCGCGATCAGGACGAGGCCATCGACGCCGACGAGGCCCGCGCCTGGAGCGAGGGTCGGCTTGCCGAGTTCTCCGCCACCCTCGACGGTGCGCCTCTCGACTGGCGCGTCGAGGCGGTCGAGTGGCCCGCGTCGGCCACCGATTTCCAGCTTGGCGACCAGACCATCCTGATTCACCTGGCTGCCGACTGGCCTTCGGGCGCGACAGCCGGTCACCGGCTCAGCCTGTACGACTCCTACGCAGAGACCATCAGCATCAACTGGTTCTACCTGCACGGCGTGGATGGGGTGACTTTCCACAAACCGGTGCAGGACAACGGCCAGTTTGACGTTGAATTCGTGCTCCCGGAGGCGGGGGCTGATCCGCAGGCCGAGCCCGGCGAGGGGCTGCTGACGTACTGGGACAGCGGCATCCCCGCGCTCTCGGCTGCCGACCAGGCTTCGACCGACGCCACCCCGCAGACCGGTTCGCCGCCCCGCCGCACCTCCCAGATCCTGACCGGGTTGGTGCGTGCGCCGGAACCGTCGCCGGCCTTCTACCTGTCCGCGCTGACCATCGCGCTGCTGCTGGGCGCGATCCACGCCCTGACGCCGGGGCACGGCAAGGCGCTGGTGGCCGCCTACCTGGTCGGATCACGCGGCACGATGCGCCACGCCACCGCCCTGGGCGGCATCGTCACGCTGACGCACACCGGATCGGTGGTGGCGCTCGGCGCACTGACGCTGCTCATCTCGCGCTTCCTGATGCCGACCGACCTCTTCCCGCTGCTGGAGATCGCCTCCGGCCTGCTGATCGTCGGGATGGGCATCAGCCTGTTGCGCCGCCGTTGGCGCGGCTTCCGCGCGGCGACCCGCCGCCGTGCCGCGCGCAGGCATACCCGCGAGCAGCAGTCACCAGAGCGCGAGGGCGGCTCCGGTGGCACACGCATCACCGTCGGCCAGGACATCAACGCCAGGGTTTACGACGACGTGCTCCCCCAGGGTGATTTCTCGCCGGGGGCGGTGAGCTGGCGCTCGCTGGCCGCGTTGGGCATCAGCGGTGGGCTGGTGCCCTGCCCCGACGCCATCGCCATCCTGCTGGTTGCCGTGGCCATCAACCGCATCGCGCTGGGATTGTCGCTGGTCGTGGCGTTCAGCCTGGGGCTGGCGCTGGTGCTGATCGCGATTGGGATAGCCGTGGTGCGCAGCCGCCGCCTGTTTACGCGCATCGAAGCGTTCAGCCGTGTGACGCCCGCCCTGCCGCTGGTCAGCGCCGTGATCGTGCTGGGGCTGGGGATGGCGCTGGTGGCCAGCGCCGCGCGCAGCGCCGTGCCGCTGCTGCTGTCTCCGGGGTCGCCGGGGGTGGCCGCCGCAGGTGACACGGCTCCCGCAGCGTTTGACGTCGACCGGGCCAGCATTCTTTACCTGGCCCCCGACGACCAGAACCGCTACCAGCTTTTCGTTGCCTCGCTGAAAAGCGGCGCGTCAACCGCGCTCACCGAGGAGCCGCTCGGCGTGTGGGGCTACGCGCTCTCGCCGGACGGCGTGACGGTCGCCTACTCGGCTCAGCGCGAGGGAGGCAGTGCCATCTGGGCGGTGAACGCCGACGGGAGTGACCGCCGCCAGTTGCTGGACTGCCAGGAATTGACTTGCAGCGAGCTGGCGTGGTCGCCCGATGGGCAGCGGGTGGTCTTCCAACAGCTTGATACCACCTCACTGGACGGCACCGGCATCCCCTCGCTGTGGTGGGTGGACCCCGCCAGCGGCGAGTCAGGCCCGGTTTTCCAGGATGGGCGGCTGCCGGGATACTCGCCCGGATGGTCGCCCGACGGTGAGTGGTTGAGCTATACTGCGCCCGTCGGCACGACCAGCGCCCAGATCTTCATTTACAACCTGAGCGATGGCCGCAGCCTGTCCATCCCCAACCAGACCGGCGCACCCGTGTCGTGGAGTCCCGACGGTGATTCGCTGCTGCTGAACGATGCCTACCGCCAGGAAAACCAGTACATCGTGCACCTGCTGCGCTTCGACATCGCGACCCAGGAGCTGACCGACCTGAGCGGCGACCTGGGCACCGAGGACATGTCGGGGGCGTGGTCGCCGGATGGGGAGTGGATCGTGACCGTGCGCCGCAGGCTGGACGAGCCGTCGGGGTCGTTTGGCAACCAGCTCTGGCTGATCCGCCCCGACGGGAGCCAGCCCCGCCAGCTTACCGACGAACCGGATATCATTCATGGGACGCCGGTCTGGTCGCCTGACGGGCGCTACCTGCTCTTCAGGCGGCACTTTCTCAAGCAGTCACAGGCCCAGCCGGGACTCTGGCTGCTGAACGTCGAGACGGGCGAGGTGCAGGAGATCGTCACGCCGGGCTACGACGCCGTCTGGCTGCCCTAGCGACGAACAAGCGACGAGAGGTAACGCACCATGTGTCTTGGAATACCCGCCAGAGTGGTCGAGATTTACCGGGCCGACGGTCTGAAGATGGGCAAGGTTGACTTCGGCGGTGTGCTCAGGGAGGTCTGCCTGGAGTACGTGCCCGAAATCCAGGTGGGAGAGTATGCCATCATCCACGTCGGGTTTGCCATCAGCCGCATCGATGAGGAGGAAGCGCAGAAGACGTTTGAGCTGCTGCGTGAGATCGATCTGCTGGCCGACGAGCTGCCGGAGCTGGCCGATGGGGACGAAGCGCCGTCATGAAGTACCTGGACGAGTATCGCGATGGGGAATTGACCCGCTCGCTGCTTGATGAGTTGGAGCGCGCCGTCACCCGCACCTGGAACCTGATGGAGGTGTGCGGTGGGCAGACGCATTCCATCCTGAAGAGCGGATTGGACCAGCTTCTCCCGGAGGGGGTCAACCTGATCCACGGCCCCGGCTGCCCGGTGTGCGTGACGCCGCTTGAGCTGATCGACAAGGCGATTGTCCTGGCCGCGCGCCCGGACGTGATCTTCACCTCCTATGGCGACATGCTGCGCGTGCCCGGCTCGGAGCAGGACCTGTTCGGCGTCAAGGCCGGGGGCGGTGACGTGCGCATCGTGTATTCGCCGCTCGATGCGCTCAAGATCGCACAGCAGAACCCTGACAAAACGGTCGTCTTCTTCGGCATTGGCTTCGAGACGACTGCCCCGCCCAACGCGATGGCGGTCGTGCAGGCCAAAGCACAGGGGATCGAGAACTTCGTGATGCTGGTCTCGCACGTCACGGTGCCGCCTGCCATCTCCGGCCTGATGGAGTCGCCGGACGTGCGCGTCGATGCGTTCCTGGCGGCGGGACACGTGTGCACGGTGATGGGTTATTGGGAGTATGAGCCGTTGGCTGAGAAGTATCGCGTGCCCATCGTCGTGACCGGGTTCGAGCCGGTTGACATCGTGCGTGGAATCCTGATGGCCGTCCGGCAGTTGGAAGAGGGTCGGGCGGAAGTCGAGAACGCTTACGAGCGCTCGGTGACGCGGGAGGGCAATCGGCCCGCGCAGCAGGTCATCGACCGGGTGTTTGAGATGACCGACCGTAAGTGGCGGGGCATCGGCACGATCCCGATGAGTGGCTACAGGCTGCGCGAGGAGTATGTCGCTTACGATGCCGAGCGGCGCTTCCCCGAAGTGCAGGCCATCGACACAGAGGAGCCGAGCGTGTGCATCAGTGGGTTGGTTTTGCAGGGCATCAAGAAGCCCAATGAGTGCCCGGCCTTTGGCAGGGAGTGCACACCGCAGAATCCGTTGGGAGCGACGATGGTTTCCTCGGAAGGGGCGTGCGCGGCTTATTACCGGTATGGGCGCTACGCGGAGAGCATGGAGCACGATGAGGTAAGCACATGAGTGACCGGCCTGACTTCGGTGGGTGGACGTGCCCTGTTCCGCTCAGAGATTACCCGACCATCGTCATGGGGCATGGCAGCGGTGGCAAGATGATGTCTGACCTGATCCGTCACCTGTTCGTGCCGCTGTTTGAGAATGAGCAGCTTGTCCAGTTGGGCGACTCGGCGGTGTTCGACGTGCCCGCCAACGATGGTACGGCGCGGTTGGCTTTCAGCACGGACTCGTTTGTCGTCAGCCCGTTGATCTTCCCCGGTGGTGACATTGGTGACCTGGCGGTCAATGGCACGGTCAATGACGTGGCGATGAGTGGGGCCAGACCGTTGTTCCTGAGTGCCGGGTTCATCCTCGAAGAGGGGCTGCCGATGGAGACGTTGGGGCGGATCGCGGCCACGGTGGCGGCGGCGTGCGAGGCGGCGGGGGTGCAATTGGTGACGGGTGACACCAAGGTGGTCAACAAAGGGCATGGTGATGGCCTGTACATCAACACGTCGGGTATTGGGTTGATCCCGCCGGGGGTGCACATTGCCCCCGACCGTGCCCGCCCCGGTGACGTGGTGCTGGTCAGTGGGACGGTGGGTGATCATGGGATGGCGATCATGTCGGTGCGTGAGGGGCTGACGTTCGAGACCACGATTCGGAGTGACAGTGCGCCGCTCAATGGGCTGGTTGAGGCGATGCTGGACACGTCGGCGGACATCCACTGCCTGCGCGATGCGACGCGTGGAGGGCTGGCGGCGGCGCTCAATGAGCTGGCACGCAGTTCGGGGGTGGGGATCGAGTTCGGCGAGCAGGATGTCCCGGTGACGCCTGCCGTGTGGGCTGCTTGCGAGATGTTGGGGCTGGACCCGTTTTACGTTGCCAATGAGGGCAAACTGGTCGCTTTCGTGCCTGAAGCGGATGCCGGGGCGATCCTGGATGCGATGCAGGCTCACCCGTTGGGGCAGGATGCGGCGGTGATCGGGCGGGTGGTTGAGGAGCACGTGGGGCTGGTGGTGGCGCGGACGGGTATCGGGGCAACGCGGGTGGTTGACCTGCCGCCGGGGGAGCTGCTGCCGAGGATTTGTTAGTGGGTAGCGGTTAGCCGGTCAGTGATCAGCGGTCAGCTACCCTCACCCCCGCCGACCTCTGGTCGGCCTCCCCCTCTCCCGGGCGCGCTCTTCGAGCGCTGGGCGAGGGGGGACAAGTTCTCAGCCGGTCAGTGGTCAGCCGGTCAGTGGTCAGCCGGGCAGTGGTCAGCCGGTCAGCGGTCAGCCGGTCAGCGGGCAGTGGTCAGCGGTCAGCCGGTTAGCTGGTTGGTGGCCCTCACCTCCGGGCCTGGCTCTCTGATTGGCCGCCTCAGTGGGTCAATCCTATAGCCGTCGGGAGGTGAGGGATTGGCTTCACTTTTGCCCTGTGCCGGTGCCTGATTACGTTCCACGAGCGTGTGTCTGCAATGTATTCGGTTGATGCCTGCGGCGGATCGCGTATCTGCCGGTTGCCGCACGGCCAGGGGAGCGGGTCGTCCACAGGCCGACGGACGCTCCGGCTGCCAGCCAGAGCGCCCCGGCGTCGTGCCCTCATCGCAAGACGCCGGGAGTGGATAAACCTCCCTGCTCCGCGCCCGCCCAGGGCGTGATGGGCGGACGATCACCCCGACAGGTCTCACCGGCCAGCCACGCCGCACGTTACGCATAACCCCGGGTTGGGGGCCAGAGGCCTACGATCTTCGGACTGACCACGCCGCGACCTGCGGGCCGGGATGCCCGGCTGTGCGAACCCCCTTTCTCCTGCACGGCGACCTTCGCCGGTACCCAGGCGGCGCGTCCACGCACGCAGGTATGCAGGTAGAGGATGGGTGGGGCCGCCAGATGGCCCACATCGGTGGCCCGGACGCATCCGGCAGATCGGGCGGATCTGCCCCTGCAAGATGTGATTAGAACTTGCGTTCTATTCAAATTATAGCACGGGATGGGGGGATGTCAATTGGACAAATGTACAACAAAAATTGGGGAGAGGTTATTATAAGGTTTGATTATGGTTGTTGGCCTGCAACCAGAAGCGGCTATAGCTGCCCGGTCGGGCCCCAGTCCCGGAGCCGCTTCCGGTAGGCGGGATCGGCGTAGCGCGCCAGTGAAAAGGCGGCGGAAATCCCGGCGATGCCCGCGCCGCAGATGACGACATCGGCGGTGTGGTGGGTCACGGGGTGCTCCTTAGCACGTTCTCTCTCCCGGCGCTCGATGAACTTTGGCCTTTCAATAGTGTACGCTGCTTCTCCCCCTGTTCAAAATCAAGTACAATGTCTGATTAAAATCCAGCCAAAGGAAAAGAAAGGAGGGGACAGGAAAATGGCTGTTCTAGTCGGGGGTATCCTTCTGGTGATAGGCCTGGTCTTCGTAGGGGCGGCCGTGCTGATGGTGGTGATCATAGGTGGGAACCTGAGCATGGCCAGCCTGATGGCACCCGGGGCTGGGATATGCGTGATATTCATCATCGTCGGCGTGCTGATGGCGGTCATCGGCCTGGTGCTCATAGTGACCGGGCGGGCAACGGCCCGGAAACTGAAAGCCAAAGTCATGCTGATATACCAGACCGGCGTGGCTACGGAGGCGACGGTCACTTTTGTGGATCGAAACTATAGAATTCTCGTCAACGACCGGCCGATTTACTCCATAGTCGAGTTCAAGTTCCGCGACACATCGGGCGTGGAGTACGTCGAGCGGAAGGAAACCGTGCAGGCGGATCTTGTTATCCGCAACCAGATTGAAGTGGGCAGCACAGTCAACATCAAGTATCTGGCGGAGGACCCGTCTCAGAATGTCCTGATGCTGGTGGACCCCAGCGCAACCACCTGACACATAAGCCTCAGTGCACACGCTGGCAGGGAATGATGTTCCCTGCCAGCCGTGCATTTGGGCAGAGAGACAAGGTGCGCCAGGCCATTCGTGTTTTCAAGGATTCACGAAAGCCCAGGCTAAGAATGAAACGAGCCGTATTTGCTCAGCGCACTCTTGTGCAGATTAACCTTCGACCTGATCCAGTCCCGTCTGCTTGACTTTTTCAGACGACTTATGCCTGTGCCACGCTATTTTTGAAATACCACGATGGACATCATCAGATTAGCGTGGCTATTCTCGCCGAGCAGCGCACAGCCCTGTTCACCAAAGGTAAAAAGGCCCAGGAAAGGTTGGCCCCCAAGCGCCTCACGGAATCGCTGTGCCAGCGTTTGTGTCTCGTTTTGCACAGCCAACATACATCCGGCGCAGTAGATGATGAGTGCGCCAGCAATCTGTGCGCCTTGATTGGGGACTGCCTTGGACGTGATCCTGTCAATGCGATGGACCAAATCCCAGGCAGAGCCGTCCATGAGGACAATCCTTTCCCCCGGCTCGGCCCTGGTGAACAGCGAAAGGGCGCGGTTTTCGAGAACCGCTTCAGGATGGGAAAGCTGGTATAAGGTGGTGCCGCGGGTCCACATTGCCTCCCGGCCTAAGGGATGCAGGGTGCTGAGAGCAAGAATATTGCCCCCATCCAGATGATCGGCGATTAGCCCGTCCGTCCATTCGTTGTAAACGTCAGCCGCCGGGCGGCGATTGATCTCATAAACGGTCCGGCCCGATGCTCTGGTGATAATCCCGTTATGCGCTGTGGGCGTGTAGCTGTTGTCGAAGGCGTAGTGGATTGGCTTAGAAGGATACATGGCCGTTACCACGACTCCGTCATGCATCACCCGACCGTTGGTAATCTGATACCAGTTTCCCTCGACTGAGTTGTCTGCCGCACTTCCGCCAATGATTGGAGTTTTAGCCCCGGCCAACTTCTCTTCAATACCGGCCAGGACCCCCTCTTCGTCGCCCGGCGCACAGGTGATCCAGACCAGGGCAGGGGGTGTGTTTCTTTGCGCGTTTTGAAGGGCGTCCGTAGTGGCCTCTAACCCGGTATACCGCGAATGAGTCTTTGACTCCGCGTGACCAATCCCGTAGATACCTTCGGGGTCTCGTATTCCGAGCAGGCCCAGACTTACCCCTTCATCGGAATGGAATCCGGCTTCCGTCATTATCCCCAGACAGCTCGTGCCACCCTGAAAAGGCACCCCAGGTGCCAGCGTTTGCAAGGTAGTCGTGATGGCCTCGCCCCGATGTTGGAAGGTCCCATGCACCGCCATCCACGTTGGCGACCCACCGAGTTTGTTTTCTAAATCAGTGTAGGCGTCCTTGAGTGCCTGTACGGTATCAGAGGAAGTATTGAACGAAGATGCAATTTCCATGATGTCCCCTCATTATATTGTTTCCTATGCAAGCTTCTTCTACTACAAACAACACTAAACAGAATTTCGACAAAGTCAATGAAAAAATCGTGAACAACTCCTGTAGGGCTATAACAAATCTTACGCTTCACCAGCCGGGAGGTTTCAGTCCGCAGATGACGGGGATTAAACAGATTTACTACACCGTTGTCCCGCTGCGGCGGGGCTGGAAGTTCCTTCCCCGGCGCTCGATGTACTTTAACGATTTAATCCGGTTATTGTTACAGCCTTTCCCACAATTCGCGCCTTGACGGCGCCGGGGGGAGAGGAGAAGCCAGACGGGCCAGCACTTCCATCGCGACCGGATAAATACTCAAGGTGCATACGGCGGGGCTGAGCCGTGTGTGTCCGATCCGGCGATTGGACGGCACGGCTGCCCCGCAGATCCGGCGGCTCCTGACCCGGCAAAAGACCCGCTCAGCCGCCGTCCTCGCCGCCGAGCAGGGCCAACGTCTGGCCGATCTGGGCTTCGGCGGTGGCGACCTGCTCGTCAAGCTCGGCCAGGCGGGCCTCAATCGCCTCGACGCGGTCTTCGGTGGCTTCAAGCTGGTGCAGCATCCGGCTGCGCAGCGGGCCTTCCTCCCCGGCGGGCTTGAGCGTCGTCAGGTTCTCGCGTAGCTGGGCCTGGCGCTGGTAGATCTGCTCGCGCTCGGCGCGCAGATCGTCCTGGGCGGCGCGGGCGTTTTCGATGAAGGCCAGGTTGTCGAGCAGGGTGGTCAGCATCTCAAAGGTGGCCTGATCCAGCCAGCGGTCGTCCATGAAGCGCTGGAGGCGGCGGTAGTCCAGGTTCCTGACCTCCTCGTGGCGGCGGGTGAGGCGGCGCTCGCTGCGGGTGAAACCGGCGCTGCCATGGGCGGGCACGGCGACGCGCCAGCGGCGCTCGGCGGCGGTCTCCTCGTCGGGGTTGGGGGTGTCGAACAGCTCATAATCGGCCCGGATGGGGGCCTCCAGCGTGACGGTCAGGTCGCGGTCGGTGGTGTTCTCCAGAGTGCAGGTGGTGGTCTGAACCCGGTACTCGTTGATGATCAGGTACTTGTGGCGGATGTCGAGACCGGCCATCTCGGTGCGGCCCTCGGCACGCTCGGTGACGCGCACGCCCAGCTCGACGGCGTAGGCCAGGTAGACCTCGTTATCGGAGCGGGTGAAGGGCACGACCGCCTCGCCCCGGTACTCGCCGTCCTCGACGATGGTGACCGGGCCGCGCTCCAGCGTCAGGCCGGTGGTGTTCTCGAAGCGGATGGCGGCGACGGGGTGAGCGGGCAGCTTGGCCCCGTTGTAGAGGAACTCTTTGCTGTAGGTGACCGACGCGCCGATGATGGGCACGAGGGCCGACTCGCCGCGCTGCACCGTGACGGGCGAGGTGACGACGTACTCGAAGAACTCACCGGCCTCGCGCCCGACGGCGGCGGGCGGGGCGGCCTGCTGCATCTCGGCGCGGCGCATGGGGCGGTCGGCCATCATAGCCATAGCCTTACCCATACCCGCCGGGGCAGGAGCGGCAGGCTCCGCCATCATGAAGGCGGTCTCGCCTGCCATATCGGCGGGGCGCTCCTCGGCCAGGGCCGCCTCGAACTCGACCGGGCCGGGCGCGATTCGGGCCTCGTCGCGGACGGTGGGGCGCTGGGGGATGCGAGAGGCGTACAGGTCATAGATGAAGGAGATCGGCTGCCCGGCGACCAGCGTGACCCGCACGTCCTCCAGGTCTTCGTCGAGGCGGTTATCGAACAGGCCCCAGCCCTGGAGGAGCGCCTCGCCGCCCGCGCCGTCCTTCGCGGACTCGGCGACCAGGCGGTAGCTCACGCGCCAGGTGGGGCTGGGCGCGACGTAGTAGACGACCAGCTTGTGGGAGCCGCTGCTCAGGCGCAGCGTGACCTGACGGCGCACGTCCTCGCTCATGCTGGTATCGAGGAAATAGTGCAGGTCGTGCTCGGCGCGCTCGTCGCGGATGCTCACGCCGCGCAGCGAGCGGAGGCGAAAGACGCGCACCTGGCCGTCGGAGTCGCTGATGACGCTCACGAGGGAACGCTCGACGCGCTCCTCGTCCTCCACGTCAACGCCGACCAGCCGCCCGCGAACCGCCTCCTGGGCGAACTCCAGCTCGACCTCGCGCCCGCGCAGGCTCTTGAGCAGGTCGCACAGGCTGGCCCGGCCAGAGAGCCGGATCGAGCTGTCGGCCAGGCGGGCGGCCTGATCCATCGGCGTCTGGTAGTGGATGCCGTGCACCTGCCCGCCCTCCTCGTCGAAGACAGCCAGACTCTTGAGCACGTCGTTGATCTCGTCCTCGCGGAAGGTGAGGGCGACTTTTTTGCCCTTGACCTTGCCCGCGCGGCGGAAGAAGCCGACACCATGTTTGTACAGAACCATCTCTTCAACGGGTAATTCGCTCATCGCTCTGTTCTCCCTATGCCTAGCCGGTCGGGGTCAGTGTGGGGTATATCATACCACCCGGTCGGTGGTGGGGGAACTCGAAGCTTAGAGAGTCGTTAAACTCCGTGCCGAGGGATCACCCCCCTGTGAGCCTGATGGCTCATCCGTCCCCCCATGCATAGGGGGACTCGGCGGAGCGGAGCGCGGCGTCGTCGGGCGGGGTGGTGCGTCGGTGTGGTACGATGCCTTCTTATCCCCTGTGAGGCCCAACGGCTCGTCCGCTCCTCCATCACGTCCGCCGGTTTCAACCGGCTTGCGCCGCTCCCAAATCGAGTGTAAAACTATCCAGGAGTCTAACCGCCGTACACCTGTTCTTGTCCCGACGGCGTCACAGTTTTTCTCATCACCTCGTAAGGAGGGAGGATATACCATGTTCCAGTTCAAACACCGTATGATTCTTCTCGTAGCCCTCATCCTGATTGCCGCCGCCTGCGTCTGTACCAGCGCATTACCGGGCGGCCTCGGCGGTGGGGGAGGCGACGAGGAGGTTGTAGCTGCCCCCGCCATCGACCTGCCACAGACGCACGAAAACGCCGCCGCGGGCTTCCGCATCAGCCTCCCCGAAGGCTGGGCCGTGCAAGAGTTTCTTTTCTTCACGGTCGCCGCCGAGAGCGAAGCCGCCCTCGAGAGTGAGTCCTTCACCGTCCCGGTGCTCTTTGCCGCCATCGGCCCGGCGGACGAGATAGCCCCGGATGCCACCACCCCCGAAGACCTGCTTGAAACCGAATCGGCGGAGATGACCGAGGACTTTTCCCTCAGCGAGTTCCGGCCTATCACGGTAGGCGGTTCACCGGCGGCGGAAGCCGACCTGAGCGGGAGCGACCCTGACACCGGGGAAGAAATCGAAGGGCGCATCGTCGTCATTCTGGGTGATACCCATGCCGGGTTCATCCTCGGCGCATCTCCCCCCGACCGGTGGGAAGGCTTTGCCCCGACCTTTGACGCGATGATCCAGTCAATTGAATTCTTCCCGCCCAACCCCGACGCCGCGAAAGGCGATGTGTTTGAGGATGTGGAAGGCGGCGTGGCGGAGGAATCGCCCGGGGTTGTTATACCTGATACGGCCGGCGGGGATTTCACCCAGTGGGCCAGCCGCGTCACCGTCAGCAGCGAGTACGGATCACAGGATTGGTCAGGCAACCAGGTCCTCGGCCCGCCGGATACCTTCCCCGAATGCGGCGACTATACGAGCGCCTGGGCCAGTGCAAGCTCGAATACGCTGGAATGGCTTGAAGTTGGCTTTGATACACCGGTCATTCCCAACGCCATCATCATCTACGAGACCTACAATCCAGGCTCGATTTACCAGGTAGAAGTGGTAGACCAGAACGGCACCATCACCGATGTCTACGAAGCCACTCCTGAAGTCCGCACCGAGTGCCCCTACCTGCTGACCATCCCCGTCACCAACGTCACCACCCCGGTTGACCAGGTCAATATCTACGTTGACCAGCGCGTAACCCAGGTCTGGAATGAAATCGACGCGGTGCAGCTTATCGGTCTGCCCGAAGGCGGAGCCGCGCCCCCGGCGTCTTCTGGCGGCGGATTAGCCGAATCGGGCACAGGCCCGGACGTGCCCATGCCCTCCGGTGAGCCGACTGCCATCAAGTTCGTCAACAATACCGATGTGGATATGTGCTACGTGTTTGTCACGCCCAGCGCGGCAGAAGATTGGGGTTCAGACCACCTCGACTTCACCGACATCTCGCCCGGCGGCGTTTTCACCTCGTCGGGGATGCTGGCCGGGGTCTACGACATCAAGGTCGAAGACTGCGACCGCAACCTGATCGCCTGGAACCTGTTTGTCGACGTGCCCTACACCGACGGGGCAATCGAAGCGCCGGTTGACCCGCTGGAGCACTCCCTGACCTTTACCAACGACCTTGACGAGGACATCTGCGCGGTGCACATGACCCGCGTGGAGGACTTCGATGAATACGGCTGGCGACGCAACCTGCTCGGCGAGGATGAGGCCATCACCGTCGGCAGCGCGCGTATGTTCAAATCCGGTGCAGGCGATTGGGATTTCCGCTTTGAAACCTGCGGCGGGGTCTCCGTGATCGAGGTCTTCACCCAGGCAGTCAGCGGCATGATGGACTTTAACCTCTCGTCGTTTAAGTAAGCGGACCGGCGTGCTGTGACCCGGCACGCTGCCTCCGCCCTGCTATCGCACCTTGCAGAGACGCCGGAGCCGACTTCGCCCCGGCGTTTTTGATTCTCCGCCTGGGAGGTTTCAGTCCGCGGATTACGCGGATTACACAGATTTTCTATCCCCCGTCCCACTGTGGCGCGGTTGGAGGCGCGCAGGAGCGGCGCAGGAGCGGCCAACTGCGTAACTTCTAACATCGTAATGATGCAAAATCCTGCTTCTAGTCGGTGGGGCGGAGGATCAACTGCTCGGCGGGTGAGAAGACCCGCGAGCGGATCAGCAGGGTGCAGACGACCGAGGTCAGGCCGGACGAGGCAAAGATCAGCGCGATCAGGACGAACTGGTAGATGGCGGCGTGGACCGGGTCATCGCCGGAGAGAACCATGCCCGACATCAGGCCGGGAATCCAGACGATGCCCAGCGAGCGCAGCGCGTCGATGCGGGGGATCAGGCTGGCTTCGACGGCGGCCTGGACGTAGGGGCGGACGGTCTGGGCGGGCGACGCGCCGAGCGCCAGGCCGGTCTCGATGTGGCCGCGGTGCGACTCGACCTCGGCCTGGAAACGGTTGAGGGCGAGCGAGCCGGTGTTCATGGCCTGGGCGATGATCATGCTGCCCATCGGGACCAGTGCGCTGACGGTGAACTCGATCACGCCCAGCCAGGTCATCAGCAGGATGGTCAGGCCGCCGCCGACGCAGATCCCGACGAAGGAGACCCAGAGGGCACCGGGGATGCCGCGCGCGCGCCGGGCGGCCATGCCCGCGCCGACGAGGATCATCGCCAGCAGCGCGAAGATGCCGGTCCAGTTGGGGCCGCGCAGCAGGAACAGCAGCACCGAGCCGACGGCGACGATCTGCACGATGCCGCGCACCAGGGCGACGACCACGTCGCGCTCGACGTGGATGTCCCGCCAGCGGGCGATCAGCATCACGGTCAGCGCCAGCAGTGTGGCGACCACTGCCTGGGCGATGCCCAGGTAGAGGGTGTTATCGAAGAGCTGATTTAACATCGAGCATCTCCTCCACCGGGCCGACGCCGACCATGCGGCCCTCTTCCATGAGCATCATGCGGGCGGCCATGCGGGCGGCCTGATCCATGTTGTGGGTGACGATCAGGCAGGTAAGCTGCTGCTCGCGGATGATGCGCCGGATCAGGGCCTCGACCTCGCTCCGGGCGGCGTCGTCGAGGGCGGAGGTCGGCTCGTCGAGCAGGACGACCTCGGGCCGGTTGGCGAGCGTGCGGGCCAGCGAGACGCGCTGCGCCTCGCCGCCGGACAGGTTGCCGACGCTGCGGTCGGCATAGCCGGGCAGGTCGACGCTCTCCAGAAGCGTCGCGACGACCTCGTCGGGGACATCCTGGCCGCGCTGGCGGGGGCCGAAGCGGATGTTGTCGGCGATGGTGCCGGGGAACAGGTGAGGTGACTGCATCACCATGCCGACACGCTGGCGCAGCTCGCGGGGCGGGATGTGGCGGTAGTCCTGGCCGTCGAGGTAGACGGTGCCGCCGGTCGGCTCGTCGAGGCGGTTGAGCAGGCGAAGAAAGGAGGACTTGCCCGCGCCGCTCGGCCCGACGACGGCGAGCACGTCGCCGCAGGTCACGTCGACGCTGACATCATCGACGAGGCGGGTCTCGCCGACGGTGCGGGTGAGGTGTTCGGTTCTCAGAATGCATTCGTTCATTGTGTCACGTCCCATAGGATCACGGTGCCGTCCAGCGACCCGGAAGCGAGCAGCGTTCCATCGGGGCTGAAGGCGACGGTTTGCACTTCGTAGACATGATCTTTGAAGCGATACAGGCGCTCGGCGGTTTGCGTGTCCCAGACGATCACCTGGCCGGGTGTGCCGAAGCTTCCACCATGAGTGTACATGCTGAACGGAATGGCCCCAAACGCAGCCGCGATCTGCGTGCCGTCGGGTGACCACGCAACGCCAACCATGCCCAGGCGAGGATCGATGCTGTCGATGTTGCTGTACAGCACAAGTGGAGCCTCTGCAGCCCCCTTCGTGGCGACGTTCCAGACAGCCACCCTTCTGCCAGATCCGGCTGCGATCCGCGTTCCATCCGGTGACCAGGCCACGCTCAATGCGCCGGTTTCCAGGCCTCCAAGACGGTACATCTGTCTGCCGGACGCGGCGTCCCGGACGACGATCTCGCCGCTGCTTTCGGGGTCATACCAATCATGGGCGGAGTTAGTCGCCACTGCGATCTGCGTGCCGTCCGGTGACCACGCAATATCCATCACTCGCGCGCCCTCCGCAGGCAATGCCTGCACCTCGAGCCCGCTCGCCACATCCCATATCACAACCCTCTCGCTCGACGCCTGAACGACCACGCGGGGTGCTGTGGCCAGCAGAGATCCATCCGGGCTAAAGGCTGCCCGATAACCGGCTTCCGTCAGGGTGTGCAGATGCCATCCGACTTGAGCATTCCACAGCATCATAGTCGCACGCCCCAGGCCCGTCGCCAGTACCAACCCGTCCGGTGACCAAGCAACGCCCACCACCACAGGCTCGAACTCGTCGCACTCGGCTATGTATTCCTTGGCTTCTACCATGAGAACCGGCGCTGCCCTTTCGACGTCCCAGGTCACCCACCCGCCGCCTCCATACACACCTGCGCCGGTCAAGATCTGTCCGCCGTCCGGTGACCAGGCCAGGGCGTTAACACTCGCTGTTCCTCTGAGCGCGTGCAGCAGCCTGGCCGAGCCTGCCGGATCGCCGATATCCCACGTAGCGACAGTATAGTTCGCCTTCAACGTCGCGATGAGTGTGTTGCCGCCCGGCCCGAAGCCCACCACCGTTCCCGCCTCATCGATGCGGTATAGCTGCTCGCCGGTTGCCGCGTCCCATACAACGACCGGGGCGTCTTTGCTCCCTCCTGCGGCGATGCGCGTCCCATCCGGCGACCACACCACGTGATCTATCTTGGTGGGGTGATCCAACGTGGCGAGGTGCTCACCTGACGCATCAAACATAGCCAGCGCGCCGTGATCTACGACGGCGATGCGTGTGCCATCCGGCGACCACGAGAAATCCGAAGCCTCCTCGCTCAACACCCGCTGCTCGCCCGTCGATATATCCCAGAGCTGTACATCGTCGGGATCCCAGGGGTTGAGAGTGACGATTCGCTTCCCGTCCGGCGACCACTCCAAGTGTATGGTGGGGCCGCTTAATACCTCATCCAGAATGAAAACCTGCTCACCCGTCCCGACATTCCATACAAACACCTGATAAAAGCCATGGGACATGTCGTCACATTGCCACCAGTAGGTTATGGCAATCATGCTGTTATCCGGGCTGAAAGCCACACTAACCGACCAGCCTATGTCGTACCACCATTCTATGTCAGGCTTTGGTATGTGCCGTAGCGTCTCGCCGGTGGCTCCATCCCGCACAGTGACTGCGCCATTTGCGGCGGTGGCGAAAAGCGTGCCGTCAGGCGACCAGCGTACTACAGAAGGACTGCCGGGTATCTCCCGTACCTTCTCGCCCGTCTCGATGTCGTACAGCACGGGGCCAAGGGCAACCGTCTGCCCATCGGGGAACCACTTCACAACCCCCTCGCCGGAGACCCGCCAGATTGGCTCCAGGGACGCGGTGCGGTGTACGGCATAGCCGTCGCGGGTGGAAAGCACGACATACTCCCCGCCGGGCGATACGGACTCAGGACTGAGCCAGCCCCTACCCAGGCGGGCGACGGCCCCTTCAGGCAGGCCGCCGTCATACACGGAAGGAAGAACGGCGGGCATCACGGGCGGCACAGGGGTGAAGGTGGGCGTCGTGGTGAGGGCGAGCACGGTGGCCGTCGCACCGGCCTGCCTGTCCTTCACCGCGTCAGCCCGGCCCATCACCGACGTTTGCGGGGGCGTCGGCGTTCCGGCGACAAAGGTGGCCTTGGCCGCCGTCGCGTTGGCGAAGACGGTCGCCCCCCGGTCGGCGTCGCTCAGCCGGGTGGTCGGTGAGGGTGACGGCGTTAGGGTGGTGGTGGGACTCCCGGTAGGCGCGGGCGGTCGTGGGGTGGGTTCGGGGGCCGCCTGACAGGCGAGCATCAGGACGCACAGCAGGAGCAAGGTGAGCGCGATCCCGCACCGCCGGTCGAAGCGATACGTTGTGCGCATTTCACTACCCCCCGGCCCAGCTACTCCCCGCCGTTACTCCCCGCCGTCCAGCGGCGGCACGTCGCCGTAGATCACGTCGTCGATCTCGGCGAGGCCGTCTTCAGCGCCCTTCGGCCCCCACAGCTCGAAGCGCAGCGTGACGCGCTGCCCGGCATAGGCGGCCATGTCGACCCACACGCGGGTGAAATCGCGCGTGAAGGCGTTGGTCTGCCAAAGAAGCTCCTGCCCGTCGGCGGTGATGGCCCGCAGGCGAAGCGTCTGCCCGCCCACCTCGGTGAGGCGGTAGCGGAAGCTGAGCACGCCTCCCAGCGCGTTGGGCGGCACGTCGACGGTAGTGGAGGCGGCGGGCGGCCCCCAGGGGCGTCGGTGACCGCTCAGGCGCAGCACGCTGCCCTGTTCCTCCAGGTCGCAGCGTGCCGCCGCTACGTCGTGCAGAGACGACCATTCCCAGCCATACAGACCGCGCTCAAATGCGCCGTTGTCGGCCAGGTTCTCGCGGGGGAGCAGCATCCACGTCACGCGGGCTTCTTCGCCCAGTTCGATCTCGACCGGCTCCGGCACCAGGAAGCCGTGCGCCGAGCCGTCCAGGCCGCGAAAGCGGGCCACGCCGGGCGGGACATCGATGGTCAGCCAGCCGGATTGATCGGCGTCGTGCAGGGAGCCGTCACTTAGCTCGAGGCGGGCATAAGGCACGTGCTGGCCGCGCAGGTCGGTGATCTGGGCGATGAGCGTGCCGACCAGGTTGTTGATGAACTCGGTGTGCAGCGAGAAGCCTCCCTGGTTGTCCAGGCGGTCGACGGCGCGCGCGCGGAAGAGGAAGCGCCCGCCCCTGGACACGTCGAAGACCCCCTCGGTTTCGGTCGTGCCGGTCAGCCAGGGTTCCCAGGTCGCGCCGTCGTCGAGGCTGACCTCGACATCGTAGGAGACGGCCCCGGTGCCAAACGGCCCGTCGTCGCCGCGCCAGTGCACCAGGACGTGACGCTTATCGCCGGGGATCTCGGCGGCCTCGACGGTGGTGATGGGCGGGTCGCGGTCAAATTCGAGCAGCACCAGGGGCGGGCCACCCATTGAGTAATTGTAGATCTCCTCGAAGTTGCGTCCGAAAGCCTCCGGGATGTGGATGGTGTACTCCCCTTCCTCGTTGGGCTCGATGGTGGAATAGCCGCCGGTGGCGTTGATCAGCACGCCGACGGGCATCTCGGCGGGAAGGGTGACGTTGCGACCGGTGCCACTCTTGGAGTACAGCGAGATGATGCGCGCCCCGTCGGCGCGGCGCATCTCGGTGATGACGACGCCGTTGTCAACCTTGCGGCTGACCTCGACGATGTCGTAGAGCAGCGCCGAGGCGACCTGAAGGGCCTTGTAGCTGGGACGGAGTGAGGCGTCGTTCCGGACCAGACCAAACGACTTGGTCATGTCGTCGTCGGCCAGGCGGAACCACATCACGCGCTCGGCACCGGCGGCGAGGGCGTTGCTGACCGTCGCGAGCAGGAACCAGGCGGCCTCGTCCTCGCTGGCGTAGCCCCACTGGGGAACCTTGGGCGCGTTGCCGTAGCCGCGCAGTGCAACGCCCATCTCGGTGATCCAGATCGGCTTGTAGCCCATGCCGTAGGTTTCGAGCACGCTGCGGGCCTGATAGGTCAGGGTGTAGGCCAGCTCAGGGGTGGCGTACATGTGGATCGAGACGGCGTCGAAGTAGTGGTTGTTCTCACGGGCGTGGGCGTCGTTGGCGGCGAAGTTGACCACATCGGGGAGGAAGTTCGGCTCGATGAGGATCGCCATGCCCGCCATCGAGACGGGGACGTTGGGGTCGGCGGCCTTGATCCCCATGTAGCACGAGCGCAGCAGGTAGAAGTAGTCTTTGGACGTGCCTTCCCAGTAGTTGTTGAGGTCAGGCTCGTTCCAGATCTCGTAGCTGGCGATCTGGCCGCGATAACGTTGGGCGAAGCGGTTGCAGTAGTGCCCCCAGCCGTTGTCGGAGTGATCCCAGGGCAATTGCAGCATGGCCGGGTCGGGCATCAGCCAGCCGGGGTTGGCGCGCGCGTAGTCGGGGGGGTTGTGGAGGATGGCGTGGATCTTGAACCCGGCGGCGTTCCACTCGCTGATCGGGCCGTCGGCGGCGGTCCAGTCCCAGACGCCGGGGCTGGGTTCGTGATCGCGCCAGTTGAACTGCCAGCGCACGACGCGCGCGCCGCTCTCGCGGGCGAGGGTCAGCCAGGGCTCGTTGGGGGCGATGAAGTTGATGCCGTAGAAGTCGCTGCCGGGATGGATCTGCTGCGGCTGGACAGTCTCGGTATCCGGGTCGCCGTCGTCGTCGTCATCGTCGGGGGACTGGGCGAGGGCGGTGGGCGACCTGAGCAGGAACACGGCGGCCAGCAGCAGGAACCACAGGATTGAACGCAGAGTGAGAGTCAAGCGATTAAAGGACATAGGCCGAAGTCGTCACCAATCTGGATTGTGATTTCGTTGGGGCTTACGCAGTTGGGACGCCGACGCTTCACAAGCTGCCGGGCTTCAGTCCGCAGATGACGCGGATTACACGGAATTACTACAATTTTTCGCCCGGTGCTGTGTGGCCGGAGCGTTTAACTGCGCAGCTCCCGTTCGCGATCAAGGGCGATTATGCGTCATGAGGCGGAGAAGCGCAAGGAGGGAAATTCACCCAGGTGCACGGATGACTTGTCAGCAAGCGAGCTTTTTCCCCTGCGGTCGATGGGCGGTGTCAGTGCCCCCCTCCCCGGCGCAGCGAAACTGCGCCACCCCTCCCCCACGCTGCGCGGAGGGAGGGGTTGATCGCCGTCCGTCGGCGCGGGGCTGCGGTCAGCGGGGGACGCGGGGGTAGAAGGCGCGGATGGCTTCGTAGATCATGGGGTGGCGGACGAGGCCGAGGTGATCGGTGTGGGGCACGATCAGGATCTCGGCGTTGGGCAGCGCCCGGTAGAGGGCGAGGTTGTCCTCCGGGTCGTTGAACTCGTCGCGGTCGCCGCAGATGAGCAGCACGGGGCAGGTGACCGGTTTGAACGACTCAAGAGGCCGATCCCAGCCGACGACGACGCCGGTCTGTGGGTCGAAGGCGGCCTGCACGTCGGGGGGGCGATCCGCCGGGGGGCCGAGAATCTCCAGCAGGCGCTCCGGAGAGGAGGCGCGGTAGCCGGATCCCAGCAGGATCAGCGAGCGGAAAAGCTCCGGGCGGCGACGGGCGGCGTAGAGCAGAACGCCCCCGCCGAGGCTGTAGCCGAGTCCGTGAACGGGCGTGCGGCCCAGCAGGTAGACGAACTCCAGCAGGTCGTCTACCAGGCGGGGGAGGTGCATATCGGGGGCGGGGTTGGGCGTCGCGCCGTGGCCGCGTTGGTCGGGCGTGACGACGTTGAAGCCCTCGTGCATGACGATGTGTGCCAGCCAGCCCATCGCCTCGCCCGTGGCGGTGGCAGCGTGCAGCGCGACGACGGTAGGCCCGTCGCCGCGCTCGGTGTAGGTCACCGGAAGGTCGTTGACTTTGAGCACCGGCAAGTCAGTCGCCCTTTCCTCTGGGGAAGTCTCCGTCGGGGCTGAAAAGCGCGTCGATCCGGGCCAGCACGTCGTCGGCGAGCTCGACCCCGCCTGCCGCGAGGTTGCTCTCAAGCTGGGTGACCCTGGTCGCGCCGGTGATGACGCTGCTGATGGCCGGGTGCCGCAAGATCCAGGCCAATCCCAACTGCGCCCGCGAGATGCCGAGATCGTCGGCAATCGGTTTGAGCTGGCGGACCTGCTCGACGCGCTCCTCGGCCAGGAGATTGTCGCGCAGCCAGTCGATGTTAGCCAGACGGGAGTCTTCGGGCAGGTCGTCGTCGTACTTGCCGGTCAGCAGGCCGCTGGCGAGCGGACTCCAGGTCACCAGCCCCATGCCGAACTGCTCGGCGGCGGGCATGATCTCGCGCTCGAAACCGGCCCGCGCGAACAGGTTGTACTGAGGCTGCTCGACCTGGGGAGGGTACAGGTTGTACTGCCCGGCCAGATCGTGCGCCTGCTGGATCTGCTCCGCGCTCCACTCGCTGGTGCCCCAGTAGAGCACCTTGCCCTGGTGGATCAGGTCGTCCATGGTGCGCATGGTCTCCAGGAGTGGAGTTTCCTCGTCCCAGCGGTGGCAGAAGTACAGGTCGACGTAGTCGGTGCCGATGCGGCGCAGTGACCGGTCAATCGACTCCATGATGTGCTTGCGGGAGAGGCCGCGGTCGTTAACGTCGTCGCTCATCGGCCAGTAGACCTTGGTCGAGATCACGAGCGTGTGGCGGGGGAACTCGGAGAGCACCGCGCCCATCATCTGCTCGGCCCCGCCGTGCGCGTAGACATCGGCGATGTCGAAGAAGTTGACGCCGCTCTCGTAGGCCCTGACGATGATCTCGCGGGCCGTCTGCCGGTCTTTGAGGCTGCCGCCAAAGGTCGTCCAGCCGCCAAGACTGAGCTGGCTGACCTTCAGCCCGGAGCTGCCCAAACGGCGGTATTGCATTGGTGTTTCGCTCCTCTGCCTGGGAATCAGATCGTCGCTCCGGGATTATACCACGCGCAGGCAGGGGCGGAGGCATCGCCGGGGGTCTTTCAGGGTGCGCGAACAACCTGGCAAAGACCCCTGTATCTCACCTCCAAATCGAGAGGGGGCGAAAGTCCGGTCTCTACAGCACTATATGGACGGGGTTTTTTGACCATACGCCATCCCAAAATCCTCCAACACGCGGGTTGCAGCCAGCCGGGCGGAGACAAGGGCTGTGGGCAGCCCCGTGCCCGGACGGGTGCTGGCCCCGGCGAAGTACAGGTTGTGGTAGTGTGAATGCCGGTTGGCGGGACGGAAGTACCCCAGTTGGGTCAGATTATGGGACAGTCCGTGCGTCGAACCCTTCACCAGATTGTAGCGTTTGCGCCAGGACAGAGGTGTGTAGTTCACCTCGAACTTCAGGTGTGTCCCCAGGTCCGTGATCCCCAGGGTGGCCAGGCGGCGGAACACATGCTGCCGCGCCCGATCCCGAATGGCCCGCCAGTCCTGATCGCCGTTGCCGCTCAGGTGGCCGACAGGGACGATGGCGATTAACGTATCCTGCCCCGGCGGAGCCATCGACGGATCAAGCCGGGCGGGGGCATGAACGTACAGGCTGGGATTCTCCGGCAGCGCCAGGTCCCCGATAATGCTGTCAAAGTTGGCGCGGTAGTCATCTGCCAGGAACAGGGTGTGCGGCCCCAGTTCTTCATACGTTCTGTCCACACCCCAGAAGAAGCTGATGGTCGAGCAGGAAAACCGCTTGTGCTCCATCCGGCGCGCCCGGCCATCGACCGGCAGCAGATCCTGGTAGACGTGAGGCAGGTCGGCATTTGCCAGGATAGCGTCCGCCGTCAGTTGTTGACCATCTGCCAGCACCACGCCCCGGGTTTTACTTCCGTTCACGTCGATACGCTCTACTGCCGCATTGAACAGAAACTCTACACCGGATCGGACAGCGATGTCTACCAGCGCCTCCGCAATCCGGTACATGCCCCCTTTGGGATACCAGACGCCGTGCGCCAGCTCGGTGTAGGGCATCATCGAGAACGTGGCCGGGGCTTCGAACGGGCTGAGGCCCATATAGACATCCTGGAAGGTGAAGGCCGCCTTCAAGCGGGGATCGTCGAAGTAGACTGCCATGTGCCGGTAATGCGGGACGAGCGGCTTGACCTGGTGCAGCAGTGGCAGGTTGCGCAGGTTGAAGAAATCGGATGCCCGGCGAAAGTCCTGGTCGACCAGTCGCTCCGTTGCCAGGTGATAGTGGCGATGGCCTTCCTCCACATAGCGCAGGAAGCCGTGATAACTGCCCGGCTCGATGGCCTCCAACTGCTCCCGCATGGCGTTCAGGTCGGACGTGAGTGCCAACCTGCTGCCGTCGTCGAAGACAAGATGATAGGTCGGGTCAACCCGTTGCAGATCCAGCGCCTCACGTAGAGAAGCGCCCAGCGCCGCGAACTCGGCTTCAAATAACAGCGGCATGACCAGCAGGGTCGGGCCGGTATCGAAGTGGTGTCCGTCGCGGCTAAAGCGGTCGCAGCGACCGCCAGGGCGAGTGTTCTTCTCCAGCACGGTGACACGCACCCCGTGTTGGGCCAGGTGCGCCGCTGCCGCAATCCCACCGATCCCGGCACCGATGACAATCACTGAGGGTGTTTTCATGTGTTACCCCCCGCGGTTGAGATACGGCACAGCAGTGCGACGGGGTATCGCCAGTTGGTCGCCTGGGATAACGCCGTCCGGCTCATCTTCAGCCCGGCCCTCAGCGCCTTGCATTCCGGATAGGCGGCCCGCAGCCGGTAGCCATCGCGCTCGATTGCATCCAACACGGATTCAAATCGGGCGATATACGCATAGCCTGCCAGCCTACAGCGAACGTTTTTCACTCTATCCAGGTATGTCCGCCCCGCCTGGAAGCAGTCACGCGCCAGCCCCACGCGGCGCATAACCCAGGCCCGGCAGGCAGGATTCTGTGCATCGTAGGGGCGGGCGCCGATGGCCTCGATGACCTCACGCGGGACATTGACGTAGCCAGCTTCAATGTCTTCCAACATGTCCCGCAGCATGTGGGTGACGTGCGCCCCCGTCGCCGCCAGGTAGCGCATCTCATCCCGGGGCGAATTGCAGCAGTGGCCGATGAAATAATGCAGTGCTTCGGTCACCGCTACTGCCAGCCAGTGGGTGTAGTCGCCCAGCTCCGCTTCGGATATCAGACGACCGCGCCGTTCGGCGTCGAAAGCCATCACAGCCATCATGTGGCGAATATAAGCCTGCAAGCCGCTGTTGGGTTCCCGGTCGCTCCGGACCAGGTCGGCGAGCAGGCGCTCCTCATCCAGAGGATGCTGCGGCCAGTCACCCCGGTAACAACACTCGACCAGCTCTCTCTGCCGCTCGATGAAAGCCGCTCGCTCGGATGCGCTCAGCCCACCCTCGTCGATCTGGTCGTCCACCCAGCGGAAGTATGCATACGCCCGGTAGGCGTCGGCCACCCGACCCCGGTCGACGAGAAAGCGCACCGTATAGTAAGTTTGCTTGCTGGCCGTCCATGTGATTGACGGGGCCAACTGTTGACCGGCTGGTGGATGGTTGGCTCCGGTGATCTCTGGACGCATGTGTACTATTGACATCATCTTTCCTACATAACCTCGCATCTCAACAGCAAAACACTCAAGAATAGATTGTGCCCTCATCACGTACTTCTACGCACAACCATGACTTTCGTTCCGACGGGTGGGGATGCCGGGATCAAACTCCAGACAGGCGGACGAGCAGAGAACAGAGCGACCGGTTTGGCGAAACAGGCCGGGTGGGTAAAATGGGGTGTGCACACACCGGGGGGACCATGGCAGAACGAAGCAATGAGGAGTGGTTGGCCGACCTGCAGGCCGGGGGACAGCGGCGCGCCGAGGCGCTCGAAGACCTGCGGGCGCGCCTTGAGCGGGGGCTGACCTATTACCTGGGCACCGAGCGCAGTGACCTGAGCAGCCGCCCGGCGGAGGAGATCCGGCAGATGGCGCAGGACTTCGTGCAGGATGCGCTGCTCAAGGTGTTGGACAATCTGCACACCTTCCGGGGCGAGAGCCAGTTCACGACGTGGGCGGCGAAGATCACCACGCGCGTGGCGATCAGCGAGCTGCGCCGGGTGCGGTACAAGAATTACTCGCTTGACCACCTGACGGCAGATGGTGAGGTGATGCCCGACATCGCGTCGCTGGCGATCTCGCCCGACGAGGGGCCGCCGCCGGAGCGCTACACCGAGCAGCAGAGTGTGCTCGCAGTCATCACCGACGCCATTGCCACCGTCCTGACCGAGCGCCAACGGGTGGCGCTGACAGCCGTCGCGTTTGAAGGCGTGCCGCTGGAGGAGGTCGCGCAGCGGATGGACACCAACCGCAACGCGCTGTACAAGCTGCTGCACGACGCGCGGCTCAAGCTCAAGAAATACATGCAGGAGCAGGGGCTTTCGTTGGATTACGTCCTGGAGCTTTTTGGGTCGACGTGAAGGCCGGGAGAGTAAGAGCACCGCACGCGGGTGCGTCAGATTAGAGGGAATCGCGAGCAGGGAGTATGCAGGTGAACGAGCAAGAGAACACAGATGGGCTTTTGGCCTCGATGATGAAGGCGATCTTCGACGTCGAGGAGGATGAAATCACCTGTGATGAGTGCTTCGAGGAGGTTGACCGCTACGTGGACATGCTGCGCGCGGGCCAGGATGCGGCCAGCGTGCTGCCACACGTCAAGCACCACCTCGACCACTGCCAATGCTGTCAGGAAGAATTGCAGGCGCTGATCACCATTTTAGAGGCCCAGACCGGCGAGGATGCATCCTCGTCGTGACGTTTGCATCTAAAATCAAGCGACCGAACAGAGATTACTTGTTGTATCAGGAGACGTTTGGATGGAACATGAGAAAGTCATCATCATTGGCTCCGGCCCGGCGGGGCTGACCGCCGCGCTGTACACCGCGCGCGCCGACCTGAACCCGCTGGTGCTGACCGGAAACGAATTGGGCGGCCAGGTGTCGCTCACGAACGAAGTCGAGAATTACCCCGGCTTCCCCGACGGACTGACCGGGTCGGAACTGGTGCAGCGCTTCCAGCAGCAGGCCGAGCGGTTTGGGGCGCGGCTGGAATACGATTACGTGTCCGAGGTGGACTTCACGAGCGGGCCGCCGTTCACAATCAAGACGCAGAACGGCAAGGAATATCAGGCCGATGCGGTGATCATCGCGTCGGGGGCGTCGGCGCGGCGGCTGGGCGTGCCGGGTGAGGACGAGCACATCGGGCGCGGGGTGAGCTACTGCGCGACCTGCGACGGCTTCTTCTTCCGGGATAAAGAGGTGGTCGTCGTGGGGGGCGGCGACAGCGCGTTGGAAGAGGCCCTCTTCCTGACCAAGTTCGCCAGCAGCGTGCGGATCATCCACCGGCGTGACGAGCTGCGGGCCGGGCAGATCCTGCAAAACCGGGCCGGGAAAAACGGGAAGATCTCATACGTGTGGGACACGGTGGTCGAAGAGATCAACGGCGGTGACGTGGTGAATCAGGTCACGGTGCGGAACGTCAAGAGCGGCGAGACGGGCACGCTCGACACGGACGGGGTGTTCATCTTCATCGGCCATGACCCGAACAGCAGTCTCTTCGAGGGCCAGTTGGAGATGGGTGAACGTGGTTACCTGATCACCGACGCGCACATGCAGACCAGTGTGCCGGGCGTCTTCGCAGCCGGGGAGATCCAGGACCCGGTGTTCCGGCAGGTGGCGACATCGGTCGGGCAGGGCTGCGCGGCGGCGATGACGTGCACGCGCTGGCTGGAAGAGATGGAGGACGAACTCGAAGCGGCGGGGGGATAGCGGTTAGCGATTGGCGGTTAGCGGTTGGCGGTTAGCGGGGCAGCAATCAGCACCCCACCCCCAGCCCCTCCCCGTTCACGAGGAGGGGAGTCCGTTGGCTGGCAGAGATGTCAACGGGTCGGCGACATCTACCGGCGAGGGGAGGGAGTCCGGCGATTGATGGGGGTGGCGGCCCGCTGCCTGACCATATATTTTTTGCGCCCAAGACAGCCTCGTCGGGCGCGGTTTTTGCCTCACATTTTCGTGCCACCGTAGCCTCACGGGCGCAATGCACCTCACTTTCTTTTGTGGTATACTGTCAGTGCCCCGGCGCAAGTACGCGGTACACCCGGCTGAATCGGATTTTGGATGTATAATGGCAGAGATCAGCCTGCGCGCCTACATCAAATCTATCGACGAAATGCTGGCCAACGATGCCTACACTGAGGCCATTGCCCACTGCCGTCATATCCTTGAGACCTACCCGAAACATATTGAGACATATACACTGTTAGCCCGCAGCCTGGCCGCGCAGGAGGAATACCAGGACGCCCTCGACCTTTTCCAGCGCGTCCTGAGCGCCGACCCCAACCACTTCGTGGCGCACATCGGTATGAGTGACTGCTACCACGAGAGCGACGCCATTGACCAGGCCATCTGGCACCTTGAGCGCGCCTTCGAGCAGGTCCCCAGCAACCTCGACGTGCAGCGGGCGATCAAGGACCTTTACGAGGAGCGCGACGAAAAAGCCCCGCGCAAGATCCAGTTAACCGGCGGGGCGCTGGCGCGGCTCTACGCCAAGGGCAAGTTATATCCCCAGGCCGTCGCCGAACTGAGCAAGGCCATCGCCCGCGACCCGGAGCGGCTCGACCTCCAGGTTTTGCTGGCCGAGGTGCTGTGGAACAGTCACGACGAGGTGCAGGCGGGGAAGGTGGCCGCCGAAGTCCTCAAGCGGCTGCCCTTCAGCATTGACGCCAACCGCATTCTGACCCAGTTGTGGATGCGTGCCGGGAACGTCTCAGAGGCGCGCCCCTTCCTGGAGCGTGTCAAGGAGGTCGATCCCTACCTGGGCTACAGTCTTGAGCGCGGCGGGCAGCCTGCTCCTAATAACGCCTTTCTGCTCACCCGGCTTGATTACACCGCGGAACGCCGCGTGGCTGCGTCCGGCGCTGCGGAGTGGGTTTCCCAACTCAGCAGCATCGAGAAAGAGCGGAGCGTCACCGGCCCGCTGGAGCCTTCCGACGCTGCCTTGCCTGAGGCACCGGCCTGGCTGTCGGAGATTAAAACCGGTGAGCTGACACCTCCGCCGGAAGAAGAACCGACGGGGCCACCGGCAGCCCCGGCTTCGGTTGACCTGGACAGCCTGTTCGGCGACACGTCCGGGCAGCCCACGCCAGAATCGGCGGCTGAGAAAGCGAGCGAGGAGGCGGATTGGCTGCTGGGTGTTCTGGGAGAAAGCGCGGAACCGGCCCCATCCGAACCGACCGAGGCAGAGGTAGGCCCCTCCGAAGCGGCTATGGAAGGCGCGCCTGAGTGGCTGCAAGACGTTCTGAGCGAGGAGACACCCGCTCCCGCGCCCGCCGCAGCAGAACCGGCCCCTCCCGAACCGGTCGAGGAGAGCGCGCTTGGGAGCGCGCCTGATTGGCTGCAAGACGCTGCGGGCGGTGAGACACCTGCTCCCGTGCCGCCCCCTGCCGAGGCCGCCGACTTGGAAGACTCGGGCGTGCGTGAAGCGCCCGACTGGTTGCAAGACATTCTTTCCGGGGAGACATCCCCCCCAACCCCGGCGACAGAGGCCAAGCCTGCTGCGCCCGAAGTGGTGTCCAGCGATTGGCTGGACGAAATCCTGACCGATGACGAAACCATCCCCATTATCCCGGAGAGCCAGTCCGACACCCCTCTGCCCGGTGGTATAGAGGTCGGTACGGCTGATCTTGAGGGACTTGGCGAATTAGAGACCTGGGACGCTGCGATTGAGGAAGTAGAAGCCGGGATGTCGAAGGAAGAAAGCGAACCGGTTGGTGCCGTGAGCACAGCATCGGTGTCTGAGGAGGAAGTAAAAGTGGCCCCACCAACTGACGATCAAGAAATCCCTGATTTCCTGACAGAGGGTAATCTGGACGACAGTGACGCCGCCCTTGCGTGGCTGGAAGAGCTTGCCGCCAAGTACGACCCGACTTTCGAGGCGGAAGGCGGGGGCGAGGTCGAAGCTGCCGAGGAAAAGCCTGAACCGGCAGAAGCCGAGGCGGAGCCTGAACCGGTAGCAGCCGAGCCTGAGCCGGTGGCAGCCGAGGCCGAAGCCGAACCGGCGGTCGCCGAGAAGGAAGCGGAAGAAGAGGAAGAGGCCGAGGCGCTGCCCGACTGGCTGCAAACCGAGAAGCCTCCTGCGGCACCGGCCCCGACGCCCGAACCGGCGGTCGCCGAGAAGGAAGCGGAAGCAGAGGCCGAGGCGCTGCCCGACTGGCTGCAAGCCGAGGAGCCTCCTGCGGCACCGGCCCCAACGCCCGAACCGGCGGTCGCCGAGAAGGAAGAGGCCGAGGCGCTGCCGGATTGGCTGCAAGCCGAGGAGCCTCCTGCGGCACCGGCCCCAACGCCCGAACCGGCGGTCGCCGAGAAGGAAGAGGCCGAGGCGCTGCCGGATTGGCTGCAAGCCGAGAAGCCTCCTGCGGCACCGGCCCCGACGCCCGAACCGGCGGTCGCTGAGAAGGAAGAGGCCGAGGCGCTGCCGGATTGGCTACAGGCCGAGGAACCGGCAGAAGCGGCGGAGGACCTGGCCTGGCTGCGCGCCCCGACCGAGGAAGAAGCCGAGCCTGCCGCCGAAGCCGAGGGCCTGGACGAGCTTCCCGACTGGCTCAAGGCGGAGCCTGAAGAACCGGCCCCGGAGGCCGCGCCGGAACCGGTCGCGCCCGCCGCCGAAGCACCCGCCCCGTCCGCCGACGAGGCGCTGGCGTGGATTGACCAGCAGGTTGCCGGGCAGGGTGTCGGCAGCGAGGAGGTTGTATCGGAGGTGCTCACACCCGATCAGCCGCCCGTCAAACCCGATATTGACATCCCGGCCCCGGACGCCATAGCCGAGCCGGTCGCGGCTGACGAGCTTCCCGATTGGATGAAGGATGTCGACATCCAGGCGGAACTGGCAGAGGCGATGGAAGAGGAGCCTGAAAGGGAACTCGACCTGGAGGCCCTGCCTGACATGGAAGTCGAAGAAGAGGAGCTGGCCTGGCTGAGCGAAGCGCTGGCCGCCGAGGAGTCTGCTGCGTCGGCGGATCTGGACGAGCTTCTGAAAGGGGAAGCTGAGCCGGAACCACCGGCGGCGGAAAAGCCCGAAGTCGTGGCCGAAGCGCCCAAGCCACCGGCAGCAGAAGAACTGCCCGACTGGTTGAAGGAACCCGAAGAGGCGGAAGCGCCTGAAGTTGTGGCGGAAGCGCCTGAAGTTGTGGCGGAAGCGCCT
>CAZRXG010000034.1:0-47529 GCA_964603985.1 uncultured Anaerolineae bacterium | reverse complement strand
TGACGGCGCTGGGGGGAGGGGAGAAACCGGACAAACCGGCATTTCCATCATGGCCGGATTAAATACTCAAGATGCATGCGGGGGCTGGGGTAACAAAAGCAGGGCGCACTGCTACGTGCGCCCTGCCGAAAAGGCGGATTTGATCTACTGCCCGCCGACGACGACCGGCTGCTCGCCCGTCGTCAGGCGGGTGCCCGGTGAGCCGTCCGGCGGGAGCAGCCAGATCTCGGAGGTATCGCTCTCGACCAGCCAGCGCTGCACCACCACACCGAGGTCGCCGTGCCAGCAAAAGGCCAGGTCGCTGGTCTGCTCGGCGATATCGAGCGGCGTCGCCCGGTACACGCCGCCCTCGTCGGGCCGGAGCAGCACGACGCGCGTCTGGTAGCCGAGCGAAAACTCAGGGCCGGTTGGATCGGAATACAGGGCGATCACACCCAGGCTGTCGGGCATGAAGCGGGCCGCCTGATACACACCGGTGCCCTCTGTGGGCAATACGGCCAGCACGTTGACCAGGCCCTCGCTGGGACTCAGCTCGCCCATAAACAACCCCAGCGGCTCGACCTGGCGTCCGGGCGTCACTTCGGCAAGGTCGAACAGCAGCGCCTTCGAGTGGTCGGGGGACACATCCCACAGGCTGTAGTCCTCGGCCAGCGGGACGCGCTCGCCGGTGGCCGGATCGTAGATGAAGAATACGCGGGAGGCTCCCTCGCCGGTCTCGGTCAGCTCGCGGACGACCAGGCGACCATCCTCCAGGGCGGCGATGGGCGTCAGGCTGGCGGCGGTCTCAGGGTCGGCCTCGATGACCGGTTGCAGCACGGGCACGTCGCCGGGGGGCATTGCTGCCTTCCACACGTGGCCGGACGGGCCAGCCACTTCGGGGTCGATCACCAGCTTCTGGTAGTAGAGTGCATCACCGGCAGGGGACCAGACAAACGAGCCGACCCCGCCGTCGGTTACCTCGTCCACTATCGCCTGCTGCCCCTGCGTGAGGTCGGTGACAACCACCTGCTGCGAATTCACGCTGAAGGCCAGATAGCGCCCGTCGGGGGAGACAGTCAGATCGCGGATGCCCGGTTCCGACGGAAACTCGGTGATCGAGCGCTCGCCGGAGCCGTCCGGCCCGATGGCCCACACCTGCCCCATGCGGACGAACAGGATCTCTCCAGGCCCCGCCGTGCCAAGCGGCGCCAGCGTCGGCGACGGGGTGGGCAGCACGGGCATCTCGCCGGGGATGGATGTCGGCTCAAGGGTGGGCGTGATGGTCGGCAGGGTCTCGACGGCCTCCGCCGGGGGCGGCGGCGCGGCCTGCTGCTGGCCTGAAAAGAGCGCGCAGCCCGTCAGCAGGGCAAGCCCCACCAATGCGAGCACAACAACGCGTATGATGCGCATGATCGTCACTCCTTATCAAAGGATTCCCGCACCAGCAATGGTAGCACAGAACGGGCGTGACGCAACCGGAAGCCCTCACCCCTGCGCGCACTCCGCGCGTGCGCGGAGTGCGCGCTTTCCCCCTGCCGCCCGCGCGGGGGGGGCCGGGGGGGGGGGGCGTCGCGGGGCGACCGGAGGTCGCAGCGAGACAGGGGTGAGGGAAACCCCGCGACTATACTTCGCAGCTATCTCGCGATTTTCCGAAACTTCTTCGTGCTTCCCCCTCACCGGTTCACAGGCTTAAGCGGAGTGAGCGTGTCCGGGGAAAAGTTGGGGATCGAAAAGGCGGTGAACTCAGCGCCCCAGGCGGCGCAGCACCAGCGATGTCACGCCGACGACGACCACGTCGAGGATGAGCAGGGCGAGCGCGTTCGGCCACAGCGCCCGCAGGCCCGCGCCCTTGAGCATGATGGCGCGTACGATCACGATGTAGTGGCGCAGCGGCAGCGCGTTGGACGCAAGCTGGAGCACATCCGGCAGGCGCACGATCTGCACCATGTAGCCGGACATGGTGAGCGCCAGCATGATCCAGATGAACGCAATGGTGATGGCCTGCTGCTGCGTGCGCGAGATGGAGGAGATCATCAGCGAGACGCAGATCTCGGAGATCAGGTAGAGGACGGTCAGTAGGGTAAGCAGGATGAACGAGCCGCGAATCGGCAGGTCGAACAGCAGCCGCACCACCCCGAAGAGAATGACAAAGTTGACCAGCGCCACGATCAGCGGGCTGAGCGCCTTGCCCGCGATCATCTCGACCCGGCGCACGGGCGTGATGGACACCTGCTCCAGCGTGCCGACCTCGCGCTCGCGGACGACGCTCATCACGGTAGCCAGCATCGCCACCTCAAAGATGATGAAGGCCAGCAGAGCGGTCAGCTCGTTGGGACGCGCGTCGAGCGCCTGATTGTAAAGTGCCTCCTGCCGCAGGTCGATGCCGCCGGGCGCAAGGTCGCCGGTCGAGGCGACGCTGACGCCCCAGCCGAGCGTCTCTATCGCGCCCTGGGCGGCGGTCTGGGCCTCGCCCGCCACGACGACGTTCGATCCGTCCAGCACAAGCTGCACCTGGACGGCTTGCCCGCTGCGCACGTCCTCGCCGAAGCCCTCCGGGATGACGACCAGCGCGTTGACACGCCCGTCGTCGATCAGGGTGCGGGCCTCATCGAAGGTTTCCGGATAGTAGCTGACGAACAGCTCCTGAGTGTTATCCAGCGCGGCACCGACCTCGCGACTGAGACGCGAGTGGTCGCGGTCAACGACGGCGGTCGCGATGCCGGAGACGCTCCCGCCGACGCCGCCGCCGATCAGCAGCAGCTCCAGGGCAGGCACGATCAGGGTGACGCTCAGCAGCAGGGGATCGCGCAAAAACTGGAGCAGTTCTTTGGACAGCATCGAGCGCAAACGATTAAACATCAACCACCCTCGTTCCTACGAAACCTTCTTCTTAAACAACCCAACCGCAACAACCGAACCAATAACACCCATCGCAAAGAGCGCCAGTATCTGCGGCCACAGCTTGAGAATGCCCAGCCCCTTGAGCGCGATCCCGCGCGAGATGGTGATGTAGTGGGTAGTCGGCAGCAGGTAGGAGGCGAAGCGTGAGATGGTGGCCGAAGGATCGACCGGGTCGGAGAGACCACTCATCAGGAAGCCGGGCATGAACAAGGCCAGCAAAATGATGACCATCGAGGTTTGCTGCGAGCGGGCGAAGTGGGCGACCATCAGGCTGAAGCCCATGCAGGCCATCAGGTAGGCCCCCGTTGCCAGCAGCCACAGCAGCAGGCTGCCCCGGAACGGCACGCCGAACCAGAAGATCGCAACGCCGAGCGCGAGCAGACCGCTGAGCAGGCCCATCGTCAGGTAGACGAACAGCTTGCCGGTCAGCATGTCGGAGCCAAGCACGGGCGTGGTGACGAGCGTCTCCAGCGTGCCGGTCTCCTTCTCGCGGGTGATCCCCAACGCAACAGCCATAGCGGGCAGGATCAGCACCAGCGCCATCAGGCCGGGGATCATGCTGTACTGGGATGACATATTCTCGTTGAACCACACGCGCGTGCGAACCTCGACGGGGGCGTCGACCGTCCCGCCCATGCGCGTCACAAACAGGTTGGTGCGCTGCTCGATGGCCCCCATCACCTGGCGGGCCACGGAGGCATCGACGCCGTCGACGACGTTGTGCACGGGTGCGTAGCCGCCTGAGTTGAGCGTCGCGCCGAAGTCGGGCGGGATGATCAGCGCAGCGTCGGCGCGACCGCTCTCCAGCAAGACGACCGCCTCGTCGTAGTTGCGCGGGTAGGCGACGACGTGCACGTAGCCGTCGCTGGTGAGCGTGCGGATGTACTCCTCGGAGGTGGGCGACTGATCCATGTCGACCACCGCCAGGTTGCTTTCCTCGACATCAAACGTGAAGATGTAAGCCAGTAACGTCAGGACCACGGCGGGCGCAAAGACGGTCAGGAACAGCGCGCCGGGATCCATGAAGATGTGGACGTACTCTTTTCTGGCGATGGACAGAGTACGCCGGACAGCCCAGTAGAGCCACTTCATACGATTGCACTTCCCTCCAACACTAGAATCGTATCACATAAAAGGCGCGCCGACTATGGGTATATCCCCGTACCTTTGTCCTATCGGCCAACGATTGCCCTACTCATCCCCGGTGGAAAGCACGACAAAGTTGAGGAAAATCGCGAGATAGTTGCGAAGTATGGTCGCAGGCTTTACCCTCACCCCTGTCTCGCTGCGACCGCCGGTCGCCCCGCGACTTCCCCTCTCCCGGCGGAAGAGGGGAAAGCGCGCACTACGAGCGCGCACTACGAGCGCGCGCAGAGGTGAGGACAGGCGGTGAGGGCATTTTTCGACGCCCAGGGGCCGCAAACGGGATCGACGCACAGAATCTCTCTTCCACTTTTTCGTACCATGTCCCCGACAGCGCAGGTCGCAAAGCAACGGGCGTGGAGTATAATCGTCGGGCAGCACACCGAGCGAAGGGAGTGGCCGTGAACGCCAGACAATGGGACGCATTCGTCAGGAGGCAGGGGGGGCACCTTTTGCAGACCACGCGCTGGGGCGAGTTGAAGGAGGCATTCGGCTGGGAATACGAGTGCGACGGGATCATGGGCCAGCACGGCATCGAGGGCGGGGCCTTGGTCCTGTTCCGGCGGCTGCCGCTCGGACTGGGCACGGTCGCCTACGTGCCGCGCGGGCCGGTCGTCAGGGGGGAGGACGAAGACATCCTGTCGAGCCTGCTGTACGCCATTGACCTCATCGCCCGCAGGCAGCGAGCGGTGCTGCTCAAGATCGAACCGGACTGGCCGGACACGCCGCAGGCCCGCGAGCGGCTGACCGGGCTGGGGTTCCGGCCCTCGCCGCACACCGTCCAGCCGGCGCGCACCATCACGCTCGACGTGCGCGGTTCGGAGGACGAGATCCTGGAGCGCATGAACCAGGGCACGCGCCGCAAGATACGGCTCTCGGCCCGGAAGGGCGTCGAGATACGGCGTGGGGACGCGGGTGACCTTGACTCGTTCAACGCGCTGATGGAGGCAACCGGCGAGCGGGACGCCTTTGGGGTACATAGTCCGGCTTACTACCGCCGGGCATACGAGTTGTTCGCGCCACGGCACGCTGCCCTGCTGATGGCCTCCTACGAGGGGCGCGACCTAGGCGGAGTGATGGTCTTCAGGTTGGGAAAGAGGGCGTGGTACCTGTATGGGGCGTCGTCCAACGAAGAGCGCAGCCGCATGCCGACATACGGTCTGCAATGGGAGGCGATCCGGTGGGCGCGCGAGGGGGGCTGCACGACGTACGACATGTGGGGCGTCCCCGACGAGGACGAGGAGACGCTTGAGGCGCAGTTCCAGGAGCGGCAAGATGGGCTGTGGGGGGTGTACGGCTTTAAGCGCGGCTTCGGCGGTCAGGTGACGCGGACGGTCGGGGCGTGGGACCGGGTGTACAGGCCGGTGCTGTACGCGGTATACAAAGCTGCGGTGGCACGCCGGGCGGGAATAGGTGAATAGTGGGCCAGCAACGCAGTCACATCGAACTGTTCCGCTTCATGCCGGAGCGGCGATTCTCGCGGGCGTCGTTCCGCGTGACCGCCGCGCTGTTTCTGTGCGCGGGCATACTGGTCGGTGGGGGGCTGTTGGGAGCGTCGGTGGGCAAGGTGATCGCCGACGCGCCCGACACTCAGACCATCCTGGCGATCCCCCTGGCGGTGCTGATGATCGGCTGGGTGGCGATCTCGGCCAGCGCGACCTTCGTCACCTCGGCGGACATCGAGCTGAGTGAGGCGGGGATCACGCTGCGACCGGTGAGGTGGTGGCCGGTTTTCGTCCCCTGGAGGGCAATGCAGAATGCCACGCTGAGAATGCTGCGGACACCGCTGCCCTACCGCCGGTTAGGCGAAGACGAGTGGATGCTCATCGTGCGCGTCCCCGGATTGACGCTCGCTCACCGGTTGGCGGCGCTGTATTACGGCCTGGGGATCTTCCCGATGTTCGTCGTGACGCCCGACCACGAGCAGCACGAAATGCTGATCGCGCGGCTGCGGGCGTGGCAGCCTATCCCGGAAGAAATGATGGCATAAACGGGCATCGACCCGCCAGCAGACAGGAAGCGACGCATAACCCATGACACAACCGACCTTTAGCCCCGGCAGCCGGAACGCCGCGACGTACGGGCACACACCGATGCAAATTCACCCGATGACGGTAGACAACCGTGATACGTGGAACGCCTCGCTGGCGCTGATGCCCTACGCCCACGTGCTGCAAACGTGGGAGTGGGGTGAGTTCAAGGCGGCGACGACCGGCTGGCAGCAGGAGCGCATCGCCTACATGCACCAGGGCACGGCGGTCGCGATGGCGCAGATCCTCACCCGCCAGGAGGGGCCGTTCCGTATCATGTACGTGCCCAAAGGTCCGGCGATGGATTACGCCGACCCGTCGCTGCGGGCGGCGGTGCTGGGTCACCTCCAGCGGCACGCCGGGGAGCGCGGCGCGATCTTCGTCAAGATCGACCCGGACGTGGTGGTGGGTGTCGGGGTGCCGGGTGATCCCGCCGCCTACGACGAGCCGTTGGGCCTGCAGATCGCAGGGGAGTGGGGACAGGGCGGGTGGCGCTTCTCGCACGATCAGGTGCAGTTCCGCAACTCGGTTGTGATCGACCTGCGGCGCAGCGAGGACGAGCTTCTGGCCGCGATGAAGCAGAAGACACGCTACAACGTGCGGCTCGGCCCCCGGCGGGACGTGGACGTGCGCTTCGGGAGCGCGGATGACCTTGACCTGCTGTACGCGCTTTACGCTGAGACTGCCCGCCGCGATGACTTCGTGATCCGCCCGTTGGATTACTACCGGCGGGCGTGGGGTGACTTCATGCGGGCCGGGCTGGCGCAGCCCATCATCGCCGAGTACCGGGGCACGCCAATCGCGCACGTGATTGTCTTCGGGTTTGGCAGGCGGGCGTGGTACTTTTACGGCGCGTCGTCCGACCTGGAGCGCAACCGTATGCCGACCTACCTGCTCCAGTGGGAGGCGATGCGCTGGGCGAAGGCACAGAAGATGGATGCTTACGACATGTGGGGCGCGCCGGACGACTTCTTCGACGAAAATGACCCGCTGGCGGGGGTGTACCACTTCAAGGAGGGGTTCGGGGGGACGGTGGTGCGGCGCATCGGGGCGTGGGATTATCCCACCCGCCCGGCGCTGTACGGAGCTTACACCAGGTTGATGCCGGTCGTGCTGGGCGTGATGCGCGGTCTGGCAAGGCGCAGGCTGCGGCAGGGGTAGGTTTTAGCAAATCCTTTCCCCCGGCGCTCGAAGCGCCGGGCTACGGGCGAGACGGCCAACCGTCTCGCCGCAAAGCCCCCTTGCGGGGGGGCGGGATTATCCCTCGGAGAGTACCGAATCCTCGCATCCACTGCCTGATGTGAGGTTGAGCAACCCCCGCCCATTTACACCCCGCCGATCACGGAGTATGATCGGGGTGGCCGGTCGAACCGGCTCCCTGGTAAGACTTCTCACACAAAGGAACATGTGGTGAACTCAGATATGGCATCGGTGACCGACAAACTGCCGCGCGTCCGGCTGGCGCACCTCCCTACCCCGATTGACGCGCTGCCCCACCTGAGCCGCGTCCTGGGCGGGCCGGAACTGTTCGTCAAGCGCGACGACCAGACCGGCCTGGCGACCGGCGGTAACAAGGTGCGCAAGCTGGAGTTTCTGATCGCCGAGGCGCTGGAGAACGGAGCCGACACGGTGATCACCGCCGGATCGACGCAGTCCAACCACGCCCGCCAGACGGCAGCAGCCGCCGCCCGGAGCGGGTTGGCCTGCCACCTGGTGCTCTACGCGCCGGATGGGAAAGCGCCCGCTGCCATCAACGGCAACATCCTGCTCGATTACCTGCTGGGCGCGGCGATCCATTGGACGACCGAGCGCGCCCCCTACGACGAGACCATCGCGCAGGTCGAGGCGCAGATCAAAGCGGATGGGGGAAAGCCGCACGTCATCCCCTACGGCGGGTCGAACGCGACGGGCATCATGGGCTACGTCGCGGCGATGGAGGAATTGGCCGCCCAGATGAAAACAAGCGGCCCTTTTGACGTGGTCGTCTTCGCTACCTCGTCGGGCGGCACGCAGGCCGGGATGATCCTGGGGGCGAAGATCGCCGGGTTGGCGGGTAAGACACGCCTGCTGGGGATCAGCGTTGACCGGCCCAAAGATGAGCTGGCCCCGCACGTGACGGCACTGGCCGTGCAGGGGGCGCGCCTGCTGGGCATCGAGCGGGACGAAGCGGACATCGCCGCCGCAGTCGAGATCGATGACGCCTACCTGGGTGGGGGCTACGCCGTGGTCGGGGACGTGGAGCGCGAGGCGGTGAGCCTGCTGGCGCGTCACGAGGGCATCCTGGCCGACCCGGTGTACACCGGGCGCGCGCTGGGTGGGTTGATCGACCTGATCCGGCGGGGCGCGTTTGGGGGCGAGGAGCGGGTGCTGTTCTTGCACACGGGCGGCTCGGCGTCGCTGTTCGCCTTCACAGACGAGCTCGGCCTGGGCTGACGCTCGCCAATCCAGGCCGGGTACCCTGACGGCCACCTCCTAGAACAGAAACGGGACAAACATGCGGGTTGTTCGCATGTACTCGGCGTAGTCGTCGCCGAACTTTTGCAGGTTGTCGGCCTCCTCGACCCTGGCGGTGGCGAACAGGGAGGCGGAGGTCACCAGCGCCAGCGACCCGGCGGGCAGCGACAAGCCCCTGAAGAACACCCCCCACGCCAGAAACAACAGCGAGCTGTAGAGCGGGTGGCGGATGTACTTATATGCGCCCTGCCTGACCAGGATGGTGGTATCCTCGAATGTGCCATCCGGCCTGCCCACGCGGTGAAGCAGGTAGAACCCGTGCACCGCCAGGACGAGCGAGACGATCAGCAGCAGCCACGAGACGATCTGGAACGCCGAGAAAGGATCGTGGAACCAATACTCCAGGTTGAGGATGCACAGCAGCAGGATCGACTCGAAGGCGAAGAAGCGAAAGACGGCGTGCGTGCGCGACTCGCCGTAAGCCCTCCACGTATACCAGACAAGCCCCGCCGACGCGGCGGCGAAGACGACGAACGCGGCCACGGCGCTGCGACGCCTACTCGCCGTCGGTGCTGTAGAAAGTGCGCACGGCGTCGCCGCGCAAAAAGACCAGGTCGGCCTGACCGCCGATCTCCTCCATCAGGGGGCGCAGCGCGACAACCTCGGCCTCTACCGCCGGGAAAAACGGTCCCTGCCCGGCGGTGAACAGGTTAACCGCCTGGGTCTCCTGGCCGGACGCAAAGCCCCCCCGGACCACAAAGGTGTCGGTGAAGCAGACCAGATTCCTCCTGGTGGGCGGCAACTGGGCTTCCTCGACGGGCATGTCGATCAGGATGACCTGTAGCTCCTCCCTGTGGACAAAGAGCCGAGGCACGCTCATCGTGCCGATCTGGGTGCCGGGCATGAGCGGCGTGACGGTGGCATCGCGGAGGGCGAACACCGGGTAGGACGGGTTGTTGATGTACACGGCCGGGCTGTCGCCGCGTATTTCCAGACTGCCGGAAACCTGGTAATCGGCGCTCAGCATCTCAACGAGCCGGGTGTTGACCTGGACCTCCATGTGCACCTCCTATCGGCCAGGTGGATCGGGCGCTCGCACAGCGCCTATTGTACACCGCCTTGGCGCGTTTGGACATTTTACCTGTCCCCGGCATAGTACGAAAAAGTGGAGGAAAGATTCTGTGCGCCGATCCTGCTTGCGGCCCCTGGGTGTCGAAAGATACCCTCACTGCCTGCCCTCACCCCTGCGCGCGCTCCGAGCACGCTCGGAGTGCGCGCTTTCACCTCTCCCGGCGGAGAGGGGAAGTCGCGGGGCGACCGGAGGTCGCAGCGCGACAGGGGTGAGGGTAAAGCCGGGTCTGCGACCCCGCGCGGGCAGGGCCGCAGACCGGTTAGCTCATCGTATGGTGTTTGATCGCCCCGGACAGTCTTACTGCGCCGGGAAGATGTCAAACAGCATCCCCTCGCCGCGACCGTAGACCTCCGGGAAGTAGAACTCCCAGGCCACAGGCGGGATCACCTGGAAGTTACCCGCCAGCCCCAGACGAATCTGATAGGTGTACTGGTAGGTGCCCGCCGAGAGGTAATCGGCGTACAGCACGGCCTTTTCGTCGCGCAGGTCGGTCTCCGACCACCACCAACTCCACCACCACCAGTCACGCCACCACGCGACATCGGGCCGCAGGGTGGGCCGCTCGCTGAGCACGCTCTCGGTCAGCAGGCCGGTGTCGATGGCCTCCGCACCCGCCGGGTAGTAGTCCTCAAGGACGACGAAGTGCAGGTTGTGCGGCGCGATGATGGTCACCTCGACGGTCAGGATGTCGCCCACGTAGCCCTGCGTCACCGGCGTACCGTACTCGTTGAGGTAGCGGCGGCTGACGACGATGCCACGGCTGAGCGGATCGACTTCCGAAACCGGGAGATAGGCGGTCAGGTGAGCGGTGTAGTACAGCCGTCCAGGGCCGCCCCCGCGCTCGAAGGTCAGGCGGTTGACCTCGTCGGGCAGCAGGTCGGTGATGTCAAGGGTGATGGTGGTCGTTTCGCTCACCGTCTGGCGGCTGGCCTGGCCGCTGGCGAGCGACCGCCCGTTGAAGGTGAACTCCCAGTCGTAGTCGGCGTTAAGCTCGCTGGTGACGGCCATCCAGTCGGTCAGGCCGATCAGCGCCCAGACCGTCTCCTGGGTGGTCGTCCAGTGATCGCCCTCGCGGGCGACCATCAGCCAGCGCACGCCGTTGGGCACCAGGTCGTTGTCCGGCCACAGAAGGGCCAGGGTATCGAGGATGATGGCCGTCGAGCGGATGTCGGTGTTCCAGTTCCACAGGTCGTCGGCCTCCTCCTCCCAGTGCACGCCGGTCGCGCTGAGGATGGACGCGTTGACCAGGTCGGACTGGATGGCCTCCAGACGTGTGTCGTCCGGGTCGATCATCCACAACGTCTGGGCCACCAGCGCCCGCGCCCAGTATTGCAGACCCTCGCGGTTATCGTAGAGCTGGACGGTACGGCTGACGTCGGCCTCCCCGGCCTTAGCCAGCACGTAGAGGATGTAAGCCTGCCGGTCCAGCTTCTCGTGCGAGTCGAGATTGCTGAGCGACCTCAACTGCCCCTTCAGGTAGCTGATACCATCCGAAATAACACGCTCGTCAACCTCGACGCCTGCATCCTGCGCGGCGAGCAGGCCCTGGACGACGTAAGCCGTTACGGTCGGGTTGCTGTCGCTTCTCACAAACCAGCCCCAGCCGCCGTCGACGTGCTGCTGGGCATAGAGCTTTTGCAGGCCGATGTCGATCTGCACCTTGAGGTTGCTCTCCAGCTCGGGGTCGGAGACATCGAACTTACGCAGGATACGCATCGTGAGGGCGTTGGGCAGGAAGCGGCTGACAACCTGCTCGGTGCACTCGTATGGATAGTGCTCCAGCCAGTACAGCCCGTCGAGCGTGGCCGCCGCCAGCGAGGGGTTGATGTTCACCTGCACCTGGCCCTGCGTCACCTCGTAGGTGGGCGGCAGCACGATGCCCTCGGTGCGCTCGCCCGCCTGGGTCAACTGGCCCGCCGTGCCGACCGTCTCCGGCACCTCGTAGCGGTAGACGGGCAGCTTCTGATCGTAGTCCGGGTCGCCGAGCGGGGGCTTCGACGCATCGCTGTAGTCACCGCCCCGCACGCCGAACACCAGGTCAACCCACTCCGCCTGCACGTCGACGACGACCGGCCAGGTCACCTCGACGCGCCCGCCCGCCGGAATGGTGACATTCCGAACCGTGTCACCGGTGATGGTCACGCCCTGCGCCTCCAGCGAGACGGTGGCCTCAATCACCTCCTCGGTGTTGTTGTTGACGACCGCCGCCAGCGTCGCCCGGTCGTTCACGACGAAGAAGCGCGGGGTCACGGGGCGGATCAAGAGCGGCTTGGTGGCGACGATATCGACCTCGTCCTGCCCGACGAGCGCATCCTGGGTCACACCGCGCGCGTCGAGCCGCCAGGTGGTCAGGTTGTCGGGCAGCCGGACGGTCACCTGGGCAACACCCTCCCTGCCGGTGCGTACCTGGGCAGCCCAGTAGGCAGTGTCCTCGAACTCGGTGCGGACATCAAAGAAGCCCTCCGCGCCGCCGCCACCGCCGCCCTTGCCCTTGTCGAACAGGTCTTGATTGAGGCGGTCGACCAGGTAGAGCAGCGACACGCCGGTGCGCACGGCCAGCCCCTGATTGCCGTAGAAGTGATCCACGATGGGGCCGCTGTTGGGATTCGCCAGCGAGAGCGTCGCCAGGTCGACCAGCGCCAGCGAAACCTCGGCGTCGACCGGGTTCCCGGCAAAGTCCTTCGTCTCGATGCTGTAAGTGACCGCATCGCGCGGGCCGACCCGCTCCTTGCTCGGCGTGACGGTCACCTGGAGCGTCTGCTCAACCGGGTCAACGGCCAGCTTGACCTCCCCCATCTTGAAAGCGGGAACGGGATTGGACTGATCGACGCCTTTGACCAGCACGACCGAGACGTAGACGTTGGGCGCGTGCTGGCCGGTGATCGGCAGCCGGTAGACGTAAGAGTTGGTGTCCAGCGTGACCACCTTGTGGCTGATAACACCGGCCCGCTCAACCGTGATCAGCGCCTGAACGTCCTCTCCGGCGAAAGGTGAGGCGATCAGGATCTCGGCGGTCTCACCGGGCTGATAGGTATCTTTGTCGGCGATCAGGTCGAAGCGGTTGTCGTTGGTCTGCCGCCAGGCGACGAACCTGCGGCTGCTGACCCACATAAAGGCACTGGCCCGATTCTCGTTGCCCTCCGGGTCGGCGACGGTCGCCAGGATCTTGTAGACGCCGCCTTCCGGCAGGACGTAGCTGACGGACGCTTTGCCCTTCTCGTCGGTGGTGACGGTGATGGGATCACCGACCTCAGTTTCCTTGACGCTCCAGATCCACTGGGTGCGCCCGTACTCGTCCTCCTCTTTGACACTGTACCACTCGCGTTTGACGGGCTGGACGGTCACCTCCTGATCGGCGACCGGCTCGCTGTCCCAGTCGACGACGATCAGGCTGGCCGACTGTTCCTCATCGGCCTTGCCGATGTAGGTATCGGGGTGCACCCCGACGTAGTACTGTCCCTTGTGGACGACGACCTCGACCCGCCCGGCGACGGAACGCTCGTTGATGTCGGTGACGACCGCCTCGAAGGTGAAGCGGCGGCTGGTCTTGCTCTCGTCGAGTCTGGCAGGCAGGCTGATGGTGTACTTGCCATCCGGGCCGGTGCGCCCGCTGCCGTCGGCGATCACCTCGCCGAAGCCGGGGATGTAGTCCTCGCTGTACCTCAGGTCGTAGTCGTAGTCGGTGAAGTTGTAGCGGCCCGGCCCCTGGTAATCAAAGTAGTACGTCCCCGACATGACCGTCCAGGTGACCTCGGCGTCACTGACCGGCCCGCCGAAGAAGAACTGGGCATCGACGGTGACATCGATGGTCTCCCCGTCCAGCACGGCGTCCTTGTCCGGCTCAAGGTTGACCACGAACTCCGGCTTGCGGTACTCGGCGACCTGGAAGCCAAGCCGGACGCTGCTCTCGCCGACGAGGGCCTCGATGGTGTAGTAGCCGAGCGTGCCTTCTTTGTCGATGGTAAACATTCCCTCAAAGGTGCCGAACTCGTTGACGGGCAGGGTCTCGCCGTAGACCTTGTCGCCCTGGTCGTTGTAGATCTCGACCGGGATGCGGGTCTGAGACGGCAGCGAGTAGATGACATCGTCCTTGCTGCGCAGAATGCCCTTGAAGTAAACCTCCTGCCCTGGACGGTAGAGCGGGCGGTCGGAGTACAGGTACAGGCTGAAGTTCTCGTACTCAAGCTGGCTAGGGACGCCGAAATCCCAGGCCTGGAGGCCGCTCGTCCAGTCCGTCATCGTCACTGCGAACACGTCGCCATCCTCGACGACGGCGTACCAGCCATCCCACAGCGTATCGCGGTGCGGCGTCGTGACCTGGAGCACGCCGTCGGCGTCGGTGGAACCCTCTGCGGCCCGGTGGAAGGCCTCGTCGTAGACCGTGACGGCTGCACCGGAGATCGGCTCGCCGGTCTCCAGGTCGGTCAGCCACAGGAATGCCTCGTCGAAGCTGGCCTTGTAGGTCAGGTTGGCGTTGACGACGACCATGAAGTGGCGAATGTCGCCCCGGATCTTAGGGGCGTCGGCGATCAGCAGGTAGATGCCAGGGTCGAGCGTGCCGCCCTGTTCAGAGGCCACCTGGATGCGGGTGTAGGTCGCCTCGTTGAGCGCGGCCTCGGACTGAACACGCCACTCGCGGACGAGCTGGTCGCCCGACGGGCGGAAGGAATCCAGCGTCTGGTAGCTATCCGGCCCCGTCAGGATACCGAACTCCTCCAGGCTCAACCGGGCGAGGGTGAAGTCGAGGTAGTCGACGTTGCGGTAGAGGGCGAAAAGCTCGGTTGCGCGGTTGGCGTCGTAGACGCCAAAAACACCCTGGGTGTTAAGCTGCACCAGCGGCTCAAGCGGCCCGGTGGTGAAGCTGAAGGTGTACGGCTGGTCAATGGTGTTGCCGTAGGGGTCAGACGCGCCCGGCGTCAGCGTGATGGTATAGGTGGTAGACGGTTCCAGAAAGGCGTTGATGTTCAGACGCCAATTGGTGCCTGACGAGCCATACCCGTACCCCGAATAGAAGGTAGCCGAGTCGGGAAGCGCCGGTTCGGAGACGATGTGCTCCTCGACGCTGTCACTGTCCATCGGCGAGGCGAAGGTGATGCGGATCCCTTCCCAGACGGACGCGCTCTGCGCGCCGTTCGCCGGGCGGGTGCCAACGACTGCCGGAGGGGGCACGGTCGTGAAATTCCAGAGAACGTTCCGACCCAGGGTGCCCCGGCCGCTCGCGCTCTCAGCATCCGCCGACACGGACGCCTCGTAATCGCCGTCCAGGTCGAGCAGGCTCAGCGGCGTGAAGGTCATCAGGCGGCTCTCGTCGTCCCACTTAAAGCTGCCGCTCACCGGCTGACCGTCGTCCCGGTTGACGAGCGAGAAGGCGTTCTGGACGCTGGCGCGGTCCATCGGCTGGTTGAACTCAATTTCGACGGTGGCGTCGAGCGGGACGTTGGCCGTATTGCTGACCGGATCAACGCTGACGACGCCGGGCGACAGGGTGGCGAACTGCCAGGTGTAATCCTCCTGCAGCACACCACCGGTCTGATCCTCCAGCCCGGCTTTGACGGTCACGGTGTAGGATTCGCCGCCCGCCAGCGGTGCGGCGGGAGTCCAGGAGTAGATGCTGGTGTTGACCCACTCGCCTTCGCCGGGGATATCCGGCTCGAAGCTGAGCGGCTGGGGAAGATCGGGCATGTCCTCGACGATGACCAGCGGGACGACCGGCCGGTTGAAGAAGACGGTGATGGTCGAGTCAGGCCCGATCTCCTGCGCGTTGGGCGCAGGAACAACCTCACCGACCTCCAGGAAGCCAACCGTCTGCACCTCGACGGCGACCGGTTCCTCCATCGAGAGGCCGTCGAGGCTGGCCGCGTCCTGGCCGACCTCCACCTGGTAGCGGGTGGCGCGCTCAAGCTGGCCCGGCTTGGGAGTGATGCGCAGCGTGGCGTCGTCAACCCACAGCAGGTCGACATCGAGCGCCGGAGCAAAGCGAATGGCCTCCTCCACACTGTCCTGGTCCATCGGCTGGTCGAAGTAGATGTCAACGCTGCCGTCGAGCGGAAGCTCCTCGCCGGGCGCGGGACGCCGGGCGACGATGCAAGGCGCGGTCGGAGGCAACTGCGACACGTCGACGGTGGGTAGCGGCGCCTCGGCGGGCGATACCTCCGTCACGCCCGCTTCCTCCGTGGGCTGGGCGGTCTGCCGCCCCAGTGGGCTGGGCAGCGAGCAGGCCAACGCGGCCAGCAGCGCGAAAACAGCCGCCAGCCTGATCATCCTGCGGGATAGCAGCTTGCGGTCGATCATGACAGTTTACCTCCCCCTGAGACGCACTCAGGCCGGTCAATCACCAACATTCACAGACGGAAATATCCGGGGACTTAGACGCCCCCATACCTCACCCAAACGACACCAACATTATAAGACTCGGCGGTAAAGATGCAACGAGCCGCCACGCCGGGTGAGGGGAGCGTCAGGGTTTAGCAGGGTGGTCGTCAGGCGGGGCACATCCGTGCCGCCGGTGCCTTCCAACGTGCCACGCGCCGGGCGTGAACCCGGCGCGTGGACCAGATGAGACGAGATTCCAACGTCCTCAGGGTGCAACCACGCGGAACATGGTCGGAATCTCGACACGGGCGTCCTCAAAGAGCTGATCATAGCTCTGTGTGCCGATCACCAGCGTGATGTTCTGGATGTAGTCGTTGCCGCCGGTGGGTGCCGTCGCCGAGGCAGACATGCATATTTCAAAGGTGGCGGTGCCACAGGTGTTATCCGCCTGGCAGTCGCCAGGTGTCATGTCGCCGCTCGTCATCAATTGGATGAACGCCGGGACGTAAGTGCGGAAGACGCGGTAGACGCGCACTCCGACGACCGAGGTGGGGTTTTCGGAGTTGTAAGGCGGGATGGTCTCGTCGATGTCATCAACGTGGAAGCGAGCGTACACCCCTATGGTGAGAGTCTCGCACTGCTGCGGAGCACCGGCCGTTATCACAAAGAAATAGGTGCCCGGCGTGCCGCTGGGCAGACTGGTGCTGGTGACCGTCGTGGTCCCCGAAGCCGTGGTGGGCGTTTCGGGCGTCCCCACCTGGGGACTGCCGGTCACCTCCGGCGTCGGGATATTCTGGGCAAGTGGGATGCGGGGAATGTCAAGCGGCCCCTGAACCTGCGTCACGGCGACCCAGCCCTCCAGGCCGGTGGCGGTGCGGACGAAGATCCAGAAGCCCGGCACGTCGCGCCCCAGGATCATGAGCGTCTCACCCGCGCTGAGGCGTGTGATCACATCGAACAACTTGCCGGGGCCTTCACGCAGATTCGAGCCGAAGGCCAGAACGGCCTGCAGCCCGGCACTGGTCGGAGTCGTCAGCACATCGGGCGCATCGATCACGACCGGCGTCGGCGTATCGAGCACAACCTCCGTCGGCGGCGGCAAGAAGGTCGCCGTCGCCGTCGGGAAGGGCGTATAGGTCGGCAACGGCGTATAGGTTGGCACCGGCGTGTAGGTCGGGGCCGGGGTGGGTGCGATAACTTTACAACCGGCCAATGCCAGAGCCAGAACAAGCAGAATAGCTATCAGTAATTTTTTCAAGACCAGCCTTCCTCGCAACTTTTTTTGCCGAGTTTGCGAAGCGAAGCTCGCAGAACGTAGGCAATTGTACCGTGTGTCGGCAAGAAGGCAAGCAACTCAGATCACGGCGCGACCGCGCCGCGACGTTTCCCCATCCTCCCTCCGGCCAACAAAAAGCGCCCAAGTTGGCCTGTAAGCCGCGTTCTGTCCAGGGCAGTTACGCCCCTGGGCGGTCATCTATCTGGGACGGACGTTACCGCCCGCCTCCAGCAGCCGACCCGGAACTCAGGCGGTGCGAGCCACACCTCGTCCCTGCTTGGCCTTGCTCCCGATGGGGTTTGCCCGGCCGCCCCTGTCACCAGGAGCGCCGGTGCGCTCTTACCGCACCGTTTCACCCTCGCTGCACCACGCACCGGCAGCGCCGACACGGGGCAGCAATCTGCCTCTCTGTTGCACTATTCCGTCGGGTCACCCCGCCTGGCCGTTAGCCAGCATCGTGCTCTGCGGAGCGCGGACTTTCCTCAGACCGGTGTCACCCCGGTCCGCGACCGCCCGGCCAGCTTGGACGCTCTATCAGATTATCCCTAAATTTCGCGGATTTCACGAATCGCGCCCCATAGTACGACAAAGTGGAGGGGAGATTCTGTACGCCGGTTCTGTTTGTGGCCTCTGAGGGGCGAGAATGTCTTCACTGCCTGCCCTCACCCCTGCGCACACTACGAGCGTGCTCGTAGTGCGCGCTTTCCCCTCTCCCGGCGGGAGAGGGGACGTCACGGGGCGACCGGAGGTCGCAGCGAGACAGGGGTGAGGGTAAAGCCCGAAGCACCGCACCGCGATGGCCGGCAGCCAACAAAAAAGCCCGCCCCGGAGACGAGGCGGGCAGGCATCATGCAGCCAGTATTGCCGTCAGGCGGTGACCTCAGGGAGCAGCGTCACCGCTTGAACAACCCGACGACGACCAGGAAGACCGTCGCGCCGACCGTCGCCGTGATCAGCGAGCCGATCAGGCCCCTCAGATCGGGAAGTCCCGCCAGCGAAAACAGAAAGCCGCCCAGCAGCGCGCCGATCACGCCCACGACGATGTTCCCCAGGCAGCCAAAGCCGCGCCCTTCCGTGATGCGCCCGGCAATCGCCCCCGCAATGAGGCCGATCAGCAGGGACCCAAGCAATCCATATCCAAACACGTTATTACCTCTCTTCGTCGCTACGCTTCAACGATCATACCTTACTCACCCGAATATACGCACAAAGCGGCCAGCGGGTCGCAGGGCGCTATTCCAGGTAGCCGAGGTCGCGCAGCCGCTCGTAGACCAGCTTCTCCTCCTCGGCAGACATCCCCCCCTGCAGGTCGGCCTCCGGCTTCAGGGCGGGGTCGTCGACCGTCTCGACGGCGTGCGCCCGGCGATGCTCCTCCGTCAGGGCGGGTGTGATCACCTGGCCGGTCATGCCGGTCGGGATGGGCATCCCCAACACGTGTAGCATGGTCGGGGTGACGTTCTCAATCGAGGTTGGCTCCAGCGCCGCCCCATCCCGGAAGGATGGCCCGGCCAACAGCAGAATGCCGTCGTGGTGGTGATCGCCCCGCCCCCAGTGGATCGGGCGACCGAAGGCGCTGGTGCCGATGATCAGCCCGAAATCCTGGGGAGCGAAGAAGTAGCGGTTGCTCATATAGCGGTCGTCGCGGAAGCGCAGCAGCAGATCGGGTGTCTGCTCCAGTTTGGGGCCGACGTACACCTGCTCGCGAGTGTAGACCGCCTCGACCACCGGACGGCCCGACTGCGGATCGCGGATCGCCAGCAGGTCGGTTGTAAGGCGCTCGCGCAGGGCCTCGCACTCCGCGCCTGGCTGCACGATCCCGTGCGCGAAGCGCCCGACGGTGTTGATGTACAGTCCGTTGTGTGAGTTGGAGAAGGCGCGCGTCCGTGACCAGTCGATCCGCTGGCCGAGGTGCAACCCGGTGTTGAAGCGGTTCTCGTACACGATCCCGGCGATCCCCTCGTCGTCCTCGGATGGCCCGGACGCGGCGGCGGAGGGCTTCTCGCGCCGGAACGCGCCGGAGAGGTACGCCAGCCGTGACTTGAGGCGGCTGAGCGGCGTGGTGGCGAGGTAGCCCCGTCTGCGCAGCCACTCGTTAATGTAGAAGACCTTGTCCTTGGCGGCGAATCCGTGATCGGACACCACCGCGATGGTGGTATCCGGCCCGACCCACTCCAGCACGCGCCCGACGTGCTGATCCAGCGCACGGTAGTAGCGGATCACCGCCGCCTGCTCCGGGATCAGCGAGTCCAGATCCGACCTGCCGCCGAAGTCGGCGCAGTGCCCCAGGAAGTGCCCGACCCGGTCGGTCCCGGTGTAGACGACGATCAGGTCGTCAAGCTGATACTCCTCCAGGCGGCGCAGCAGGATCGCCGTGCGCTGCTCCTCCAGCGCGATCAGGTCATCGACCAGACGGTCGTACTCGTCCGCGGCGTAGGGGATCAGCTCAAGGCTGAGGATATAGCGCTCGCCCAGTTCCGCCGCGATCTGGTCTTTCAGCTCAGGCGGGTGAGTCCAGGCGTAGCTGTGGCCGGGCGTCCCCATACCACACACCACGAAGCCGTTGATCGAGTCCGGGGGGTAAGAAAAGGGCACGTTGAAGACGCCCACGCGCCGCCCGGCGTCGCTCAGGCGGGTCCACAGCGTCTGGTCGGGGACCTGGGCGGCGCTCCACATCCTGAGGTAGTACTCCTCGTCGAGCAGGCCCCAGTCCACGAACCCGTGATGGCCGGGGTTCTTGCCGGTGGCGAAGGTCGTCCAGGCCGGGCCGGTCGTGGGGGGGAAGGTGGACTTCAACACACCGCGCGCGCCCCGCCCGACGAGCTTACCGATGTTGGGGATCACGCCCAGGTCGATCAGCGGTAACAGCACATCCCAGGTGCCCCCGTCGAGGCCCAGGACAAGTGATTTCAGCTTCTGCATGCGATAGACACTCCTCGTAGATTCAGGGCGGCTATTGTACCGGCCCGGCCTCGATTCGTCGCGCCCCTACGTGAAGGGGGGAACGTTCTTGAGCGTGTGGGTGTAGGTGAACTCGCGGGTGCCGCGCTCGCGGATGACGCGGGCCGGGTTCCCGCCGACGATGGTGTAGGGCGGCACGTCCCTGGTCACGACCGCGCCCGCAGCGACGACCGCGCCCTCGCCGATGGTCACGCCCGGCAGGATGACGACCCGCGAGGCGATGAACGCCCGGTCGCCGATGGTGATAGGCGCATTGCGCTGCGTGAAAGCCGGGTCGTCGGGGTCGTGCTCGGCTGAGTACAGGTCAACGTAGTGCCCGAAGACCACATAGTCGCCGATCTTGACCTTCGCGCCGACGGCGAAAAACACCCTGGGGATCGAGCACCCGCGCCCGATCTCGATCTCGTGGATCTTGTCCCCCGCGAAGCGGCAGCCCATCCACAGCGCGGTGTCCGGGCCGATCGTCATCCCGCCCACCGTGCGGAAGTACCACAGCCGGAAGCGCATCCAGGGCAGCCAGCTCACGACGTGATTGAGCAAATATATCTTGAAGAAGATGTAAATCCGTGTGCTGACCCAGTCACGAAGACGTTTCATCGTGCACCTCGTGTGACTCCTCATCACCGGCCAGACCCACGCGCCACAGGTCACGCACGCGCGCCAGCACCTCGCCGACGGCCTCCCGCTCCAGCAGGTAGACCACCCCGCCGAACAGGGTCACGCCGATCAGGCCCTTCAACAGCAGCGACACGATCACGCCCGCCCCGACCGCCTGCCCGACCCCGTACAGGAAGGGCGTCAGCAGGACGGTTAACACGGTCGGGAGCAGGTACAGCGGGATCACACTCACCGACAACCGGCGCGACACGTGCCACTGCGAGACCAGCAGCCCGGCGGCCATCATCACGCTGACGACGATTGACGCGCCCGCCCCGCCCCAGCGCAGCACAGCCGGTGGGCCGAGCACCAACAGAATCAGGGCCTCCAGCAGGTAAAAGCGGCGCAGCAGCTTCTCGCGGCGCATGACGACCATCAACTGGGCGTTGTTCTGCATCAACGGGCGGCCCAGCGCAAACAGGAACATCAGGCGCAGCAGCGGCGCGATGGGCAGCCAGGTCGGGCCGAGCAGGATGCGGATGATCTCCTCGGCGGCAGCCAGCATGACGATGCTCGACAGCGCAACCAGGCGGGTGAGCAGCCAAGTCGTGCGCGTGTAGGCGTGCGCCAGGAGGCCGGGATCGGCGTTGAGGCTCTGCGCGTACAGCGCCGGGGCAAGCTGGCCCACCACCCCGGCGAAAACGTCCATCGGCATCTTAGCCAGCGCGTATGCCTTGGAGTAGAAGCCGAGCGCCGCGTTACCCTTGACCCTGCCGACCAGCCAGTCGTCGAACTCGTAGATGATCTTGCCCAGCAGGCCGTTGGTCCACAGCGTGAAGCCAAACGAGATCGTATCGCGGGCGACGCCCGAATCCCAGTCGCGGGTCACGCGCCAGCCGGTCGCCAGCCAGGCCCCCACGCCGGAGACGATGACCGGAATAGCCACGTCGAGCAGCAGGGCGAGCAGCGGAAATCCCAGGTAGGCGGCCAGCGGCGCGACGGCCAGCGACCCCAAGGCCCCCAGCAGCGTCAGGCGGGTCAGGGTTTTCTGGCGGATGTCACGCGAGAGGATGTAGAGCGGTGTCGAGGTGAAGGCGGCGACCATACGGATCGCCAGGATGGCGGCGATGGCGTGCCAGCAGCGCGGCGAACAAACCGACGGTGCGACCAGGTACAGCAGCCCGGCCAGCACGAACCCCGAAGCCGTCGTCGCGATCTCCAGGATGAACTGGGTAACCAGCCGCGCCCGGTTGCCGGATGGGTCGCTGACGACCACCGGACTCAGCTCCATCCTGAAGAGTGTCAGGAACGACACCCAGGTAGTGGCGTAGGCGACGATGCCGAAGATCTCCGGGATGACCAGTCGCGCCAGGATTGCGCCCTTGACGATCCCGATAGCCAGGGCGGCGTACTGGGCAACGCCCGCGTAGAAGGCACCACGCAGGGTACGACGGGCGATGGTATCGGGGGAAAGGGGGACTGGTTGCATATCTCCTGGCCGCGTCAAACGTGATTTGAGCGGCAAGAGTATACCACCCGGTCAGCGGGTCAGCTATCAGCCGGTCAGCGGTCAGCCATCAGCCGGTCAGCGGTCAGCTATCAGCCGGTCAGCTATCAGCGATTGGCGGTTGGCTGTCAGCTCCCTCACCTCCACCGACCTCCGGTCGGCACAAGTGCAGGGCTTTGTCAGGCAGGATGCTGCATCACTGCGAGGTGGACTCGGCACAAGCGGCTCGACTGCGTAACTCCGAACTAAACCGAGCAGAGCACCAGAACCGATCGAGGAGAATCAAAAAGCGTGGCAGTGCGCCGTGCACTGCCACGCTGCTATACCAGAACGTGACTAAAGTCTACTCACCCGTCGGGAGGGGGCCGCCACCGCCGGGGAGCGGCTCGTCGAAGCCGGTGCCCTGCGGCGTGTACTTCTTGATCCATTCACCATCACCGCTGTCGGTGTCGTCGGTGAGCAGGTTGAGTTCCTGCCAGGTCCCGCCAGCCTGTATCCGCCCAATGACCCAGAAGGGGTCGAAGACGGAGTTGGTGACAGTCGCGTCCCTTCCGCAGCCCTTGAAGACGAGCGAGCCGCCGTTCCAGATGTAGGCGCACGCGTCCTCCGCCGTACCCGGGGGATCGCCGCCGGCTAAGCTATTGGCCACGACAAACAGGTGCTCACCGGAGTAGGTCGGGATCATCAGCAGCGAGTCGGACTGGAAGCCCCCGTAGTCCCCCTGCCCCGCATTCGTGCGCGGGTTCCAGTAGGCACTGTCGGGACTGAAATTGCTGTCGTACAGGACGCGCGCCCAGGGGTCGATCATCAGGTCGCCGCTTGCCCAGGGTTCGGTGAGGGTTACGCCAAAAGGCTCCAGGGAGCCGACCCACGTGAGGGCCGGATACGTGCCGGTCGCATCGTCGTAGTACACAGCGCTGGCCGGCATGAACAGGTAGGTGTTCAGGTCGGTGTCGAGCCAGGTATCCTCCCAGTTGACGACGAAGCTCCAGCGACCCTTATAGCTCTTAGGCAGGGTCACGTAGCCCACGTACCAGCGGTCGTTGGAGGGAGGCAACAACCCCTCAAGGATCAGGTCGCCGTCGGCGTGATCCCTGTCGTCAACCGATATGTCAACCGGGGTTGTCGTCGGGTCCGGGATGTTGAGCAAGAAGAAGCGGTCGTAGTGCGAGCAATACTTCTTGCCCTTGTCGCCCGGAGAAGGCGGCTGCATGCAAACGGTATACTTGCCGACACCCTTGCCGCCCACCTCAGGGGTGACCTTCGCACCGGGGATGGCCGCGCCGGTGTCGGCGTCATAGAGATAGCCCCAGAAGCCAGACAGCTCCATGGCGCCGGGCAGCCACAGAACCGGCACATCGGGCAGCGACCCGGTCCCGGCCCCTTCCGTGCAGGTAAGCCCGGTCGGCAGCGCCCGCCCGTTGGCGGTCAACCTCGTCTTGACCTCGGCGGCGGTCCAGTCGGAATCCAGCGCCCAGACCATGGCGGCAGCGGCAGAGACGTGCGCCGTCGCCTGCGAGGTGCCGGTCATGTAGCCGAAGCCCTCGGGATAGTCGCCGTTGACCGGGTAGTTTGGCAGGGTCGAGTAGATGTCGAGACCGGGCGCGGCGATATCGACGTAGGGGCCGTAGTTTGAGCCAGTCCACATGCAGAAGCGCTCTTCGGGGTCGAGCACGTCGTCGTTGACGAAAGCCGTCTGGTCGCCGAGCGCCTCGACGACGATCAGGCCGGGGGCGATCAGCGGGTTGTACAGGACATCGTTGCGGAAGCAGGCCGGGTATTGATCATCTGCGCCGCCCAGGCCGTCGCAGGCGAGCGATGCACCACCGTTGCCCGCCGCCACGACCAGCAGCTTGCCCTTGGTTATGATGGCGTACTCGACGGCGTCCTCAAGCGCGACCGAGTAGGGGCCGGTCAGGCTCAAGTTGATGATGGAGACACCTTTGGCGCCGGCGGCCTCGTAGATGCCCTCGGCGACATCGTACATGGTGCCGCTGCCGTTGGCGTCCAGCACCTTGTAAGCGATGCTGCTGCCATTGCTCACGCCCTTGATGCCGAGCGCCTTCTTGGAGCCGGCCTTACTCTTATCGGCACCGATGATGCCCGCCAGGTGCGTGCCGTGGCCGTTGTCGTCATCAGCCCCCTTCTTGTCATTGACGAAGTCGTAGCCCTGCTTCGCCCCTTTCTTCAGATCGGGGTGCTTGGGCGCGACGCCGGTGTCCAGGACGGCGACCGTTGGAGGCTTATATTTCCCCCCCCAGGCCACGTCTGCGCCGACAAACCACCAGCCCCAGGTCTCAAGTATCTCCGGGTCGCCGGGGTACTCCGCACCGAGGGGGTCTTCGAGTGTCACCTGGACATAGGTCTCTGTCCCGCCATAGTCCGGCAGCGTGTACAGATAGTCCTTAGCCCACAACGTGTAGGTGAGGGGTTCCTCACTGCTGGCATCACCCGCAGCGGCGACCGGCTCCACCGAGCGGTAGATGTAGTTCGGCTCAGCCGCCACGACGCCGGGGATGGCGTCCAGCGCAGCGGACGCTTCGTCTGAGGCAGCATTGGCCCCGCCGGCTTCGCCCTTGCGGCCGTCCACCAGTTTGAAGAGCGCCAGGCCGGTGTCGGCGTTATAGCGGACAACCTCGGCTCCGGCGCGGGCAGCCGCCGCCTTGACATCGTCCTCAGTGGTGCCTTTCTCGAAGGAGACGACTACCTCGTCGGCAACGACATCACCACTCAGTGGGACCGCCTGCGGGCTGGCCATGGCTGCCGGTGCCACGCTGAAAGTCAGCACCAGCAGGGCAAGCGTACTGCCAAGTATCAGCATAAATTTACTTTTATTGCAAAACATAACAACCTAACCTTTCCTTAAGTCCATTTGCTTCACCTCGCAGGGCCGGAAGCGCCTCCGAGAGTCGTCCTGATCGTGTATTAGCAGCTATGTGCAAACCACCTCCCCTTGAACTCCGCATAAGCGAGTCGTATCGTCGGCTACATTATCTTATCCTCCACCGGTCGTGAAGCTCCATTCGATATCAAACGTCTCGCCATTGTACGATCCCTGCATATGAACCGTATAGGTCGTACCGGGTGCGAGATTGTTGTCCGGGTACAGGAAGATTGCATTCCCGTAGTCGCGCATGTAGGGAGAGCTTTCGGGATCGAAGCTCTCGTAGGCGACGGGATTGCCGCCCTCATCTACCCACGACACCGACGTAAATGTCGGGTTGGAGGTGAAAGGCGGAAACTGCAAGCTCACGCCGTAGCGGGTGGGGGGCACATCTTCCTGATTGTCAGCCGGATATTTGAGGGGCAAGGTAAAGGGGATGTCGGTGTCCCACCCGCCGAACACGCGCAGGGCGGCGGCGGTCGCGCCACCGCGCCCGCTGTCATCCTCGGCAAAGCCATACCCCATCCAGGCGGCCTGGGGATGCAGGATCCACAGCCGGTGGAAGGGTGACTCCATCCAGGCGTCAATCGGTGCCCATGGCTCCCACATTCCCACCCCATTGCCGAACCACAGATTGCTCTGTGATGCGGCGTCGTAGCCCTCGACTGTATAGTACAGCTTGGCCGGGTCCTCGGTATAGACCAGGATGCGGTTAGCGGCCATGTAGAGGGCATGCTTCTGCGCGCCATCGCTGAAAGCAGCATCTTCGGCGATCAGGGAGACACCGGCCAGCGTGCGGTAGGCGTTCACACGCTCAAGCGGGTCATCCGGCAAAGCAAGAGAGGGTGGGGGCGGCGTCGTAGGCGTGACGGGAGTTTCCGGCGTGGTGGTGTCGGGCGTGGTGGTATCGGGGGTAGTGGTGTCGGGCGTGGTGGTGTCCGGAGTCTTGGTCTTGGGTGTCTTGGTTTTGGTTGCGGGCGTCTTGGTCTTAGAAGTCGTCGTCTTGGTCGTTCCCGGCGAAGCGGTGGTCGATTGGGGATCCGGGCTGCTGTCACCGTAGGACGATTGTGAGTCCGGGGCCGGTGGGGTGGTCGGTGCCGGTTGATCACCATCTCCACCACCCTGGTCTATCTCCGCGAGGGCGGCAGCGGCTCCGCCCATCCCGGACGAGCCGGCAGGCAGTTGGCCGCCCCCCTCAGAGGAGGACGACGCGGAGGACCCCGCCCCGGCGTTGCCGCTGCTTTCCCCGTCCGGGTTGGGTAAGATCTGCACGATAGCCGGTTGATCCGGCGACAGCGCATCCTGCAGGAGCAGCCCGATCACGATGCCGACCATCAGGATCAGCACCAGCAGGGCCATGAATATCCCTAACAGGACGCGCTCCCGTGTTTTCTGCACCAATCACTCCCGCTTTACACTCACACCCGTTGACCAGGCCCCCCGGTGTCGGCCATGCCAACCCGGTTGTAAGCTAATCCCTTCAATATTCCACCATACACACATACTACCGGTGCTGTCAATATGACTTAGGGTACATTATTAAAAAGCGCCGACCGCAACTTCCCAACGGCAAAGCACCCCCACCGGAAAACACCAGAAGCTATTTCACAAGCTCGGAAATATGCCCGATCAACTTCTGGGGCGCGACGGGTTTGGTCAGGTAGAGGTCGACCCCAAGCTCCTCGGCGTAGGCCCGCATCACGCTTTGCTGGTGGGCGGTCAGGATGATGATCGGGGTTTTGGTCGCTTCCTCGCCTGTGCCACGAATCTGCTCGATGACCTGATAGCCGTCGATGCCAGGCATGGCGATATCTACGACAACCAGATCGGGCTTCTCACGGCGGAAGAGATCCAACCCCAAGTCACCATCAATCGCGGATAGGACCTCGTAGTCGGCCTTTTCGAGCGCCAGTTGCAGCATATCAAGGATGACCGGGTCGTCGTCGATCACAAGGATCCGGGCTTTTGCCATGTCACGCTTCCTTTTTAATAACGACGCCGTATGGCGTATGTTACACCGCCTCAGGTGATCTACTCCCGGCCTTGCTTCAAGAGTCCCCAGGCCAGGAGAGAATACCACCCTCCTAGAAAGAACATGTACACATTCCCGACCCACAGCACGATCCGCCAGCCCGGACGCAGTGCCAGGTCGACGAAAAGCAGCACAAAAGTCAGCAAGACGACCGGGCCTTCAGCCATAACTGCCGCGAAGATCCAGCTCCAGGGGCCAATCGTGCCCCGGGCGATGATCCACGTCTGCCAGGCCGAGAACCCCAGAAAACCGACGCCGACTATCCGGTAGACCGGCAAAGGCAGCAGCGGGGCAGCGCCGAGCAGGCCATCAACCAGACCGGGAGCAAAGGTCAGCACCGCGCCCAAAAACCAGTTGAGCACCATGTCGCCGAAGAAAAGGCGTCTATACGTAAATTCCCTGGCCCGCTCAAAGCCCATTGGCTCGTTTCCTCTGCAGAAGCTACCTGTCACTTCCCTCCTAACAACCAATATTAGCCACAGCGCCGAATCGCGCAAGGCAGGGCGACAGAGTCTCCCAGTACCGGCAGCGAGCAAATACATCCCGCGCTTACACCATTATAACATGTCACACACATATTACTGCCCCCTTAGAGTGTTAAGAAAACAATACAATTCGACAACCGCGCCGCGCCTGTGGTACAATCTCACGGCGATCAAACTGAGGAAGGCATTGCAGGAGGTGCTGTTTGGCAAACACCAAATCGGCCAAGAAACGTATCCGCTCTAATGAGCGTAAGCGCCAGCGTAACCTGGTTCACCGCGGGCGGGCACGCACCGAAGTGAAAAAGGCCCGCCAGGTCATCGAAGCGGGCGACCTGGAGACGGCAGACGAAGCCGTGCGCCGGGCGGTTAAATATCTCGATCATGCGGCCAGCAAGGGCACGATCCACAAGCGGAACGCTGCCCGGCGGAAGAGCCGCCTGATGAAACAACTGGCGCAGACGAAGGCGCAAACTGAGTAAAAGACCCCGCAGCATGCTGCGGGGTCTTCCACAACCAGGCCCCCATCGAGAACGAGATTCACATCCGATTTGGATATTGTCAAAAAACAAGAGGTGCTTTGTAGGCACCTCTTGTCGATGAGCCAGCGTGTCTCTGCTTACTCTTTCTTGCCTGTCAGCAGCTTCTTGGCTTTGACCGCAATTTTCTGAACCGGCCCCGGCTGGGTCTTGGGCAGCGTAACGGTCAATATACCGTTTTCAACCTCAGCGTCGGCCTGATCGATATTGACTTCGGCGGGCAGTTGGACCGAACGGGTGAACTTACCATAACGCATCTCGCGCATGTGCCATCCCTTCCCGTCCTCTTCACGCCTGTCCTCAGACTCGGCAGAGATTGTCAGGACGTTGTCGGTGACGCTGATGTCGATGTCGTCTGCGGAAACGCCCGGGATGGCGGTCTGGACGACCACGTTGTCATCATCTTCGGTCACGTCGAGCGCCAGTTGATAGATGCCCGGCTGATCCCGCCAGGGTAAATCGACTGCCAGGCTTCGATCGACGAGGCTGTGCATGTTGTCAAGCATACGGCTCATCTCGACCAACGGGTCATACTCACGATACGGTACCAATTTCATCGTTCTACCTCCTTAACCTTAACCCGAACTTCCGATTATGTTGTACAACACAATCGTAAAACTAAGGTCTGATGAGCATTAGACTTGCGTAAGAATCTCACGACTCTGACGAGCGTCGATCATTGCGCACGCGGACGCTGATCGAGCGCTACTTCCACAATCCGAGAGCTGATATAAACCTGAGAGGGGAGTGTCCGGCCCCGGTCACGAGGAAGCTGACCGCTTGCTGCCGTCTTTAGTAGAAGGAGGGCCCGGATCGAAGCGATATCCAACCCGGCGCACCGTCACAATGTGGCAGGGTGAGGCTGGTTCCGGCTCGATGGCCTCGCGCACCCAGCGGACGTGAACGTCGAGCGTGCGCGTATCGCCGACGTAATCCGTGTGCCACACCTCGCGCATCAGAAAACCCCGGTCGAGAACCTGGCCGGGATGTTTGAGGAAAATCTCCAGCAAGCTGGCGGTCTTGGGCGTGAGGCGCTTCTCGCGCCCGTGAGCCTCGACGATGCGCACGCCGGGCGCGAAGCGGATCGGGCCGACCACGATCTCGTCTTGGCGCTGGCCGGGCATAAAGCGCTTGACGCGGTTGATCAGTTTACGCGGTGTGAAGGGCATGACCAGCGTGACCCTGGCCGGGCTTTCCCCGGCACTGCCGGCGGCGTCCTCGGCCAGGACGTGAATGACAGGCACGCCCTGCACCTGCTCCTTCAAGCGGTGGCAGATGCGCAGGCCATTGCTGCCCAGCGACGCGGCGTTGAGAACGATCAGGGCCGGACGCGACGATCCGGCCCGCTTCAAGGCTTCCTGTCCCGTCGGGACAACGTCCACCGTGAAGCCTTTCCGCTCCAACGCCGGTGCAAAGGTCACTTCTGGTTTACCTGCCCGCTCGATGAGCAGGATGATCTCGCCCGCGGTGGTCATTATAAAGCCATTATAGACCCGACCGGCAAACGCGGACAACTGGATAGGTTAGAGAGTGGTCATATTCGGCTTCGAGAAGCCCTCCGGCTCACCAGCGCTCGCGGCGAACCAGCTCGGACAGTTCCTTGCGCCGCTTCACGGTGGGCGGCTCGTCGGGGTAGCCCAGCGGCGTGAAGACGACCGGCTCCACCCCGTCGGGCAGGCCCAGCACCTCGCGGGCCGCGTCCACATTGAACGCGCCGATCCAGCACGTGCCCAGGCCGAGATCGGTCGCCGCCAGGATCAGGTGATCCATGGCGATGGCGGCGTCCACGAAGCAAAAGTTCTTCCCGTCGCCGCGCGACCATGCCTCGGATGGGGTAACAACGATGCAGACGACCAACGGCGGCTGTACGAACCAGTCGCGGTTGTAGACCCGCATCAGCTCTTCTTCGCGGCCCTGGGTCTGGATCACGATCAACTGGTAGGGCTGCAGGTTCTTGGCGGACGGGGCCAGGTGCGCTGCGTCGAGCACCTGCTGAAGCACATCGTCCGGAACGGGATCAGGTTTGTAGGTGCGGACGCTGAAGCGCGCCTTGATCAATTGCATGAATTCCATCTGTTAGCTCCTTGGCAGGAAGGTTACAGCGGATAAGCAATGCTTGCGGCGTCTATTGTACCGGAGTTTTCCGATCCCTGGAAAGGGTCGGTGCGGAGGATTGGGCTATTCGGGCGATTGTGATTACAATCTCCGTCTGCAAACAGTCATCACAATACCATCAAGGAGACGACACACCTGTCGATGCTGGAACTGATCGAGGCGCTGGCCGCGCGCCCTGCCGAAAACGCTCTGCTGACCGCCTGGCCCGCGCTCCAGGCCGGGGTTCTGGCCGAGGCGCTGACAATCCAGGCCATCCCCGCGCCGACGTTCAACGAGCACGCACGCGCCCGGTACGTCGAGGCGCGCTTCAAGGAGATCGGCCTGGAGGACGTTGCGCTGGATGACGTGGGCAACGTCTACGGCAGAACGGAGGGCAGCGGTTCGGGCGGCCCGGCCCTGATGATCAGCGCCCACCTGGACACCGTCTTCCCGGCAGATACTGACCTCGGCACCCACCGCGACGCGGAAGGGGGGCACATCTACGGCCCCGGCCTGGGCGACAACAGCCTGGGCCTGGCGGCGATGCTCGCGCTGGCCGGGCAGTTGGCCGAGCGGGGCTTCACCCCGGCGGCGGACGTCTGGTGGGTGGCGACCGTCGGGGAGGAGGGGCTGGGCGACCTGCGGGGAATGCGGCGTGCCTTCGAGCGGCTGGGCAGCCGAACCGGCGCGGCGCTCATCCTGGAGGGAATCGGGTTAGGGCGCATCTACCACGCCGGGTTGGGTGTGCGCAGGCTGCGTGTCACGGCCAGAGGGCCGGGCGGGCATAGCTGGCTCAATGCCGACCGGCCAAGCGCGATCCACCACCTGCTGAAGCTGGGGGCGGCGCTGGTCGACGAGATCACGCCGTCCGAGAAGCCGCGCAGCGCGTTCAACATTGGGTTGATCGGCGGCGGCACCTCGATCAACACCCGCGCGCCGGAGGCCAGTCTGTCGATGGACCTGCGCTCGGAGGAGGCGGCGGCGCTGGCCGCGCTCGAATCGCAGGTGGCGGCCATCGTCGGGCGCTTCGCCGGGGCGGACGGCCTGGACGTACAGACCGAGGTGATTGGGGATCGGCCCAGCGCGACGCTGCCGGTCGAGCACCCGCTGGTGCGGGCGGCACAGGCGATCCTTCACCACCTGGGGCACAAACCGATCCACACCGAGATCGGCTCGACGGACGCCAACATCCCGCTGGCGAAAGGAGTGCCCGCGGTGTGCATCGGCGTCACGACGGGTGGGAACGCGCACACCGCCAGGGAGTTCATCGACACCGGGCCGCTGGCGACGGGGATGTGCCAGTTGACGCTGCTGGTCCTGCTGGCCGCGGAGCGCATCGAGGCGTGGAGCAGGTGGGATCGGGTCGATGCCTGACCGGATACCCGCACGACGCACGTAAGAGGAGAGCAACCCCATGCCCAGTTTGCAGATCGGCACCGCCGTCGCCCGCCCCGGCGAGATCGTCACCGGCTGGTTTGAGGCCGTCAGGCTGCCGACCGGCGGCAGGGATCGCTTCCCGGTGATCATCGTGCAGGGGAAGGAGGCCGGTGGGCCGGTGATGTGGGTCACGACCGGGATTCACGGCCCGGAGCACACCGGCCTGATCAGCGTGCACCGGCTGATCACCCCGGCGCTGGTCGCCGGTCTGAGCGGGACGCTGGTTGCCATCCCCACCCTCAGCCCTGCCGGACTGCGCACCCGGGATCGCATCCCCTACTATCACCAGGGCGACCCCAATCGCGTTTTTCCCCGACCGGCGCACGACGTGAACAGGGACGCCCCCCTGGAGAATCGCTCCGGGCTGGAGGTGGCTTACGCGCGGCTCTTCGAGGCCATCGTGGGGAGCGACCCGGTCTGCCTGATCGACTTGCACAATGCCTGGATTGGCTCGATCCCCTGGGCCTTCCGCGACCCGGTGTTCTTTCACAAGGAGCGGCGCAAGGAGCGGCGCGAGGAGCGGGGCAAAAGCCGGGGGATGAGCCGGGTCGAGGCGCAGGCGCTCCACGAGCGGACGGGCGGCCTGCTGGACGCGTTTGGCTTCACGATCATCAACGAGTTCGTGGCCGACGACTACGTCAAGAAGGGCCTGCACCGCTCGGTGAGCGGGTCGGTGCTGAACGCGGCGGGCATCCCGGCCTTTACGGTTGAGCTAGGCTCGTGGATGCACGTCGATGCGAACGTGGCCGAGGCGTGCGCGGCGGGCCTGCGGAACGTGATGCGCCGGATAGGGATGCTGGGCGGGGAGCGGGAGCCGATTGAGGGCGTCCCGGTGATCAGGCCGGGGTACGACGTGCGGCGGCACATGACACCCCACATGCCGGAGGCGGGGATCGTGCATCATCTGGTGCGCCCCGGTGAGATGGTCGGCGAGGGACAGCCGTTGGTGCGGATCACCGACATTTTCGGGCAGCCAGTTGGCGAGGACGACGGGCTGCTGAGAAGCGAGCACGAAGGCTTTGTGATGGGGTGGCAGCATGGGGTGGTGCGCTACCGGGGTGAGGCGATCCTGGGGCTGGCGATCCGGGACGACAGCAAGCTGGTGGTGCCGTACCCGGAGTGAACGATCAGCAGGTCAGCAATCAGCAGGTCAGCTATCAGCCGAATCAAGCGGGCGACCCGTATACACGAGCCGCCCGCATTGTGTTTTCTCCCCCCGGCGATCTCCGGCAGCCGCAGGAAACCGGCGTGCGCGGCGCAGGAGGTCAGGCAGTGCGGTTGAGGATGCGGTCGATTTCTGCCATTTGATCCGGGGTAAGTGGGCCATACTGCATCGCCCCGGCGTTTTCCTTGACCTGCTCGACGGTCTTGAAACCGGGAATAGGCACGGTGCGCTCGCTGCAGCCCCAGAGCCAGGCCAGCGCGCCCTGGGCCAGCGTGCGGCCCTCGCTGGTGAGCACATCGCGGATGGCATTAAGGTTGTCGATCCACTCTTTGGTGACCCTGCCGTCCTCGAAGGCCGGGAACCAGGTGGCGTGTTTGCGGACATCGTTTTCGGCAAATGTATCGCCCGGCTTGAATTTGCCGGTCAGGACGCCCATGCCCAGCGGCCCGCGATTGATGCTTGCCAGGTTGTACTCGTCGCAGAGGGTGAGGATCTCCAGGTCGCCGTCGAAGATGTTCAACTGCTGCTGGGTGACGGAACAGTGTTCGCCCTGCGCGAAGGCTTCGATGGCATCGAGGCGATCGGTGCTCCAGCCGTAGCAGCGGATCTTGCCTTCCTCGACCAGCTCTTCCAACACGGCGCGAACGTCAGAGGACTTCTCAATATCGTAGCCCCAGATGTGAAGCTGGTAAACGTCGATGTAGTCGGTGTTGAGGCGGCGGAGACTGTCCTCACAGTCCTGGCGAACGTGCTTGGCGACATCGCCCTGGGTTTCGTCGTCACCGTAGTACAGCACGTTTTTTGTCTCTTCGTCGACGATATAGCCGAACTTGGTGGCAATGACGACTTCGTCGCGGCGTCCTTCCAGGGCGCGGCCCAGGATGCGCTCGCTATGCCCGCAGCCGTAGTTGGCAGCCGTATCGAAGAAGGTCGCGCCCGCATCCAGGGCTGCGTGGATGGCTTTGATCGACTCGGCGTCGTCGATTTCACCCCAGCCTGCCGGGTCTCCCAGGAAATCCCAGGGGCCGCCGATGGCCCAGCAGCCCATGCCGACGGCGGATACTTCTATGCCGGATCGTCCGAGTATGCGTCTCATCGTGATCTGATGCTCCTCTTCACAAATACTGTGCCGTTTAAATGCCGGTGCAGAAAGCGGCTTTCGCGGTGTGATACTGTTCCGCTTGCACCTGTTCTGAACGTGAGGCTGGGGCAAGTATACCAAAATAATCGGCCCGCTTGAAAAACGTGTGGATATGGGCAGTGAAGCCTGAGAACAATTTTCAGGCTCAATACGACGACAGGCTCCCCCCTCCCCCATACATGGAGGAGGGCCGGAGTGGGGGCTTCTTTCGATGAGTTCGGCTCACATGATGCGTGAGCCTACAATGACCACCGTGTTATGCGGGCCAACCAGATTAACGATTATTTTGTATAAGCCCACCAAAAGATACCCGGGGGGCGTGGAGTGGGCAAATAAGCAATGTGTGGCACGATTGGCAGTTTGCGGTAAACTAATCGCCCAGTTACGGAATCAAACTAAAGATAGTTAGAGGAGGCCCTGTGACCCATGAGCCGACGTAAAGTTTCGCTGATTGTGGCAATCATGCTGCTCGCCGCGCTGCTGCCGATGGGCGTGATCTTCGCCGACTACACCGCCGAGGACTGCCTGGACGGTGAGTGGGAGGTTCGCCCCGACCAGACGCTGTACTTCATCGCGTACACTTGCAGTGTGACGGTTGACGCGCTGGTAGCTTACAACAACATCGAAAACCCGAACCTGATCAACACCGGCGACATTCTCCTGATCCCGCCGCCGGACTTCCAACCCGGCGATGTCCCGCCCGCCGCACCACCGGCGGCGCCGCCCCAGGAACCGCCCCCTGCGGAGCCGGTCGTGCCGACGCCGGTCCCGCCGCCCTCCGGCGGGTCGGGTGACGTGATCGCCGAGATAGCCCCGCCCCAGTACAGCGGCGATGGGCGCGTCGCGGAGGTGAACATCTCGGTGCACAACCTGGCCGTGACGCCCAAGCTGGCCGGTGGCCGCTACTATCCCAACGCAGGCCCGGATGCGCCGGGTGGGGCGCAGTGGGTGACGCTGCTGGGTGCGATTCACGACGAACTCCCGCACCCCTTCGTGACCACCGAACTGCTGTGGCACACGACGGTTTACACCAGCGACGGTCTGGTGTTCCCGGCCTATGCGGGCTGCGTCTATCAGGAGAGCATCCTGGCGGAAGGCGATGAGCCGCTCGACCGGGAGAACGATGTGTGGTTCCACTGGGAGATGGAACTGGTGGGCGGCTGGTTCGACTGCGGCAACGCCTACCAGGTCAAGCCGGAGGACATGCTGCCCGGCCAGAGTGGTTCTGCGCCGCTGACCGTCTACCTGGTCCACCCGCGCCAGTGGGGCGAGGTTCTGACCACCGACCGGCGCATCACACGTATCGACCTGGAACTGTTCGACACGACCGGGCGCTCGCTGGGGACGGTCGCGACGAGGTGGTTCCAATAAGCTTAGAACTCACGCAGTTCAAAGCTATCTTGTCCCGGACAAGGGGCTGAAGCCGCCTTGTCTGAGCGCTGGACTGCGTAACTCCTGAAGCTAACGCTGCTTGCAGGTAGGTCCCCTCCTGGATAGGAGGGGACCTTTTTACAGGTGGCACATCAATCTGTGTAATCCGCGCAATCCGTGGATTAAAATCTCCCCGGCGCTGGCGCGAGAATCCCATTCTGAATACACTGAGGACAACGTACACCATCGCAGAAAGTGGGGAGAACACCATGCGGCGAGCGATGCTCGTGGGCCTGACGCTGGCCGTTATCGCGCTGGCGGCGGCCTCACCGGCCCGGGCCAGCGAGGAGACACCGTACACCGTCCAGGAGGGCGACGCGCTGGCGCACATCGCGCTGCGGCACGGCCTCCGGCTCGACGAGCTGGCGTGGAACAATGGGATCGTCAACCCGGCACTGCTGCGGGCGGGACAGACACTCTGGCTGCCGTCTGACACACAGCCGGTCTTCAAGCTGGACGGCCCGGCCGTGGTGCTGCTCCATATCGCGCGGCGGGGCGAGACGGTGCACCGCATCGCGCTACAGTACGGCGTCGGGGCCGACGACCTGCTGCGTTACAACGCGCTGGACAACCCCAACCAGATCAAGGCCGGGCAGGCGCTGGCGGTGGTGATGTTCGGCGTGCGGGCGGATGAGGCGCGCGCGGCCTACCTGCCGATGGTCTACGACACGCTGGGCGAGGACGAGAGTCTGGTGCGCGTGGTGGTGAGCCAGAACCTCAGGCTGAGCGCGGTGCAGCTTTACAATGGGCTGTGGGGCAGCGTCGTTCCGCCCGGCGCGCGGATCGCGATCCCGCCCGCCGCGCTGCTGGTCGCCAGCACAGGGCAGGAGGTGGCCGAGGCACCGACATCCACACCCAGACCGACCGACACGGCGACCCCGCCCCCAATGCCGACGCAGCCGCTGCCAACCGTGACCCCCTACCCCCAGCCAACCGGCGTACCAACCACGCCGCCGGTCATCACCGCGACGCCGCCTGTCACCCCGGCCCCGACGGCCACCCCCGCGCCGACGGGCATCCCGCCGGGCGTGACGCCCGTGCCGGGCATCACTGTGGAGTTTGGGGACCCGGTGCTGTACAACGACGGGCGGTCGGCGGTGGTGTTCGTCACGGTGTGGAACACCGGCGTCACTCCGGCCATCGACGGTGGGCGGCACTACTTCAAGCCGAACCCGGACGGGGGGATACAGTGGGTGACGCTGCTGGGCGTGGATCACAAGGAGCTGCCCGTCGCCATCGTCGAGGATGCCCCGTTGTGGCGGGCGAACGTCACCCTGACCGATGGCTCGACGTGGCCCTTCTACGCGGGGTGTAAATACATTGAGAAGGTTGAGCACACCGGCTACGAGCCGACCGGGCCGGACACCGGCTTCGTGTGGGAGGTCAACTGGGAGGGTGGCTTCTTCGATTGCGGGAACGGTTACCAGGTCAAGCCGGAGGACATCCCGCCGGGCGGGGTGGCGAGCGTGCCGCTGACGGTGTACTTCCAGCACCCGCGCCGGTGGGGCAGCGAGCCGCCGCCTTCACGGCGCATCGCGCGCATCGACCTGGGGCTGTGGCGCTCGGATGGGGTGTGGCTGGGCTACGTGGCGTCGCGGGTGTACCAGTAGCGACCGCCAGGCCTACTCGTTGCCGGTGATGGACAGTGCGGCCAGCACGAGCGTATCGCCGAAGTATACGTCCGGGTGGGCGGACTCCTCGATCAGAGGCAGGCGCTCCAGATTCGACCAGTTGTAGACGTTCATTTGCAGGTGGTAGACGCCGGGTGGAAGTGCCGCTGGAAGATCCAGGCAGGGAGCCAGCGTGATACGCTCGCCGGCCTCGTGGACGCCCAGCCCGCCGTCCCATTGGGCGACCGACCTGCCCGCCGCGTCGATGACGTGCACCCCCGCCGAGTACAGACCGTCGAGTGGCAGCCGTGCGGTGAACGATAGATCCACGCATACCTGCTCCCCCGGACGGGCGTCCATCTCGCCGCCGGGGCCAGGCCCGGCATCGTAGCGCAGCAGGTCGCCGAAGCGGAAGCGCAGATCGCCCCAACCGCCCGCGTCAAAGCGATAATCGAAGCGGTAGAAGATCATGTTGACCACGCCGTCGCGGTAGCCAGCGTGACGGGTCGCGTCGAGCGCGGCCAGGGTGTCCCAGCTTGAGGCGGCGTTGATGGGCAGGATGACCCACACCGACGGCGCGCCGGACAGCGCGTCGATGGCTGCGCGCCGGGCCGCAGGGTCGCAGGGCTGCCCGGTCAGGTCGATCACCTCGCCCCGCCTGATCCCCAGCCGACGGTCGTAGTAGGTCACGACGTTGTGGGCGTCGGCGTCGATGAGCAGCGGCTCGTGGGGGCGGCGGGCGTCGATCAGGCGAGCGAGCGCGCCGCGCCAGTCGGGCTTGGTGCCCCAGAAGCCGGGATAGGCGCTCAGTTGGACGGCCACCAGCAACGCCAGCAGGGCGAGCGCAAGCGGACGCCAGAAGACGCGCCGCAGGCCGTAGGCGATCAGCAGTGCCCAGGCGGGCAGGATGGCGATGACGTAGCGAACCTGGTAGACGGGCACGACCCAGGCGTTGAGGGCCAGCACGATCAGCGGGGTCAGCAGCAGCCACACAAGCAACAGTGAAATAGCGCGCCGGTAGTAGGGCAGGTGAAGCAGGCCGCAGCCCAGCACAAACGGCGTGGCGACGAGCAGCGCTCGACCGCTCGTCAGGACACGCGCCAGCCAGTCAACGGTGGCGCGGTTGGTGGGGATGGGCACGGCAAGCGGGCCGTTGGGGTGGACGCGGATCTGGGTCAGCAGGGTGGGCAGCCAGGGCAGATACCCGATCGCCGCCAGCCCCGCCGCAGCCAGCCAGCCGCGCCAGTGCCGGGGGTGGGTCAGGAGCAGGTGGACAAAGTGCGCGGCCAGCACCCACGCGCCGTGATAGTGGGTGTAGACGAGCGCCGCCATGAGCAGGCTGTAGACCAGCCGCCGGGGCCAGGAGTCGCGCTGCGCCCAGCGCAGGTAGGCCCAGGTCGCAAGGGAGGCCAGCAGGGCCAGCAGGCTGTACATGCGCGCCTCGCGGGCGTAGTACAGAAAGAAGCCGGACGTGCCCAGGATGGCGATGGCGAACAGCGCCGCCCACTCGTCGAACAGCCGCCGGCCGATGGCGTAGGTGGCGGCCAGAGCCAACACCGCGAACAGCGTCGAGAGCATGCGCGCGGCGTACTCAGACTCGCCCACCAGCGCGACCCAGCCGTCCAGCAGAATGAAGTAGAGTGGGGGGTGAACGTCAGCGGCGACGCGGGCCAGCGTCTCGGTGGGGTGGGGTGAGTGGACGGCCCACAGTGACCAGATCTCGTCGCCCCACAGGCTTTGGGCGTCGAGGGTGGTGGATGCGATGGCGAACACAGCCAGCATGATCAACGCCGCCAGCAGCGTTGCCAGCGGCGTCGCGGTCGGGGGATGGGTGGTCAGGGGCACTTTAGCCTGCACCAACCGCCCCCACCTGCGAATGGAGCCGGATTCGGTTGACATCAGCCCGTCATGGGGACATAAGCTCCGGTGACAGCAGGACGATATTGCCGATCACCGTGCCGCTCTCGAGCAGGTCGTTGGCTTTGGCCGCTTCGAGGATGGGGAACTTCGCGGCGATGATGGGCTTGATCCGGCCCTCTGCGAGGAGCCCGAAGAGGGCAGCCCAGTCCTCCTTGAGCAGCGGGCTGTCCACCCGATGCGTGCCGTAGCCTTTTATGGCCTTGCCGTTGGGCAGCACGTTGTACAGCAGAAGCTTGACCACAAGCAGCAGAAAGCGTGAAAAACTCTCCGGGCCGCCGTAGTGCACCAGGGCGCCACCCCGCCGCAGCACGGCCAGGCCGCGCTCAAAGTACTCTTCCCCCATGCCGTTGAACACATAATCGAGGCCGCCGGGTTCCGCCTGGCGGATCACCGCAACAAAATCTTGCGTATGATAGTCAATCGGTATGGCACCCAGCTCGGTGAGGGCGGCGTGCTTGCCGGGAGACGCCAGCCCATACATGGTGAGACCGGCCAGTTTGCCCAGTTGGAGGAAGGCGGTTCCGACGCCGCCGCTCGCGCCGATGATGAGCGCCCTGTCACCGGTCTTGACCCGTGCCACCCGGTGAAGCGCCTGATAGGCCACCACATAGTTCAGGATCAGCGGTATGACCTGCGCCGGGTCAAGGTCTGCGGGCACCTGAACAAGCTGTCCTGCGTCGAGATAGATGACCTCGGTGTAGCCCCCCGTAACGGTCAGGGCGGCCACCCGGTCACCAACGGCGACCCCGGTGACGCCCTCGCCAACCGCATCGACGAGGCCGATGATCGAATAGCCCGGCACGAAGGGCAGCCGGGGCAGAAAAGGCCGGTTGCCAACCCGGGCGGCGATGTCGTCCTGGGTCACGCTTGCGGCGAGGACTCTGATCCGCGCCTCCCCGGCTGCCGGGTCGCGCAGATCGTTTTCGACGATCTCAAGCACATCCGAGGGCCCTCGCCCGGTCGCGACGACGCTTTTGTACTTCATGGGGTATTTTGTACCTCTCGGCCTGTGTGATGGGGCTCTCGCCTACGTCAACGGGATCTAATCGCCCACCGCCAGCCGCACGCGCGCGTCGACGGCGTAGACGCCCTCGCCCTCCTGCATGACGATCAGGGGGTTGATCTCGATCTCGGCGACCTCAGGCCAGTCGAGTGCGATCTGGGCCAGCCGCATGATGGTCTCGACCACTGCTTCGCGGTCGGCGGGTGGCGCACCCCGGTAGCCCGCCAGCAGCGTACTGGCCGACGTGCGGTCGAGCATCTTGCCAGCCTGTCGGCGCGAGAGCGGGGCCAGCTCAAAGGTCACCTGGCGGGTCAGTTCGACCTGGGTGCCGCCCTTGCCGACCATGACGAGCGGGCCAAACTGCGGATCGCGCACCACGCCGACGATCAGCTCGGCTCCGCTGGGGACCATCTGCTGCACGTAGACGCCGTCGATGACGGTCAGGTCGGGGGCCTGATCCTTGAGGCGGGCCATCATCCCCTCGAAAGCGTCGCGCAGCTCCTCCGGCGATTCGACATCGAGCACGACGCCGCCGACATCGGTCTTGTGCGTCACACCTGAAGAGGCCAGCTTGAGGGCGACCGGGTAGCCGACCGTCTCGGCGAGCGGGAGGGCCTGCTCAAGGTTGGGAGCCAGGCCGCTGTGGGGCGCGCGGATACGGTAGGCGCTCAACAGCGCCTCGAGCTGGTCGGGCGGAAGCCAGTCGGACCCAGGCAGGCCCGACTCGGCCCGCTGGCGGCAGACATCCAGCCCGGCCTCGATGACCATGCGGGCGGTCTCCACGTCACTCCCTTCGATCTCGGTCGGCGCGGGCCGGTCGGCGAGCGCGTCAAGCCACTGCTTGCGCTGCCACATCGCCCCCAGCGTGCTGCCGATCCGCTCCGGGAAGGCGAAATTGGGCACGCGGCGGCGGTGCAGGGCCTGCGTTGCCTCGCTGGTGGAGGCCAGGCCCATGATGGCGGTCAGGATCGGCTTGTGGCGTCCGAGCGCGCTGGTCGCCACCTCGCCGATGACTTCGGCCAGGCTGAGGGGAGAGAACCAGTCCTGGGGAGCCTGGATGACGATCACGGCGTCGACGGTCTCGTCGGCCAGCAGCGCGTCGAGGCACAGGGCGAAGGTCGCCGGGCCGGACCCGGCCAGGATGTCGACCGGGTTCTGGACGCTGGCGGCGGCGAAGACACGCTGGCGCAGGTAGGCTTTGGTCTGGTCGGTGAGCGGGGCAAGCGCCAGCCCGGCCTCTTCCAGCATGTCGAGGGCAAGCACACCCGGCCCACCGGCGTTGGTCAGGATGGCGACGCGGTTGCCGTTGGGCAGGGGCTGCCAGGCCAGCGCGCGTGACCAGTCGAGCATCTCTTCGAGGGTGTGCGCGCGCAGGACGCCCGCCCGCCGGAAGGCGGCTTCGTAGGCGGCTTCGTCGCCAGCCAGCGCGCCGGTGTGGCTGGCAACGGCCCGCGCGCCGCCCGTCCCGCGCCCCACCTTGAGCGCGACGACCGGCAGATCGCGCGCCACCTGCGAGGCCGCCTCGATGAAAGCCTGCCCGTCCGAGACACCCTCGATGTAGGTGGTGATGACGCGCGTCTGTTCGCTGCCGCTGGCGGCGATCAGCAGGTCGGCCTCGCTGACACCGGCCTGGTTGCCCAGGCTGACGATGCGGCTGAAGCCGACGCCCGCACCGCGTGCCCAGTCAATCAGGGCGGCGGCCACCGCACCCGACTGGGACACAAGGGCGATCTCGCCCTGGCGGGGGATGCCGGACACGAAGGTGGTGTTGAGCGGGGTGTAGGTGTCAATCGTGCCGATGCAGTTGGGGCCGAGCAGGAGGATGTCGTATTTAGCCGCCACGCGCTTGACGCCTTCCTCAAGGGCGGCGCCCTCCGGCCCGACCTCGCGGAAGCCGCCGCTGATGATGATCGCCGCCCTGAGGCCGCGTTGGCCGCATTCCTCCAGCGCGGCCTCGACGTGGGGGGCCGGGATGACGATCACGGCCAGATCGACGGGGTCGGGCACGTCGGCAACGGTGGGATAGGCCTTCAGGCCGAGGATCTCGTCGGCGTAGGAGTTGATGGGATAGATCGGGCCGGTGTAGCGGTGCTCGACCAGGTTGTGGACGACGCCGTGCCCCAGTTTGTGCGGGTCACGCGATGCACCGATGACGGCCACGCCGTTCGGGCGGAAAAAAACGCTCAGATCGGAGGTGGTCATAGATGGCATCTCCTACATCAAATCCTCGTGGAGCTACTCCGGCCCCTCGGCCGGTAGTCCCTGCATATCGGCCACGTCAAGCAGCCGCTCCTGGATCGCACGGCAGCATGCTCCCAAGAAGTATAATTGCAAGAGAGGCCGCGCGCTACACGTACCCGAGGGCATTTCGGGCGTGCGTGTTTCGACCGTCTCGCGGTCGCCGCCGATAGTGAGGACTTTGGGCAAACTCACGGGGCAACCTCCCACAGGATCACCGAGCCGTCACCCGATGCCGAGGCCAGCGTCCGGCCGTCGGGGCTGAAGGCCACACCGTAGGTCTCGGCCAGGTGGCCGGAGAGATCGGGCAGGCGCTCACCGGTGGCGGCATCCCAGCGCATGACCGACCCATTGAAGGCGGCAGCGACGACCGTCCGCCCGTCCCGCGACCAGGCCACACCGAACAACAGGCCGCCGGTCGTCTCGGTGATGCCCGGCAGCTTGGCGACGATCTCCCCGCTGCCGGGGTTCCACAGGATCAGCAGACCGTCCTGCGAAGCCGAGGCGAGCGTCGCACCGTCGGGGCTGAAGGCCACGCCGTTGACGGAGAGCGTGTGCGCTTCAAGCGTGCGCAGGCGCTCGCCGGACGCGGCATCCCAGATAATAACGGTCGTGTCGGACGAGGCGGACGCCAGCAGCGCACCATCGGGGCTGACGGTCACGGCGCGAACGCGGTCGGTGTGGCCCTCCAGGCGGCGATGCATCACCCCGCTGGCAGCATCCCACACGGCCAACGTGCCATCGTTGGAGGCGGAGTAGAGCCACGCCCCGTCGGGCGACCAGGCCACACCCGGCACGCCGCTGGTGTGGCCTTCGAGGGTGCGGAGCGGTTCGCCGGTCGAGGCGTCCCACACGATCACGGTGCTGTCGGCGGAGCCGGTGGCGAGCGTCTTCCCATCGGGCGACCAGGCCACGCTGAAGACGCGCGACCTGTGCCCGACCAGCGTGTGCACAACCTCGCCGGTCGAGGCGTCCCAGATGCGGGCCGTCTCATCCCAGGAGGCGGTGGCGATCAGCGCCCCGTCGGGCGACCAGGCCACGCCCGGCACGCCGTCCGCATGGCCCGCCAGCACGCGCCGGGCACCGTCGGGCACAACGACCGGCGTGGCGGTGGGCGGCCCCTCGTGCGGCTGAGCCACCGGGGGGTGCTCCGCCGGGTCGCGGCCCAACGCGCCAACGTACCACAACACGCCTGCCATCAGCATCCCGGCCCCGATGCCGCCGAGCAGCGTCCAGATCGACGAGCGGCTTTGTTTCTTCTTTGCCACAGGGTCCCTCTTTACCCTAACCGTCGGACATGGTCATCCAGGGAGCCTCCATAACGAGTTCGTCCGACTGCTCAAAAGCCTGCAATCTCTCGCGGATCCTCTGCACCTCGTCCTCGTCAAGCTCATAATCGCCCCTGACGTATTCAAGGATCTCATCTAACGACTTTTCCATGGAGGTCATGTAGTCCCTGCCGTACTCAGCAAATACAGCTTCCCACGACACGTACCTCCTCTTCGATATGAGAAGAGTACTATCCCCGGATCTCAGCCAGATCAACGTATAGTGCGTAACATCCTCACCCATGGTGAAATCTCCCTGCCATCCCCCAGTCTTTACCTCACCCTCGCAGAGGCCCGGTGGCTAATCTCCATCCCAGAATCCAGCCAGGGACAGCCTCCCTTCTCGTCGTCAAGATCATCCATCGTAGGAGCGGGCGCAGCGGAAGCCGAAATAATCATTCGCATCGCCCTCGCCGCCCTGCGCGCGGGCGGTGGTACGCAGGAAGTGTTCGGTGCTGAACCACGAGCCACCCCTTAGCGCGCGGTTGTCTCCATCGTCGGCACCTGCCTCACGACCGTCGGTCGCCTGATAAGGATACGGCCCGTAGAGGCTGTACGTCCATTCCCAAAGATTGCCGCTCATATCCTGCGCGCCGACCCAGGAAGCGCTTCCTGGGTGGCTGCCGACATTGGCCGTTTGCATAAACGCATTGTTCTTGTACACAGCATTACCCGCCACGAAGCTATCTCCCCACGGATATACCAGCCCATCCGGGCCGCGCGCAGCATACTCCCATTCGACCTCTGTTGGCAGGCGGGCACCGCGTGTCTCACAATATGCTTCTGCGTCAAGCCAGCTAATCCCCTCACGTGGTCGATCAGCCCCCTTCCATCTGCCGGGCGATCCATACTGAGCATTCGTTACTTCATACATGTCGATCCAAAATGGGCTCTCAAAACACTGCTGACGGACAGGCTGCTCGTCATCGTTACCGCTTTCGCTCCCCATCATAAAGCATCCTGCCGGGACCAGGGCCATCTTCACACCGTTGAACTCCTGGACGACAGGGGCCCATTCGTTATTCGAGGATACTCCCGCCTCGGCAAGCTGGAACGCCGCCGCGTCGGGGGCCGGATAGTCCGTCTCAACCGTTTGAGAAACAAATCTGCCCCATGCGCCGGTTGCAAGCCACACGATGCTGACACAGACCATCACGCCAACAGCGGCGAGGATCATGGTTCCTGCGGTTCGGGACCGGGGGCGGCGCTTCCCGGCTTTCACCGGGCGGGGAGCAGGCCGGGGACGGGTGACCGTTCTGTCGGATACGGCGGGGCTAACCACATCCGCGGACGGCACCTCTGATGGAACAGGTACGATAGGCTCAGTGAACGCCTTTCCTATCACAACGGTCTCGAAGTCGGCGGCCAGGCTTCCCGCACGTTGGTAGCGCTCCGATGGATCTTTAGCCATTGCTCGCTCAATGATACGCTGCACTCCGCCCGGCAGATCGGGGCGTAAGTTCCGTGCATTGGGGACAGGCTCGCTCAAATGAGCCATCAGCAGGCCCACCGGGGTGAGGACTTCGTAGGGCGGCCTTCCGGTGACCATCTCAAAGAGCGTCACACCCAGCGCGTATACGTCAACACGCGGCGACAGTCCACCCGGCTTGGCCATCTCAGGGGCCATATAAGCGGGCGTGCCGATGATCCCACTGCCGGTGAGCTGAGCGGTTGCCTCGCTCAGCTTGACAATCCCGAAATCAGAAAGATAGGCATCGCCGTACTGGTCAAAGAGGATGTTGGCGGGCTTGACGTCACGGTGGATGATTTCCTGTCCGTGCGCGCTGTCAAGCGCCACGCCGATCCGCGCGAGGATGGCGGCGACTTCGGCCAGCGGCAGGGGGCCAGACTCAATCCGGTCGGCCAGCGACCCGCCGGGCATGTAGCGCATGACGAGATAGGGCTGTCCGTCATGTTCGCCGAAGTCGTACACCGGCACGATGGCCGAGTGCTCAAGGTGGGCGATGGTCTGTGCCTCAAGCTCAAAACGGGCTCGAAAAGTCGAGTCGTGCAGGAATTCACGCGGTAAGACCTTAATCGCAACATCACGCTTGAAGCGGGGATCGGTGGCATGATAGACTACTGCCATTCCCCCCTTGCCTAAATTGGCCTTGACCAGATAGCGACCGATAGACTGAGAAGCCATGACGTTGCTACCTCCCTCACAAAAGCAAGCATGAAAACTCACTGGTCGCTTGAGATGGTGGTGAGACGAGATCATCACCAACCGGGTAGATGGGAATCCGGTGTGAGCGGATGCCCCCCTGACAAGTTTAGCACGGGTCGACCCGGAATGTGAAATGTATGGGCAACAAGGCCAGTCCGACCTGAAGGTGCATAAGGTATGCGGCCAAGATCTTATTTTGGCAGCTTGTCACCGTCTGGGCCGTAAGGTGAGATTATCCTCGACGGGAGTGCCTGAAAGAGTGGTGATATTGGAACGGAACACGCCTGTGTGTGGAGTTTATCGCCACGCGATTAGACACTCCCCCGCTGCCATACAGTTCACATTCCGGGTTGACACATGCTAAACTGTCTATGGGAGGTCGTGTGTTGTTTGTTTTTTTCCTGCGGTAAGCTCACCGCTCACACCGGTCTCCCATCTACCCGGTTGGTGATGATCTCGTCTCACCACCCGAATGTACAAGAGGGCTGAAAAATGAAACACCTTTTCTTTCTTCTGACGCTGACAAGCTTATTGTTAGTCGCTTGTGGTGGAACCCCAGCACCTTACGTTGAGGCACCGGTGCAAGCCAGTATTGCTGCCACACGAGCCGCGCAGCCAACCCAAATGCCTGCTCTGACTGGAGCCACTGGGCCCGTCGCCTGTACCTACTACGTGGCTCCCGATGGCAGCGATGACGCTGCCGGTAGTGAAGCCCAGCCCTGGGCCACTTTCCAGCATGGCGCGGACATGGCACAGCCTGGCGATACCGTCTGTTTCCGGGGTGGCGCCTACCCTGCGGAGGAGACTCGCCTGACCCGGTCTGGTACAGCCGAGGCCCTCATCACCTTTATCGCCTACCCTGGCGAGTCACCCATCCTGGATGGTGGAGGCAGTGTAGGAGAATTGCTGATCCTCGCTCAACACACTTCCTATGTGCGCATCAGTGGTTTCACCCTGCGCAGCTTTGCCATCTGGGGGATGGAGCTTTCCGGCGAGAATCGCCATGTTCAGTTGGATCACCTGGAGGTCGAGGGTGGCGAGGCGGCCATCCGCTTCACCTACGGGGAGAGCGCCGAATCGCCGCCAGCGGAGGGCCCGGTCGAACACATCACCCTGGAGGACAGTATCATCCACGGTAGCCAGTACTCGGCGGTGGACTGCACGCCTGGCCCCTGCAATCACATGGTCATCCGCCGCGTGGAGATCTACAACACCGGGCTGGAGGGCGAGGACTTCTATGGCTCCGATGGCCTGGAGTTCGCCCGAGGCTACCCCGTCTTGGTGGAAGACTGCTACGTTCATGATAACGGCGGCGATGGCATCGATCTCAACTCCCGCGACCGAGAGGGCAACGCGACCGGGGTCATCGTGCGGCGCAACCGGGTAGTGCGCAATCACCTGAACGGCATCAAACTGTGGGCCGGGGGGCGGATAGAGAACAATGTCGTGTGGGGTCAGGGGAACAGCGGTGTGTGGGCCGGCACGTTCCCCAGCACGCTGGAGGTGTTCAACAACACCGTCGCCTACAACATGTGGAACCCGACCAGTGAGCGCAACTGGTCCCTTGTGGTCGGCTACCCGGAGGAGATGGAATCGCCGCCGGTGAACCTCACGCTGGTAAACAACATCTTCGCCTTCAACGCCGATCCCTTGGAGGGTGGCTCTACCGGCATCTATCTGGGGCCGGGGGTCAATCTGGTGCGCGAGCAGCACAATCTCTACTACAGCCGGGCGGACGGTGAGATCACAGCCGAGTTTGTGCGCGGGCG
>CAZRXG010000033.1:0-48356 GCA_964603985.1 uncultured Anaerolineae bacterium | reverse complement strand
GGTGGGGGACGTGATCGAAGATGCGCATGGGCTGCTGGCACCGCTGCCGCCGGGGAGATACCGGGTGGAGGTGGGGCTGGTTGACCTGGAGGGAGGAAAACGCCTGGCCGCCGGGGGAGAGGGTGCAACGCCTGAGGGCACTATTCAGGTGATGGAGGTCATTGTAGAATAGAGACGGACGGGGGGTGATCATAAGTCGAATCGGTCGGCACCCTATGTGCCAGGGGATAATGAACTTTAATCCATTTAATCCGGCCATTGTTTGCCCCCCACCCCCGGCTGGAGAAACCAGACGAACCACATTCCCATCGTGGCCGGATTAAATACTCAAGGTGCATTGATGGGGAAGGAAGGTGCACCGAGTGACTGCCGATTCATGATCACCCCACAGATGAATACCCCTAAAACGGAGACGTGATGACGATCAACTGGAAGCGGGTAGCGCGGCTGGGCGGGTTCGGATTGGCTGCGATCCCGGTCGTGCTGCTGGCCGTGACTGCCCTGGCGGCTTGGCTGTACGCCGATGGCGTGCTGCACCCCGGTTGCCAGGGTGACCGAGCCAGCCTCGAAGTGCTCGGATACCAGGCCGAGGCGGTAACATTCCCCTCACGCAGTGGGCCGGTATTAAGAGGGTGGTACACACGCGGCAGCCAGCACCCGGAGAGCGTGATCATCGTGCTGACGGGCCACGCGGGCAACACATGGGCGACACTGGCGGATGCGGCCATCGTGACTGAGGCGGGTTACAGCACGCTGATCTACGAGCACCGGTCGTGCGCCGATCCCTCGCTGGCGGCCAGCACGGGTTACACCGAAGCGTGGGATGCGCTGGGGGCAATCGATTACCTGAAGAGCCGCCCGGACGTGGAACACATCGGCGGGCTGGGGTTCTCGGAAGGGGGTACGTCGCTGCTGATAGCGGGGGCGCAGGACCCGGCGCTGGAAGCGATTGTGGCGATGGGCGGGTACAGCAACCTGGAGGATGACATCCTTGATCTGCACGCGGGTCAGGGGTGGTACGAGCGGCTGTTCCGGCGGATGATCGTGTGGAGCATCAGCATACAGCTCGGCGCACCGGCGCGGGCGAGCGACCCGGTGGGGATGATCGGGGAGATCAGCCCGCGACCGATCCTGCTGATCTATGGGGAGTATGAAGCAGGGCCGGGGCGCGCCCTCTACGAGGCGGCAGGCGAGCCGAAAGAGTTGTGGATCGTGCCCGGCACGGGTCATGGGGGATATTCATCCACAGCACCGGATGAGTACAGGCAGCGCATCGTGGCGTTCTTCGACGCGAGTCTTGGCAAGCACGTCAACAGCACATCGACGCCCTGATACACAGCGCAGGCATACCCAACACAACGAAGGGAAACTGTCTCAACACCAGGAGGAAGACTTATGCGAACAGTGTATGCCGTTTCGGGCGGGGTGAGTAAGTTCACCAAAACCCGGCCCGACAAGACCTTCCAGGCGGTCGTCAAAGAGGCGTACGATTACGCCATCGCCGACCTGGGACTGGAATTCCCCAAGTTCACCGAGCTGGTGGACGGATCGGTGGCGAGCTACTTCTCGGACCACTTCGCGCGGCAACTGATGGCGGGGATCATGGCGCAGGACTACCTGGGATTATGCCCGAAGCCCAGCCACCGCGTCGAGGGGGGCGGCGCGACGGGCGGGATCTGCCTGCAGGAGGCGTGGAAGGCGCTCGCGAGCGGCTACATGGACATCTGCGTGGCTTACGGCTTCGAGTTGATGAGCCACGTTGATACGTGGAAGGGCAATGAGTTCATCGCGCTGGCGTCGGATGTGAGCTTCGACTACCCGGTGGGCGGGTTCTACTCCGGCTACTATGCGATGATGGTCACACGTCACATGAAGGAGTTCGGGACGACGGTTGAGCAGTTGGCGCACGTCTCGGTGAAGAATCACATCAACGCGTACCACAACCCGTACGCCCAGAAACGCAACCGGTACACGGTCGAGGACGTGCGCAACGCGCCGATGGTGGCGTGGCCGCTGACGCGGCTGGATATCTGCGTGATGAGTGACGGGGCGGCGGCGGTGATCCTGTGCTCGGAGGAAGGGTTGGCGAAGCTGGAAGCGGCCAGTGGGAGGACGTATCCCCGGGTGGTGGTGAGCGGCATCGGGCGCGGGACGGACGCGATGCGTATGGCCGACCGCCCGCACCAGTCGTTTGAGGACTTCATGAGGTACAATGCCCTGCCGCACGAGAAGGACAACGACGACACGCTGGCCTACTACCGTGACCTGTGGGATCAGGGGTTCCGCTATCCCGGCGTGCACTCGTTCCGGGCGGGGCGGATGGGTAGCTTAGAGGCTTACAAGAACGCGGGCATCTATGACCCGCTGATGGAGCTTGACTTCGTCGAGTTGCACGATGCTTACACGTCGTCGGAGATCCAGACTTACGAGGACATGGGGCTGTGCCGCTATGGGGAAGGTGGGCCGTTCGCGGAGAGTGGTAAGGCGTTCATGCCGGGCATCGACTACGGACTTGACCTGCCGGAGGAGCCGGTCTGCCCGGTGAACCCGTCGGGAGGGCTGATCGCGTGCGGGCACCCGGTCGGCGCGACGGGGCTGATGCAGGCGGTGTTCGCCATCTGGCAGTTGCAGGGGACGGTTGAAAAACACTTCGGCGACGCGACGCTACAATTGGAAAATGCGAAACGCGGGGCGATCCACAGCCACGCGGGCACAGGGACGTACGTCACCGTCTCGATCCTGGAAGCGGAGGAGTAAATCATGGCGAAGCTACCGAAACGATTCCCGGAAACGCTGGACGGCACAATCGCCTTCGACCTGCCGTTCCCGGTGGTGCTGGACGCGGAGGGACTGGCGGCGCTGAAGAAAATGAAGCCGCTGCGCGTCAGGCAGCCGTATCACATCGAGTACATGCACTCGTACGGGCAGGACTCGCCGTTTTTCGCCGGGCTGACGAACCGGGTGCAGCTGGGTAACCGCGAGCCGGAGACGGGTTACACGTACGCCACACCGCGCGGCCATGACATGTACAGCGGCAACGAAACCGAGTGGGTGGTGCTGCCGGAGCGGGGCGTGGTGCATGCCTTCACGGTGTGCCACTTCGGCTCGGAGGAGTTCCTGCCGCAGACGCCGTTTGTGCTGGCGCAGATCGAGTATGAGGGAGTGGACACGCTGTTCCTGGCGCGGCTGATGGGCGTTGACCCGGAGGAGGCGTCGCTGGATTGGATCGGGATGGAGGTGCAGGCACGCTACCTGCGCAACAGTAAACTCAAACCGACGGACGTTTACTTCCACCCGGTTGAGTGAACCACTCACAAGCAGGGGCGACGCCCGGTTTGGGCCGGTCGCCCCTGCTCTTTCTTTGCCCGGCGAGCACCCTAAGGAGAAAACATGCCAAACAAGCCTTCGCTGATCGTTCACGGCGGCGCGTGGGACATCCCACGCGAGGCGCATCAGGCACACGTCGAGGGGGTGCGGAAGGCGGCCCAGGTGGGATGGGAGATGCTCCAGGCGGGCCGCCCGGCGCTCGACGTGGTCGAGCAGGTGGTGCGGCTACTGGAGGATGACCCCACGTTCGACGCGGGGCGGGGGAGCTTCTTGAACTCGGCGGGACAGGTGGAGCTTGACGCACTGATCATGGACGGCGCGACGCTGGAAAACGGGGCGGTGGCGGCGGTGCAGCACATCGGCAACCCGATCGGTGTGGCGCGGCTGGTGATGGAAAAAACCGACCACGCGCTGCTTGTCGGCGAGGGGGCGTGGGCGTTTGCCCTACAGATGGGGTTTGAGCCGGTGTCGGAGGAGAGGCTGCTGGTCGGGCGGGAACTTGAGCGGTGGCGCGAGCTGCAAAACGACCCCACCTGGCGGACGCGGGACGCGTTCGAGGGGCCGCGCGGCACGGTGGGAGCGGTGGCGAGAGACGGGGAGGGGAGCATCGCGGCGGCGACCTCGACGGGCGGGACGCCGAAGAAGCTGGCGGGGCGGGTAGGAGACTCGCCGCTGGTGGGCTGCGGCGCGTACGCGGACAACCTGACGGGGGGCGCGTCGGCGACGGGGTTGGGCGAGAGCCTGATGAAAGTGGTGATGTGCAAGACGGTCTGCGACCTGATCGGGACGGGGTTGGACGCGCAGGCGGCGGCAGAGGAAGCGGTTCGCAAGTTGGGGAGTGAGCGGGTCAAGGGGATGGGTGGGGTGATCGTCGTGGATCGGGAGGGGAGCACGGGCCACGCGTACAATACGCCCTACATGGCGCGGGCTTACGTACTGGAGGATGGGACGATCCGGGTGGAGGTTTAGGAGCCGATCCCCTACGCCGATAACACCCTCACAGCAGGCCCGACTCTCCGGCTACGAATCAGGTAGATACACACCGGGGCTTTTCTTCCTGGAGAAGCGGCCCCGGATCAACCGGAACGCCAGTCGCTTCTCCCCGGCGTAGAGCATGGGCACGCCGAGAACACACTCACAGGAGGGGCAGACCAGGTTGGGCACGTCGGCTTTGGCTTCGCACCGGTATTGCAAGTCCGCCAGCGAAGAGGGCGCGAGGATGCGATCCAGATAGAGCCGGAGGAGCATGCCAGAGCCGTCTTTCTGGTAGAGCAGCACGTGTGTCCCACAGGCGGCACAGTAAACATCGACGAGGTGGCTGGGGCCGCCGCGCGCTCTTGCGTAGCGATCCCGATGGGGTTTGAACTTCCTGCGAGGTGGTTCTTTTGATGACACGGCACCGCCTCCTACCACACGCCGGGCGTGAGCCAGCGTAGAATGAGGACAAGAAGACGCACAGCGGGGACTCTAGCAGGTTGTGGGTGGGGGGACAAACACGACACGGTAAGCGCCCGCCGGGGATTCGAAATCCCCGACTCTCACAGCCCTCACCCCCGCCGACCGTCGGTCGGCGACCCCTCTCCCGGACGCGCTCTTCGAGCGCTGGGCGAGGGGGGAGGCAAGCTCAGTGCTTTGTTAAGCGGGATGCTGCATCACGGCGATGCCATGCCCCCACGCACCGACCTTCAAGATCACCGGTGGTGGCGAGGATGGCGGCGGTGAGTACACTATAGGCGTATGCGGACACTCAGACGCTTCATCGGGCTGATGATCGTGATCGGGGGGCTGGCGGCGTGCGGCCTGATCTCCGGCGGCACGGCAGCGCCCACCCCGACGGCCACGTCGTTCCCGTTCGTCACGGCGACGACGCGGCCCAGCGCCACGCCGACCGTGCCGACCGAGACGCCGATCCCCACAGCGACGATCTTCATCCCCACCGCCACGCACACGCCCCGGCCAACGGTCACGCCCACGTTCACGCCGTCGCTGACGCCGGAAGCGACCTGGACGCCCGACCTGGATCTGACGGCGACGATGCTGAGCATCGGCGGGGCGGTCTGCCCGAATCTGCCGGAAGGCGTGTTCCTGGCGGTGTACGTGGGCGACCCGCACCTGTCGGCGGCGCTGGGGTGCCCGACCGCGCCCGGCGGTGAAACGCCGCACGTGTGGCCGGTCCAGGCGATCTACCAGCCGTTTGAGCGAGGGCACATGGTTTGGCTTTCAAACGTGGGGTGGTTTGAGGGCAAGGTGATCTACGTGATGCTCGACGACCTGACCTACACGCGCCGGGACGATTACTACCACCCGCACTTTGACCCAGTGAGCGAAAACCTCAACCCGCCGGAGGGCCTCTACGAGCCGGTCGAGGCGCTGGGCAAGATGTGGCGCGAGACGCCGGGGCTGCAAGAGCGGATCGGGTTTGGGACGGCACCGGAGAGCCGGGTCGAGACGCAGATGCAGATGTTCCAGTACGGAGAGATGGTTCACCTGCCGCCGATCCAGGTGGTCTTCGCCTTCAAGCGCGGCGAGCGGACGCTCTGGTCGCACCACTCGGTCGGCCCCGAACCCGAAGCGGAGGAATGACAAAAACCGGGGCCGAACAGCAGACGCACGGCCCCGGCGTCGCGCAGCGTTGGCTACGGGGATCGTCTAGCGATCCTTAGGCGGCTCAATCGGGCGGGCGGACCCCTCGATGATGGGGCCGCTCGACTCGGATTTACCCTGGCCTGCGTCGGCCACGTCGCGCATGAACTTCTTGATGCCGTTCCAGACGGTGCCGCTGACAAACTGATCGGCCTTAGCCAGCAGGTCCTTGACCACGAAGAGGATGTCGTCTTCGCCGTCCCAGTACTGGCGCAGCACGTCCTCACCGGCCTGGCCCATCGCCTTGACGACGCGGTTGAGGGCGATCACGCCGACGATGGCGTCGTCGATCAGCCCGGCAGGCCCCATGACGGCCTCCGGCATCAGGTCAATGGGGATGATGATGTAGGCCGACGCAGCGGCAATCTCGGCCTTCAGTTTGGCCGACACGCGCGGGTCGCCCATCAAGCGCACAAAGAGCGCCATGATGTCGGGCACCAGCAGGATGTAACCGGTGACCTTCTGGCCCGCGCCCGCGCCGTCGGCCCAGCGAACGATCTTGCCCCGGACGCGCTGGTAGAAGTCCTGGGCCTGCAGGGCGTTGAACTCGGTTGACACCTGAGGTACCACCGGCTTGGGCGCGACGACGGGCGGCTCGTTGATGTCGAGGTAGCCGTAGTCGAGGCCGCGAATCGGCTCAGACCCCCAGGGGGTCGGGCCAAGGTCGCTTTTCTTATCTTTGTCTTGATCGGTCATATTCCAACACTCCCTCTCTTGCTACTCATATATGTATACGCAGCGCCGCCGATAAAGTTGCCGCAGAAGAGCGGGCAGCAGGGCAGCCATCAGCGGGTCAGCCGTCAGCGGGCCAGCAGCTATTAACGATTACAGCGCTGCCCTCACCAATCTCGGATGAATATAGCTCTTATCAAGAATGGTATGGATTCTAATATCAGTAACGGCATTGTCGAGACAACGCTTTTAGCCCAACCAAACCGGTGAATGGATTTCGTCGCACACGTGAACAGCCAGTATTGGTAGGTCGGGAACAAAATGGCACTAATGACAAACGCCGCTATGGTATCAGGAAAATAATAAAAATCTACAAGTGTAAAGGGAACAGTAGCTATACCTATTGAAATATTAATGACCGAACAGGCAAAGAACAACCCGGCGAACGTCCCAGTTCCTCCCAGTCGTTTACCGATCCAGTAACTGCTCGCTGATATAAGAAGAAGCCACCCTAATAGCCATATTACCGCCACCGGTGTAGCCAACCGTAAAAAGTTAATGGTTTGCCTATCAAGCTTTCCCGATTCACTGTTTATGAAGACGATCAGTGCCCAATCAACTATTGCAATGAGTGAAACCCAGATGGCTACTTTCCACAATCTGGGAGGACGAATCGAAAAAATACGGTCATGTGTTTTAGGGAAAGGTGCGAGAGCCTTTATAAAAAGGACGTACCACGGCGAGATTTCAGGAGAATCTGTATCTCCGGCGTCGTCAGACATTACCACTCCTTAGCCGAACCAACTAGTATGGGATACCTTGCCTAGGACGCCTGTCCAGGTACTGTCGGCACAGCATCGCCGTTCTGAACGCCTGCCGATAGGTAGATGTCAGCCTCAACTGCCCGGCCAAGATGCTATGGCGGACTACTGCGTCAAGATCGAAGAACCAGTATAAGCTCATAAGCGGTGTGACGTACGCGGGTACATAACCTGGCTCCATGTAAATTGGGTCATCGCCAAATTTACCCAACACCGCAGACATGACATGGTTGTTGATGTGGCTCTTGGAATGATTCTCCTTCTCAAAAACGTACCGGCAGGCAGACTCGTACAACCGGTAGACCTCCATCGCCTGGACCAATGCACACGCGCCGTAGAATGCACCTTCACGGGTAAGCGTCGCCATGTTCTCCAGTGCGTGGTGGTGGCATACCTCTATCTCGGCACCAAAGCCCAGACACGCAAGCAGCTTGACGGGAAGGTCTAAGGTGCTTGCTGCCGCCACGGAGAGTGTATCGTCGATGAGTGAACCCGGCTGCTGTTCGTCGCCATGCATCAGCGAGTCAACCCCGCCATCAACCAGGATCACCGCCTCGATATTCAGGTGCTCGACGAGAAAAGCGTAATCCTCCACCAGAGGCTGCCCGCCTGTGCTCTCCTTGGCAAAAGCCCAGATAGTCTTTTGCTCTCCTTGTTCTCTGGCAAACCATTCCGCCAGGTAGCCCTCCGGGCAGTAGGGCAACTTCCGTTTGACTTCGCCGCTGAAACCCACCAGACGCTCGTCGACAAGAGTCTCGACGTCTTCGAGTTTACAGATCAGCTCCACGGGTGAGAAACTATAGTTGGCCAGATGGACCGTCTTACCCTGCTCGCGCAGGGCAAAGTACAGGGGCAGACCGGCAAACACGTCAAATCCGCCCCCGGCACCGGCAATCAAGACGTTTTGCAGGTTTTCGAGTAAATGGAGAATGGGTAAGTTCAGCTTCATGACTGCCTGAATCCCTTCTCAACGTCCACCAGCAACGGGTCAGGAGGTGGCAAATCGACCAGATGGATCTATTACGTGCGCGAACTGATATAATGTCAGTATACCGCGATTCCCACCCGCCGAGGTGTGATACCTGTAGCGTGCACATTCCCAAAGGAGTGAACTAATGGACTTCGCGCTCAACGAGGAGCAACGCATGTACCGCGCTGCGGCGCGCGACTTCGTGGAGAAGGAACTCAAACCCTACGCGGCGGAAATCGACGAGCAGCAGGAGCTACGCTGGGAAGCCATCGCCAAGATGCCGAGGCTGGGCTTCACGGGCCTGCAGGTGCCGGAGGAATACGGTGGGGCCAACCTGGACGGCATCTGCATGGTGATCGCCATCGAGGAGATCTCACGGGCGTGCGGGAGCACCGGGCTGGCAGTCGCCGCGCACAACTGCCTGTGCTGCTACCCGCTCGTCAGGTGGGGCACGCCGGAGCAGAAAGAACAGCACCTCCCTACCCTGACGAGCGGTAAGACGCTGGGATCGCTGGCGCTGACCGAGCCGGGAGGCGGGTCGGACCTGGTGGGCGGCGTCAGGACGTCGGCGGTCAAGGAGGGAGATAGCTGGATCATCGATGGCAGCAAGACGTGGATCACCAACGCGACCTCGGCGCCGGTGGTGGTCACGCTGGTGCGAAGCGACCCCTACGCCGAGAAGCCCTCGCGGGGGCTGAGCCTGATCATCGTCGAGCAGGACGCGCCCGGATTCACGGTCGAGCCGCCCATCCCGAAGATGGGCGTGCGCGGGTCGCACAGCTGCCCGCTCACCTACGATGGGGTGCGGGTGCCGCTCGGCAACCTGCTGGGCGAGGAGGGACGCGGCCTGCACCAGGCGCTGGAGACGCTCGATGGGGGACGGATCAGCATCGCGGCGTGCTGCGTGGGGCTGGGGCAGGCTGCGCTGGATGCGACGCTGGATTACGTCAAGGAGCGGGAGACGTTCGGGAAGAAGCTGTGCGAGCACCAGGCGGTGCAGTTCAAGATCGCGGACATGGCCTCGCGGGTCGAGGCGGCGCGGGTGATGACCTACTACGCGGCCTGGCTCAAGGATCAGGGCAAAGACTTCACCAAGGTGGCGGGGATGGCAAAGCTGCTGGCCTCGGAGGCGTCGGAGTTTGCGGCCTACGAGGCGATCCAGCTACACGGTGGGTACGGTTACAGCACCGAGTTCCCGGTCGAGCGGATCTACCGTGACCAGCGGCTGATGACCATCGGAGAGGGGGCCAACGAGATCCTGAAGATGGTGATCGGGCGGCAGGTGATCGGGGCGTAGGCGGCCAGGAGGAAAGGAGGGCACATTGACCGGAAGCGAGACACGCGAGATCAGGCGGGGGACGGCGCTGATCGTGGACGTGGTGCAGTTTTACCGGCAGCAGGCGCACTCGCTGGAATCGACGGCGGAGATGCTGGACGACCTGTACACAACCATCGCCAACACGGTCGTGGCACAGGGAGGGACGATCGTCAAGTGGCTGGGCGACGGGGCGCTGGCCTGCTTCTGGGAGGAGACGCACGCGCTTGACGCGGTCAAGACGGCGCTGGCCTTACAGGACGGGTTCAAGCACTTCATGAAGCGGCACGGCTTCGAGGGGAGCGGGCTGACGATCAGCATCGCGACGGGCGAGATGATCGTGGGGCCGTTCGGGGCGGGCACGTCGCGGCACCACGACGTGTTCGGGGAGCCGGTGAACTGCACGGCGACGATCATGCCGGAGGCGTCAGGCGAGATCACGCTGTGCGCGGCGACTTACAAAGCGGTGGCGGACATGGTTGAGGTGGAACCGCTGACCGAGCACGAGTATTATGGGCCGCTGTACGCGCTGCGGGGGCTGATCGAATAGACCGCGCGCCCGGCTCAGGGGGCAAGATCGTCCAGCGGAACGGTAATAACCTGCCCGGCCGGGTTGCCCGCCACGTCCAGAAAATCGACGCTTTGGGTTGAACCGTCGTCGAGGTAGACGTACACCGCGATGACAACCTGATACTCCCCGCCGGGTGGGGCGTCGGCGGCGACGGGGATGCTGACTGCGGTTCGCACCCGGTCGCCGGGACGCCAGTAGGCCGTGCGCAGGAAGTGCTCGTCGATCTGGCCCCAGCGCGTGCCGTCGGTGGTGTAAAGCTGGACGCTGAAGGAGTAGTCGTCGCTCACGGGGGGAACGCCCCAGACTTCCCAGAACAGGAACAGGTCAAACGGCTGGCCGGGTTGCACTTCATCCCGGAAGCCTGCCGGGGCGACGGCACGCAGATCGACGCCGTTAACCAGATGGGCGATCAGGCCGTCCGGCGGCACGTCTGCGTCGTCCACAGTCCGCAGCTCGACATCGTAGGAGCCGTTCTTGCGGCTCCTGAGCCAGACCCAGCCGTCATCGGAGGCGGGGAAGACCTCAACGTCGGTTCCCTTGACCAGATACAAATCCAGATCGCCCAGCAGGGCGTCGAACTCGGCGGCGCCGCCCTCGCGCTCTGGGTCGTCGCCGACGGTGTGCACGACGACGGGCAGGTGATCGGGCACGGCAAGCTGGCGGGCCTCACGGACAGCCGACCACAGGTTGCGCACCGGGGAGGCGTGGCCGTAGGTGGTCGGGGTGGTGGCGAAGAAGCGCAGCATGCCCAGATAGGTGGTGGCGTGCCAGGCGGTCAGGACGGCCAGCCAGACGGCGAACACGCCGGTGAGGATGGGCTTGAGGGACGGTCGGCGGTGGGTCAGAGCGTCGAAGGCGTCGACGAGCATAATGGCCAGCGCGAGAAGCTGGGCGGGATAGGTCTGGATGAAGTGGTGGGGGACGATCTCGCCGCGTGAGAGAGTCCACATGCCGATGGGCAGGGCCAGCCAGAGGACGAGCAGACCGTAGCGGCTGGCCGCCGCCTCCGGTGCGTCAGCAGGGGGTTTTTTGCGGAAGAGCAGGACGGCGGTCTTGACGACCAGGTAGGCCATGGAGGTGATGATCAGCCACACCTCGGTCCAGTTGAGCGCGGAGTCCAGGTTGGGCAGCGCGAAATCGCCGTAGGGGTTGTAGAAGCTGCCGCCGGTCAGTGCCTCGAAGTGCTGGCCGGTGGCGATGTCGGCGGTGTAGTAGATGGCGAGGTGGGAGAGCGGGTGGCGCTCGACGCTGTTCCCGGCAGAAGCAAAAACCTGGGAGAGGCGTGTCTGGCCGGTGATGAACTCCATGACGTAGGGGAGGGACAGCAGAACCAGACCGGCCAATCCAATAAGCGCCCACTTCCACCAGCCGGGTGCGGGGGCGTCGTCCTCAGGCGGTTTGAACAGGCGCGGGTGCAGAGCCAGTGCCAGGACCAACACGCCGACAAACGCGAAGCCGCCCAGGTGCAGACCCATCAGCGCGCCGAGGGCGATCAGCGCCCAGGTCAGCGCCTTCGGTTTGTGGTCGACGACGAGGGCGTAGAGGGCGAGCATAAACAGCAGCGTGATGGCGGGAACGTTCTGCGCCCAGAGCTTGCGGCTGTAGAAGGCCACCCAGGGCGAGATGGTGAAGAGCAGGGCGGCGATCAGGCCGACGCGCTCGTCGAAGTAGCGCTTGCCGAGGAGATAGGCCAGGTAGACGGCAAGCACGCCCAGCGCGCCCATAAAGGCGGCGGCGAAGGCGGGGTTGAGGGTGATGGCAAAGGGGATGACGAGCAGGTAGGCGGTCAGTGGGGGGTGGGGAATACCCAGGCTGGAAGTCACGCCGCGCGTGGGCCAGACGCCCTCGCGGATCAGCATGATGGCGCGGCGGGCCATGGTGGCCTCGTCGTACTTGAACTCGATGATGCCGGGCCAGGCGACGCGCAGCACAACGGCCAGGGCGAGGATGGCGATCAGGAACCAGGTGGCAGGACGTATTCTGGATGGCAATATAACCTCTCAGACCTGGCGGGTGAGCCGGTGACCGGCCTCCGAGCCGGGTGCACCGGTGAGCAGATCAAGCGCGTGCGGCAGCACAGGCAGCAGCACCTCAAGGTTCTCGCGGACAGCCTTGGGGCTGCCGGGCAGGTTGACGATCAGGGTGCGGGCACGGATGCCGCACACGCCGCGCGACAGCATGGCGTGGGGCGTGACCTGCAAACTGGCGGCCCGCATCGCCTCGGCCAGGCCGGGGGCCTCGCGCTCGATGACGGCGCGGGTCGCTTCGGGCGTCACGTCGCGGGGGGTGAAGCCGGTCCCGCCGGTGACGAGGATCAGATCCAGCCCGACCTGATCGACCCAGTGGAGAAGCTGACCCTTGATGTCGTCAAGCTCGTCGGGGACGACGCCCGCCTCGGCGACCGACCACCCCAGCCGCTCCTCGACCATCTTTTGGATTAAGGGACCGGACTTATCCTCGTACTGGCGAGCATAAGCCCGGTCGCTGACGGTCAAGACGCCGACCTGCACGGGTCAATCCTCGTCTTCCAGGCCCAGCAGCTCGCGCCAGGCGGTGTGGAAGCTGTCCTGCACGCCGTCCTCGGTCACGCCGTAGTAGACGCAGATCTTACCGTTGCGGCGCTGCGCCAGATCGTAACGGGTCTTGCCACCACGAACGTAGTCCTGGATGAGGGCGATGTTGCCCTGCCACTTGACCTTGCCCAGATCGATCTTGTTGTCCTCGACCTGGGTGATGGCGTAGTGCCAGAGCTTACGGGCCGACTTGCGGGTCACGTTGCGCACGATGTTGCCGTTGCGCAGGTCGCGGACGGTGTGGTAGTAGATGTTGTTGCGCTTCTCGGTGGCGACGACCTCGACGCCGGTGCGGGGTGCCTCGACGCGATTGCGGTCCGAGACGTGCGCCCCGGCAGCCTCAGCCTCATGGTGGGCAGTGGCAGATACCTGCTCATCCTGCTCGTAGGGAATTCGCTTGCCACGCAGCACCAACTGCACGATCTCGTCGCGCACGGCGAGACTGGTCTCGTTGTCGTCGCGCACGTAGATCTTGTTGTCGTCGATGGCGTAGGGTGGATCGTCGCCGCGCGGGATCTGGACACGGATGATGGGAACGCCCTGGGTCTGGATCACATCGACCTTCGCGTCAACCGGTGGGGTGATGCGGCGCTGGATCTCCGACCCAAGCTGCTCAACAGACTGGTTGATGTTCGTCAAGCCGGTTGGCTTCTCCGCCGTGTCAGGGGGAATGCCGATGTAGAGCGTCCCGCCGTTGGTGTTGACAAAGGCGCAGATATCGGAGACGACAGCATACAACCGCCCCCCACGCTTCGACATCCCCTCGTGGAAGTCCTGCACAATCGACGGGCCTTCCTGCCGGGCGGCGAGCACATGGTCAAAGGGCGCAGTGCTGCCCCGGTAGGGGCGGGTGCGAGCGAAGTCGTTGCCGGAGAAGACCTCGTACAAGGCGTCGAAGCTCAACTCCCGCAGAGAAACCTCGGTGATGCGGTCGCCAACGCCCAGGCTCTTGGCATTGTTGGGGTCGCGTTCCAGCCGGTGAGCGTCCGATCCCTGGATGCAGCGCATGGGGCGCGGATACTCCGGCTTGGAGCCGTCAAAGAAGCGCGCTGTGGTGCGGCGACCATGCCGGTCCAGATCGGTGACCTCGAGGGTGTGCAGGTGGAGATCTTGTGTGTAAGCGATGCGCGTCTGGCCGCCAAACGACAGGCCGCGCATGGCGACCCCGTGACTGGAATTGGCGTGGGCGGCGATCACAATGCCGCCCGCCTCGTGGATGGCAGCATAGGCCGTCAGCACATCGGCGGACGCGCCGACGTTGGTTTCGCCGAGGTCAAGCGACTCCGGCGGGACGTTCAGGTCGAGCAGGAGATGCTCAAGATAGCGGATCTCGGTGTCCGGCGAAAAGACTCCCAGGATGTGGAACCCAAAGGTGGCCGTAAATTCAAAGCCGGGCAGGACGAGCATCTTATCAAACAAACGGCTGTACTCGCCAAGCCGGTACTGCTCCTCCGGGGTAATGCGATCTGATCCCTGAAGCCACTCTAATTGCTGAAACTCCTCCGCCATGGTGCGATAGCCACGCACCGTGTTGTGGTCGGTATAGGCGATAATGTCCAGGCCACGACGCTCGGCCTGCTGTAATATCTCCAAATACGTAACATCGGGTTGTTGATAATCATTCGAGGCTGGCGTATGCAGATGCAAATCCATCCGATACCAGCTTCTTCGAGAAGACTTACTTTTAGCACTCACAGAACAATGTTGCCTCCCTAATCTAAAATCAGGATCGCGCCGGTCTGTTGACACTCATAACGTCAACGAGAACGTGTCAACTCCCGGCGGCTCCCCCCTCACGTAATAACGACACCGTTGCCGAACGGCGGGCGTCAACCCACCCCCAACAACTGGTTCAGAATAACGACCAGATGGCCGGGATCAAACGGCTTAATCAAGAAGTGATCCGCGCCACTGGCCATAGCCTCCTCCTCGCGATCCAGGCCAGAGGTCATGATAACAGGCGTCTGACCAAAGCGCGCATCCTGGCGCACCTGGCGGACAAAATCGGTCCCCTCGTAATCCGAGAGGTGAAAATCGACCAGAAAAGCGTCAGGTATGCTTTCCTGAACTATTTGCATGGCCGTCTCACCATCGGCAGCGAGTAGGACTTCAAACCCATCCAGCTCCAGCAGGGTTTGCAGCAGGCTGACCGTGGTACGGTCATCGTCAACAATCATTACTTTTGGCACAGTCCATCTCCGTCCATTCCACCTAATGTTAATAGGGTTCTGTCAACTTACGCCTCAGCGCCGACAGCCTCCGGCGTGACAACCGGCTCCTCTTCCAGCGCGGCCTCAAGCACTTCGTCAACCCGGTCGACCAGAAGGAACTTGATCTGGCTGCGAATGTCCTCCGAGATGTCGTCCAGGTCCTTTTCGTTGCGGCGGGGCAGGATGATGGTGTCAATCCCGACGCGGTGTGCGCCGAGAACCTTCTCCTTGATGCCGCCGACCGGGAGCACCTGACCGCGCAGCGTGATCTCGCCCGTCATGGCGACATTGCCACACACGGGCCGCCCGGTAAGGAGCGAGGCGAGCGCGGTCGCCATGGTGATGCCCGCCGAGGGGCCATCCTTGGGCACGGCACCGGCAGGAACGTGCAGATGCACATCCCGGCTGTCGAACCAGTTTTCGTCGATCCCCAGCCGGGCCGCATTGGCGCGTACATAGCTGAGGGCCGCGCGGGCGCTCTCCTGCATCACGTCGCCCAACTGGCCGGTCAGGGTGAAACCCTTGCCGCCGGGCATTGAGGTGGCCTCGATGAAGACGATATCCCCACCAACCGGCGTCCAGACCAGGCCGGTCGCGACACCGGGAATACAGGTGCGCTCCTCGACTTCGGCTAAGTAATAATACTTCGGCTTACCTAAAAATTCACGCACGGCGTCGGGGTCGACGACAACCGTGTCGGTCTTGTCCTCGGCGATACGCGTCACCACCTTGCGGCAGCACGCGCCGATCTGGCGCTCCAGGTTACGCACGCCCGCCTCGCGAGTGTAATCGCGGATGACGGCAAGCAGGGCGTCGTCGGTGAACTCGACCTCCCCGTCGAGCAAGCCGTTTTCGCGCAACTGGCGCGGCACCAGGTACTGCCGGGCGATGTTGATCTTCTCGTTCTCGGTGTAGCCGGAAAGCTGCAAGATCTCCATGCGGTCGCGCAGCGGGCCGGGGATGGTCTCCAGGATGTTGGCGGTGGTGATGAACATCACCTGAGAGAGGTCGAAGGCGACTTCGAGGTAGTGATCGCGGAACTCGGTGTTCTGCTCCGGGTCGAGGACCTCAAGCAGGGCCGAGGCAGGATCGCCGCGAAAGTCGGTTCCCAGCTTGTCGATCTCGTCCAGCATGATGACGGGGTTGCGCGTTTCGATGCGGCGCAAAGCCTGGATGATGCGCCCCGGCAGCGCGCCGATATAGGTGCGCCGGTGGCCGCGAATCTCGGCCTCGTCGCGCACGCCGCCCAGGCTCATGCGGGTGAACTTGCGGCCCAGGGCACGGGCAATCGACGCGCCAAGCGAGGTCTTACCCACGCCCGGCGGCCCGACAAAACACAGGATCACGCCCTCACGCACACGACGGATATAGTCGGTCACCTCTTCGGCCCCAAGCTCGTCCTCGCGCTCCAGGCGCAGTTTACGCACGGCCAGGAACTCAAGGATGCGCTCCTTGATGTCCTCAAGGCCGTAGTGGTCTTCGTCGAGCACCCGGCGGGCGTGTGCGATGTCGAGGTTGTCCTCGGTAGCAACGCTCCAGGGCAGCGAGGTGAGCCAGTCGAGGTAGTTGCGGATGACGCCATACTCGGCGGCGGCGGTCGGGAGCTTCGACAGGCGATCCAGCTCGCGAAGCGCCTCTTTTTCGGCCTCCTCCGGCATCCCGGCCTGCTCGATCTTCTGGCGGAACTCTTCGGCCTCGGCCTGCTGCTCGTCGCCCTCGCCTAACTGGCGCTGGATGGCTTTAAGCTGCTCGCGGAGGAAGTATTCGCGCTGGACCTTCTCGATCTCCGACTGGGCCTCGTCCTGGATCTTGTGACCAAGCTCAAGCACCTCCAACTCTTTGTTGAGCAGGGCGGTGAGCCGACGCAGCTTATCGGTGAGGCTGTCGATCTCAAGAAGCTCCTGGGCGTCCTCCAGGTCTTTGCGCAGGTAGGTGGCGACGTTGTAGGCGACCTGCATGGGATCTTCCATGCCCGCGACCACCGTCAGCAGTTCGTCGGGCATGCTGGGGACCAGCTCGCCGAGGCGTCTGAACTGCTGCGCGATGTTGCGCATCAGAGCCTCGACCTCGATGCCCGCTTCGACCTCCTCAGGCGCAGGCACAACACGCGCCTTGAGATAGGGTTCGGTGGCCGTAAATTCCTCGACGCGGATACGGCGTAGGCCCTGCACCAGGAGGCGGATCGTGCCATCAGGCGCGCGGAACAAACGCTGCACAGAAGCGAGCGTGCCAACCTGATAAAGCTCGTCCGGGCCGGGTGTCTCGTTCTCAGGGGTGAGGCTGGCAACCAGGCCGAGCACACGCTCGCCGGAGGCGACATCGTCGACCAGGCTGATCGAGCGGGGCTGCCCGACCAGCAAGGTCACCACCGTCTCAGGGTAAACAACCAGCCCCCGAAGCGGCAGGACGGGGAGATCGGCAAGAAGCTCATCCTCTTCCTGCCCGGTGCCCTCGTCGCCGACCGTCACATCCTCCTGATCACCGCCCACCTGTTCAACAGTCGAGGCCGGCTCCTCTTCGGACTGCTCGTTGTCAAGTACTTCATCCAAACCTGTCATACCAATTACTAACCCTTACTCAGATTCAAAGGGGGAAGTCATGCCTCATCCGCCGGTGAGTCACCGGAAGCGCCGACCTCGGTGACCTTCACCTTGCGCGGCTTGAGGCGGGGCAGCTCGACGGAGAGAAAGCCATCGTCGTACCGCGCCACGATCCGCTCTTCGTCCACCGGCACCGGTAAAACGACTTCCGTCCGAAATTCACCGTAGTGAACTTCCAACTGGTGATAGGAATGGGGCTGTTCGCGGACAGACCGCGTCCCGCCGATCACCAGACGCCGATCATCAAGCGTCACGTGAAACTCACCCCCCTGCATCCCGGCGATCTCAACCAGCACATAGACAGCGTCTTCGTCCTCCATCACGTCGGTAGGCGGTCGCCACACGTGAGTATGGCGCACGACAAAAAGCCCCTCCCCACCCACCACGATGTGATAATGTGGTCCTTCAGTATCAAGCTGCCGCCGGGATGAGTCCTTCTTACCTGCCATTCACCTTCCCCCAGAGTCCACCAACCACACGGGATCAACCCAGCCGGGCGGCCCGGCGGGCGCGGTTGGCCGACAAATTGATTTTACCACAGCGCACAGCCAGGCCCCAAGCCCGCGAACAGTACCGACACAGGCACTTACCGGGCACATCAGCCGCCAGCGGATGCCTCGCTCGTGATGTCTAAATACTGCTCCGCCGTGTCGCACAACGACTGTCCCCCGGCAGCCAGCCAGGCGGCCAGCGTGGGACTGCTGTCCCAACCGGCGGACGCCTCGCGGTAGATGCCACTCCCCCAGCGATAATAACGCTGGGTCTCATAGGGCCAGGTGGCGTAACTGCCGGAGATGCGCAGATACCCGCCGTTGTAGCCAGCCAGTGCCAGACCAGCGTGGCCGTCGGCCCTCTCAAGTCCCCCGGCCAGGTAGGCCAGCCCGCGCAGAGCGTTGGTGTCCGGGTCGAAGGGATCATCGTCGTCTTCGAAATGGTAGGGCATCACCTGGAAAAGCCCCAGCGCACCGACATGCGAACCCGCCCTGGGATAGCCGCAGGACTCGATCTGCATAACCGTGGCCGCCAGATTGGGGTCTAAACCGTACTCGGCAACCCAGACGATAATGTCGTCCTTCCAATACTGGACCGACGGCGTGAAGATGGGGGACAGGTCAGACTCAGGGACGGGGCGACTGCTGGGCGCTTCGTAGAGACCGGCTGCCTGAACCTCCTCCACGCCGCCCAAATTGATCACCGGCTGGAGAGCCAGGATCGGGCTGCCCTCCGCCCCCAGGAGGCTCTGAACGACGCTAAATCCAAACACGGCCAGGGCCAGGAAAAACAGAAGCTCAAGCCAGAATGTCCGCGTCCGGCGGGGAGCTTTCGAGCGCCCAGGGGTCTTGGCCTTGAGCCTAGCCTTCGATTTGCTCTTCGATTTCAACAACTTAACCACCAGTGTGCGTTAATTAATATGCTCTCAGCGAGAACATCCGTTCAATAACCGCTCTAGAGATTCTATCATGCGAGGTACAACACAGTCAACAAGAATCGCATAAGAACAGGGTAACAGGCGAGAAGGGGCAAACAAGGGGAAGAGGTACAAGTTGCCCTCACCGAATAATCAGGAGTACAATTGACGCAGGCTGAGGCACCATGATGACACTCGCCACACGGTTCAGACCTGAACAGATCGATCCAAGCGCCTTCATCGCGCCCAACGCCACCATTCTGGGCGACGTGACCATCGAGAGGCTGGCCAGCGTGTGGTTTGGGGCTGTCATCCGCGGCGACACGGAGCGGATCAGCCTAGGCGAGCGCACCAACGTGCAGGATGGATGCATCCTCCACGCGGACCCAGGTTGCCCGTGCACCATCGGGCGGGGCGTGACGGTCGGGCACCGGGCAATCGTGCACGGCGCAACGGTTCACGACGACGTGATCATCGGGATGGGGGCCATCCTCCTGAGCGGTGTGACGATTGAGTCGGACTGTATCATCGGGGCCGGAAGCGTGATCCCGAAGGGTCGCCGCATTCCTGCCGGTTCGTTGGTGCTGGGGGTTCCCGGCACGGTGGTGAGGCAGGTCGGCGAGGAGCACCGACAGATGATCCGTCTGTCAGCCGAGGACTACGAGCGCAAAGCTCAGGCTTTCAAAGATTCTCTGTCAAACCAGAGCAAGGCCTGAGGAAATCAGTTGTAGAGCAACGCCTGCGGCGCAGCCACGAATGAGGTGACAGCAAGCAACGTAGTTAAGGAGAGAGCAGCGTGGAGCTAGTCAAGCTACTGCAAAGCGTTGAAATGTTCGCGGGCCTCAGCGAAGCACAATTGAATGAACTGGTGAGTATTTTCGAGACTCACCGACTCGACGAGGGTGAGGTCTTATTCTCACAAGGCGACGAGGCCAGCGACCTGTTCCTGGTAAGCGAGGGGTTTGTGGAGGTCGTCCACGAGGAGGGCGACGCACCTGAAGAGAAGATCCTGGTCAACCTGGGGCCGGGGCAGTCGGTCGGCGAGATGGCGCTGGTTGACCAGGGCACACGGTCGGCCACGATCCGGTCGGCCTCAGATAACACGGTGGTGATCTCCGTCTCACGCGAAGACTTTGAGAGATTTTGCGAAGGCAACACCGAAATCGGCTACCGCGTGATGCGGAACATCGCTGCCGATCTGTCCTTCAGGCTGCGTCGCCGGAATGTCTAGGCGGAAAACGGCGAGACTATCAGGAACCTCTCGTTTTCCTGTGCGGTAAGCCACTTCTCATGTACAATCACCAGCCGGGCTTACCTAACCACTGAGAGCGGCAGGCAGCGAGCGTGCAGATTGACCGGCACGGCCCGCCGCATCAGAGGAAAGGAATCCGTACATGATCTACAAAGTGAGTTACGTTGTAATCGGGGGGGAACACCCGGGAGCCATCGCGAACGCCGACGAGCCACCCAAGGTCGGCGACCGGGTCAAGCTGGGCAAGCAGGAGTTCAAGGTCGTCGAAGTCCTGGAGTTGATGCCGCCGCGCGGCGAATTCAGCTTCCTGCACGCCACGTGTGAACTGGTCGAGGATGCGGAGGGGGGATAACGCTTCTGCATGGCCTACGACATCGACTGGCTGGACGAAGATCAACGCATACTCTCAGTACGCCTGTTCGACCCGCTCCCCCCGGAGGAAATGGACCAACTCTGGCAGGCCATGACGGAGATCTTCGAAGTACCGGAACCGCTCTTCCTGCTGGCCGATATCCGGCATTTCCACTCACTTGAATCCTTCAAGGAAACACCAGCAATCCCTGACGGCGGGGCACTGCCCGACATGGCACCGCACATGGAACGCTCCCGGCTGGCAATCGTGGGGGGCGGGACGCCGATCAGATTGCTGCTTGAGTTGGTCGGGCACGTCGCCGAGCACGGCGAGATGATACGCAGCTTCACAAATGAGGCAGAGGCACTCGACTGGCTGCGAGAGCAGGCCAACCCCATCTAGCACCGCGCGCCCTCACAGTGAAAAAGCAAGCGCCGCCTCGACAGGAGAGCGGCGATTTTGTTGGGTAGAAAGTGGAAAGTCAAGAGCAGTGAGGGGTGAGGGTGACGCCCCAGCCGATGGGTGGAAGCTACTTTTCCTCCGGCTCCGACCGCGCGGCGTCCAGCTTGAGGCCCATGTGGTCCTCACACAGAAAGACCGGCCCGTCAAAGGTGGTTTTAGCCTCCGGCACCAGGTGATCGGCGCTCGCCTCCCAGACGTGGTAATGGATCAATCCCAAGGCCCTGACGCCCGCCTCCTGGGCGATGGCTCCCGCCTGAGCAGCGCTGGAGTGTCCCAGCGGCTCGTCCCCGGTGGCCTCGTGGATCAGCAGATCGGCGCCATCGGCCAGGCGAACGGTCTCCGGGCAGGGCACCGTATCGGACGAGTAGGCGAAGACGAAGCCGGTCTTCTTGACCTCGACGCGCAGCCCCATCGTGGGGACGTAGTGGCGCACCGGTGAGGCGGTGATGCGGAAGTCGTCGTTGTCCATCACCAGGATGCCCTCCCGCTCCGGGAGATGGTGGAACGCCACCGGGAAAAACCCGGTCCACTCTTCCCAGTGAAAGGCCGTCATCAGGTCCTCAACCCGCTCCAGGCAGTGATGCAGCCCGTACACCCGTAGGGGGGAACTGCGGCCAACCAGCCACGAAGAGATGAGCAGATTGGGGAACGCGCCCACGTGATCGGGGTGGAAGTGAGTCAGGATCACGTCGCTCAGATCCTCAAGCCCGATCCCGACCTGCTGGAGGCTGACCAGGGGATGACCTGCACAGTCGATCAGAATGGCCCCGTTCTGGCCTTGCAGAACCATATGCGTGTTCTCATGCCTGGTATCAGGCACGACCGAGGCCGAACCAAGAATGACGAGCCTGGGCAGATCGGGCATCCTTACGTCATCCTCTCACCAACTGCTAGCCACCTCCGAGCACCATCCCAACCAGGCGGGGGGTGAGGCAAACCTCGACAGTTGCAGCCACTACCAGGAGCGGCAGAATAAGCGTCCACCACAAGCGCGTGGCATCGGCCAGGGCTTCCATCCAGCCATCACCGACGGTCTTGCCCGGCGGGGGGGCAATCAGACTCGTCCCCAGGCGCAGGGCAGCCGCCCCGGCCAGGATGGCGGCGGGAATCTCAAACAGGCTGTGAGGAATCAGGGCAACCCAGGGGGTCAGGGGAGGCAGCCCGGCAGAAACCATCTGAGGAGCCAGATAGCCGATCAGCGCGAGGGGGATCATGAGCACCAACACGGCCAACACACCGAACGAAAACACGGCCAGTACAGACGCCACCGCCAGCACACGCGCATTCTGGATGACCACCCGCAATATGCCGCGCAGCCCGGTGAAGCCAACCTCGGCGAGCGCGCTTTGAAAGCGGGTGGCGAAATCATCGGTGAAGAAGACATCCGGCGGGATGCGGAACACATCGGCATAATACAGGCCGACTAAGTACCCACCGCTCATGGTAATCGTGACGAAGAGAAGCTCCTTCCACAGACGCCCGACCTTGTGCAGAACCTCCTCGCGGTACCACTGCCACGCGGAACGGCGCGGCCCCTCTGCCCGGCGCGCAAGCGTCAGGTGGAACCATCTCTTGATGCTGAGCAACAGGTTCAGCTCATCGATCTCGCGGCCCAGCAGCTCCTCGCGGTTGAAGATGCGTATCCCCATCCGCACCAGCAGGAAGCCGACGATCAGCAGGCCGAGCAGAAACATCCACAACACGCCGTAGTTCGCCCAGAACATCACAAAAGCCTCGGCCTGAACCAGGAAGGCCATGGGCAGGATGATGAAGCTGGACAGCAGGTTGGCGGCGCGGACGCTGGTCGTCTGGCTGGAGACCACCACCGCGCCAGCGACCATCACCAGCGCCTGGGCGGTGGTCAGGAGGACCACCAGGATCAGGAGCATGAGCGGCGGCTTCCAGCCGATGTTATGGTAGAGGCTGGCGAGATAGACCCCTATACCGAGCAGGCTGCCCACCAGCGGGGGGACGGTCGAACTGAGTGTCTTGCCGATGTAGAGCTGGGTGTTGGTCAAGGGGGTTGACAGCAGCGGCTCCAGGCTGCGACGCTCCTTCTCGCCGACGAAGCTCTCCAGCGCGATGATCAGCGAGAAGGAGGTGGGGAAGAAGCCCACAACCAGCAGGAGGAAGGGGATCAACCGCTCGCCGACGATCTCGGCCCCGTATTTGCCAACCCAGCGCATCATGCGCCCGGCTCCCCAGTTAGCGATGTAGGGGAAGATCACGGTCAGGATCAGGACCGGCGCGATAATACGCCAGTCGCGGAACATGTCGACGACCTCACGCCGGGTGATGATCAGCGCCCGACCGAGGTTCCAGGTCAGGAGACGCCACGACCGGCGCAAACCGGTCCCGGTTTCTTCAATGGAAGGGGTCAGAGTTGTCATTTACGCCACACTTTTCTACCAATCAATTCTCACTTACAACCGTCTCGTCCTCTTCGACGACGCGCAGGTAAACCTCCTCCAGCATCTGCGGCACCTCGCTGAGCATCACCACCTGGACGCCCTGGCCGGTAAGCTGGCGGATAATCTGCGGGTTGACGATCCTGGGCTGCGTCGCGCGGTAGCGAATCCAGTCGTCGCCGAAGCTGTCGATCTCGACCAGGTCAGACAGATGCTCGACCACCCCGTTGAGGCTCCCGGCGAGGTGCAGCTCCATCAGGGGCGGTCCCAGCAGGCGCGCCTTCAACTCCCGGGTGGTGCCCAGCGCGATGATTTGACCGCGTCGGATGATGGCGATGCGGTCGGCCAGCTCCTCGGCTTCGGGCAGGTTGTGGGTGCACAGGACAATGGTGCGGCCATCGCTGCGCAGGTCGTGGATGGCGTCGCGCACCTGGCGCGCACTGTGGGGGTCCATGGCCGAGGTTGGCTCGTCCAGGAGGAGCACAGGCGGATCATGGAGCATGGCCCGCACCAGTGCGAGCTTCTGGCGCATGCCCTTCGAGTACTCGCCCATCCTGCGGTCGAGCGCGTCGAGCAGGCCAAAACGCTCGGCCAACTGCTCGCCGCGCTTCCGGCGGAGCGTCTTGCCCAACCCGTACAACTCGCCAAAGAAGTCAACGTACTCGCGGCCCTTCATGCGGAGATAGAGACCGTGATGCTCGGTCAGGACGCCAACACTGGCCCGCACCTGCTCGGCCTGGGTAACGACATCGTACCCGGCAACGATGGCGGTGCCACGCGTGGGCGGGAGGGTAGAGGTCAGCACGCGCACGGTCGTGGTCTTGCCCGCGCCGTTTGGTCCCAGCAGGGCCAGCACCTCGCCCGGCTCGACGCTGAAGGTGACCTCCTCTACAGCTTTAAACTCATCAAAGTACTTCGTCAGGCCCTTCGTTTCAATCATCGAATCGTTACAACCCTATCTTGTTAACTACAATCTAACTCTATCGTACCCCCAATCATCCCCCCTCACAATGGCATGTTGTTCCTACCGATTATCGCCGTTCTCGCCGGAAGCCGCCACCCCGCCGCCGACGCCGATCCCGCAGCGGCGCATACCCAGCCACACAAGGGCAACCAGCGCAAGCAAAGCAAGGGACTGCATCCCGGTGAGGCCGAGCAGGCCGCGATTCACGTCAACGCGCAGGAAGTCGAGCAGGAAGAGGCCAGGGAGGTAAACGACGGCGGCCAGCAAGAAGCGGTCGCCGGGCTGCATGCGGGCGGCGAAGCGCCGTCCGGCCAATAAGACTACGCCCAGCGTCACCAGCGCCCAGAGCGAGACGTAAGCGGGCGTGGGGTGGAAGCGGGTCGTGCCCGGCGGGTAGAGGGTGTAGTCATTGTAGGGGGCCGCCGGAGAAGCTATCGACACCCCCCAGGGCAGCGCGGTCGGCGGGCCGTACATCTGCCGGTGAACGCCATTGGCCCAGGCGGCAATCGCCAGGCCCAGCAGCGCGCCCGGCGTGAGGATGTCGGCCCAGAGAGGCAGATCAAGCTTACGCCGCCACAGCGCGAGCACCACCCCCAGCACCCCACCGACCAGCGCCCCGGCCATGCCTAACCCCCCGCTCCAGATAGCCAGCGGCCCGACCTGGAGATCGAAGGGATGGGTCAGATACCAGCGCCGGTCGTAAAAGGCCGACACAAGCGGCGGGGGGTTCCAGACGTAAAACAGGCGGGCGACCACGATGCCGAGGGCCGAACCCCAGGTCAGCAGGTCGATGACGTGCTCCGGGTTCTCGCCTTCCCGGCGAGCGGTGCGGTATGCCCAAAAGCCTCCGGCCACCAGGGCGGCAAGCAGGATCAGGCCAAAGAAGCTGAACGTCACAGGGCCTAAGTGAATACCAAGGTGATCGACAGACATATCGCTGCATCCCTACCCGTCACGAGCTGCCCGGTAGGCAGCCCACACGCGCTGCACGACGGTCGCGTGGGTGAAAATTGCCAGCACCCACAGGCCAATCATCACCTGGCGCGTCAGCAGCGCCAGCAGGGTGACGATCACACGCTCGACACGGGTCAGCAGGCCGACTTTGTTCTCAATTCCCAGCCCTTCGGAGCGGGCGCGGACGTAGCTGACCATCAGCGAACCGAGCAAAGACACGCCGACCAGCACGACGCCCGTCAACCGGTTGCTGTGCGCCATGTGGAAGGCCAGCCCGATCAGCAGCGCCCCCTCGCCGTAGCGGTCGAGGGTCGAATCGAGCAGTGCGCCGAAGCGGGTGACCTTCCCGGCGACGCGGGCAACCGCGCCATCCAGACCATCGAAAGCCGATCCCAACCCGTAGACGATACCGGCCTGGACGACCTTGCCCTGAGCGGCCAGAATCGCGGACGCAGTCGCCAGCAGGAAGCCGGTGATCGTGAGGGCGTTCGGCCCCAGGCCAAGCCAGGCGATCCCGCGCGCAATCCGGTCGATGGGGGCCTCTGTCAGGCGGCGCAGCCCGGTGGTGAGGTTCTCAGGTCGGGCGGGATTCTCTTCGTGCAGATCGGTCATCGGTGATGATTCGCCCCTCTTCGCGACGGTGCTGTAATCTTATGCACAGCGAGGTGGGCTGTCAAGCGGAGCGCGGCGGCTGTAACAGGTCTGATAGCGATCAGCGATTAGCTGTCAGCAGTCAGCCGGTCAGCAGTCGGCCAATCGGCGGGGCGGCGAAGGCAGCGAAATTTGTCAACACGACACGGGTAGGATATACTACGCCCCGTTACAAAGCGGCACCCGACACAGGCCGCGCAACCCCCGGGGCGTAGCGCAGATTGGCAGCGCGCACGGTTCGGGTCCGTGAGGTCGCCGGTTCAAGTCCGGCCGCCCCGACTGAAGGCAGGTCTACCTGAACATCCAGGATAGGCCTGTTTTCTATTTCAGCGGTCCCGGTAAATCGATCCGGGAGCCTGCGCCTAATCTGCGTCCCGGCCCTGTGAGCTGTTTTTGGCTTCGTTCCAGAGAGCGTCCATCTCTTCGAGGCTCATCTCGGTGAGGGGACGTTCCTGCTCGCGGGCGCGGCGCTCGACGTGGGTGAAACGCTCGTAGAAGCGCCGGTTGGCGGCACGCAGCGCGTCCTCCGGGTTGATGCCCAGCCAGCGCGACCACACGGCCACCACAAACAGCAGGTCGCCGATCTCGCCGAAGTGCTCCTCAGGCGTGCGGGCGGCGAGAACCTCCTCGAACTCCTCGCGCACCTTGGCGATCACGCCCTGCTGATCGGGCCAGTCAAAGCCGACGCGCGAGGCACGCTCGTCGTACTCGTGCGCCAGCGCCAGGGCGGGCATGGCGCGGGGGATGCCGTCGAGCAGGCTGCGCTCGGCCTCGCCCTTCTCTTTGCGCTCGCGGGCCTTGATCTCCTCCCAGTTGACCTTGACCTCCCCGACGCTGCCGTGCACGTCGACATCACCCCACACGTGCGGGTGGCGGCGCTTGAGCTTGGCGTCGACGTGGCGGATCACCTCGGCCATGTAGAACTCGCCCTCGTCGACGGCGATCTGGGTGTGCAGAACGACCTGGATCAGCAGGTCGCCAAGCTCCTCCATCAAACGCAGCGCATCGCCGGAGTCGATGGCGTCGATGACCTCGTAGGTCTCTTCGATCAGGTGGTTGCGGAGCGTCTGGTGCGTCTGCTTCTGATCCCAGGGACAGCCTTCGGGGGCGCGCAGGTGGGCAATCGTCTCCTGGAAACCCTCGAAGCCGGTCACCGCGCCGGGAGCGGAATCGAAGGGGGGCACGTAGAGGGTGGTCAGGTGGGCGACCTCGCGGCGGTCGATCTGGTAGAGGGGGATGGCCTCCAGACGCTGCTCGCCGGTACCGGCGGCGTGGATCAGCGTGACCGGGTGCTCGTCGGGATACTGGTTCATCAGGGTGAGCTTGACATCGGAGGCGACCTGCTGGCTGTACAACTGCGCGATCAGGGCGGGTGCATCCGGGTTGATGGGTGGGTGGTGGGCGGCGGCCAGTTCAACCGCGTCGAGCAACTGGAGGCCCCCGACGCCGTCCAGTCCGAGGGCGGCCAGCACCGGCTCGACGAAGCTGACGCCGCTGACGACCTCGACGTCTATGCTTTTCTCTTCACATACCGCCAGGAGGCGCGTCACCGTACCCTCGGCGATCATGGGATCGCCGGGAACGGCGTAGACCACGTCGTCGCCCTGCTCCGCCTTCTCAACCAGCCGCCCGACAATCGCCTCGTAGAGCGCGGCGAAATCCCCCGCGTCTTCGTAAAGGTCGTCGAAGCTGTGATACACCGGGCCGGACGGCAGGTGAGGGACGGTCGGGTGGATGCGCGTCCGCAGGTAAACGTCGCCCGCGCCGTTCAACACATCCCACGCCCGGCGGGTCAACTGGCCGGGGTCGCCGGGGCCAAGCCCTACGATGAACAGTGTCATGGGTTTTCCTCAGAGCTACTTATACGCGACAAGACCAAACGCCTCAGGACGCCTGACAACGCGCGTGAAGCCGACCTCGCCCAGCCGCCGGACGACTCCCCTGGTCACACCCTGCCCGGACTTGCTCTCCGGGTCGCCAACATAGTGAAAGAGGCGGCCCTTCTCGCGCAGGACGCGGTGCAGTTCGGCGTAGAAGTCACGCGAGTACAGGTCACCGGCCAGGCTGAAAGTGGGCGGGTCGTGGATGACGCACGAAAAGCGCCCGTCGTCAAACTCCTCAACCACGTCGTACACGTCGCCGATGACCGGTTCGATCCCGGGGTTGGTGAACAAGTCCTGTGACCAGGGATTGAGGCGTGCGACTTCCAGGGCGGCAGGGTCGATCTCGACCGTCACGACGTGATCGGCGACCCTGGCCGCTTCGATGGCAGTGTAGCCCAGGCCGGTCGCGGTGTCCAACACGTCGCCGGATGGACGGGCAGCCTTGATCTTCTTGAGGGTGTCCTGGTACGGGTCGGTATCCTTGACGCGGTGCATCAACACACCGGAGACGAGCATGGTGGGCGCGCCGCCGGTCGGGTAGAGCGCGCGCAGCCAGTTGGTGACCTCGGAGAAGACCCGCACCTCGTGGATGGCCCCCTCGCGCACGACGAAGCAACTGTTCTCGGCGGCGGCGATCTCCTCAAGCTGCGCCCACGTCACACGCTCACCGGTGGGGAAACAGACCCCCGCGCCGTCCAGCGTGACCTCGACGCGGCTGAGGTTGAGGTCGGGGGAGACGCACGTAGACGCCTCACCCGTCTGTCTGGCCTGAAGCAAAGGCCGGGCCTGGTAGTGCGACAGGACGACCATCACTCCTGGGCGAGCACCTTGAGGGCCAGCTCGACGCTTTTATCGGGGCTGACCTTGACCTGCACGTCCTCCAGCCTGCCCTGGACGTCGATCACGAAGTGGCTGCGGATGACGCCCATGTACGACTTGCCGTGCATGGACTTTTCGCCCCACACGCCGTATAGCTCGGCGATGGCGTGATCCTCGTCAACCAGCAGGGTGAAGGGGAGATCGTGCTTGGTCTTGAACTTCTGGTGGCTGGCCTGCCCGTCGGGGCTGACGCCCAGCACCACCGCGTCACGCGCCTCGATCTGCGGGTAGCTATCGCGGAAGCCGCAGGCCTGGGTGGTGCAGCCGGGGGTATCGTCCTTGGGATAGAAGTAAAGAACCACGCGCCGACCGCGATAGTCGCTCAGCCGGACCGTCTGGCCGGTATCGGTCAGCGCCTCGAAATCGGGGGCCTCGTCGCCAACCTTCAGTTTCACTTCCATCAGCCGGTTCTCCTACTGATAAAAAAAGACCGCTCGCGCGGCCTATGGTAGAACAACGCACGGCCAGATGACAGGCTGCCATCCGGCGTCAGACTGCCCGGACGGGCAGGGATGGCCTTTAGCGCTTGGTGTAGGTCGGGGCCTTACGGGCACGCTTGAGACCGGGCTTCTTGCGCTCCTTCTCACGCGCGTCACGGGTCAGCAAACCAGCCTTGCGCAGCGCGGGCCGCAGCTCGGGGTCGTACTTGAGCAGCGCGCGTGCCAGGCCCAACTGAACCGCGTCGGTCTGGCCGGTGACACCGCCGCCCTTAACCCGCACCGTCATGTCGACCTTGCCCTCTATCTCAACGATGGCCAGCGGCTGCATCAGCCTGGAAGCATCGCCCAGGCGTGTGAAGTAATCCGCCAGCGGCTTGTCGTTGACGATGTACTCGCCCGACCCGCCGGGGTAGATGCGCACACGCGCGGTCGCCGACTTGCGACGCCCGACTCCTTCGTAGTACTGCATTTCAGTAGCCATTCCAGTTTGCCTCTTCCTTGATCGTGCGGATCAAGCCGTGTGATCTAAAGCTCCAACGCTTCCGGATTCTGCGCGCCGTGGGGATGCTCAGTGCCAGCGTAGACCTTGAGCTTCTTGAGCATACGCCTGCCCAACTTGTTCTTGGGCAGCATGCGCTTGACCGCCAGCGTGATCACCCGTTCGGGAGTACGCTCAAGCATCTCACGAAGGGTAAACGCCTTCAAACCACCGGGGTAGCCGGAGTGCCGATAATACATCTTCTCGTCCAGCTTTTTGCCGGTCACGTGAATCTTCTCTGCGTTGACGACGATCACGTAGTCGCCACAATCCAGGTGCGGCGTATAGATCGGCTTATCCTTGCCCCGCAAGATGGTGGCGATGCGCGAGGCCAACCGGCCAAGTGTCTGGCCGTCGGCATCAACGAGGTGCCACTTGCGCACAATCTCCTCTGGCTTCGCCGAATAGGTCTTCACAACTATCACACTCCTCCAGATCCACCCCCGCCCACCACCGGGGTGGATGGCGAGGGTCAGTCCTCTCCGTAATTTACCGCGACCAGCGTCAGGCCATGCGGTGGGGCCGGTGGTGCGGCCCGCCCACGCTCACAGGCAGCCAGCACCTCCCGAAACGTCTCCGGCGTCATCCGGCCTTGGCCGACCTCGACCAGCGTCGCGACGCTGGTACGTACCATCCGGTACAGGAAGGCATCGGCCACGATGGTAAAAACGTGCTCCTGGCCGGGGCCGTCCTCCCAATGCGCCTCGAAAACCGTGCGAACCGCGTTCTCGCCCTGCGGCGGCGACCCGAAGGCGCCGAAATCGCGCGTGCCGACCAGACGGTGAGCGGCCTGCTGCATCGCGGGCACGTTCAGCGGTCTGTCCAGATGCCAGGCCCGCCAGCGCCGCAGCGGATCGCGCACCGGGGCGACGTAAAGCCGGTACTCGTAGCTCCGGCTGCGCGCGTCATAGCGCGGGTGAAAGCCGGGTGCGGCCTCCTGAACGCCCCGCACCGCGATATCCGGCGGCAGGTTGGCATTCAAGGCCCTGCACAAGGCTTCCGGCGTATGCCGCCAGTCCAGGTCAAAGGCGATCACCTGGCCGGTGGCGTGAACGCCCGCGTCGGTGCGACCAGCGCCGATGAGGGTGACCGCCCGGCCCCCGATGCGCTCCAGCGCCGCCTCGACCCGGCCCTGGACGGTAGGCGCGTTGGCCTGCCGTTGAAACCCGTGATAGGCCGTGCCGTCATAGGCGAGCGTGGCCCGGTAGCGCATCACCCCCAGCCTGCGAGTGCCTAGTCCTCCTCGACGAGCATGATGACGGCCATCCTGGCCGCATCGCCCTTACGCGGCTCCGTCTTGAGGATGCGCGTATACCCGCCTGGGCGCCCCAGGTAGCGCGGGGCGATATCGTGGAAGAGCCTGTACAGGACTTCTCGATCGGTGATATCGCGCGCGACCAGGCGCCGAGCATGCACCGTGATGGCCATTGCCTCGCGCTCCAGGGCCTCCCCGTCCTCGGCTTCAGCGGCCCGCAGCAAGCGGTTGGCCTGCGCGTCGGTCAACCGACGGCGCAGGGTTTCCTCTTCGCCATCCTCGGCCAGCTCAATCAGGTATTCAGGATCACCCCGATTGCGGGCCAGGGTGATCAACTTCTCCGCCTGGGAGCGGATCGCCTTGGCCTTGGCCTCGGTAGTCTTGATCTGGTCGTGGCGGAACAACTCGGTGATCAGGTTCCGCCGTAACATCTTCCGGTGATTGGTGTCGCGCCCAAGGCGGCGACCTGCTACTCTATGCCGCATGATTCTCCAACGACCTCAACTGATAACTTGCAGCCGGGACGACTACTCGGCGTCCGGGTCTGCTTCGGCAACCCCGGCCTGCTCATCACCGGCGGGCATGTATCCCTTCTCTTGCAGACGATCCAACAACTCCTCCAGCGACTTATCGCCGAAGTTGCGGATGGCGAGCATCGCGTCCTCGCCCTTCTCAAGCATCTCCAGGACCTCGCCGACGGTGGTGATCCCCGTCCGCTTCAAAGAGTTAAAGACGCGGACGCTCAGATCCAGGCCCTCGATGGGCAGATCGTAGTAATCGGGGCGAGCAGGCTCTTCCGGCTCAGCCGGTTCAGCCGCCTGGCTGAACATGCTGGGGTCGACGTTGGCAATGATGCCCAAATGCTGCATCAGGATGGCCGCGGCCTCGCTCATCGCCGTTTCGGGCTGGATGGTGCCGTCGGACCAGACCTCCAGAACCAGCCGGTCGTAGTTGGTGCGCTGCCCGACACGGGCCTGCTCGACGGTGTAGCTGACACGCCGGATCGGGCTGAAGATGGCATCGACCGGCAGCTCACCAATCGGCAGCCGGTCGCGCTCCTCGGCGGGAGAATACCCATACCCGGCCTCGACGGCCAGCTCTATCTCGATGTGGGCATCATCGTCATCGACGGTGAAAAGATACAGATCGGGGTTCTTGATCTCCACCTCAGGTGGGGCGATCAGGTCGGCGGCCGTCACGACGCCGCTCTGCACATCGAGCCGTAGACGAGCGGACTCGACGCCATGCAAAAGCAGGCGCAACTGCTTGATGTGCAAGAGCAACTGGGTCATATCTTCGCGGACGTGGGGGATGGGTGAGAACTCATGTGGAACATCTGCCACCCGGACCGACGTAACCGCCGATCCCGGCAGGGACGAGAGCATCACCCGTCGCAATGCGTTGCCGAGAGTGGTCCCAAACCCACGCTCTAACGGGCTGATGACAAAACGGCCATAATTACGCGACATGGCATCGCGCTCGATTTTAGGCAACACCATCGTGTTCGTGGTCAACGAACCTGCCTCCTGAACACCAGTCGATCACAGTCCCGGCCCCACCACAGCGCGCCGCGCCGGAACCCGAAACCACGATCTACTGAACACGCTACATTTCGTAACTCTACCACTACAACAAGGGTACGATAGACCGGCCAGGTCAGGCCACCCGCACGCCTAACGGCTATAGTACTCCACGATCAACTGCTCGTTGATCGAGAGATCAATGTCGGTGCGCTCCGGGTAGCGGAGCACCTCGCCGGACAGGGTCGACAGACTGCTGCCCAACCACTCCGGCACAGGCCACTCACCGGCCTCCCCGCCCAACTGCTTGAAGTAGGTACGCTTGCGGCTGCCCTCGCGCACCTCGACTACATCGCCGGGGCGAAGCGTGTAGGACGGGATATTCGTCCGGCGACCGTTGACATTAAAGTGCCCGTGCTGGACAAGCTGGCGCGCCTGGGCACGCGACGAGGCGAAGCCCATACGATAGACGATGTTATCCAGCCGGCGCTCAAGGATGGTCAACAGGTTTTCGCCGGTCAGGCCAGAGCGCTGCACAGCCTCGCGGTAGTAACGCCGGAACTGGCGCTCCAGCACGCCATAGATACGGCGCGCCTTCTGCTTCTCGCGCAATTGCAGGGAATAGTCGGATGCCCGCCTGCGCCTGAATCCGCGTTCCCGGTGCTGGCCGGGCGGGTAGTTGCGCCGCTCTATGGCGCACTTCGGCGAAAGACAGCGTGAACCTTTAAGGAACAACTTCTCGCCTTCGCGCCGACAAAGTTTACACACAGGGCCTGTATATCTTGCCATGATTGATGTGCTTCTTCCTTCGTTCGGTATAGGCTTATTTACCTAACAAAAATCTGCATACACACAGACGCGCCCCAGATTGGTGGGGTACGCGTCATCAACTGACCGGTTTGCCGCTTCTAAGCTAAACCCGGCGCTTCTTACGCGGACGACATCCATTGTGCGGGATGGGCGTCACGTCGGTAATCGAACGCACCTTCAGGCCCCCTCCCTGGATGGCACGGATGGCGGCCTCACGACCGGGGCCGGGGCCTTTGACGAATACGTCGGCCTCCTGCATGCCAAGTTCCAGGGCTTTCTGGGCAGCCAACTGACCCGCCGTTCGAGCAGCGTAGGGCGTGCTTTTACGCGAGCCTCTGAACCCCGCCGAACCGGCGCTGGTCCACGCAACTACGTTGCCCTGCTGGTCGGTGACACTGACAATGGTGTTGTTGAAGGTCGCATGGATGTGCACCTGTCCATAGGGCACGTTCTTACGTGCCCTGCGCGACCCGCGTTGCTGTCTCCGTCGTCCCATTTATCCTCCGATCTCTCGCCAGGCAGGGCCGGTATTACTTCTTCTTGGCACCGCGCCGCCGGCCGCGCCCCGGAACCGTCTTCTTCGGGCCGCGCCGGGTACGGGCGTTGGTGCGCGTTCTCTGGCCGCGTACCGGCAAATTGCGGCGATGCCGCATACCGCGATACGTACCGATCTCCTGCAGGCGCTTGATATTCAACTGCACCTGGCTGCGTAGCTCACCCTCGACCGTGTAGTTACTGTTGATGTACTCACGCAGTTGAGCGGTTTCAGCTTCCGTCAGGTCCTTGACCCGCGTATCGGGGTCGATCCGTGCGGCAGCCAGGATCTCGTTGCTGCTTGTGCGGCCAATACCGTAGATGTAGGTCAGGCCGACTTCGACCCGCTTATCGCGCGGCAGGTCCACACCCGCAATACGTGCCATAAGTCCTCTTCTCCAGCAAGACTACCCGCCAGCGGCCTCAGCCCTGGCGCTGCTTGTGTTTGGGGTTTTCGCAAATCACCCAAACCACGCCCTTGCGCTTGACAATTTTGCACTTCGGGCAACGGCGCTTAACAGACGAGCTAACTTTCATGATATTTCCCCGGCAGATAACAAAAGTCCAACCGTCACCGAGACAAACTACTATTATAGCACGCTATTCCCATTTTGTCAGTATCTCCGGGCCGTTCTCCGTCACCGCGATGGTGTGCTCAAAATGAGCGCACAACCGGCCATCAGAGGTGACGACGGTCCAGTGATCGTCCAGGACATGGGTGGCAGGGCTGCCAAGCATGACCATCGGCTCCAGCGCAAAGGTCATCCCCGGGCGCAGCTTATTGCCCCGCCCCGGCGACCCCCAGTTGGGGATGTGGGGACTCTCGTGCATGGACCGCCCTACCCCATGCCCGCCGTACTCGCGCACGACGTTCATGCTGTGGCCTTCGACGTACTGCTGAATGGTGTGGGACACGTCGCCGATGCGATTGCCCACGACACTGGCTTCGATGCCTTTAAACAGCGAAGCCTCGGTGACATCCAGCAGGCGCTGCGCATGGGAATCGATCTCCCCTACCCCGACGGTGTAGGCGGCATCGCTGACGAAGCCTTTGTACACCGTCCCGCAGTCGATGCTGACGATGTCACCTTCCTCTAAAACCCGCTCCCCAGGAATCCCGTGCACCAGCTCTTCGTTGATGGCTACCGTGATCGTGGCCGGGAAGGGATGATCGCCTCCAGGTGGATAGCCCAGGAAGGCAGGCACAGCCCCGTGCCCGGTGATGATGTCGTAGGCGATTTTATCCAGGTCGGCGGTTTTGACCCCCGGACGCACCGCAGCGCGTACGGCGGCGAGCACCTGGCGGTTGATCTCAGCCGACTCGCGCATGGTTTGGATTTCATCTGCGGTCTTAAGGATGATCGCCATCGATATTCCTGACTAGTCAGACTGCATGTGCTGGCGCACGACGCCCAGCAAATCACCTGTGATCGCCTCAATCGGTTGGGTGGCATCGATCTCCACGAGCACCCCGCGCTCACGATAGTAATCAACCAGCGGGGCGGTCTGCTCCAGGTAGACGCGGTAACGCTGCCGCACAACGTCGGGCATATCATCCTCACGCTGCGTCAGCGCCGTGCCGTCTTTATCGCAGACGCCCTCCTTTTGGGGTGGGTTGAACTCGACGTGATACACCGCCTTGCAGGTCGGGCAGCTACGCCGCCCGCTGATGCGCCGCACCGCCTCGTCTTCGTTGATGGTCATCAACGGAGCGACCGCGACCTGTGACTCGAACCGCCCGGCGAGCAACTCGTCGAACGCCTCGGCCTGCGGCACGGTACGCGGAAATCCATCCATGATCGCCCCGTCCGTGCAATCCGGCTCGGAGAGCCGCTCCTCGACCATCCGGACGGTGATGTCGTCGGGCACCAGCTCGCCGCTTGCCAGGATCGCGCGCACCTGGCGGGCCAGCGGCGTGTCCTGCCCCTTCATGGCACGGAACAGGTCGCCGGTTGAAATCTGGGGGAGGTCCAGATCCTTGCTGATCAACTGCGCCTGGGTGCCTTTCCCGGCCCCCGGCGATCCCAACAACACGACGTAAGTCGGCATCAACCGCTCCCTTCTGTCAGGCGACCCTCGCCGCTGTGCGTGCGCTAACGGATGAAGCTCTCACGGTGGCGCACCACAAGCTGCGCCTCAAGCTGGCGCATGGTGTCGATGACGACGCCGACGACAATGATCAGGCCGCCGCCGCTGATGATGTACAGCGCGCTGCGAATCTCATTCCCGGAACCGGAGCGGATCAGGTTCATGACGATCTGGATGGCACCCGGCAGCACGGCAACCATGCCCAGGAAGAGCGCGCCGACCAGAGTGATGCGCTGCACCACGCGGTTGATGAACTCCTCGGTGCGCTTGCCAGGCCGGATGCCGGGAATAAACCCGCCGTTGCGTTGCAGGTTCTCGGCCAGGTTCTGGTTGCGGATCATGATGTCGGTGTAGAGATAGGTGAAGCCGACCACCATCAGGAAATACACGACCCAGTAGGTGATCTGCCCGCCCAGCAGACTACCACCCTGCTGCCCGAAGATGTTGCCGATGGAGGTCGCCGCGTTGGCAACCCACACAGAGCGGCTGCGGGTGAAGAACCCGGCCACAATGGCGGGCAAGGACAGGAACGACTGCGCGAAGATGAGCGGGATCATGCCCGCCGTGTTGACGCGCAGGGGCACGTAAGTGCTGCCCCCACCGTACATCTTGGTGCCGCGCACCCGTTTGCCGTACTTGACCGGGATACGGCGCTGCCCCTCCTGGACAACCACAATCGTGACGACGGTGAGGATCGTCAGGACGGCAAACAGCAGCGTGTTACGGATCACGGTCGCACCCGTGGCGCTGAACAAGCGCATCATGTTGACCGGCACCCGCGCCAGGATACCGGCAAAGATGACCAGGCTGAGACCGTTGCCGATGCCATCCTCGGAGATCAGCTCACCAAGCCAGATGGCGAACATGGTCCCGGCAGTCATCACGGACAGGACGGTGATCGTCAACAGGGTATTGTACTCAGCCCCAAGCCCAAAACCGGGAATGATCGTGTTGCCGGTGGTTGGGTCGCGGAAGATGTTGATCTGCGCGACGGCCTGGAACATAGCCAGAGGGATCGCCAGGTAGTACGTATAGCGATTCATCTTATCCTGCCCGGCCTTGCCCTCCTTGGCGAGTTCTTCCAGAGCGGGAATAATGGGCGTCAGGATCTGCAGGATGATGCTGGCCGTAATGTAGGGATACACCCCCATCGCCAGCACAGAGAAGTTTGACACCGCCCCGCCTGACAGCAGGTCAAGCACCTGGGCGAACGTGCCGATGTTGCTGGTTTCCGGGTCGAGCACCTGTGCCAGCACCTCGCGGTCAACGCCGGGCACGGGCACGTTGGCGGCCAACCGGTAGATGACCAGCAACACGAGTGTGATCAGGATACGGCGGCGTAAGTCCGGCAGCCGAAAGGCTTCACGCATGCTCTCAATGACTGACATAGCCTCGTCTCCTCTTCGCTACCGGGAGGACGTCTTCCCGGCCCCCTTAGCTCGAAGCGCCTCGATCTGCTCCTTACGCAGAGGCTTGACGGTTGCTCTGGCTCCAGTGAATTCCAGCTCCAGCACCTCGACCGACCCGCCAACAGCCTCGATCTTCTCACGCGCGCTCTTGCTGAAACGGTGCGCGTGGACGGTAAACGACTTCTCCAGGTCGCCGCGCCCCAGCACCACGACCGGTTTATCGGCGTCGCGGACCAGGCCGACCTTGGCCAGAGACTCAGGCGTGACCCTGGACCCTTTTCGGAAACGCTCGTCAAGCTGGTCGACATTGACTTCCTGATACTCGATCCGGAAGATGTTGGTGAAGCCGCGCTTGTAAGGCAGACGGCGTACCAGGGGCAACTGCCCACCTTCAAAGTAGGCCCCCTTGCCTCCACCGGCGCGCGCGCCCTGGCCCTTGGTGCCGCGCCCGGCGGTCTTACCCTGACCGGCTGCGCGCCCGCGACCTACTCGCTTGCGCTTTTTTGTGGCCCCCTCCGGGGGATGCAGGTCGTGTAACTTCATCGTCTATCTACTCCACTTCCTCAACCGAGACCAGATGGCGAACTTTGAAAATCATACCACGCACGACCGGAGTATCGAGCTGCTCGACGACCTGGTTCATTTTCCTCAAGCCCAGCGAGCGAACAGTATCCTTCTGCTTCTGCGAGTACCCGATCGGGCTTTTGACCAGCTTGATGCGCAGCACCTTTTGCTTGCTCTTCTTCTTAGCCACTCGCCTAATCCTCTCGCCCACCGCGCAGCCAGAAGGGCGCCACCTCTTCGGGCCGCTTGCCACGAATGCGGGCCAGTTCTTCATAGTCTCGTAGCTCGGACAGACCCTGCATGGTCGCCTTGGCCACGTTCAACATGTTGGCGCTGCCCTTCGATTTGGTCAAAATATCCTTGACCCCGGCGGCCTCAACAACGGCGCGCACTGCGCCCCCGGCGATGACGCCTGTGCCCGGCGAGGCAGGGCGCAGCATCACCTCGGCCCCGCCGCACTTGGCCGTGACGGGATGGGGGATGGTCGTCCCGACCAGGGCCACCCGCTCCATGCTGTGGCGCGCACGCTCGGAGCCTTTGCGGATGGCATCCGGCACGGTACGCGCCTTGCCGATCCCCACACCGACCATGCCGCGATTGTCGCCGACAACCACGATGGTGCGGAAGGCGAAACGGCGACCGCCTTTGACCACCTTCGCCACGCGGTTGATATCGATTACACGCTCATCGTATTCGTCGCGCTCGTCCATGCGCGGTTCGCGTCGTCGTCGTCCCATAACAGTTACTCCAACCGCTAGAATTCCAGCCCGGCTTCGCGTGCCGCTTCAGCCAGGGCCTTGACGCGGCCATGGTACTTATAGCCGCCCCGGTCAAACACAACCCTCTTCACGCCAACATCCAGCGCGCGCTCCGCGACCAGCTTGCCGACCAGGGCAGCCTGCTCGGTCTTGGCCTGGCCGTTGACTGCATCGCGCAACGCAACGTCGACCGTCGAAGCAGATGCCAGCGTGTGGCCAACGGCGTCATCGATCACCTGCGCATAGATGTGCTTGTGACTGCGAAACACATTCAGGCGCGGGCGCTCAGGTGACCCGACCACGCGCTTCCTGACGCGCTGGTGACGGCGTCGGCGCGCTTGCTGACTCTTACCACTCATATCTTTGCTCTCCGTTCCGGTATCCCGGTGCTGGCCAAAGTCGGCCCTTAGATACCGATCTTACCGGCCTTGCCAGCCTTCTGCCGGACGTACTCGCCCAGATAGCGGATCCCCTTGCCCTGATACGGCTCCGGGGGACGCAGCTTACGGATGTCCGCCGCCACCTGGCCGATCAACTCCTTATCAGCCGAGGTCAGGATGATCAGCTTCCCCCGCTCCTCAATCTGGAACTTCACCCCCGGCGGAGGCACAACCACGATGTCATGCGAGTATCCCAGGCTCAACTTGAGGTCCTCGCCCTGCATCTCGGCGCGATACCCGGTCCCAATGATCTCCAGGCGCCGCTCATAGCCCTCGTTGACGCCGATGACCATGTTGTTGATCAAGGCGCGCGTCAGTCCGTGCAATGCCCGGTGGCGACGCTGATCGGTCGGGCGCGACACGACGATCTGCCCGTTGTCCTGCTCGATCTTCATGTCGGGGTCAAAGCGCCGCTTCAACTCGCCCTGAGGGCCTTTGACCGTGACCTCGCTGCCCTTGATCGTGACGGTCACGTTCTCAGGGACAGGGACGGGCTGTTTACCTATTCTCGACATAGCTCACTCCGCTCAACTCCAGGCCCGGACGCGGGGCGGCTTCTATCTATCAACGACCACCCGGTGCATCGCCGCTGCCTGTGCTCGGCCCCCTACCAGACGTAGGCCAGTATCTCGCCGCCGACACGCGCCCGCCGCGCCTGCTGGCCGGTCATCACGCCCTGCGGTGTCGTCAGGATCGCGATTCCCATGCCGCTCAGCACCCAGGGAATATCCTGATAGCCGGTGTAAACACGGCGTCCGGGCTTGCTGATACGCTTCAGGCCGGAAATCACCGCGCGGCGGTCACGACGTGCTCCCACATACTTCAGCCTGACGTGAATCCGGCGGAAAGGTTTGGCATCATCCACCGTGTAGCCCTCAATGTAGCCCTCTTCCTCCAGGACGCGGGCTATCTCCTCTTTTATCTTCGAATGAGGGATGGCTACCTCGGCGTGCCGGGCCATAATCGCGTTGCGGATGCGCGTCAGCATATCCGCGATAGGATCGTTAACGTACATACCAGGCTCTCCTGCTGCCCTACCAGCTCGACTTTGATACGCCGGGGATCTCGCCCCGCAGCGCGCGCTCACGGAAGCAGATCCGGCACATCTGGAACTTGCGAATATACCCTCGTGGGCGACCGCAGATCTTGCAGCGATTGCGTACGCGGGTAGGGTACTTGCGACGCTGCTCGCGATAGGGCATACACGTCTTCGACATCCGTTATACTCCCTTCGTCCCAACTCAATTCATTGCACGGAAGGGCATCCCCAATGCGCGCAGCAGCTCACGCCCTTCATCGTCGGTCTGTGCGGTGGTGACAACGCTGATTTCCATGCCACGCACTTTGTCAATCTTGTCGTAATCGATCTCCGGGAAGAGCAACTGCTCGCGCAGCCCCAGCGTGTAGTTGCCACGCCCATCAAAGGCGGTAGGCGAAACGCCGCGAAAGTCACGGGTACGCGGCAGGGCGACGTTCATCAGGCGATCCAGGAAAGACCACATCCGTTCGCCGCGCAGCGTGACCTTGACGCCGATGGAGCGCCCTTCGCGCAGCTTGAAGGCCGCGATGCTCTTCCGCGCACGGGTGATAACCGGCGCCTGCCCGGTGATGGTTCTGATGTCCTCGACGGCCGAGTCAAGCGCCCGCGCGTTGTCCAGTGCCTCACCCACGCCCACGTTGACGACTACCTTCACGAGACGCGGGACTTCCATTATGTTACTGTACTCGAACTGCTTGATCAGGCTCGGTCGGACGTTCTCTTCGTAATGTGCTCTTAACTTGTGCATCAGTCAATATCCCCACCGCACTTCTTGCAAACCCGGACCGGCCAACCTTCCTCGCGGCGGACGCCGACTCGGGTCGGCTCGTCACACTGCGGGCAAACCAGCATCACATTTGAAACGTCAATCGGCGCTTCGAACTGGATGATGCCCGCCTGCACCTCAGAGCGACCGGCCCGCACCGGCGACTGGTGCTTCTTGCGGATGTTAACCGACTCGACAACGATGCGCCGCTGCTTGGGGTAGGCCCGCAGGACCCGTCCCCGTGCGCCCTTATCGTTGCCGGCGATAACCTGCACGGTATCGCCTCTACGAATGCGCATCTTGTTGCGCTGCTGTTTCTCACTTTTTGCCATGCGTACCACCTCCAGCGCCTACAACACTTCCGGCGCCAGCGAGACGATCTTCATGAACCCCGCCTCGCGCAACTCCCGCGCGACAGGCCCAAAGATGCGCGTGCCTCTGGGGCTTTTGGTCACACCATCCAGAACGACGGCGGCATTTTCGTCGAAGCGGATGTACGAACCGTCCTCACGCCGGTATTCCTTGGCTGTGCGCACGATCACGGCCCGCACGATCTCGCCCTTTTTGACAGCGCTGTTAGGCTGAGCACTCTTGACGGTGGCGACAATAATATCGCCGACACCGCCGTAGTAGCGCTTGGAGCCACCCAGCACGCGGATGGTCAATACCTCGCGCGCGCCGCTGTTATCGGCCACTTTCAGCCGACTCTCTTGCTGAATCATGACTACACCCTCAAACCTGTGGTTTAGGCGCTCTCATCGCCCTGTGTAACGACATCCGCTTCCGCCGGTTCAGAAGCCCTGGCCGGTGGAGGTTTCGAGCTGTGCTTCGTCTTCCTGCACGGCCTCCTCTTCGCCGGGCACAGCGGCCACTTCCTCGACCTCGACTGTGCGCGCGCTGACATCCTCGCGCAGAATATCCTGCACCACCCAGCGCTTGTGGCGGCTGATGGGACGTGATTCAACCATCACGACCGTATCGCCGATCTGGCACTCGTTGTTCTCGTCGTGGGCCATATAGCGCCTGAAGTCGCGGATCACCTTGCCATAAAGCCGGTGACGGAACGTGCGCTCGATCTGCACAACGACGGTCTTATCCATTTTATTGCTGACCACTTTGCCGGTCAGCCGCCGCCTGTTATTCGCCATACGCTTCTGCCTCCAGTTCACGCTCACGGATCACAGTTTTGATGCGGGCAATGTCGCGCCGGATCATGCGCAGGCGGCTAAAATCCTCAAGCTGACCGGAGGCACGCTGGAAGCGCAGGTTGAAGTACTCTTCCTTGGCGTCATCCAGTTGAGCCTGTAACTCAGCGTCGGTCATTTCACGCAGTTCTGATGCCCTCATCAGTCAGTCACCTCCACCCCGGAGATGGGATCAATGCGCTTGATAACCTTGCACTTGATGGGCAGCTTGTAGCTGGCCAGGCGCAGCGCCTCGGCGGCGACATCCAGATCCACCCCGGCGATCTCAATCATCACACGTCCTGGCTTCACGACGGCCACCCAGTGGTCAACCGCACCTTTGCCCTTTCCCATGCGCGTCTCGGCAGGCTTGGCTGTGACGGGCTTATCCGGGAAGACGCGGATGTAGACCTTGCCCCGCCGCCTGAGATTGCGGACGATGGCACGGCGAGCGGCCTCGATCTGGCGGCTGGTGACCCAGGCCGGTTCAAGCGCCTGGAGGCCAACATCGCCGAAGTCGACTTTATTGCCTCGCCCTGCTTTGCCTTTCATCCGCCCGCGAAATTGTTTACGATACTTCACGCGTTTGGGCATTAACATTCTTACACGCCTCCACGCGGCAACCTGACCCCAACGGGGCCACTGTCACCGGCCCTGTTTGTCTCTGACCGATCTACTGGCTCACGTATACGCCAGTCGACTCCTGATCCTCGTCCGACAGTATCTCGCCCTTATAAATCCAGACCTTGACGCCGATGCGGCCAAAGGTCGTCAGGGCTTCGGCTGTGCCGTAGTCAATGTCGGCCCGCAGGGTCTGAAGCGGGACGCGCCCCTCGCGGACCCACTCACGGCGGGCCATCTCATGGCCGCCCAGGCGTCCGGACACCATGATCTTGACTCCCTCGGCACCCTGGCGCATGGCCTGAGCGGCGGCGCGCTTCATGGCGCGGCTGTGGGAGATACGACGCTCCAACTGACCGGCGATATTCTCGGCCACCAGCTTGGCATCCAGATCGGGAGCCGAGATCTCCTCGACTTCGACCCTGACCTTCTTGTCGGTCAGCCGCTCCAATTCCTGACGCAACTCCCGGACCGCAGCGCCTTTACGCCCGATGACAATGCCGGGGCGAGCGGTATGCAGCACAATCTGAACCTGGTTTGCCTGGCGCTCAATCTCGATCTGCGAGATGCCGGCATTGCTGTGCATCCCGTTGATCATGTCCCGGATCACGAAATCCTCGTGCAATAACTCGGCGTAGCGCTGCCCGTCGGCGTACCAGCGCGCGCTCCAATCACGGATGACCTTCAGCCGGAAGCCGGTCGGATGTACTTTACGACCCATGCTCAGCTCTCCTGATCCTCAAGCTCGCCTTCCAACCCGGCGAACTCCTCGCGTTCACTCAACACTACCGTCACGTGGGCCGTGCGCCGGATGAGGGGCTTGAACCGCCCCCGCGCACCTAAGCGCCGCCAGGGACGACGCGGCCCGTCATTGGCGAAAACCTGTGAGACGTACATCTCAGCCGGGTCCAGCTCGAAGTTATTCTCCGCATTTGCGACGGCAGAATTAAGCACCTTTAAGACCAGGCCCGCGCCCTTCTGCGGCATGAACCGAAGGATGTTGATAGCTTCGTTGGCATCAAGTCCCCGCACCTGATCGCAAACCAGGCGGATCTTCTGCGGTGAGATCGGCAGGTACTTGGCAGTTGCCCGTACGTCCATGCTTACCGCCTACCCTTCTTCTCTCTCTGGATATGGCCACGGAACGTCCGCGTTGGGGCGAACTCACCCAGCTTATGGCCGACCATGTTTTCCGTAACGTAAATCGGCACGTGCCGCCGCCCATCGTGAACGGCAATCGTGTGGCCTACAAACTGCGGAAAGATCGTCGAGGCACGGCTCCACGTGCGAATGACCTTCTTGTCGCCGATCTGATTCATCTTTTCGACCTTCGCCAGCAGTTTAGGATCGACATAAGGCCCTTTTTTCAAACTGCGTGACATCTTCCACCCTCCAACAATCGCCCGGCGGCTTGATACGCCAGGCTCACCAAACCCTTAACGACGCCTCTTGCCACGCCGCCGCACGATGTACTTATCGGTGCGCTTGTTGTGGCGTGTCTTCTTACCCAACGTAGGCTTACCCCAGGGGGACTTGGGGCCGGGCATACCAATCGGTGCCCTGCCCTCGCCACCACCATGGGGGTGAGAAGCCGGGTCCATGGCACTACCACGCACCGTCGGACGCCAGCCCCGCCAGCGCTTACGCCCGGCCTTGCCCAGCTTGATATTGCCGTGATCGGTGTTGCCCACCTGACCGACGGTCGCCATACACGTCTGGCGGATCAGGCGAACCTCGCCGCTCGGCATACGGACGTGGGCGTAACTGCCTTCCTTGGCCAGAAGCTGCGCCGACGTGCCCGCCGCGCGCACCAACTGGCCGCCCTTGCCCTCGTGCAACTCGATGTTGTGAATGACCGTTCCCACCGGAATGTTGCGAATCGGCAGGGCGCTGCCGGGACGGATCTCGGCTTGCGGGCCGCTCATAACCGTATCGCCAACCTTCAACCCCAGGGGCGCGATGATGTAGCGCTTCTCGCCATCGATGTAGACGATCAACGCGATGCGCGCCGAGCGGTTCGGATCGTACTCGATGCTGGCAACGCGACCGGGTATATCAAACTTATCGCGCTTAAAATCGATGACGCGGTAGCGCCGGCGGTGCCCGCCCCCGCGATGGCGCACCGTGATGCGCCCGCGATGGTTGCGCCCGGCCTGCCTGTGAAGGCTCTCGGTCAGCGACTTCTCAGGCCTGGGGCGCGTGATCTCCTCAAACGTGTGCCCGCTCATCCCCCGGCGACCGGGAGAGGTGGGCTTGTATTTCTTGATCGCCATAAAGATCCCTTAAGCTATCCTGCGGACTACGGTCGTTCCCCAGGCCTAAAGCAGGTCAATGCTCTGTCCGGGCATGACGGTGACGTAAGCCTTCTTCCAGGCGCTCACGCGGATGTACGTCTTGCGCATCCGCTGCCCGCGCTTGGCGGGCATGATGGCCGTCCGCACCTTGATCACATCCACGTCGAAGATGGTCTCGACAGCCTCTTTGATCATGGGCTTGTTGGCCCGCATATCCACCTCGAAGGCGTAGACGTTGTTCTCGTCGGTCAGACGGTTGGTCTTCTCGGTGACTATCGGACGCCTGATAATGTCGTACAGGTGAAGCTCGCCCATGCTACTTACTCCCGGACTGGCTGCCCAGCCACTGCGTGATCACGTCCAGCGCGTCCAGCGGCATGATCACCTTATCGAACTTCAACAGGTCGCGCACGTTCAGATAGCTGGCCCGCAGGTAACGGGCATCCGGCAGGTTGCGGATGGACAACTGGACGTTCTCGTTAGCCTCGGCCAGCAGCACCAGCGCACTGTCATCGCCGACAAGGTTGTACAGCACGTCGACCATATCGCGAGTTTTGGGAGCCGCCATCTCCAGCTTATCCACGACCACGATCTCGTCGTCCGCGACCTTGGCCGAGAGCGCCGACCGCAGGGCAGCGCGCCGCATTTGCTTGGGCATCTTCTTGGTGTACTTTCGCGGGCGCGGGCCGTGCGCCACACCACCCCCAACAAAGATGGGGGCATTGCGGCTGCCGTGCCGGGCACGACCGGTGCCCTTCTGGCGATACCACTTGGCCTTGGTGCGGCTCACCTCGCCGCGCGACTGGGTCTTGTGCGTTCCCAGGCGTGCATTAGCCATCTGGCGCACATATGCCTGGTGCATCAGGCCCACATTGATAGGCACTTCGAAGATCTCGCCGGGCAGCTCGACCTCGTCAACGTCGCGCCCGGTCATATCCTTGACAGGGAGTTTAATCGCCATATTGTACCTCTACTGCCGCTGCTTGACCGACGGGCGAACCATCACCAGGCCGCCCTTGGCACCGGGCACGCTGCCCTTCACAGCCAGCAGATTTCGTTCCGGATCGACCACGACCACTTCCAGGTTCAGCGACGTGACCCGCTGGCCACCCATGCGGCCGGGCATACGCTTGCCTTTGAACACCCGCCCCGGGGTCGAGGTTGCACCAACCGAGCCGGGCGCGCGCTCGCGGTCGGATTGACCGTGAGTCTTGGGCTGCCGCCTGAAGCCGTGACGCTTGATCGTACCGGCGAAGCCCTTGCCTTTGCTGGTCCCGGTCACGTCAACGCGGTCGCCTGCTTCGAAGACCTCGTCGACGACGATCCGCTGTCCCTCTCGAACTTCAGAGAACCCATCGCCCTCAAACTCCCGCAGGTAGCGAAGCGGCGGAAGCGGCTCGGCCAGTTGCCTGCGCTTCGGGTGCTTCTCGCTCGGCTCCAACAGGCCCAGATGCCCACGCTCAGGCTTGCTCAAACGGCGCTCAACTTTGCGCGCGCGGTCCCTTTCATCGTCGACATCGGCAGCAACTTCCTCGAAGCCAAGCTGTACCGCCGCGTACCCATCTCTCTCTTCGGTTTTCACCTGCGTGACCCAGCAAGGCCCCGCCTGGATCACGGTCACGGGGATCACGGCCCCATCTTCGTCAAAGACCTGTGTCATCCCGATTTTCTTGCCAATGATGCCTTTAATCATTTCGGCACTGCCTCCACAAGGGGACTGCATATCGGACAAGCAATGTACGGAACGCCTTCCTGCATCATCCCCTGTCTTGACCGTCAATCAACCGTTGAGCCTGGCCGACCTCATCCCCCCTCAGGGTCGGCGGCCCGACCAATCACCTCGACGCCAAGTGCAATCGCAAAAGTCCCACCAGACCAACATGAACACGATGCGGCTTAAATCTTGATCTCGATATCGACACCGGCCGGGAGATTCAAGCGTGTCAGCGTATCAATCGTCTTCGTGTCGGGGTTCAGCACGTCGATCAGGCGCTTATGGATGCGCATCTCGAAGTGCTCCTGCGAGTCTTTGTCAATGAACGGTGAACGACGCACCGTCCAGCGATGGATCCGCGTCGGTAAAGGCACCGGCCCCACAACTTGCGCCCCTGTGCGTTCCGCTGCCTCCACGATTCGCCGGGCCGATTCATCCAGCACACGGTGATCGAAGGCTTTAAGTCGAATTCGGATCTTTTGCTTTGCCATCAATCCATAATCCCTCAGCTAAGATGCAGACGTGCCCCGGAAGGGCACACCTGCTACCTCCTGCCACCCTATTCCAGGATGTCGGTGATCACGCCTGCGCCGACGGTCAGGCCGCCCTCACGGATGGCGAACTGCGAGCCTTTCTCCAGCGCAACCGGCTTCTGCAGCTCAACGATCAGGTTGACGCTGTCGCCCGGCATCACCATCTCGACCCCTTCCGGCAGGCCGATCTCACCCGTCACGTCCATCGTGCGGATGTAGAACTGCGGCTTGTAGCCGGGGAAGAAGGCCTTGTGTCGCCCGCCCTCGTCGCGGCGCAGCACGTACACCTCGCTCAGGAACCGCTTGTGCGGCGTGATGCTGCCCGGCTCGGCCAGCACCATCCCCCGCTCCACCTCGTCCCGGTCGATGCCGCGCAGCAGGATCCCGGCGTTGTCGCCCGCCACCACCTCTTTCAGCTCCTTGTGGAACATCTCGGTGCCGGTGATCACCGTCTTCATGATCTCGTCCTGCAGCCCGATGATCTCGATCTCTTCGCCCTTGCGCGCCGTGCCGCGCTCCACGCGCCCCGTCACCACCGTCCCGCGCCCCTTGATCGAGAACACGTCCTCAATCGGCATCAGGAACGGCAGCTCGGTGTCGCGCAGCGGCGTCGGGATGTACTCATCCACCACCCGCAGCAGCTCCCAGATGCAGGCGTACTCCGGCGCGTCCGGGTCCGTGCTCTCGCTCTCCAGCGCCAGCAGCGCCGACCCGCGCACGATCGGCGTCTCGTCCCCGGGGAAGCTGTAGTCGTCCAGCAGCTCGCGCAGCTCCAGCTCCACCAGCTCCAGCAGCTCCTCGTCGTCCATCATGTCAACCTTGTTCAGGAAGACCACCATCGCCGGCACTTCCACCTGCCGCGCCAGCAGCACGTGCTCCCGCGTCTGCGGCATCGGCCCGTCCGGCGCCGCCACCACCAGAATCGCCCCGTCCA
>CAZRXG010000032.1:0-49739 GCA_964603985.1 uncultured Anaerolineae bacterium | reverse complement strand
CTCACCCCCCTGTGAGCCTGACGGCTCATCCGTCCCCCCGTGCACGGGGGGACTCAAGGGAGCGCGGCGCGGCGCAGTCAGGCAGGGTGTTGCATCATGGCGAGGCGCGGCCTGCTCACTTCCTCACCCCCCTGTGAGGCCGATGGCTGACGGCTGAAAGCTGGTACAATAGCCGCATGTCGATCAGGCACACATTGGAAAGGCTCGGCGTCGAGCCGAAGAAGAGCCTCGGCCAGAACTTCATGGTTCAACCGGCGGTGCTGGAGCGCATGGCCGATGCCGCCGACCTGTCCCCCGCCGACACCGTGTTGGAGGTCGGGGCGGGGCTGGGCGCGCTGACCGAGGCGCTGGCCGGGCGCGCGTGGCGCGTCGTGGCGCTGGAGATCGATGGGCGCTTCATCCCGGCGCTGGAGGAGCGCTTCGCCGACCGGCCACACGTCGAGATCGTCCAGGCCGATGCGCTTGAGGTCGACTTAGCGACGCTGTTGGGCAAGGACGCTGCTGACTACAAGGTCGTCGCCAACCTGCCATATTACGTCACCACCGCGATCCTGCGCTGCCTGCTCGAAAGTGACGTGCCGCCCTGCCTGCTGGTGCTGACGATGCAGCGCGAGGTGGCCGAGCGGATCGCCGCCCGCCCCGGCGCGATGAGCCTGCTGGCCGTCAGCGTACAGGTTTACGGGGCGGCGCGGGTCGTCAGCCGCCTCAAGCCGGGTGTGTTCTACCCGCGCCCTGGCGTCGAGTCGACCATCGTGCGCATCGACCCGCACCCGGAGCCGCCGCTCGCGCCGGACGAGCGGGAACGCTTCTTCTGCATCGTGCGGGCCGGGTTCGGGCAGCCGCGCAAGCAGATCAAAAACAGCCTGGCCGCCGGTTTGCGCGTGGACGGTGAGCGCGTGGTAAACTGGTTGCAGACAACCGGGATCGATCCCCGCCGTCGCGCCGAGACGCTCTCGGTGGGGGAGTGGTTGGCGCTGCTGCGCGCTGCTGCCGATGGGTTGGGGGATCGGGTTGAATGATGCCAAGGTAGGACGATGCCCGCCGGACGTGACTATTATGACATACTGGGGGTCAGCCGCCACGCGAAGGCCGACGAGATACGGAAGGCGTTCCGGCGTAAGGCGCGGGAGTGCCACCCTGACGTAAGCGATCGCCCGGATGCGGAGCGCATCTTCAAGGAGATCAATGAGGCCTATCAGGTGCTCGGCGACCCGTTGAAGCGCAGCTTCTACGACCGGACGGGATACACTTCGTACCGGCGGCCACCGCCCCCGCCACCTCGCCGCCAGCCGCCGCCCAGGCAGTCGCCCCCGCCACCCCCACCGCCACCTCACCCGCGCTCTCGACGGCGAACCTCCCGAAGCAGCCGGAGAGGTTTGCCGCAGTGGACGTGGCCGTTTATCCTGATGTTTCTCATATACATGCTGTGTCCCCTGATCGGGCGGTTGACCGGCTCGACAACCGGCACGCCCTCAGTCGCCCGGCCGGTCAGTTCCGACGACGACAGGGATTATCTGTTCGACCAGATGACTCTGTGGGCCGTCTACCCGGATGGCAGGTTGCGCTATGTGGCGCTCATCCACACCGAAGGTGGGCGTGCAACGCCGCCGGATAGACTGGTTTTCCTCACCGGGCCGCCCGTGCACCAGGCCGGGGACGTTTTGAGCGTTGAGCACACCGGGGCAATGCCGCTGGTGGTTACGCTCTCACTCGACGACGGCGAGGTGACATACAAATGGCCCTCCCAGGGCGGCGAAACCGACGCCGAGTTCTCCGGTGTGGACATGATGGTGACCGACCCGGCCTGCATCTGGACGGTGGGCGACAACCAGCGCATCCTGGTAAGGGCGAAACCACAACTTGGATCTGGACGCACGATCGTTGCAGTGGCGTTCCCGCGTGGTGTGCAGATCGTGTCCTATCTTGACCTGCAACCCTACCAACGCACCTACGGCTCGTGGAGGGTTGCCTACTTCAACGTCACCGCCCCGGAGCGGATCTGCATCGACTACCGCTTTGACCCCGACATCGATGCCCCGGAGCTTGACATCGAGCAGGTGTACGCCGAACGCTGACGGTTCGCCGTGCTGCCCGCTTGCGCCTCGATGGGGTGGGCGTGGTAAACTGGTGGGAGATGGCAAGGCTCGCTCTGCGCCGCCGGTGCGGAGGGAGAGCGGACGGTGAGGGGGTGGGCGATGCCCACCGGACGCGACTATTACGAGATATTGGGTGTCAGCCGCTACGCGAGCACCGACGAGATCAAGCGGGCGTTCCGGCGTAAGGCGCGGGAGTGCCATCCCGACGTAAGCGATCACCCGGACGCGGAGCGGCTCTTCAAAGAGGTCAACCAGGCCTATCAGGTGCTCAGCGACCCGCTGAAGCGCAGCGTCTACGACCGGGTGGGACGCGTTCCTTACCGGCGGCCACCGCCCCCGCCACCCAGACGGCCCCCACCGCCCCCAACACCCAGATACCAGCCGCCACCTCGCCGCCAGCCGCCACCCCCGCCGCCGCCTCGATCATACTATAGTTGGCAAGACTTTAGGAGCGAAATGAGCGGTGTGCCGCCGTGGGTGTGGCCACTTATCCCGATCGCTGTCCTTGGGATGGTTATCGGGATAATTCTCGGGTTGCTTGAACTTGTAATGTCCAGCGAACCCGCAGTCAACCAGCCGGTCGGCGAGCAGAATACCGCTGAACCGACGTACACCCTCATCTCTTCCCCTACCCCTCCCGGCATTGAGGGAAATGCCCTGTCCGACCAGATGACTCTGTGGGCCGTCTACCCGGACGGCAGGCTGCGCTATGTACGATTTCTGCCCCCTGATGGCACGGCGACCGGATCGGGCGAAGGGACGCTGCCGCTGGTGGCCGCGCTCCCACTCGACGGTGACGGCGAGGTGAGATACCAATGGCCCTCCCATGACGGCGAAACCGACGCCGGGTTCTCCGGTGTGGACCTTATGGTGATCGACCCGACCTGCGTCTGGACGGTGGATGACAACCAGCGCATCATAATAAGGGGGAAGCCACAACCTGGATCCGGACGCATGATCGTTGCGGTGGCGTTCCCGCTCGGTGTACAGATCGTATCCTATCTCGACCTGCAACCCTACCGGCGCATCTATGGCTCGTGGGTGGTTGCCTACTTTGACATGGCCGAAGCACAGGTTGGTGAGGAGGTCGTCATCTACTACCAGCTTGACCCCAACATCGATGCCCCGGAGCTTGACATCGAGCGGGTGTACGCCAGACGCTGACGGTTCGCCGCGCTGCCCGCTTGCGCCTCGATGGGGTGGGCGTGGTAAACTGGTGGGAGATGGCAAGGCTCGCTCTGCGCTGCCGGTGCGGAGGGAGAGCGGACGGTGAGGGGGTGGGTGATGCCCACCGGACGCGACTATTACGAGATATTAGGTGTCAGCCGCTACGCGAGCACGCATGAGATACGGAAGGCGTTCTGGCGTAAGGCGCTGGAATGCCACCTCGACGTAAGCGACCACCCGGACGCGGAGCGGCTCTTCAAAGAGGTCAACCAGGCCTACCAGGTGCTCAGCGACCCGCTGAAGCGCAGTGTCTACGACCGGATGGGACGCGTTCCTTACCGGCGACCACCGCCCCCGCCAACACCCAGGTACCGGCCGCCGCCAACACCCAGATACCAGCCGCCACCTCGCCGCCAGCCGCCGCCGTCTCGCTCGTCCAATCGCCAACAAGGCTTCTTTGGCAAACTGGACAGCAGTGTGCCGTCGTGGGCGTGGCCGCTTATCATGATAGGTTTCTTCCGGTTTGTATGTGCGCTCATCGGGGTATCTGTCGAGCTGATAGGCCACGTGTTCCCAGACGCCCTGGCAACCAGCACGCCCTCAGTTAACCAGCCGGTCAGCGAGCAGAATATCGTTGCACCGGCGTATACCCTCATCTCTTCCCCTACTCCTTCCGGCATCGAGGAAAATGCCCTGTCCGACCAGATGACCCTGTGGGCCGTCTACCCGGATGGCAGGCTGCGCTATGTGCTGTTTGTCAGTCCTGGCGGCACGGCGACCGGGCCGGACGACCCGGTTACCATCACCGGTCCGGGTGTGAACAGTGCCCGCGACATTGTGAGCATCGAGTACTTCGGGGCGCTGCCGCTGGTCGTCAGGCTGCCGCTTGAGTTGGGAGAGGATATGCTCTACCAAAATCCTTCGCCCGGCGGCGAGGGTGGCGCAGGCCCTTCGGGCGTGGATATTGTGATGGTCGACCCGGCCTGCATCTCGACGGTGGGCACCGTCGAGCGTCTGCTGCTTGCAGTGGAGCAGCAGGACCGGTTCAAGCAGGTGTTTATTGTCCTGGCGGTGCCGCTCGGCACGCGCATCACGCACATCCCCTACCGGCAACCCTATCAGCGTGCCTACGTCGGTTCGTGGGTGGTGGTCTATTTTGACTACAGCCAGCCTGAGAAATGGGAGTGGCTTAGAGTCGAGTACCAGATGTCGCCCGACATCGACGCCCCGGAGCTTGACATCGAGCAGGTGTACGCCGGACGCTGAGGGGGCGCGTTTCCGGGGAGAATAACGGGGCCAAAAGGAGGATAGATACATGGAGCTTTTCCCCAGGCCCGGAATAGGCTGGCTCAATGGGTGGATTCCGCTGGCCGTGCTCTACCTCGTCTTTGGGATCGTCCTTCTTCTCCTGCCGAAGGACGTGGTTGCCAGGCTCTACGACCGGTCGCGGTGGAGCAGACGGCAAAAGGTGATCAGCGCAGCAGGCAAGCTGCTGGCCGTCGCGGTGCTCGTGCTTGTGATCCTCACACCCTTGAAGGTTGGCCGGGGGGTGCTCGTCGTAGGGACGGTTCTGTATATACTCGGTCTGGCCGGGTTTGTCGTCGCGCTGATAAACTTCCGGGACGCGCCGGCCGATCAGCCTGCCACGTTGGGGTTATACGGGCTGTCGCGGAATCCGCAGCAGGTGTCGCTGCTGCTGGTCTCGCTTGGCATGGCCTTGATGATAGGCTCGTGGTTCGTCGTTTTGTTCCTTCTTGTGGGCACCGTTTTCACCCATCGTCGATTTCTGGCCGAAGAAAGGGCGTGTCTGGCCCAATACGGCGAATCCTACCAACGCTACATGGAGCAAGTTCCCCGCTATTTCATACTCTTCTGAGCACTCTTTTGAACATTGACAATTTAATCCGGTCATCGTTTGCCCCCCCCACCCCCGAACCCCTCCCCCACATTCCGCGCCTTGACGGCGCTGGGGGGAGGGGGCAGCCAAGCAGCCGAGAAGCCGGACAAAGCACATTCCTGTCATAGCCGGATTAAATACTCAAGGTGCATCTGAGCGCTCTTCTGAGTGCGGGCGTTTCGCTTCTTCCGGGGCGATCAGCCGATATCGACCAGCACGTCGTCGCCCTCGACCTTCACGTCGTAGTGTGGCACGGGCGTGACGGCGGGGAAGCTCAGCACGCTGCCGTCGCGGATGTCGAAGCGCGCGCCGTGCCGGGGGCACTTGATCGCGTAGCCGTCCAACTCGCCCTCGGCCAGCGGGCCGTCGTCGTGGGTGCAGACATCCTCGATGGCGTGGTATGCGTCGCCGACCCGGAACAGGGCGACGAACAGTCCGTCGCCCGCCTCGATGACCTTGCGCTCGCCGGGAGCCAGCTCGTCTTTATCGGCCACTTTCACGTAGTTTGCCATGTCATTCCTTCGGGGCTGCCGGTGCTGCGCCTGGGGCGGCCTGAGGCGTCCGGCGCTGCGTGTAGAGCCAGATCAGGGCCGTGCCCAGTGCGCAGGCGACCAGCCCGGTCAGGCCCGCCTCCGGGCCGAACACGCCGCCGGTGATCCACCTGGGGCCGGTGACGGTCTGGAGGATCAGGTGGAAGCCCTCCGCGTCGCCGCTGACGGGAAAGCCGAACACCGTGCCCTGGAAGAAATTCCAGCCGATGTGGATGCCGATGGGGATCCACAACTGGCGGGTGCGCACCCAACCGTAAGCCAGGAAGAACCCGGCGGCCAGGATGCCGATCACCGAGAACACGCTGGGGTTGGGGTTGAGCAGATGCAGCAGGCTGAAGACGGCCGAGGAGAGGAATATGCCCCAGGGCAGGTTCAGGCCGTCGGTCAGGTTTTGCAGGTGATAGCCGCGGCTGAACAGCTCCTCGTAGTAGCCGACCGCGAGGTACTGGAAAAGGGCCAGCAGCAGCGGGCCGACCACCGCGCCCGGTCTCTGCCACGCCCATCCCTGGAAGGTCAACCAGCCCACTGCCGACTCAAAGGCGTAGATCAGGGCCATCAGCAGCCCGCCCAGCTCGATACCGAAGAGCAGGTCGGGCAGCGTATGGTGGTCGAGGGTGAAGCCCAGCGAGACGAACGAGCGGCGGTCGAGGAAGCGGCGGGCGGCCCAGGTAACGGTGGTGAACACCACGAGCGTGAGGAGCGTGTTCAGGATGACTGCTGCCGTCGACTGGCCGGTCAGCGTGGTCGGGTCGAAGCCGATGAGCAAGGTGAGCAGGCTCAGGGCAAGCCCCAGGACAAGCCCCAGGACGATCAGCAGCACAACCAGCCAGATGGTGTGGATCAGCAGCCGCCAACCGGCGCGCAGGCGGCGCTCGTCGCCGGAGATAAAGATGAAGGCCAGCAGGGAGCGCCGGGGCCTGGTGGCCTCTGTCGTCTCAACTTCAGGCATCGTCTTCCTCCTCGCCGGGCCAGGCGGTCAGGCCGTAGGCACCGGCCTTGAGCACCTTGAGCGCGAGCAGGGCGCACTTGAGGCGCACCGGCCCCAGCTCGATGCCCAGCATTTCGAGGATGTCGTCCCTGCCAAGCTCGCGGATCTCGTCAAGCGTCTTGCCAACCAGCGTGTCGTACAGCATCGAGGCCGACGCCTGGCTGATGGCGCACCCGTGCCCGTCCCAGCCCACCGCGGTGACGACATCGTTCTCGTCGACGCGCAGGGTCAGGTGGATCAGGTCGCCGCATACCGGGTTGTCCTCTTCGTAGTCGATGTCAGCCGGGTCGAGCAGCTCTTTGTTGCGCGGGTTGTGATAATGGTCGAGTATCAGCTCACGATACAGGTCGTCCATGGCCTTTCCTTTTTCTCGGTGCTCAGAACATCAGCGTCTGCTTGACCTTGTACAGCGCCTCGATCAGCCGGTCGATCTCCTCGAAGGTGTTGTACAGGTAGAAGCTGGCCCGCGCCGAGGCCACCAGACCGTAGTGCTGGTGAAGTGGCATCGCGCAGTGGTGCCCGGCCCGCACCGCGATGCCCTCGTGATCGAGCACCTGGGCGATATCGTGCGGGTGGGCGTCGTCCATCGTGAAGGAGGCCAGGCCGCCAAGCCGCCGGGAATCGGTGGGCCCGATGATGTGCACGCCCGGCACCTCAAGCAGCCGCTCCATGGCGTAACCGGCCAGGGCGATCTCGTGGGCGTGGACCTTGTCCATGCCGACAGCATTCAGGTAGTCGACCGCCGCGCCGAAGCCAATCGCCTCGGCGATGGCGGGCGTCCCGGCCTCGAACCGGTAGGGCACGTCGTTCCACTGCGAGCCGCCCAGTTCGACGCGGCGGATCATGTCGCCGCCGCCTAAGAAGGGAGGCATCTCTTCGAGGATGGCGCGTTTGCCGTGCAGCACGCCGATCCCGGTCGGGCCGAGCATCTTGTGGGCGGAGAAGGCGAAGAAGTCGGCGTCGAGGGCCTGCACGTCGACCGGCATGTGGGGGGCGCTCTGCGCGCCGTCGACCAGCACCAGCGCGCCTGCCGCGTGCGCGGCCTGAATGATCTCCTCGACAGGTGGAACCGTCCCGGCGACGTTGGAGGCGTGCGTCACAGCCACCAGCCTGACGCGCTCGTCCAGCAGGGCGTGGAAGGTGTCCAGGTCGAGCGTGCCGTCATCGGTGAGGGGCACGTAGCGCACCTCCGCGCCGGTCCGTTCGGCCAGCATCTGCCAGGGGACCATGTTGGAGTGGTGCTCCATCTCGGTGGACAGGATCACGTCGCCCGGCCCGACGTGCTCGCGGCCCCAGGTGTACGCGACCAGGTTGATGCTCTCGGTGGTGTTGCGGGTGTAGATCACCTCGCGGGGGGAGGCGGCGTTGATGAAGCGGGCGATGCGCTTGCGGGCGTCCTCGTAGGCTGCGGTGGCCTGCTCGCTCAGCTTATGGATACCGCGATGCACGTTGGCGTTGTAGTGCAGGTAGTAGTCGCTCATGGCTTCGATGACGGCCAGCGGCTTCTGGGACGTGGCCGTGTTGTCGAAGTAGACCAGTGGCACGCCGGGCCGCACCTCCTGATCGAGGATGGGGAAGTCGGCGCGAATGGCCGTGACGTCGAGCGGTGTCTTGAAATCGTGGTTACCCATCGGTTGCCTCCTGGGCCGCATCAGGCTGTGATACGGCCCGGTCTTTGACTCGTCGTGTGGCGATGGCTGCCAGTCCGGTCACGCCCAGGGCGACGAGGCTCAGTGCCCCGCCCAGCTTGAAGCTGATCGGGCTGTACGTCCATTCAATGGTGTGCGTTCCCGCCGGGGCGCAGACCGCGCGCACGGCGGTATAAGCGACCAGCGCCTCCGCCGCCCGGCCGTCGACCGTGACCTGCCAGCCGGGGTAGGCGGTTTCGGCCAGCACGAGCAGGCCGGGTGCGTCGGAGTGGGTCTCGACCTGCCAGTAGCCGGGCCGCGCCTCGATGACGTGGGCCGTGCCCGGTGCACTCTCCGATTGTATCTCACAGGGCGGCGGTTCTCTAAGAATAGCCGTGCGCTCAGGGTCGAAATCCGGCTCGTGGACGCGGGCGATGGCGGCGGTGTCGTCCTGGATGACCTCGACCTGGGAGACGAGGCGCGCCAGGGGCATCACGCGGGAGCGGCGGTAGACCCACGTCGCGCCGCGCTGGTCGACCAGCTCAAGCGCCCGCTCGCCCTGTGTGTACTCGTCGAGCGGCCCCCCGGTGATCACGTAGCCCACGCCCAGGATGTCGTAGGCCGTCGAGCGAGGGTCGGCCACCGAGGCGGTGAGAGCCTGGTTGGCGGCGATCTCCAGTGCGTTGTAGCCGAACACGCTGCGCAGCCCGACCTGCCCCGCGCCGTTCTGCTCGAAGATCGACAGGCCCCAGGGCAGGACGCGCTCGTCGGTCGGGCCGATGACGGCGCTGGCGTCCAACCACAGTGCGGACGGCCCGACCGGGTCGAGGCGCACCAGCTTGAAGCCGAACAGCCACAGGTCGGTCACGACCAGGGTGACCAGCCCGGCGGCCAGCGCGCTGCGGCGGCGCTGTTGGGCCGGTTGGGTGGTGAAGTAGGCCCACAGCAGCCCGCCGCCGACCAGCCCACAGGCCAGTGCCAGTGACCACCCGCCGACCTGGTGCCACAGCCGCCCGCTGGTGTCGGTTGGGTGTTGGGCGGCGAAGACCGCGCCGGTCGCGGCCAGCCCGGCCACGCCTACCCCCGCGATGACGATCAGCAGCCAGCGCAGCAGAGGACGCAGGGTGGGGACGCGCTCTCCGGTGGGGATGCGCTCCCAGGTCGAGATGGCGTCGCCCAGCAGGACGGCGGCGGCGAACACGAACAGTGAGGCGGCCCGGCCCGGTGCGCGCGCCACGCGGAAGGGTGGCAGCAGGTCGTAGAGCAGGCGGTACAGAAAGCCGTAGCTGCCCAGTGCCAGCAGAAGCCCGAACAGGCCCAGTGCGATGCAGAACCACGTCAGGTGGGTGGGGCGGCGCAGCCCCAGTGCCGCGCCCAGCAGTGGCAGCAGGCCGACGTAGTAGGTCAGCTCTTCGAAGTTGGGGACGCTCCAGTATCCGGCCCGTGTCGGCTCGCCGAAGTAGTCGGGGATCAGCAGCGTGATCAGGTGGGCGGGTGGCAGTGAGTAGGCGCTGGCAAACTCGAAGGTTGGCTCGGCGGCGCGCGTCGAGACGCGTGAGAACTCGACCAGTGGGATCACCTGGATGGCGCTCAGCGCCAGGGCGGTCAGGCCCGCGATGACCACCTGGCGGGCGACGAGCGGCCAGCGGTGGGTGGTGATCGCCAGGAACAGTGCGAAGGCCAGCCAGGCCAGCCCGACGTAGATCAGTGAGGTGGTGTGCCCGGCCAGGATTGCCAGGCCGAGCGGCAGTCCGCCGATCACGCCCGACCACACGTCGGCGCGCTCGACCGAGCGGGCCAGCGCGAGCAGCAGCCAGGGCAGCCAGGCGTAGGTCGCCAGCAGGCCGATGTGCCCGGCCCACACGCGGGCGGTGGTGAAGCCGCTGAAGGTGAAGGCCAGTGCGGCCAGGAGCGCGCCGATCCAGCTTCGCCCACTCTGGTGGTAGACAAATAACAGCATCCCTACGCCCGCCAGCCAGATGTGCAGGGCGACGTACCAGCCGATCCCGGCGTTGATGGGCAGCAGGATCGCCAGCCAGGTGGGTGGGTAGAAGAGTGCGGTTTGGGGGTTGCTCATGAAGGGGTAGCCGCCGAACTGGTAGACATCCCACAGAGGCAGATGCCCCTCGCGGATCGCGCTGCGGGCGGCGCTCAGCCAGGGGTAGAACAGGCCGCGCACGTCCAGCCCGCCGACGGCCTGCCCTGCCGGGGGGAAGAGTGCGCGCTCCATGAAGAAGAGCGTCAAAACCAACAGCAGCCCGGCGCAGGCCCAGCCTGCCCGGCGGCGTGTGACGTTCTGGCTGGCGTTGAGTGCGGTTTGATCCTCCATCGTCCCTGTCCCTGGGCCGCACCGTGACACGCTCTTACTCTTACGCGCCCGCGCGGTGCTTCCGGGCGGCAGCCCTGAGCACGTCGGGGGTGAGCGTGGCACACGTGGCCCGCTGCGTGACGACCTCGCGGCCCATCGCCGCAGCCGGGCGTCGTGCCCGGTGGGTGATGGTCGAGTCGTCTATCGGCCCGTAGTGTCTGGGATTCTGGTAGGGATTGAGGATTATGTCAATTGATTGTTGGCGGTTCATTGACGCCTCTTTTCCCCCGGCGCTTGATGAACTTTAACTTTTTAATCCGGTCATTGTTTCGCCCCCCACCCCCGTCCCCTCCCCCACATTCCGCGCCTTGACGGCGCTGAGGGGAGGGGAGAAGCCGGGCGAACCGGCATTCCCATCATAGCCGGATTAAATACTCAAGATGCATGTGGGAGAGGGCGAATCGAGGACGGTCTGGCCGTCCGAGATGGGTGAGGGCGGTGCCACATCCGCAATATTCGGTTTGACAAAGCACAAAGCCCGGCGCAGCACATTCGCGCTGGCCGGGCCGTCGGTGCCTCTAATAGCGGGCCGGACAGACCGCGAGCTGCCCCTACGCGGCCAGCTTGGCCTCGATGGACTCGCGCAGCCGGTCGCGCACACCTTCGAAGGGGATGCGTTGCATGACCGGGTCGAAGAAGCCCTCGACGATCAGTTCGGTGGCCTCGTCGCGCGGGATGCCGCGGCTCATCAGGTAGAAGAGCTCGGTGTCGTCGACGTGCCCGATAGTGGCGGCGTGCGTGCAGCGCACGTCGTCGGCCTCGATCTCCAGGCCGGGGATGCTGTCGGCGCGTGCGGTGCGCTCCAGAAGCAGGTTGCGGTTGGCCTGGAAGCCGTCGGTGCGCTGCGCGCCCGGATCGACCACGATCATGCCTTGCCACACCGAGCGGCTGTCGCCCTTCAGCGCGCCCTTAAACAGCAGGTCGCTGGTGGTACGCAACGCGTGGTGGTTCTGCTGGGTATCGAGGTCGAGGTGCTGGTGACGGTGGGTGAAATATAATCCCGACATGCGACCCCATGAGTCGTCGCCGTCGAGGTCGAGCGTCATGAAGAGCTTGCTCAGGCGGGTGCCCATCTCACCGGCCACCCAGTCGAGCCGCCCGTTCCGCCCGACTCGCCCGCGCTGGTGGCCGAAGTTGACCACGTGCTCGCCCCAGTTCTGGAGGGCGGCGTAGCGCAGGCTGGCGTTGTCGCGGACGATCAGCTCGGTCGCGCCGATGTGGATCGTCTGCTCCTCGCGCTCCGGGGAGGCGCTCTCGTGCAGGTAGGTGGCGCCGGCCCCTTCTTCGAGCACGACCAGGATGTGCGTGGCGGTGGTTTCGGTGCCGGACAGGTACTCGACGCTGTGCAGGGGCAGCTCGACCTGGACGTTGTGGGGGACGTAGAGCAGAACTCCGTGCGTCCACAGCGCGGCCTGGAGGGCGGCGAACTTGCCCTCGTCGGGCCGGACGGCTTCGGTCATGAAGTACTTTTGCACCAGATCGGGGTGAGTCTCGGCGGCGGCGCGCAGGTCACTGAAGACCACGCCCTGCTCGGCGAGCGCCCCGGAAACCTGGCTGTGCACCAGTTTCCCGTCGACGTAGACCAGCAGCCCGCCCTGCTCCTGGCCGATCAGGGGGCTGTAAAGCTCGCCCGGCACGTCGTCGAGTGAGGCGCCGTCTGGTCGGGCCAGACGCATAGCCTCGTCCCAGTGCACCGGGCGGATGTCGGTGCGCCGCCAGGGTTCGTCGTTGGTGGTGGGCATGGGCAGCGATTCGGCCAGTGCCCATGCATCGAGGCGCTTTTCGCGCAGCCAGTCCGGTTCGTCCAGGCGCTCGGAGAGCGCGATCACGTCCTCCCCGGTCAGGGGGATATGGGCCTCTTTCAATGCAGTTCGTCTAGCCAAGATAATGCCTCCGGCGTTCCGTATGGGGGCGGCTCGGCGAACCGCCCCCCTGACAGTCATACCAATACGCCCCGTCAGCCAATCGAACCTTCCATCTGAAGCTGGATCAGGCGGTTTAACTCAAGCGCGTATTCCATCGGCAGCTCTTTGACGAGCGGCTCGATGAAGCCGTTGACGACCATGGCGTTGGCCTGCTCCTCGCTGAGGCCGCGGCTCATCAGGTAGAAGAGCTGGTCCTCGCCCACCTTGCTGACCGATGCCTCGTGGCCGACGGTCACGTCCTGCTCGTCGATCTCGATGTAGGGGTAGGTGTCGGAGCGGCTGTGTTCGTCCAGCAGCAGCGCGTCGCAGACGACGTTGCTCCTGGAGTTGACTGCGCCCTGGTGGACCTTGAGCAGCCCGCGATAGCTGGCCTGCCCGCCGTCCTTGCTGATGGACTTGCTGGTGATCTTGCTGGTAGTGTTGGGCGCGACGTGGACGACCTTGCCGCCCGCGTCCTGAACCTGGCCCTTGCCCGCGAAGGCGATGCTCAGCACCTCGCCGTGCGCGCCTTCCTCCATCAAATACACGGCTGGATACTTCATAGTTACCTTGCTTCCTAAATTGCCATCCACCCATTCCATGGTGGCGTTGCGGTAGGCGACCGCGCGCTTGGTGACCAGGTTGTAGACGTTGTTCGACCAGTTCTGGATGGTCGAGTAGCGGCAGCGCCCGTTCTGCTTGACGATGATCTCGACCACCGCGCTGTGCAGGCTGTCGCTGGAATAGATGGGCGCGGTGCAGCCCTCGACGTAGTGCACGAAGGCTCCCTCGTCAACAATGATCAGCGTGCGCTCGAACTGGCCCATGTTCTCGGTGTTGATGCGAAAGTAGGCCTGGAGCGGCATCTCGACGTGCACACCGGGCGGGACGTAGATGAACGAGCCACCCGACCACACGGCGGTGTTCAGCGCGGCGAACTTGTTGTCGTCGTAGGGAATAATGGTCCCGAAGTACTCTTTGACCAGGTCGGGGTACTGCTTGAGACCGTCGTCCATGCTCAGGAAGATCACGCCCTGGCGCGCCAGTTCCTCGCGGATCCTGTGGTAGACAACCTCGGACTCGTACTGCGCGCCCGCACCGGCCAGGAACTTGCGCTCGGCCTCCGGGATGCCCAGCCTGTCGAACGTCTCCTTGATCTCGTCGGGAACCTCGTCCCAGTTGGCGCTGCCCGTCTCGGTGGCGCGGACGAAGTAGTAGATGTCGTCGAAGTCGATCTCGCTCAGGTCAGCGCCCCAGTTGGGCATCGGGCGCTCCTGGAAATGCTTCAGCGCCTTGAGGCGGATGTCGAGCATCCACTCAGGTTCGCCCTTCATCCACGAGATCTCGCGCACAACGTCCTCGTCCAGGCCCTTGCGCGCCTTGAAAACGTAGTTCTCCGGGACGCTGAAGCCGTACTTCTCGGCGTAACTATCTTTGATACCTTCAAGCTGTGCTGCTTCGTCGCTCATGCTCGTCTCCTGAAACAGTGTAGGGATGCCGTCGGACTAGCGATCGTTCTGCTTCTCGCGCAGCCAGTCGTAGCCCTGCTCCTCCAGACGCAGCGCCAGGTCGGCCCCGCCGCTCTCGACGATCTGGCCGTCCAGCATGATGTGCACAAACTGCGGCTTGACGTAGTTCAGGATGCGCTGGTAGTGGGTGATCACCAGCACGCCCAGGTGCGGCCCGGCCAGCGCGTTGACGCCCTCCGAGACGATGCGCAGGGCGTCGATGTCCAGCCCCGAGTCGGTCTCGTCGAGCACCGCGATCCTCGGTTCCAGCGTGGCAAGCTGGAGGATCTCGGCGCGCTTCTTCTCGCCGCCGGAGAAGCCGTCGTTCAGGTAGCGGCCCGCGAAGCTGTGATCCATCCTGAGCAGGTCCATCTTGTCCTTGAGCAGGCGGCGGAACTCCGGGATGGGCATCCCCTTGTCTTCGGGGTCTTTGGCCTTGCGCTGGGCGTTGACGGCCTGGCGCAGGAAGTTAGCCAGCGTCACGCCGGGGATGGCGACCGGGTACTGGAACGCCAGGAACAGCCCCAGGTGGCTGCGCTCGTCGGCTTCAAGCTCCAGGATGTCCACGCCATCGAAGATAATCCGCCCGGCGGTCACCTCGTAATCGGGGTGGCCGAGCAGCGAATAGGCCAGCGTGCTCTTGCCGGAGCCGTTTGGGCCCATCAGGGCGTGTACCTCACCCTGCTTGACGGTCAGGTTGACACCTTTCAAGATCGGCTGGTCTGCAACGTTCACGTGGAGGTTACGAATTTCCAGGGCCACGTTCATCTAGTTAAGCCTCCTCACCGGTATTGCGCTTTGACTGTATCTGGTTATTTAGATGCGTCGATGATTGCCATGATTCATGACTATTCGTATAAGTCTGGTAAGATTGTAACGCGCGCGTGCGCTTAAGTCAATAAACATTATAAATATCTTGATTATTGACAGGAGCGAATGGACGTGCTATGCTTGATGTACAATCCAATACAAGACGGCGGACGCGCCGGAGTTGAAAGATCACGCGAGAACCATGCACAGCACACGCCGGGAAGTTCTGGACGCGCTCACGAAGACAGGCCGCGCGACCGTTCACCAGCTCGCCGAAGCGACCGACATCAAGCCCATGACGGTGCGCCATCATTTGACCGTGCTGCAGGCCGATGGGCTGGTCGTCTCAGAGGCAAAGCGCCAGCCGGTCGGGCGTCCCTACCACGTCTACAGTCTAACCGATAAAGCCCATACACTGTTCCCTCAGTACTACTACCGGCTGACCGACCGGCTGCTCGGTCAGCTCAAGGAGTCGCTGCCGCCGGAGACGGTGCAGATGGTGATCACCGCACTGGCCGATTCACTGGCCGGGGAGGTGCGCTATCGCTTTGAGAATCTCCCGGCAGAGAAGCGAAGGGCCTACCTGATTGAGGTGTTACGGCACGAGGGCTTCAGGGCGCAGTGGCAGCAAGACGGCGACCGACTTCAACTGGTCGAGTACTACTGTCCTTACTACTTGATCGGGCAGCATCACCCGGAGGTGTGCCAGATCGGCGAGGCGCTGATCCGCACGGTGCTGGGTGCCGACATCCAGAAGGAAAGCTGCCTGCTGGCCGGTGACACGGCGTGCATCTTTACGCCGGTCGGCAGCATCAAAGAAGAGGAAAGGTAGACACACACACCAGGTGAGGAGGCATATGTCTGACGAAATAGCCGTGAAAGAAGCGGAAGTGCGCGAGGCGCTGCGCGGCGTCATCGACCCGGAGCTTGGGCTGAACATCATCGAGCTGGGGCTGATCCGCGAGATGGGGATCAAAGAGGACAGCGCCCACGTGGTCATGATCCTGACCACGCCTTTCTGCCCCTACGGACCGGCGCTGCTGGAGCAGGCGCGCGAGGTGGCCGAGGCGGCGCTCCAGGTGCCGACGACCGTCGAGATGGGGCGCGAGATGTGGGACCCCAGCATGATGGAAGAGGGCGCGGGCGGCGATTGGGGACTGTTCTAGGCGCGCTCTCGCGGCGCGAGCACAGGGTATTTTAGACCGCACTCCCGGAACGGTGGGAGTGCGGCTTTGCATTCAGGGGCGGGTGAGAACGCCATCGCGCGGGCGTGTCCCCAAACAACGCCAAGTGAGCGGCAAACCTCAAAATCCCTAACCACTACCAGATGAACTTTAACTTTTTAATCCGGTCATTGTTTTGCCCCCCACCCCCGTCCCCTCCCCCACATTCCGCGCCTTGACGGCGCTGGGGGGAGGGGGCAGCCAAGCAGCCAGGCAGCCAGGCAGCCAGACGAGCCACATTTCCATCATAGCCGGATTAAATACTCAAGATGCATAAGGTGGGGGCTTCCTGGAAATGGAATGAGCGGCAAGTACTGCCTCATTCCCCAGGCAGCTTCACAGGCACATCAACCCGAGGATGGGGGATCTCGACCTGGAGGAGCAGACCGGCACCGGTCTGGTTCTGCAATCCCAGACGCCCACCCAGGAGAGCCACTCGCTCGCTGATGCCCAACAGGCCGTAGTGCCCCTCGGCTGAGAGTGACGCAAGGTCAAAATCCCCGGCCAAGCCGCCGCCGTCATCGGCAATGGTAATCATCAGCGAGCGGGGCGAGGTATGCTTGAGGCCAATCTCCACGTTACCGGCCTGGGCGTGCTTGCGCACGTTGTTCAGCCCCTCCTGAATGATGCGGAAGATGGATAACTCAATGGCCTCAGGCAGACGGCCCAGGTTGCAGTCCAGGTCAAGAGTCAGAGCGATACCCGTCCGCTCACTCCACTCACGGGTGTAGGATTGCAGAGCCGACCCCAACCCCAGGCTGTCAATCGTCGGGGGACGCAGGTCACTACAGATGCGGCGCAGATCATCCACGAACTCCCCGATGAGGCCGCGCACTTGCGCCAGCTCGGCCACCAGATCCAACCCCACCCCCCCATCCGCTTCGATCTCCTCCAACTGGTAGTTAATGCCCAGCAGGTCCTGTATCAACTGGTCGTGAAGCTCTCGTGCCAGGTGTTTGCGCTCCTGCTCACGCTCGGTCAGGAGCCGTCGTTGGGCATCCTGCAAAGCCAGGTTGGCCTGGTCAAGCGCCTTGACCTGTTCGGCCATCTGGTCGATAAGCTGCTGGATGCGTGTGTCCTGCACAGCCAGGCTCTGCTCCAGCAATCTCTGCTGCTGGCGCAGAGCCTCCGCCTGCTCCCGCGCGCGGTAATAGTTCTCGAACGCCCAGATGGCAGGTGTGAGCTGCTGGCGGTCGTCGGTGCCGACCAGTGCCGCCACGACCTCTTCCCGGCTGACCTCGTCGGTGCGAAACTCGGCCACCTGATGCCCGTGACGCAGCGCAATGATGCGGTCGGTGACTGCAAACAGGTAATCGAGGTCTTTGCTACAGAAAATGATCCCTACCCCCTGCTGCTGCCACTTCTGGATCAATGAGAGGAGTCTTTTCTGGCGAGGGTAGCTCAACAGGATGGTTGGCTCGTCCACCATAATCAGCCTGGCCGGATGTGTCATCACCTTGGCGATGGCCAGCATCTGGCGTCGCTCGCTTGAAAGGTTGGCCGCTTTCTCACGCAAGGAGGGAAACTGCACGCCTAATTGGGCCAGGATTCGTGTCGCCTCCCTGTCCATCCGCCGCCGGTCCAGCACGTTCACCCACTTGCTCAGTGACAGCCGATGAAGCTCCCTCCCCAGGAAGACGTTGGCGGTGATGTCCAGGTGCTCCGCCAGGCGTGGGCGCTGATGGATGGTCTCAATGCCAAGCTTCCGCGCCTCAAAAGGCCACTGTAGCCGGTTACCGGCGAAGAAGATGTCGCCCGCATCCGGCGCGTAAAGCCCGGCCAGCAGCATGACGAGCACCGTCTTACCGGCCCCACTCCGGCCAACAAGCCCTACCACCTCGCCGGGGGATACGTCGAAGCTCACCTGCCGCACGACCGGCAACGTTCCAAAGCGCTTGGAAAGACCGACCACTCTCAGCAACGGTTGCATCTCTCCCCCCTCACGGCCACACTACCAGCGGGCCGTACTCAGGCCGTTACGTCGTCTACGAGGTGCTGCAGCGTGGCTACGTCCAGGTCTTTCTTATCCAGAAAGGCGACTGCTCCGGCTTCCAGGCCCAGTCGGTGGAATTCGCGGTCGGGGTAGGCGCTGATCAGGACGACGCGTGATGGGGGTGACAAAGCTCTGATGCGGCGCGTGCAGTAGATGCCATTTTCCTCGCCCAGCACCACGTCAACCAGCGCCAGTTGGGGTGTGACGCGTTTGACGAGGTTTATTGCCTCGTTGATGTTTTCGGCTTCGTAAATCACCGTTTGCAAGCCCACTCTGCCAATCATCCGCCGCAGTTGTTGGCGATAGCGCACGTTGTCGTCCACCAGCAGTATTGTGACGCAGCCCTGCTCGGCGGCCTCCGCCGAGAGAGAAGTCTGGGCGGCCACCTGTCCCGTCAGAGCCAGCACTTCGGGATACTTATTGGCGTAGTTGACGGCTTCCAGGCGGCTCTGGACATCGAGGTGCCGGTACAGGCGTGTGAGGTGATTCTCGATGGTCTTGATACTGAGGCCCATCCGCTGGGCGATTGTCTGGTTATCAAGTCCCTGTTGCAACAGGCGCAGGATGTCGCGCTGGCGCGCCGTTAGAGGAGACGATAGGGAGGTCGCTTCTGCATAGCTGACCAGTTTCTCGACCAATCGGCTGGAGACCCATTTCTCGCCCGCCAGCACCCGCTCCACCGCCAACTGCAGGTCCCGCAACGACTGATTCTTGAGAAGATAACCGTCGACGCCTGCACTCAACAACCCTTGAACGTAGATATCGTCGTCGTAGGCGCTGACAACCAGGATCTTCATCACGGGATGGTCGTCCCGAATCTGCCGGATTGCCGTCACGGGGTCAAATTCGGGCATCGTTACGTCCACCAGCAGGCAGTCGGGATGGGTCTGATCCAGTGCTTCAAACAACGCCGGGCCGTCGCCAACCTCGCCGACGATCACCAGGTTGGGCAGCCTATCCAACGCCTTTCGAATTCCGGCTCGCACGATAGCATGGTCATCTGCCAGCAGAACACGCACCTCACTCATAATCCTACTATACCACCATTATCGGTTGTCTGGGTCGCTTATCAGGCCAGATAGGGGAATCCCCCCATATCCACTAGGGGCTGCCCCTCTTCAAACAAACGAGACTTTCCCTTATAATCAATTCAACTCGATGTAAATACATCTCAGGGTGAGGGTGAACCGTCGTTCCAGGGCTGCAGAATGTTACTTTTCCCTAATTTCCTGCCGAGCCGCTGCGACCCAACGTTGTGAGCAACAGCCCAATTTGTTGGCCGATCTCGTCCCGGCAGCCAGTAGGTTCAGGTAACGTATCTTACAGCCCTGGTGCTTTTTAAGGCGTCCTTTGGGGGTGTGTTTAATGCGTAATTGTGACTGACACAGGCCCCAATTTTATCCAAACGTGCTCTTTTGCCCTCCATCCAGACACTCTTTCTATGAGGTTAACACAGCATCATCAGTACATCAACACACGCTATTGTCTAAAACCTGATTTCTAATACTGACGGTTAACAGGCATACATCATATTCCCAGAGATGACATCACGCACCCAGCGACCGCAGCGTGATGGAGTATCAGTGAGGAGGCGAGTCTCAATAATGGATACCCCGAACACCCCTGCAGCGCCCAGCGTGACGCCAAGCGGATCGCGGGCCAAACCATCGTCTGGAATCTTCCAGGCCCGTGAGGTGGGTATCGCCATTGCCTTCCTGACCCTGTGCCTGGCCTTCTGGTTGTCCAGACGCGACGTTTTTCTCAAGCCAGCCAACCTGGCAGTCATCATGCGCTTCGTAGCCACCTTCGGCCTGCTGGCCATCGGGGAGGTCCTGGTGATTGTCACGGGCGGCATTGACCTGTCGGTGGGTTCGATGACCGCCCTGACAGGCGTGCTGGTAGCTACATTCATGATGAAGGGTCTGGGGCCGATCCCCCCGCTGGGCATTATCCCTTCGATCCTCGTCGTCCTCGTGTTCGCAGGTCTGGTGGGGGGCTGGCATGGGCTGTGTGTCACCAAACTGAACATCCCGCCTTTTATCATCACCCTGGGCACGTGGCTCATGGCCCGTGGTCTGGCAGCCTTCATTACCCGGGGCTACCCCATCGTCTTCCCCTCGAACTTCCCCTTCCTCGTCTTGGGACAGGGCGAGGTGTACCAGATTCCGGTCATGTTCATCGTGCTGGTCATCGTGGCGCTGATAGCGGCGTTTCTCCTCAATGCCACCACCCTTGGACGCCATATCTACGCCGTGGGCGGCGACATCGAGGCAGCGCGCGTGTCGGGCATAAATGTGGATCGTGTCCGCAGCTTCTGCTACATGAGCAGCGGCGTTATGGCCGGGCTGGTCGGGATTCTGCTGGCCTCGCGTCTGGGCCAGGGGACGCCTACCGTAGGCTCCGCTTACGAGTTGTGGGCCATCGCCGCGACAGTCATCGGCGGCACCAGCCTTATCGGCGGCGAGGGGACCGTACTGGGCGTCCTCCTGGGGGCGGCCATCATGGGTGTCATGATCAACGGGATGGTGCTCATCAACCTGTCATCCTATTTGCAGGACGTGGTATTGGGTGTGGTCCTGGTAATCGCCGTCACCTACGACATGTGGCGACGCCAGCACCGGAGCTAAGCAGAGGAATGTGATCCAATGGCAGACGAGACACCGCGCGTCGAAATGCGGAACATCCACAAGAGCTTTGGCGCCGTTCAGGCACTTAAGGGCGTGGACCTGGCACTGCACGAGGGCGAAGTGCTGGGCCTGGTGGGAGACAACGCCGCAGGCAAATCCACCCTGATGAAGGTGCTCAGCGGAGCCTACATCCCCGACAGCGGGGAGATCTTCATCGAGGGGAAAAAGGTTCGCATCACCAACCCTGAGGACTCACGCATGTTGGGCATCGAGATGGTTTACCAGGACTTCGCCCTGGCCGACAACCTGGACGTGGCGGCCAACGTTTTCCTGGGGCGTGAAGCCGTTAGCTTGCATGTCGGGCCGATCCACATCATGGACAAGCGTCGGATGGAGCAGGAGTCCCGGCACCTGCTGGACCGCCTCAAAATCGACATCGACTCCGTGCGCCTCAAGGTGGAGAACCTATCCGGCGGCCAGCGACAGGCAGTAGCCATTGGCCGGGTGACGGCGTTTGATGCCAATATCATCATCATGGATGAGCCGACAGCCGCCCTGAGTGTAGCAGCCATCGGCCAGGTATTGGACCTGATACTAGAACTCAAGGCACAAGGCTGCTCGATTATCGTTATCAGTCACCGCCTGGAGGACGTCTACCAGGTCAGTGACCGTGTGATGGTTCTCCGTCATGGGCGTAAAGTGTGCGACTACCCCATCACGGACGACATTCACGAGTTCCGCGAGCAGGTTGTGGCCTACATGGTTGGCGCCAGAGATGATTTTGCTGAGTGCTCAGAGGACTGAACAACAGACGAAAGGAGGTGGTGTAGAAGGGAGGAAATGCTGCTTATCAAAGTCGCAGACAATAAGTCCATTGAGTCTAGTCTGACGAGAATGCATCCAAGGAGGAAAGAAATGAAGCGCTTGAGTACACTCACGTTACTCATACTCGCCATGTTGACCGTAGCCATGCTGGTCAGCGGCTGCAAGGCGCCAGCCACTCCGACGCCCGCTCCGGCACCTGTTGAAGAGGAAGAGGAGGCCGCACCGGCTGAAGAAGAAGCCGAAGAAGAAATGGCGGGAGAGATCACGGTAGTGGTCATCGGCAAGTCAGTGCACCCCTACTGGAGCAACGTCGAGAAGGGCGTGATAGCCGCTGGCAAGGACCTCGGCCTGGACGCGAATCAGGCCATCTTCTTCGTCCCGCAAACCGAGGACGTGGCCGCCCAGATCCAGACCATGGAGACCTACATCGCCCAGGGCGTGACCGGCATCGCCATAGCGCCCTCCGACCCCAACGCCCTTGAGCCGGTGATGAAGAAAGCCGACGAAGCGGGCATCTTCGTCACCACACTCGACACCCCACCGGTTGACGACTCCGTCTCGCTGGTCTACATCGGCACCGACAACTACACCGCCGGTCAGGCAGCGGGCGAAGCGATGGTTGGGCTGTTGCCCGACGGCGGCACGGTCGGCATCGGGCGTGGCTCCGACACGGCGCTCAACGCACTGCAGCGGACCGACGGCTTCCTGGACGCCATCGAGGGATCTGGCATCGAGGCGCTGGAGCCGGTCAACGACAAAGAGGACGCGGCCCGCGCACTAGAGCTGGCCAACTCCGTTCTCTCGGCCAATCCTGACCTGGCCGGTGCCTTCGGCGTGTACGCCTACAACGGCCCCGCCTGGGCAACCGCCATCAAAGAGGCCGACCGCGTCGGCGAGACCAAGCTCGTCTGCTTCGACGCCACAACCGACATCATCAACGGGATCATGGAAGGCGTGATCGACGCCACCGTGGCACAGCGTGAGTTCGATATGGGCTACAAGTCCGTTGAGCTCATCTACAAGATGGCTACGGACGGTGTGGACGCCGCCATGGAAGCCATGGGCGTGGTGGACGGCATCATCGACACCGGTGTTGACGTCATCACCGCCGCCACCCTCAAGGACTACGAGGCTGGCCTGGACGCCAAGGGCATCCCCCACGAGTGGAACACCGAGGGCTGGGAAGCGCCTGAGGCTGCCGCAGCGCCCGCAGCGCCGGAAGGCTTCACGGTAGTGGTCATCGGCAAGTCGGTACACCCCTACTGGAGCAACGTCGAGAAGGGCGTGATAGCCGCTGCTGCTGATTTTGGCCTGGATGCGGATCAGGCTATCTTCTTCGTCCCGCCAACCGAGGACGTGGCAGCCCAGATCCAGACCATGGAGACCTACATCGCCCAGGGCGTGACCGGCATCGCCATAGCGCCCTCCGACCCCAACGCCCTTGAGCCGGTGATGAAGAAAGCCGACGAAGCGGGCATCTTCGTCACCACACTCGACACCCCACCGGTTGACGACTCCGTCTCGCTGGTCTACATCGGCACCGACAACTACACCGCCGGTCAGGCAGCGGGCGAAGCGATGGTTGGGCTGTTGCCCGACGGCGGCACGGTCGGCATCGGGCGTGGCTCCGACACGGCGCTCAACGCACTGCAGCGGACCGACGGCTTCCTGGACGCCATCGAGGGATCTGGCATCGAGGCGCTGGAGCCGGTCAACGACAAAGAGGACGCGGCCCGCGCACTAGAGCTGGCCAACTCCGTTCTCTCGGCCAATCCTGACCTGGCCGGTGCCTTCGGCGTGTACGCCTACAACGGCCCCGCCTGGGCAACCGCCATCAAAGAGGCCGACCGCGTCGGCGAGACCAAGCTCGTCTGCTTCGACGCCACAACCGACATCATCAACGGGATCATGGAAGGCGTGATCGACGCCACCGTGGCACAGCGTGAGTTCGATATGGGCTACAAGTCCGTTGAGCTCATCTACAAGATGGCTACGGACGGTGTGGACGCCGCCATGGAAGCCATGGGCGTGGTGGACGGCATCATCGACACCGGTGTTGACGTCATCACCGCCGCCACCCTCAAGGACTACGAGGCTGGCCTGGACGCCAAGGGCATCCCCCACGAGTGGAACACCGAGGGCTGGGAGCCTGAGTAGGCGGATAGAGCCTATATCGGGTCTGGATGACGGACGGTCAAACGCCGCTGTCTCCAGCCCATCTGTGTGACACGACACAGCCGCCGACGGGGAGATAGTGCACTCCCCGTCGGCGTGGCGTTTATGAGGAGAGAGGCCCCACAACGCGGGCTTCTCTCTTTTTCTGGGTACGCACGTTCTCCCTACACAACAGTCTCGGCCACCTCATAAACAAAACGGCCCCTGGAACGGGGCCGTTTTCGGTGCGGGATGGTGTTACGCCACGCCCGGTGCCTCTGCATCGGGCAGTTCGACCGGCTCCAGGCTCTCCAGGGCACGCAGCTCCCGGTAGGTCAGCGTCCACGAGCTGGACGTGAAGACCTCCCGCAAGCCAGCCAGAAGGGCCAGTGGAATGACCAGCACCAGCACGAAAAGGGGAATCCCCACCGCGCCAGCGGCGACCCAGGCAGCCGCGCCTTGCATGAACAGCCCGGCGATTCCGTGCGTGACCAGGCCGATTGCGCCGCCGACCAGCACACCGGCTGCTATCAGCAGGAGTACAACGGGGATGATGGCAACTGGATAGCCAAGATCCACGCCGAGCATAATCAGCCACATAAGCCCCACGTCTTTCAGGTGCTGTCTGGCGATGGCGTACCCTTCGCGGATCGACGCGAACACGCCTTTGTCCTCCAGCGCGCACACGCGCCGGAAGAACTTCACGAGCAGCCCAATGGCCGCGAAGAAGATGACCGCCAGGAAGATGATCAGGAAAAGGAGGCCGACGACGATTACCAACACGGCTATCCCGGCGGAGATGCGCCCTGCCCCCATACTACCGGCGGCTGCAAAGGCAAGCGGAAGCTCCAGCACGAGGAGCACCACAAAGGCGGCCAGAACTGCTGGAGGGTAGACCACCCAGTTGATCAGGAAGATCCGCCAGGCGGCCCGTGACCAGCCCAGCCGGAAGCCCTGCCGCCAGGTGGGCTGGTCGCCGGTTGCTTCGTACTGGTCTACCATGCGTATCAGCGCCACCTCTGCCACATAGCGCAATACTCTGAAGACAATGAACAGGATGACCCCGATGCAGCCCAGCGTGATGGCGACCGGGAGAAGGACACGCTCGACCTCAGGGGGAATGCCTTCTTCACACTGCCTGACAAGGTCTTCCGCTTCTTCCCCGAAAACCTCTTGCATCTGCTGGCCGAAGTCGCTCTCAGGATCGATGGTGATCGTCTCGCCATTCTCTTCGTCATTACCACCCTGGTTGGACAAGGTAGATGGTGTCCAGGAGGCGGTAGTCAGCGCCAGGACGATGCCGAAGATCCACAGCGCCCGGTAGCGGGTGACCATATGCCAGGCTCGTTTCAATACCTCTACATGTTTCATGATTCGCTTACTCCTCAGTTGTTGCTTATTCTCCAGGTTTCACCATGACAATTGCCCTTTGGCCCGCCAGAACCTGGGTGGTTACGACCAGCAGCAGGATGGGGGCCACAATTGCCATGATTATCCATCCGAGCAGTGAGACACTCATCCGGACCTGCCCCTGCTCGTCTGTGATGACGATGCGGCGCTGCCTGGTTACTTGCAGACTGTCTGCAATCGCAGCGGGCAGCACCCCGCCGTCGACTTTGATTTCCTCGTTCCACACTTTGCTCTCACTCACGGTGCACTCCTCCAGCCCCAAAACCGTTACGATGCCTGCTGCTTCCTGGCCGGTTGACCCTCCTGCTGGCGGTGCCGATGCCGGATCCACCAGGTAGCCAGCCAGCTCCAGTACAGCAGCACGATCCCCAGTGGTAGTGTTACGCCAAGCGGCAGCACCCCGAACAGAGCGGACCCGCCGCCCAGCGTCCACCATGCGGCGAAGCCAAGCTCGCCCAGGCGGGTGAGGGTGGTTGGCTCACTCGGCCAGGTGCCGCCTGATGGGGGCGGCAGCAGGCTGCCGATCGGCTCGCCTGCCAGGTGCATCACGACCAGCAGCACGCCGGTCACAATTAGCGCGGTCTGCATGAAGGTCCACGTGCCAAGCAAGCCCACCGGTAACAACTGCCAGATCGTCTCCAGGACTTTCTGCCCGAAGGTGCGTTCCGGGCGGCGGGACAGCCGCAGTCCCACCTGCGCCACAAAACGGTCGGGCGGCGTGAGGTCGCTGGCTGCCGGGTTCTCCTGTAGGAGGGCGGACAGTGCTCGCAGCTCGTCCAGCTTCGCCCGGCAGGTCTCACACTCCGCAAGGTGAGCTTCCACCTTGCGAAGCTGAGAGCCGCTCAGCTCGCCATCGTGATATGCAGCCAGCCATTCGTGAACGTGGTTGGTCATTGCTGTGACTCCATATCTTCAACCAGGGCTGCCTTCAGCAGCTTGCGGGCATAGTTCAGCCGTGACATGACGGTGCCCATCGGAATGTCCAGTGTCTCCGCGATCTCCCGGTAGGAAAGCCCCTCGTACTCCCGCAGGATCAGCACGGTCCGGCTGGCCGCCGGTAGAGCCAGGACGGCCTCCTGCACACGCCCGGCGCGCTCTTTGGTGACGGCGGCTCTCTCCGGGCCTGCGCCGGGCGCGGCCAGCGGCAGATCGTCGACGTCGGCGGTCTCCTTCTCGCGGCGCAGCATGTCCAGCGCGGCGTTGATGGCGATGCGGTACACCCAGTTGCGGAAGCACGAGCGAGGCTGGTATCGGGCGAGGTGCTGCCAGGCGCGGATAAATGCCTCCTGCGCTGCGTCCTCTGCCAGATCGCCGTCTCCGCACATTCGGTACACCACATCGATGACCCCCTTCCGGTGACGGAGGACCAGTATCCCAAAAGCCTGTCTGTCTCCCTGCTGAGACCGGGTGATCAAATCAAGCTCGGTCTCTTCTGACACCGCGACCAGATTACCCACGTAACGTCCTGTCCTTTCAATTATCTAACGTGGCAGCGCCCGGTTTTATTCGGTTTGGGACAGGTTATCATAAAGGCGCATCCCGACAAAGCCTGTGGGGATGCGGTTTGCGTCTTCTGAACGGGCGAGAATGGCCCTGCGCGGGTAAAATGGGGGCACAGGAGGGCAGTGATATGGCAGACAGAGTGGCCGATATGACGATGGAGGAGTTGAGGCGCATGATCCGGCGCGAGGTCGCGCAGCGCGTCCACGCCGTCCGGCGCGAGCCGCCCGACCCGGCCAGGGCGAAGGCGGCGCTTGAATGGCTCCGGGAAAACAGGTGGACGCCCCCGCCGGGCACGCCAACCGCCGAGGAGATGATCCGAGAGGATCGGGATCGATGACGACCAGTTCAGGCCCGGGGCGCAGTCCAGGGCAGCTTCTCTAAGCCCCCGCCAGCGCTGCTTCGTACACCCGCGCAGTCTCGGAGGCGGTGCGCGCCCAGCTAAACGCCTCCGCGCGGGCCGGCCCCTTCCGTCGAAGCTCCGCCGCCAGATCCTCCTGTACCAGCGCCGCCAGGATCGCACCGGCCATGTGATGCGCGTCGTCCGGCTCGACCAGGAAGGCGGCGTCGCCGACCACCTCCGGTATCGACGAGGCCGCGCACGCCACGACCGGCGTCCCACAGGCCATCGCTTCTAACACGGGTAGGCCGAAACCCTCGTAGCGCGAGGGAAACACAAAACACGATGCCAGGCGGTAGAGGGCGGGCTTGTCGGCCTCGTCCACCCAGCCGATCAGCCGGACGGCGTCCCCCAGCCCGTATTCGGCGATCAGCGCGCGCACGTCGGTGAAGCGGGGTGTGATCGTCTCCGGCGGGCGTCCGGCCAGCACCAGGGGGATGTCGTGGCCCTTGAGCACGGTGGCGTGCGCCTCCAGCAGCGTCCTTACGTTCTTACGCACGTCGTAGCCGCCTAGGTAGAGCACGTACTCCGGCGGCAGGTCGTACTTCGCGCGGATCGCCGCGTCGGGTGGGTCGCCGGGGTGAGGGTGGTATTTCTCGTCGGCGGCGAGGTGAACGGCGTGGACGCGGTCAGGGGGCAGGTCGAGGTGCTCCAGAATATCGCGCCGGGAGGCATGCGAGTCGGTGAGGGCCATCGCTGCGCCGCGCGCCGAGGCGGCCACCAGCCCGGTATACAGGCGGGCCGCGATGCCGCCGCGATAGGCGGGCAGCAGCAGGGGGATCAGGTCGTGGATGGTGACGACGACCGGGAGGGGGCTTGCGAGCGGGCTGCCCCAGTAGGGGACGTGCGCCAGGTTGGCGCCGACCCGTGCCGCCGCGCGCGGGAAATCGCGCTGCTCGAAGCGCAGCTTGGCCCAATGCCCGCGCCCGCGCAGAGCCACGCGCTCGACGGGCACACCGGGCGGCGGATCGACCTGCCAGCCGTGCGGTGCGATCAGCGTCAGCCGCAGGTCGGGTGCAACATCGCCCAGATTGGCGGCCAACCGGCGGACGTACTGGCCGCTGCCTGTATCGGGACGGTCCCAGAACCAGGCGTTAACTGCGACGTGCATGCCGGTGATCAGATGGGGAGCAGCCCCGACAGGGCGATGAGGAAGATGGCGATGCCGATCGCCATGCGGATGACAGCCGCCTGGTTGGCCTCGTCGCCGTGCGCCTTGCCCACCAGCCAGCGATCCACGTGGCGGCGCGCGGGCGGGAAGGCCGACACGAAGATCAGTGCCCCGACGATGGCCGGGCCTGAGCGACCGCCGAACAAAACGGAAAACAACAGCATCACGCCCAGCGACAGGATCACGGCCTGCAGCGCGCGGGCGGCTACCGGCTCGCTGATCCGCCCGTTCGCGTCGGGCTCCAGGGAAGTATCGGAGTCATCCGGCGTCGTGCGTTTGATAGCCATGCGGGTTGTATCCTACGCCAGGCTCAGGCCGTGGCAAGTCTATTCTCCAGAGCGGCGGCTGCCGCATTCGTTGCCCACATTGTAGATCATCACAGCGCCGGTAACCAGTGTACCGGCGGGAACCGTCAACGCACGCTAATGCGCGTGCTAATGCGCACTTCCCGCCGGGGGTGGAACGTCCGCCAGGTAGCTCAACACTGTGTCGCGGGAGCGGCGGGCCGACTCGGCCTCGAATTGCTGCAGGCGCCGGTGGGGAACGACCGGGTAGACCTCGGCGGCCATGCGCTCCTCGGATAATACGATAGCATCCAGCGCGCCGGGCGGCAGGTTGTTGCTGCGGGCAAACATGCGCGAGACCAGCCGCGCCCCCCCACCCCGGATGGTCGCGATCACGCGGTCGCGCCACTCGACCAGATGGCGATCCTGTACGAAGGGGAGCCATCCCTGCGGCTCAGCGCGCTGCATGTATGTGATCGTGCTCTCGTGGAAACGGTCGGCGGCCTGATACTCTATGTAGGTCATCAGCAGGCTGTACAGCCGCCAGTTGGGATGGTCGGTGCCCCAGGCCAGCCCGTCGATGAACAGGCAGGGCATGACGATGATCTCCACCCAGGCCTGATCCATGATCAGGTGGGTTGCGTAACCGGCGACAAAGGCCGCCCAGACCGCACCCAACGCGGGCGCATCGCCCAGCGTAGGCCAGCGGTCGAACATGACCTGCGGCGCGGGGCGCGCGTCGGCGGGGGGAATGGCGAAGAAGTGAGTCGCCTCGCGCGGGTGCCCGCTGATGGCACGCACGTCCGGGCTGATCGTGCCGAGGAGAAAGGCCGACCGTGCCTCGCCGTCCCCCAGCCAGGGGAGAGCCTGCCTGACGAAGGGTGAAGCCAGGAGATCGCGGGCGGCGGCAAGGTGTGTCTGAGCGCTAGGCATGGTGCGGCTATTCTACCGCAGGCGGGAATCCGCCCCAAACGCAGGCGAGCGTCTCCAGATGACGAGGTCGCTCGAAGCGCGCCGTCGGCTGTTGTGGTGGACGAGCAGAGCCTTGGGCTGTGGTCACCCCCTGACCTTGACGGCCCGTGCTAGCCAAAGCGCCCGGAGACACAGTCCCCCGTCTCTTGCGGCTCGCGGATTGGCGCTCCCGCTCCCCCACGTTTCAATGAGACGCCAACGCCGGGCCTGTATTCCCCCTACAGGCCCAGCAGGTCGAACATGCGCTTGTAATCAACATGCTCGGCCATGAGCGCCTCGAAGCGCGCCAGCTTCTCAGCCTGGCCGAGACGGGTCTTGCCGAAAACGCGCTCGATGGCATCGACGGTCTCCATGGTGTTCGTCGGGACGACCATGACGACCACGCCCTGCTCTCTCGACCGCTCGACGATGGCCGCAGTGGGGCGCAGGTTGCCGGTCAGGACCATGCAGATGGTCGACGTTTCGAGCGCCGCAAGCTGGATGTCAACGCGGTCGCCGCCGGTGATGACGGCCTTGTTGGGGTGGACGCGGAAGCGAGAGAGCGCCTCCTGGCCGCCCATCGCGCCGACCATCAGAGTCTCGACCAGCGCTTCCTGGCGCTCTTCGCCGGTCAGGATGGTGGCGTTGAGTGTCTCGACCAACTCGCCGACGCTGATGGCGGCCAACTGGCGACGCTCCGGCAGCGCGCCCAGCACCGGGATGCCCTTCTTCTCCAGGAAGGGGATCGCCTGCCTGGTGATGAAGTCCATCTCCTGATCGGGGATGCGGTTCAGGACGACGCCCAGCAGCTTGTTGCCCAGGCGGAAATCGGCGGTGAGGGCGTCATCGAGCAGGCGCATGCGCCCGCGATACTTGACGACGACCAGCGCCATCGCGCCGAGCATCTCGGCCACGTAGGGCGTCGAGAGCCGGATGGCGTAGCCTTCGCGCAGGCTGCCGCCGCCCTCCAACAGCAGCACGTCTATGCCGTTGTCGTTGACGGCTTTCTGGTAAGCGGCCTTGACCAGTCCCTCGAGGTTGCACTCCTCAGCGCCGATGCAGTCGGCGAGCACCTGGGGCGTGACAACCACCGGACACAGCTCCCAGGGATCCAACTCCAGCGCCAGCACGTTTTTGACAAAGACGGCGTCCTCGTCGACGACGTGCCCGGTCAGCATGGTCGGCTGGCGGCTGACGGGCTTGAGATAGCCGAGCTTGTGGCCTTCGGCCTGCAACCGCTTGCCGACAGCCAGGGAGACGGCCGTTTTGCCGGAGAAGTTTTCTATCGAGGTGATGTATAAGGCTTTCATCGCGTATGTCCTGTTCCTATCTTAGAGTGCAATCGCGGGTGGCAATTGCCCGAAAGTAAGCCATGCGCCAATCACAGCCAGGTTGTGTCTGTCCCCCGGACGATCATCCCGGCTCCGATGATTTACTGCTCAGCACCAGGCGCATGTCAATCGCAATTGCGCCCTGCTCCTCTTCGTAGACGATGAGGGGGTTAATATCCAGCTCGACGATCTCAGGGAAGTCCTGCACGAGCTGCCCAATGCGCAGCAGTGCATCGACGACAGCCTTTTTATCGACCGGCGGCTTGCCGCGCACGCCGTCGAGCAGAGCACGGGCACGGATCTCTTCGAGCATCTTGGTGGCCTCGTCGCGCGAGAAGGGCGCGATGCGGAAGGTGGCGTCCTTCAGGATCTCGACGTAAATGCCGCCCAGCGCGAAGGTCACCAGCGGGCCAAACTGCGGGTCGCGGTTCATGCCGACCAGCACCTCCAGCCCCGGCGGGGACATCTCCTGCACCAAGCAGCCCCAGATGTGCGCGCCCGGCACATAGCGCCCGGCGCGGTAGACGATCAGGTCGAACGCATCGCGCACGTCTTCGGGCGAACTCAGCCCGACCCTGACGCCGCCCACGTCGGTCTTGTGCAGGATGTCGGGCGAGGCGATCTTGAGCACGACCGGGTAGCCGATCTCACTGGCGATGGCGACGGCCTCGTCTACGTCTTTGGCGAGGCGCGACTGGGGGATACACAGGTCGTAAGCCTGGAGGATCTCCCGCGCCTCGAAGTCGCCGACGGTGACGCGCCCTTCCTCGCGCACCTTGTCGAAGACCTTCTCGACGGCTTTGGTGTCCACGTCGAAGTGCTCAAATTCGGGCAGCGGCATGGCGCAGGCATCGCGGTACTCGGTCATGGCCTTGAGCGCAGCGACCGCCCGCTCCGGGAAGGGATAGTTGGGCACACCGCGCTCGGTGAGGATTTCGATTCCCTTCTCGACGGCGTACTCGCCCATGAAACAGGCGACGACGGGAATGTCGAGCCTGTCGGAGAGGTCGGAGACAGCCACGGCGGTCTCTTCGATCCGGGTCATAGCCTGCGGCGTCAGGATGACGAGGACGCCGTCCACATTGGGATCCCTAGAAACGACCTCCAGAGCAAACTGGTAGCGGTCGGCCATGGCATCGCCCAGCACGTCGACCGGGTTGGCCGCCGAGGCAGCATCCGGCAGGTAGCTCTCCAGCGCGCGGATGGTTTTGTTTTCGAGGCGCGACAGCCTCATCCCGGAACGCTCGATGGCGTCGGTAGCCAGGATGCCCGGCCCACCGGCGTTGGTGATGATGGCGAAGCGGTTGCCGGGAGGGAGCGGCTGGTGGGCGAAGGCCAGGGCGTAGTCGAACAGGGCCTCCATCGTCTCGGCGCGGATGGCCCCCGCCTGCTTGAAGGCGGCGCTGTAGGCCTGCTCCGAACCGGCCAGCGAGCCGGTGTGCGAGGACACCGCACGCGACCCGGCCTGCGTGACGCCCGACTTGACCGCCACGATGGGCTTCTTCTTGCCCACCCGGCGGGCCACGTCGATGAACTTCTGGCCGTCGGGCACCCCCTCGATGTAGGCCAGCAGCACGTTGGCGTTGGGGTCATCGGCCCAGGCATCGAGCAGGTCGATCTCGCTCACGTCGGCCTTGTTGCCCAGGCTGACAAACTTGGCGAAGCCCATCCGCCCGGCCAGCGCCCAGTCGAGGATGGCGGTGCCGAGTGCCCCCGACTGCGACATAAAGTTCATTGGGCCTTTGGGCGGCATGTCGGTGGCAAAGCTCGCGTTGAGCGAGTTGTAGGTGTCGATCACGCCCAGGCAGTTGGGGCCGATGACACGGATGTCGTACTCCCTGGCGATCTTCACGATCTCAAGCTCACGCTCTAACCCCTCGTGCCCGGCCTCGCGAAAACCGGCGGTGATGATGACCGCCGCCGGAACACTCTTCTCGCCGCACTGGCGCAGCACGTCGGGCACAAAGCGATAAGGGACGACGATCACGACCAGATCGATCTCACCGGGAACGTCGAGCACGCTGGGGTAGGATTTCAGGTTCAGTATCTCGTCAGCCTTGGGGTTGATGGGATAGACGGCGTGGTCTTCGGTAAAACCGCCGTCGATCAGGTTGCGTACCACCGCGTAGCCGAGTTTGCCCGGCTCTCGTGAGGCCCCGACGACGGCGACTGATTGCGGGTTAAAGAAAGCATCGAGCATAAACTATCCTGTCTGGTACGTCGATGATGGTGTAATTGTCCGAGTCTATTATAACGGGAGTGCGAGGCAGGGGGTAGGTGAATTTTGTCACGGGTGCAGCGGTGACAAAGCGGCCCAAGGCAAAGAGAAGGCAGACCAACCGACGCAAGCCGGGCAGCCTGTATGGGTAAAACTCCCCATAGGTAGCAGCGATCACGTGCCTTAAAATGATTATGCTAGTCATCGCAACAACAAGGAGATCACAACATGTCCTACACATTCGAAAAACTCCCCGACGAACCGATTCTTCTCAGCGTCTTGGGCGAGGCATACGATGTCGGGCGGGACGCATCAGTCGCGTCCCAGCAGTTGTTCGATCTATTGGAAACCATGGATGTCCCTGTCTTTCTTGTCGTCGATGCGCGTGACCTAAAGGCAAATTTTGGCGATGTGGTTGCGGGGCTTGGTGCCGCCACGCGCGGAGAAGGGGTCGGACTCAAGCACCCAAATATACAAGAGGTTGTGCTCGTCACCACTTCCGGCCTGGTGAGTATGGGAGCAAAAGCGTTGGGGCAGGTACAGTACGGCGGCCTGAGATCGTCGGTCTTTGAGACTCTCGACGAGGCACTGGCCTACGTGCGTGACAGGGTGGCCGAGGAGGTCTAGGTTCTGTTGACATTTGGCGATAAGAGGGCATAATAGCTGCCCATGAAAGTCAAACTCACGGATAAACACTGGTCAAAAATACTGGGCTTCCTGCAAACGTGCCCCGATATACATGTTGGGGCACGTTCTTGATGCCCAGTACGTTGAGTTCTCGGGAGTCAGTCACATACCACAATTGGAGGCTGAAGATGACTTCAATAAGTGTGTACAGTTGTTCTTAGAAGATTAATATTAATCTGGATTGCATGTTTTGCTGGTGGACAGGGAATTATGAGTGGCTCGGAAAAGAAGAAGAGAATAGAAGAGAATAACGATATTTCAAGGTTATTCTACTTGTCGTATCCAAAATGGACGCAACATCTGTATGTTCGCCCTTTGTTTAGTGCAAGCTTGTTCTTTTTATTGTTTAATCTACTTTCCATTGCGCCGACATTAATATGGGGTGGGTTTTCAAATACACAAGGGGTGCGGGATGTTTTGGAAGATGGTTCTTATCCTTTCGTGGCATTAGGGCTATCTCTCGCAGTATTCTTCTATTTATATTTCCCCAAGGAAGTCAAAAAAGCAATAGGCCAATTGCATGATAACAAGGTCTTCCCTGACGAGAAACTTACCGTTAGCGCGAAAGTGAGGGCAGTGTTTACATCTAAGTGGACAAGGCGATTACAGATAGGAGCGGTAGTAGGTCTTGTGACTATTTGGTCGATACTATCTTACAAGCCAACCGGAATCACAGGCTTCTTTCAACTAAACATTCTATCATTTAGTATGTTTACGATTGCTCTCTCGGTTGGGTGGCTAGCATCTGCTGGAATTGTAGTCAACATAGTATTGTTAATAGCCCTGCTTAACAATCTCTTTCAAGAAAATCGTATTGTTGTTCATAAACTACATCCTGATGGTAGCGGTGGGTTCAATCCGATAGGAAAACTTGCTCTGAAATCTACATATCCGGCCCTGGCGTATGGTGCCACGATTATTAGTTGGATTGTGTATGCAATAATTGACAAGACCCTTAGTACCAACTACTTGATATTCTTCAATGTGGGCTTGTACTTGATGGTTGTGCCTATCTTATTCTTTTTACCTCTTCAAGCCGCGCATAAAGCTATGCTTACGTATCGAGATGATTTGATTCATCACACATCCGAGTTGTACTTCGGTGAGCAAAAGAGCATTATTCAAGGTGAAGTAACCGGAGAAATTGATTCTAGTGTTGAGCATCTTGATGCTTTGGCACGACTTCATGAACATCAGCGTAGTTATCCTACATGGCCTTTCAATACTAGGATAAGACAAACAGTAATTTTTAGTTCGACTCTTCCACTCTTAACAACCATCGTAGGATTTTTCATAGATATTCTAGGTTCTGTTGACATTTGGCGATAAGAGAGCATACTGCCGACGATTTGTCGAAGGAGTGCTCCTATTTGGTTACGCTGAAATGTCAACAGAACCTAGCCGGTCACACAGTGTCGTTGAGGCATATGGTCGTATCCATGTAAGCGCTGCGCCTGGACTCCCTCAGCCGGGTCCCGGCGCAGCCTGCGCGTACCGCCCACTACGCTCCCCTCCCGCTCGATAGGACTTGCAAAAGGCTTTTCTTTCCGCTATAATAGTTTCAACAATATTGAATTCAATAAAGTTGGGTTAGATAGGAGTGACGTATGGGACGAAGCTCGCGAAGGCGAAGAAGAGACTTCTGGCGGGCGTGGCGCGAAGAGCGCCGGCGGTTGTGGGAAGAGCACGGCTGCTCTCCGCATGGGCCGGATCATTTCCCGCCGCCGCCACCGTTCATGGCCCACGCCTGGCGGGAGCACTTCCACCACTTCACGGGCGACTGGCCCGAAGATCACTGGGCCTTCGGCGGGCGGCGTTTCAGGCCCTGGCATCAGGGCATGGATTTCTTCAACCCGTTTGTAGCCAGCCTGCTCAGCAAGGGCGGGGGCCTGCTGCCCCTGTACGTGCTGCACCTGCTCGCCCGGCAGCCGCGCTACGGCAACGAGATCATGACGATCATTACCGAGCGCACCGACGGTCAGTGGGTGGCCAACCCGGGAGCCATCTACCCGTTGATGAATCTGCTGGAGGGACAGGGCTTCGTCGAGGGGGAGTGGGAGGACCCTGACAAGCGCACGGTGCGCGTCTACAGTCTGACTCCCGCCGGTGAGCAGGAGCTGGCCCGTCTCAAGGCTGTGGTGCGTCCCCGGCTCAAGGACGCCATTGAGGTGCTGCAGGCGATTGCGCGCGACCTCGGTGGCGACGAGGACGAGGGTGACAACCACGCCGAGAGCAGCGGGGAGTAGTTGTAAAACTGAACAGTAATCAATACAGGAGTGTAAACAGCAATGGGTGAAAAAGTTCTTCACGAGGTGCGTTTCATCGAGACCGACGACGGCTTCCGCATCGAAGTCAAGGGTGACAAGGAGCGCATGCGCGAGTGGGGCTTCGGCCCCGGCTTCGGGCGGCACTTCCGCGAGCACGCGCGCCACTTCCACCGCCACGGCTGGCGGAAGGGATATGGCCCCGGTCACGGCTTCGGGTTCGGCTTCGGCTATGGACCGTGGTGGTACGAAGACGACGAAGAAGAAGGCGAGGAGCCACCGGCGGACGTGTAATGCGCGCCGGAATCAGAGAGACGCAGGCTGTCAGGCGGCCTGCGTCTTTTGTTGTCGGGCTGAGGCGGGCCGCCGATCAGCCAAGCTGATCGACGTACTCCTGAATCTCGCGCTGCCGGATGCGCTGGTAGTCGTCGCGGATGATCTGCGCCATCTCCTCTTCGGTCAGGCGGTAGCTCAGGATCTCCAGCGCGTCCTCGGGCGACTGGCCGTAAGCCAGCTTCTTCTTGCCGTTCTTCAGGCTGAACAGGTACATGTAGTGCGGGTTGCTGAAGCTGCTCATGGTCTTATGCCTTTATCAGCACATCGGTGTACACCTTGCGACGGAGGCGGGCCACCTCGTCAAGCCCCTTGTTGACCTCGTCGTCGTACTTCCCGGCCAGCAGGTCGCGGTAAAACTGGTAGTCGATGTCCTTGACCTTCTCGTCGTCGGGGAAGCGGTGATAGTTCTCCCTGGTCATCAGGCTGCGGCCCTCGGCGATCAACTGGTGGCCGAGCGCCGAACCGGGATAGGGCGCGTAGAGTGAGATGGAGGGCATCACGCGCTTGGTCGATTTGAGCATACGCATGGTCTTGAAGGCGTCCTCGCGCGTCTCGCCGGGGATGCCGAGCATGATGTTGCTCCAGAAAATGGGGGCTTCTTTGCCCTCGGCCTCCATCTCGTCGCCGATGCGCTCAAGCAGCTCGATGGTGAAGAAGTTGTCTTCCTCGGTGCACTCCTTGTTGAGGATGCGCAGCACCCGGTCGCTGCCCGACTCGAAGCCGATTGAGACCATGTTCCAGTTGGTCTGGCGCACGAGCGCCTCGAAAAGCTCCGGCCACTGGCGGACGGTGTCGGCGCGGGCGGCGGCCCAGTAGGGCCAGGTGTTGTTGGCCCTGGCGGGGTACTTCTCAAGCCACTCCTCCAGCCAGCTTGGGTTCTGGAAGAACATCGAGTCGTGGATGACGACCGAGCCGAGCGGCCCGTAGGTCTCGTCCAGGTAGTTCAGCTCTTCGATCACCATCTCGACCGGGCGGCGGCCCATGTTGGGGATGTAGGAGCTTTCATTGCAGAAAGCGCACTGCCAGGGGCACACGCGGCTGGTCAGCAGCGTGGCGACGGGCGGCGGCCCCCAGCCGCACTCCGGTTCGAGCGGCCAGTTGAAGCCCTTAGCCAGCCTGCGACCGGCGGGTTTGGGCCACAGCGTGCGGTCGATAGTCGGCCACTCGGCCATCGACTTCGCGCCGACGCCCAGCACCACCCTGGGGAAGGCGTCCGGGTCTCTGACCAGATCGACGATCACGTTCTCGCCCGGCCCCTGGCAGATCTTGTCGAACTCCTCCACCTCCAGCATCTCGTCGAGGGCGACGGTGGCGTGCATCCCCCCGGTGAGCACGATCCCGGCTGGGTTCAGCTCCTTGAAGATGCGGGCCGCCCGGTAGGCGATGGGGTACGTGTAGCTCCTCACGTTCATGATGAGCATGTCGTAGCTTCCCATCGGGCGGGCGAGTTGCTTCCAGGAGGTCACGGCGCGGGTGGAGAGCAGGTCGGTCGCGAGGCCGTTCTGGTGCATGATGGTGCGCAGCAGGCCCAGGCCGTGATCCTGCCACTGCTCGTGAGGCCCGGCGGGGTTGACCAGGTCGCCCAGGTCGCCCAGATCGAGCCACAGGATGGCCGGTTGGTCTGCGTGTGACGAGGATTGCTTCACTTTTCACTCACCTCCGGTTCGCCCTCCGGTTTAACGCATGTTGGGGAAAAGCGCAACGTGTTTTCGCGCCCCTGTCCCCATTGTCGCCAGAAAACAAGACCCCTGTGGTCTGGCGGGCGGGTGGTGGTTCCACCCAGCCACACGCACAAGGGCCTGTGAAACTGCGATACAACTGCGCCTAATAGCAGCTACTGCACCCACCGGCTGCCGGGCCGGTGCCGCTGTCTTTGGTGCGGAAGGATTGCCCGCACCCACAGCTTGCGACGGCGTTGGGGTTGTCGATGTGGAAGCCGCCGCCCATCAGGCTGTCGATGAAGTCGATGTTGGCCCCGGCGATGTAGGGCAGGCTGACCGGATCGACGATCAGCCTGACGCCGTCGACCTCGACAATGTGATCGTCCTCGCGGGGATTTTTCTCGAAAGCCATGCCGTACTGGAGGCCCGAACAACCACCCCCGGCTACAAAGACGCGCAGGCCGCAGCCGGTCAGCTCCTTCTCGGCGATGAGGGCCTTGATCTTCTCGACGGCGGCGGGCGTGGCGCTCAGCACCGCTGCTTCCGTGTGGGCTGCGTTGAGATTATCAGCGTTCATGGTGTGCACCAACTCCCTGTGAGTCCAGCTTTGCTCAACCAACTTTCGTCGGCTGATTTTAGCACCCCGGCGGCCACGTTGTCAATAAAAAAGGTGAATATAGTTGTAATTGAGCGAGCCGCCCACCTACCCAAAGTGCGGCTCAGGATACGTCACCAGGAAGGAGCAGCAGTGATCCCCTGCGATGCGGTGCTCCAGGCGGCGGGGCAAAGTCCCCAGCAGGCGGCTGAAATAGCGAACGTCCAGCGCGCACAGCTCTGCGTGCTCTTCAACCACACCGCCGTAGGGACAGTTGTTGACAGTCAGTACGAATCCCTCCGGATGCGGCTCCCAGCGGGCCTCGTAGCCGTGCTCGGTCAGGTGGTCGGCCACGCGCGCGACGCGCATTTCAAACGGCTCCTCCACTGCGCCGTCAGGCATCTCGGAGGCCATCCGGTCGGCGATCCCCTCAAATATCACGTTGAGCTGCTTCTTATCCAGAGAATGCTTCAACTCGCTCAGCAGGTGATCGGCCAGCGTATTGAGATTCTTGGGAAACAACGACTCGGCTTTTTCGGTCAGCCGGTAGATGTATTTGGGACGCCCGGGGCTGCTGCGGTGGCGAATCGTCGGCGGGCCGATCAGGTTCTGTTTGCGCAGGACATCCAGGTGGTGCCGCACCGTCACAGCGGTCAGGTTGCCCAGCGCCTGGCCGAGATCATCGACCGTCGCTTCGCCGTGCGTTTTCAGGTACTCGAGGATTTTTTGCCGTGTCTTTTGCATATCAATCTACGTGGCACGCGCCACCGTGCCACCATAACCTCTTTTTCCGTTGGGGGAGGATCGAGTGATGCACCGACGTGTAAAAGATTCTAACTCAGCCGAGTAATTATTGCCAAATTTACCTTTTTAATTACCGGGGATAAGATACAAGGGTCCCCAATTCCCGGCGCTCCGGCGGGCCTGACAGGTTTCACCCACGCGCGCGGCCCAACCGGTTGCTATCTGGCCGGGTGTGCAATATCATAACTCGCAGCGCGCTGCAACCGGGACGCCAACGGATCACGACAGGTGAGAGATATGGCAAAATCGCAGGTCTTCACAGCCGCCGCAGATGTCCGGCGGGGCATCAGCCGCACGGCCTACATCCTCTTCGCAGTGGGCGCTGCGCTGCTGGTGTGCGGCGCGACCACGCTGGCGATCTCCTATGCGAGCGGGTCGACGCCGCCGGGCGGGCTGACGGCCACGGCGGGCGGCCTAGCCTGTGCGGGCGTGGCCGGTCTGATCGCCGGGATTGCAGCGCTCTTCCGCCTGAAGCAGGCGATTCAGGTCGAGGTCACGCCGCACCGCCTGATCTGGCGCGAGGGCAGGCGCACCGCCACGCTGGAATACGACGAGGTCGAGCGCGTGGACCTGGTGCGGGGGTCGAAGCAGATGCGCGGTGGGCGCGTGATGTACTACCCTGTCGCCCGGTTCATCGAAAATGACGGCGAGATGATGGAGTTCGAGGTCAGCTTCGAGGACCGGGGGATGATCCACCGCAGCCGCTTCGACGCGCGCGCCATCACGGCGACGGCGCTGCCGTACCTGCGTCCCAATGCCATCATCGCCCCGGCGGTGGACGAGTTCGTGCAGACGGGCATGGTGGACGTTGACAGCCTGCCGGAACGCTGAACCGTGCACACCGGGATGCGCGCACAGCGGCGAGCCGCGCTGATCAGCATTGGAGCAGGGTTGGCCCTGATCGCCGGGCTGACGGCCCTGTTCGCGCTGGCCTTCGTCGACCACCACGCGGAGCGCAGCTTCGTCACCTACCGCTACGCGCGCAACCTGGCCGGGGGGCAGGGCTTCGTCTACAACCCCGGCGAGCGCGTCCTGAGCGACGGCGTCGCCCCACTGTACGTCTTCCTGCTGAGCCTGGGCACAAAGCTCACACCTGACATCCCGGCGCTGGGCAACCTGGTCGGCGTCGCGGCGCTGGCGCTTGGCGGACTGGCGCTGTTCGGGGTGGTGTACACAGGCGGCGGGAAAATCGCCGCGCCAATCAGTGCCGCGATCTATGCCGGCTTTCCGCTGCTGTGGACCACGCTCGGCCTGGAGACGACGCTCTGGATGGCGTTGGGGCTGCTGGCCGTGTGGCTGCACAGCCGTGAGTGGGGCATCGGGGCGGCGGTGGCAGTGGCGCTGGCGACGCTGATCCGCCCGGAGACCGGTGGGCTGGCGTTGATCCTGGTCGCCGACTCGCTGATCGGCGGGCGGCCAACACGGGCGCTGCCGGGGGCCATCTACGCCGGGGTGGTGGCGCTGGAGATCATGTGGGCGCTGGTGACCTTCGAGAGCGGTGGGCCGCTGCCCGACCTGCCGGGGTCGCACCTGGCGGACATCCTGCCCGACCTGATCGCCCCCAACGTCGTGGCCGGGCTGGGCATCGTCGGGAGGGCGCTGTTCGCGATCTCGTGGCTATGGGCGGGGGTGTTGATCCTGGCTGTTCCGGGCGCGCTGCGCCTCAAGGAGCACCGCCCGGCGCTGGTTCTGGTCGGGTGGGCGGGGCTGCACCTGCTCGGCCTGGTGATCCTGCGGGCTGCCGTCTCCCCCTGGAATTACGCCCCGCTGATCCCGGCGCTGGCCGCGCTGGCCGCGCTGGGCGTCGAGTGGCTGGTCGGGCAGACTCCCCAGGGATGGATCAGGTGGGCAGTCGGCGGCGTCGCGGGCCTGCTGGTGGCCGGGGCGGTGGCACACTCCTACGCCGGTGTCGATGGGGGCAGGCCGGAACAGGCCGCCGCGTGGGAGGCGCTGACGCCCACCCCGGTCGCCCGGAATGATGTCGAGGCGGGGGCGTGGCTGCACGACAACACTGCGCCGGAGGACCGGGTCGGCGTGACGCGGATCGGCGTGCTGGGGTACATCGCCGACCGCCACTTGCTCGATTACCGGGGCCGACTCCAGCCCGACCTGGCGCAGGCCGTCCTGCGCGGCGACGGCCAGTGGTGGCTGGGCGAGTATGCCCCCGAATACGTCGTGCTGCGCGCGTCCGAGGTCGAGGCGCTTGACGGCTACTCCCCTGCGGAAGACTCCTCGTTTACCAGGACCTACACCGAAGCGGCGCACTTCGACATCGCGCCGGGCGAGGAAGAGCCGGTGCAGATCTTCCAGCGGGCCGTCGAGCCGCTCCCGCTGACCGACCTGCTGGCCGGAATGGTCGCCTTCCCCGGCGGATTGACGCTGAACGGCGTCGCGACCGACTTCGCGCTCGACCCGCTGGAGACGGGGCGCGCGGCGCGGGTGCGCCTGGAGTGGGTGCTCGACGCGCCCATCGAGGGGGAGCGGTACGTCGCGATCCGCATCCAGAACCGGACGGGGGCCGTCGCGGCGCTGGCCGGGCGGACGCTGGACTTCTCGGACTGGCCGCAGCGCCGCCTGATCACCAGCTACCACACCATAGAGCTGGCTCCCACTCTGTCACCGGGCGTCTACGACCTGGAGGTGGGCATCGGCAGCGACCCCTACGCATTGACCTGGCAGCCGGTCACGCACGCCAAGGTGCCGTTCAAGGATGAGACGTTCGTGGGGGGCGTCTCCGGGACGCGGGCCGACTTCGGCGACATCGCGCTGCTGGGCTACCGGCTGGTGCGGGCGGAGGAGACGCTCGACGTTTCGCTGATGTGGCAGGCGGTCGCCGCGCCGCGCGTCGATTACCGCGTCCTGATCCAGGTGCGCGACGCGCGGGGATCGATTGTGGCCCAGGCCGAAGTCGAGCCGCACGAGGGTACCTATCCCACCTCGATCTGGTCGGCTGGCGAGCGGGTGCCCGATACCTACCACCTGGACATCGCGGGGCTTGCGCCGGGTGATTACCAGGTGTACGCCGGGCTGGTCGGTCCGGGCGGCTCGCGCCTGCTCACGCTAGACGGGCGGGACGCGGTGCTGGTAGGGCACCTGAGCATCATGGAGGAAGGTGAGACGCCGTAGACCTGCACCGGCGGTGGAGGTTACTCGAACCCAGAGGAAGGGCGTATGACTTTTCAGAACATCCTGTTTGATCTTTTTACCGACGAGTTTGAAGCACAAACCTGCGCCAACAGCACCCGGAAAGTGCTCAGGTAGCGGCAGGGGCGCAGGCATGTACATCCAGGTAGCAGTAGCCAAGATCAAGAAGTACGCAACCGGCGAAAGTGGTGATACACTGGAAATGATCGAGCGCCCGCTGGGCGGGATCTCATTGGTGCTGGTCGACGGGCAGCGCTCAGGCAAGGCGGCCAAGACGATCAGCAGCCGGGTGGCGCAGAAGGCGATCTCGCTGCTGGGCGAAGGGGTGCGCGATGGGGCGGTCGCCCGTGCGGCGCACGACTACCTATATGCGCTGCGGGGTGGGAAAGTCTTGGCGACGCTCAACATCGTCTCGGTGGACATGGAAACCAAGACGTTAGTCATCTCGCGTAACAGCCACTGCCCGGTCGTCATCCAGACGGGGCCGGATGAGCAGATCGTATTTGACGAACCGACACCGCCCATCGGGGTGCAGCGCGTCACCAAGCCGGAGATCAACGAGATCCCGCTGAAGGTCGGGACGGTGGGGGTGATCTTCACCGATGGCATCCTGAACGCGGGTGGTCGGCGGGGCACCGGCCTGGACGTGCCCGCCCTCGTCGCCGACTGCTACCGGCGTCACGGCGACGGGGAGAGGGCCGCGCAGGCCATCGCCGACAGCCTGCTCGACGAGGCGCTGCGGCTGGACGACGGGCGTCCGGCAGACGACATCTCGGTGCTGGTCGTGGCGGTCGTCGGGCGTGAAATCGACAATGTGCGGCGCATGCAGGTCACCATGCCGATTCCGCCGCTGCACAGACCCTAGAGAGGAAACACCCATGCCACATACACTGACGAGCATGAGCCGGACCGAGCAGGAAGTCCACCTGCTGCGGCGTCATTCGCGCTGGCGGAGCTACCGCGCAGCCTGGCGCGACACGTGGGTGCTGATCCGCGAGTTCAAGGAAGCGCTGCTGTTTTTCATCGCAACGCTGCTGATCGGGGCGACCAGCTTCCAGGTGTTGTGGAACGCCGTGCAGGACACGCGCATGACCTTCTTCGCGGCGCTGTACAACGTCCTGACGATGGTCTTCTTCCAGCCGAGCCTTGAATTCCCCGACCATTGGTTCCTGGGGATATATTTCTTCGTCATGCCGGTGATGGGCATTATCGCGTTGGCACGCGGCATGGCGGACTTCGTAGGTCTGTTCTTCAATCGACACCTGCGCCAGTCACAGTGGGAGGAAGCAGTGGCATCAACGTTCAAGAACCATATTATCGTGTGCGGGCTTGGTCACCTCGGGATCCGGGTGGTGCGGGAACTGATCCTGCTCGAAGAGGACATTGTCGTTATAGAGAAAGAGGTCGACTCCCCCCGCTTTGACAAGCTGCGGCCATACGGCATCCCGATTATCGTCGGTGACGGGCGCGACATGGACGTGCTGAAGAAGGCCGGGCTTGACCGGGCCAGTGCCTTCATCATCTGCACCAACAACGACCTGATGAACCTGCAAATCGCCAGTTGCATCCGGGAAGAGACCCGGGACATCCGGCTGGTGATGCGTATGTTCGACGACCAGTTTGCGCGCAGCATGGCCGACCGCTTCAACATCGCGGCGGTGATGAGCGCCTCCGGGCTGGCCGCGCCTGCCTTCGCCGGGGCGGCCACCGGCACCGAGGTCACGCAAACCTTCAGCGTCGCAGACCGGACGCTGGTGATGGGGCGCATCGAGGTGCAGGCGCGATCCAGGCTGGCCGGTGAGAAAGTGTCGACCGTCGAGGAAGAGCTTGACCTCTCGATCATCCTGCACTGCACAGAGCACAGCTACGACCTGCACCCCGATCCCGACGTGTGCCTGAAAGCGGGCGACCTGATCGCGGTGGTGACCGATCCCATGCACATCAAAGAGCTGGCCTCGCGCTGGAATCACCCCCAATTTTGATGGGCGAGGTCGAGGGCAGAGCAGGCTTCAAGGTCGCGGTGGTTGGCCCGTGTACGGCGGGCAAAACGGTGCTGGTCGACGCACTGCGCGAGGCCGGATACAACGCCCGCCACGTTGCGCAGGAGCACTCTTACGTGCCGGACATGTGGCAGCGCATCGCGAAGCCTGACGCGCTGATCTACCTCGACGTGAGCTATGAGGTCGCCTACCAGCGGCGGCGGATCTCGTGGGGGCCGGAGCGGCTCGCCGAGCAAGCCCGGCGGCTGGCCCACGCCCGCCAGCACTGCGACCTGTGCATCGAGACGGACGATTTGAGCGAGGAGGAAGTGCGGGCGCGGGTGTTCGACTTTCTGGCGGGGCGGTTTGAGGGAGCGTGAGCCGCACCGGTCGGCGGAAGGACGGAGAACGCGGGACGGGGATGCCATGTGAGGCGGCATCCCCGTTATGCTTCAAGTACGCAGAGGAGCCGGTCGCCACAGCAACCGGCAGCCGGGGCGGCTTATCCCTTCGCCTTCTGCTTCTGGCGGTAGTTCTTGATGTAGCGCATGGCGTAGTCGTCGCGCCCCAGCAGCGCGTCGGTCGCCAGCACGATGTCCTTGCACCGGGCGGCGCTGACGATGGGCGCGTTGACGCCTTCGTGGATGATCATCGGCAGGAAGGCCAGGTTGATCGTCTCGCGGTCGGGCAGGCCGAATGAGACGTTGCTCGCGCCCATCGTCATGTTGACGCCCAGCTCTTCCCTGACCAGCCGGACGGCGTCCAGTGTGATCAGCCCGGCCTTTGAGTCGGCCCCGACGGTCATCGAGAGGCAGTCGATCAGGATGTCCTCGCGCGGGATGCCCAGCGACTCGGCCCGCTCGACGATCTTGGTGGCAACGGCCAGCCGTCCCTGCGCGTCGCCGGGGATGCCGCCCTCGCCCATGCACAGCCCGATGACGGCTGCCTTATACTCGGCGACCAGCGGCAGCACCTGGCCGAGACTCTTCTCCTCGCCGGTGACCGAGTTGACCAGCGGACGCCCCTGGCACACCTTGAGCGCAGCCTCCAGCGCGGCGGGGTCGGCGGTGTCGATGCTGATGGGAACGTTGACGACCTCCTGGACCATCTGCACGGCCAGCGGCAGCACCTCCACCTGGTTAACTTCGACCGCGCCCACGTTCACGTCGATCACGTCGGCACCGGCCTCGACCTGGGTGGCGGCCTCACGCTTGACGACCTCGATGTTACCGGCCTCAAGCTCCGCCGCCAGCTTTTTGCGCCCGGTGGGGTTGATGCGCTCGCCGATGAGCACGGTGGGATGATCGGGGCCGATGGTGACGGTGGTGTCTATTCCCTTCAGAACGGTTTCCATGAGGTATGCTCCCTCCCATAGTTGTCGTCTCGTCAATGCGGGTAAAGCAGCGCCGAGCACACGCGGCGTGCGCTCCACACCCTCCAACCAACCAGCATGATAACCCGTCGGCGCGTGAATGCCAACTCGACACCCGGACGGCCTGTCCCACGCTTATTGACAGCCTCCGCCGGGCGCGCTAAGATACCGCGCGCTGCCCCATACGAACAGAATGACGAGGAGTTTTTCCTGTGCCCACATTTTTGCTCATCTGGCTCGCCGTATGCGTGGCTGGGATCGCGCTGTTGATCGTGTTTCAGGCAGACCACCACATAACCTGGCTGCTGCTCATCAGCCTGATCACGGCCTTCGCAGTGTGGGTGAGCCTGCCGGACAATCCCGGCATCCACCTGGACACCAACCACGACGGTGAGTACGACATCGACAAGGAAATCGCTATCCGGCAGGGGCTTGACCTGGCGGGCGGGCTGAAAGTCCTGCTCGAAGCCGACCTGCCGTCCGGCACCGAGCTGAAGCCGGGCGCAATGGCGGAGGCGCGGCGCATCGTCGAGAGCCGCATTGACAGCCTGGGCGCGCTGGAGCCGGTCATCCAGCAGCAGGGCGAGCGCCGCCTGATCGTCGAGCTGCCCGGCTACGAAGACCCGGAGGCCGCGACCGCGCTGATCCAGGAGACGGCCCTGCTGGAGTTCGTCGACTTTGGGGGAACGCCGATCCCGGCGGGCACGCCCGTGATGACCGACTCGCCGCTGCGCGCCTCGGAGGTCGAAGAGGCCCCGACCGCCACCACCGACGCCGAGGATGCCATCGCCGCTGCTGCCGCCTCGCAGGTTTACCACACCGTGATGACCGGCAAGAATCTGGAGTGGGCCGTCGCCACTCGCGACCAGTTGGGCGACCCCATCGTCAACTTCTCGCTGGACGCCGAGGGGGCACGGATCTTCGGCGACCACACCACCAACCACACGGGGGAATACCTGGGCATCGTGCTGGACGGCGTGGTGATCTCGTCGCCGGTGATCAGGGAGCCGATCACCGGCGGCTCAGGCAGCATCTCAGGTGAATTTGACCAGGAAGAGGCGCGACGGCTGGCGATCCAGCTTAACTACGGCGCGCTGCCCATCCCGCTGCGCGTGGACTCGACCAGCACCGTTGGCCCGACGCTGGGCCAGATTTCGGTTGAGCAGAGCATCCGCGCCGGGGTCATCGGCATCACGGTGGTGCTGCTGTTCATGCTGATCTACTACCGCATCCCCGGCGTCGCGGCAGCGCTGGCGCTGATCATCTTCACGCTGCTGAACTTCGCCGCCTACAAGCTGATCCCGGTGACGATGACGCTCCCGGCCATCACCGGCTTTCTGATTTCGGTCGGGACGGCGGTGGACGGCAACATTCTGATCTTCGAGCGCCTGAAGGAAGAATTACGCGCCGGGAAGCGCGTCAACATGGCGGTCGAGGCGGGGTTCGAACGGGCGTGGACGTCGATCCGCGACTCGAACCTCTCGACGCTGATCATCTGCGTCATTCTGTACCTCTTCGGCACCAGCTTCGGCGCGGGAGCGGTGCGCGGCTTCGCGGTGACGCTGGCGCTGGGTCTGCTGTTCAACCTGTTCACGGCGGTGACCGTCACCCGCACCTTCCTGCACTTCATCCTGATTCCCTTCCACGAGCAGGCGCTCGCCGAACGGCGCTGGCTGCTGGGGCTGTAAAGGAGGCGACCACAGATGTTTAACTTTGCCGAGAACCGCCGCACATACTTCCTGCTCTCCGGCAGCATCATCGTGCTGGGGATCGTCGCCATGATCTACTCGATGGTCACCTACGGGGCTTTGGTGCGGCTGAGCATTGACTTCAAGGGCGGCAGCCTGTTCCTCGTCAAGTTCGAGGACGAGGCCGACGAGGAGGCGATCCGGGAGATCTACACCGACTTCGGGCAGGACGACCCGGTTATCCAGCAGCTTGGCGATCCGGGCGACAATCGCTGGCAGATCCGCGCCGGTGACCTGACGCCCGAAGAGCAGACCGCCATCAAGGACACACTGGACGAGGAGGTCGCGCCGATTGACACCACGCAGTCGAGCTTTGACGTGGTTGACCCGTCGGTCGGGAGCGAGGTGACTGCTGCGGCCATCATGGCCGTCGTCGCGGCGGCGGTCGTCATCCTGGGGTTCATCTGGTTCGCCTTCCGGCGCGTGCCAAACGCGGTGCGCTACGGCGCGTGCGCCATCTTCGCGATGCTGCACGCGGTGCTGATCACGATGGGCATCATGTCGGCGCTGGGGATCTTCTTCGGCTGGGAGGTTGACGCGCTGTTCCTGACGGCCATGCTGACCGTGGTCGGCTTCTCGGTGCAGGACAGCATCGTCGTGTTCGACCGCATCCGCGAGAACCTGCCCCGCTACCGCGCCGAACCCTACGAGACGGTCGTCAACCGCTCGGTGCTGGAGACCATCCACCGCTCGCTGGCGACGCAGCTGAACGCCATCTTCGTCATGGTCGCCATCCTGCTGTTCGGCGGCGCGACGATCAAGCAGTTCATCGCCATTCTGCTGCTCGGCCTGATGAGCGGGACGTACTCCTCGTTGTTCAATGCGGTGCCGATGCTGGTCGCCTGGGAGAAGGGTGAACTGCCCTTCACGGGGGCACGGGCGGCGGCCCTGGCACGACGTTAGTGGCATTAACCGGACTCAGAGACCCGCGCCGGGGCGCAAGAGACGTTCCCCGGCGTGGTTTGATTCTGGCCAGGCGGCGCTGCAACCCGGCACGATCTCCTGCGTAATGTATATAAATATCTGCAAGTTGTTGCTAAGGAGAGATCCCCCATGGAGAAACCACGGCCCAAGATCAACTGGACGATGATTCTGGTGTATCTGCTGCTGCTGGGCGGGCTGATCGGGATGACGGTTTACCTCGCGGAGGAAATCCTGCACGTGGCGTTGGCGCTCACGATCCTCTTCACGCTGCTGGGCGGGATCGCCTACTGGTTCTTCCTGCGCGGCGAGGGGCGGGCCTGGCGCTTCGTGACCGCTCTCGCCTGGCCGGGGGCGGTGATCGCGCTGACCGTCTTCCTCATCGAGGAGCAGGGAGTGCATCCCGCGCTGGCCGTCTCTATGCTGTTCTTTGTCTCGGCGGGCATCCTGGTGTACGTACTGGACCGGCAGCAGGACGCCGACGCCCGCGCGCTCAACGCCCGCGTCCGGTGGGAGAAACTGGGGCAGCGCCGGGATGGGCACGGCGAGCCAAGTCCGTCTGAGCGTGACGTGCCGATGGAGCGTGAATACCGCTGAGCCAGAATCCGGCAGTCTGGCGTATAATACAGGGTGGGTCGCAGGCAGGCCCACCCTTTTGTGTTGCGGGCATGGCGGCGGGGGAGGCGCGGCATATGGAACACCACGAGGACACACAGTTCGACCGCTTTCTGGCGCAGCTTGTCCCACCGGTCCACATCGGCCTTGCCATCGCCGGGAGTCTGGTGCTGGCCGCCGTGCTGCTGTTCTTCCCCGGCTTCACCCGGCGCTACGAGATCGAGCAACTGGCGTTCGGCGTCACGATCTGCTGGATCCCGGCGGGGGGCATCGGGCTGCTGATCGACGCGCTGCGGGCCAAAGACCGGGCGAGGCGGGCGTGGGATTGGCTGGGCATCGCGGTGCTGGTCGGGCTGGCGGGCGTGCTGCTGCTGGGCGGGATGCAGGTGCGTGGCGAAGAGACGAGCGTGCGCATTGGGATGCTGCTGGTGTGCATCCCGGCGATGCTGCCGCCGCTGATCCCGGCGGGGGTGGCCCTGTTGGGACTGTGGCGGGAGCTGGAGTAGGCGTGGGGTGGATGTAAGCGCAAACAGCCAACTTCTCTCCTGGCGGGATTACTGAGCCTTGCATATACTGCTAAACTGCTCCTCGATTGTGTTGATTGCGACA